>NZ_JANCOB010000005.1:0-285360 GCF_024296565.1 Klebsiella sp. SWET4 | reverse complement strand
CGTAAGGACACTAACACCTGAAGCTAGCGCGTCTACCAATTCCGCCACCTTCGCATACCATCGACACTATGAAAGTATCGTTACCACGGAGGCGCATTCTAGTGGTTTTCGGCGGCACGTCAATAGTTAATTATGCAGGTTGTATCGATTGCTGCAAAAATGGGCGGGTTTGCCGCGAAGAAGAGCCAGCGGCACCGCAAGTGGGCCGCTGGCGCCAGAAGACGATTATTTTTTCGCCTGGCGGGTCATGATGGTGCGATAGACCTTAAACCGTCCTGTTTGGGCGATCACTTCATGGAAGCCAAATGTCTCATCCAGTACCTGGGGATACGGCAGGAAGGCGTTGGCGACAATGCGCAATTCGCCGCCGCTGTTCAGATGGCGAACCGCGCCGCGGATCAGCGCCTGGGCCGCTTCGAGGCTGGTCTGCAGCCCATCATGGAATGGTGGGTTGGAGATGATCATGTCGAAGCGACCATTGACCTCCGAAAAGACGTTGCTGGCAAACACATCGCCTGCAAAACCATTAGCGGCAAGCGTCGCGCGGCTGGCTTCGACCGCCGGGGCGCTGACGTCGCACAGGGTCAGACGCACCTTCGGCGAATGGCTGGCCAGCACTGCGGCCAGCACGCCCGCGCCGCAGCCGACATCCAGCACTTTCCCTTTGGTATGCGGCTCGAGAGTGGACAGCAGCAGCTGACTGCCGACGTCCAGACCGTCGCGACTAAACACGCCAGGCAGCGTTTTAATCGTCAGATTATCCAGCGCATACTCGCCCCAGAATGCTTCGGCGTCGAAGGTCGGCTGCTTTTCCAGACGACCATGGTAGAGGCCACAGCGACGGGCGCTGTCGATTTTATTCAGCGGGGCATATTCGGCCAGCATTTGCTCTGCGCTGCGAACGCCGCTACGGTTTTCCCCGACGACGAAAATATCGATTCCCACCGGCAGCAGAGAGAGCAGGTTCATCAGCTGGAACTGCGCCTCGGGTTTGTTCTTCGGCCAGTAGTAGATCAGGGTGTCGCAATCGGCGACGTCGGCGGCCTCGGCCACTAAGCTAAAACGGACGTTGTCACCCATCTGACGGTTCAGCACCTGCCAGTGGTGGAACTGTTGGGTATGAGCGCGGCTGGCCGCGGTATCCAGACGCGCAGGCAGGTCATCCTGCAGGTCACCGGCAAACAGAACGCGGGCGGACTCGAAATCATCACTGTGGCGCAGCAAGACTTCACTTGCCGGGGTAAAAGCGGACATGAAACACTCCTTCATTAAGACTGGCGCCGATTATAGTAGTTTGTTGGCGCAGATACGACGGATTTGCTATATTGCGCGCTTGTTTACCAGGAGTGTTTCGCTATGACATCCCGACGAGACTGGCAATTACAGCAGCTGGGCATTACCCAGTGGTCGCTGCGCCGACCGGGGGCGTTGCAGGGCGAAATCGCTATCTCGCTTCCTGAACATATTCGTCTGGTGATGGTGGCAGAAACCCCGCCGTCGCTGACAGAGCCGCTGATTGGCGACATATTACGCGCGCTGGCCGTGACGCCAGATCAGGTCCTGCAGCTTACCCCCGAGCGGGTGGCGATGCTGCCGCAGGACAGCCGTTGCAACAGCTGGCGGTTGGGCACAGAGGCGTCGCTGCCGCTGGCGGGCGCCCAGGTGTCCACCCCCGCTTTTGATGAACTTCAGACCAGCGCGCCTGCTCGCAGGGCGCTCTGGCAACAAATCTGCGCACATGAACACGATTTCTACCCTCAGCACGGCTGATTTATCCAACGCCTGGCAAATCGAAAAACGCGCCCACGCTTTCCCGTGGAGCGAACAGACCTTTGCCAGCAATCAGGGTGAACGTTATCTGAATTACCAACTGGCAGTGGATGGGGAAATGGCGGCATTTGCCATTACTCAGATTGTCCTTGATGAAGCGACGCTGTTTAACATCGCCGTCGACCCCGCATACCAGCGCCGTGGCCTGGGACGGGAACTGCTGGAACATGTTATTGATGAAGTTGAAAAACGCGGCGTCGTCACGCTATGGCTGGAGGTGCGCGCTTCCAACGCTGCCGCCATTGCGCTCTATGAAAGCGTAGGCTTTAACGAAGCGACCATCCGCCGCAACTACTATCCGACGGTCGACGGGCGCGAAGACGCCATTATTATGGCTCTGCCAATCAGTATGTAAGACAAGGTGATACGATGAAATGGGACTGGATTTTCTTTGATGCCGATGAAACGTTGTTTTCGTTTGATTCTTTCAGCGGCTTACAGCGGATGTTTCTCGACTACAGCGTGACATTTACCGCCGAAGATTTTCAGGACTATCAGGCCGTGAATAAGCCGCTGTGGGTGGATTATCAAAACGGCGTCATCACCTCGCTGCAGCTGCAGCACCAGCGCTTTGACAGCTGGGCGGAACGTTTGAATGTTAAGCCGGGTGAGCTCAACGACGCGTTTATGAATGCGATGGCGGAAATCTGTGCCCCGCTGCCGGGGGCGGTCTCGCTGCTCAACGCGCTGCAGGGCAAGGTCAGGATGGGCATCATCACCAACGGTTTTACCTCGCTGCAGCAGACTCGTCTGGAACGCACAGGTTTACGCGATCACTTTGATTTACTGATTATTTCTGAAGAAGTCGGCGTCGCCAAGCCGGATGCGCGCATCTTCGATTACGCGCTGGCGCAGGCGGGTAATCCACCGCGCTCGCGAGTACTGATGGTCGGTGATACCGCCGAGTCGGATATCCGCGGCGGCGTGAATGCCGGCCTGGCGACCTGCTGGCTGAATGCGCACCAGCAAACGCTGCCGGTAGACCTGCAGCCCGACTGGACGGTGACCTCGTTAAGCGAACTGGAGCAGCTCCTGTGTAAACACTGATTGCCTCCCCCCCATTGATGGGTAAAATAGCCGCAATTTTTCGTATTCCACATGCGCAGCCCGTTGCTGCGTTTACTTAGAAGATTAATTATGACGTTGTCTCCTTATCTGCAAGAGGTGGCCAAACGCCGCACTTTTGCCATTATTTCTCACCCGGATGCCGGTAAGACCACCATCACCGAAAAGGTGCTGCTGTTCGGACAGGCGATTCAGACCGCCGGTACCGTAAAAGGCCGTGGCTCCAGCCAGCATGCAAAGTCCGACTGGATGGAGATGGAAAAGCAGCGTGGGATCTCAATCACCACCTCGGTGATGCAGTTCCCGTATCACGACTGCCTGGTGAACCTGCTGGATACGCCGGGGCACGAAGACTTCTCCGAAGATACCTACCGTACTCTGACGGCGGTTGACTGCTGTCTGATGGTGATCGACGCGGCGAAAGGCGTTGAAGACCGGACCCGTAAGCTGATGGAAGTTACCCGTCTGCGCGACACGCCGATCCTCACCTTTATGAACAAACTCGACCGTGATATCCGCGATCCGATGGAGTTGCTGGATGAAGTTGAGAATGAGCTGAAAATCGGCTGCGCGCCGATTACCTGGCCTATCGGCTGCGGCAAGCTGTTCAAAGGCGTTTATCATCTCTACAAAGATGAAACCTACCTGTATCAGACCGGTAAAGGCCACACCATTCAGGAAGTGCGCATCGTGAAGGGGCTCAACAACCCGGAACTCGACGCAGCGGTGGGGGAAGACCTGGCGCAGCAGTTGCGCGACGAGCTGGAGCTGGTGCAGGGCGCGTCAAACGAGTTCGATAAAGATCTGTTCCTGGCGGGCGAAATCACCCCGGTGTTCTTCGGGACCGCGTTAGGTAACTTCGGCGTTGACCATATGCTGGATGGCCTGGTGGAGTGGGCGCCGGCGCCGATGCCGCGTAACACCGACACGCGTGAAGTCACCGCCACGGAAGAGAAATTTACCGGCTTCGTGTTTAAAATTCAGGCCAACATGGACCCGAAACACCGCGACCGTGTGGCTTTCATGCGCGTGGTGTCCGGCAAATATGAAAAAGGCATGAAGCTGCGTCAGGTGCGTATCGGTAAAGACGTCGTGATTTCCGACGCGCTGACCTTTATGGCCGGCGACCGTTCTCACGTTGAAGAAGCGTATCCGGGCGATATTATCGGCCTGCATAACCACGGCACCATTCAGATTGGCGATACCTTCACCCAGGGCGAGATGATGAAGTTCACCGGTATTCCGAACTTCGCACCGGAACTGTTCCGTCGTATTCGCCTGAAGGATCCGCTGAAGCAGAAACAGCTGCTGAAAGGGCTGGTTCAGCTCTCTGAAGAGGGCGCGGTACAGGTCTTCCGTCCGATCGCCAATAACGACCTGATCGTCGGCGCCGTTGGTGTGCTGCAGTTTGACGTGGTGGTAGCGCGTCTGAAAAGCGAATACAACGTGGAAGCGATTTACGAATCGGTCAACGTGGCCACCGCGCGCTGGGTTGAATCCACGGATGTGAAGAAATTCGAAGAGTTCAAACGTAAAAACGAAGTTCAGCTGGCGCTGGATGGCGGTGATAATCTGACCTATATCGCCCCGACAATGGTCAACCTGAACCTGACGCAGGAGCGTTATCCTGACGTGGTGTTCCGCAAAACGCGCGAGCACTAATCCCTGATGAAGCGCGGCATAGCCCGCGCTTTTTTCTTTCCACGCTCGCGTTTCCCTCCTTCTGGAAAGTTCTTAAAACACCGCTAATTCGTCTGTTTTTTGTCCATATCATCCGCAACCCCTTCGTCTGTCTACTATATTTAATTCGTGATTTTAAAAATGCTGGCGTAATTCACTGCTTTCAGACGCCAGCGCTGGTGAAAAAACGAGGACATCACGATGACCAGACTAAAGAATGCCAATATGTTGCTGGCGCTCTTCTTAGGCTTAGCCGCGTTGAACGCCTCGGCAGAGACGGAAAAAACAACGGTAGACAGTGCGAAGTCGGCTGCCAGCAATGCGGGAGAGGCGGTAGACAATTCGATTAATAAAGTCGGCGATTTTATGGATGACAGCACCATTACCGCGCGGGTAAAAGCGGCGTTGATCGACCATAAAGATATTAACTCCGGCGATATTTCGGTGAAAACGGAGAATAAAGTGGTCACCCTCAGCGGCGACGTCACCAGTACTGAACAGAAAAGTCAGGCACTGAGCGTAGCGAAAGGGGTCGAAGGCGTCTCGCACGTTAACGACAAGCTGACGGTCCATCATAAATCATCGAGCGAGACGGCGACGCTGAAAGGCTATGCCGGGGATACCGCCATTACCAGCGAAGTGAAAGCCAAGCTGTTGGCGGATGACATTGTCCCTTCGCGCAATGTGAAAGTCGAAACCAACGCCGGCGCGGTGCATCTGACCGGTACGGTGGCTTCCGCGGCGCAGGCGGAGCGTGCGGCAGAGATTGCGAAAGCGGTCTCCGGCGTGAAAAGCGTCCGCAACGATCTTAGCGTTAAGTAAATCGAGTTATTAACAAAAGTGTTGTCTGGCCAAGGTTGCCGAACGAATAGCAGCATCCTCTGAGCGATGAGCTATACAGAAAGGGTGCGCAAACCGCTGTTCACCGTCCATTATGGTAAGGAGAAAAGTATGTTTCGATGGGGAATTATTTTTCTGGTCATTGCATTAATTGCTGCGGCCCTGGGCTTTGGTGGTCTGGCGGGTACTGCCGCTGGCGCCGCGAAAATCGTCTTTGTCGTCGGGATTATCCTGTTCCTGGTGAGCCTGTTTACAGGACGCAGACGTCCTTAGGTGGCCCGCGATGCGGGCGATGCTGAAGCCTGAGCATTTTTACTGACACGTCATCTTACACAAAGCCAGTCCTGCGGACTGGCTTTCGCGGTTTAAGCGGTGGGCAAATTGCGTTACCTTGTCAGGAGAAGACCAATCGAACAGGAAAGCAGGGTGGGGCAACGCATTCCCGTCACGCTGGGCAATATCGCCCCGCTGGCGGTTAAACCCTTCCGACCAGGTAAGCTGGCGCTGGTATGCGAAGGCGGGGGACAGCGAGGGATTTTTACTGCCGGGGTGCTGGACGAATTTATGCGCGCCGGATTTAACCCCTTTGATCTGATGTTGGGGACCTCCGCCGGCGCGCAAAACCTCTCCGCCTACATGTGTAATCAGCAAGGCTATGCCCGCAAAGTTATCACCCGCTACACCACCTCACGCCAGTTTTTCGATCCGATGCGCTTTGTGCGCGGCGGCAACCTTATCGATCTCGACTGGCTGGTGGAGGCCACTTCGCAGCAGATGCCGCTGGCCATGAATTATGCTGAAGCGCAGTTCGCGTTGGGGAAAGAGCTGTGGCTGTGCGCCTGCCGCGGTGACGATTACTCTGCCAGCTATTTTTCGCCGACGCCGCAAACGTGGCTGGACCTGATCCGCGCCTCCAGCGCCATCCCCGGCTTTTATCGCAGCGGCGTGTTGCTCGACGGCGTCAGCTACCTTGACGGCGGCGTCAGCGATGCGATCCCGGTGCAGGAGGCGGCCCGCCGCGGCGCGCAGACCATCGTGGTGATCCGTACCGTCCCCTCGCAGATGTTTTATACCCCGCAGTGGTTTAAGCGGATGGAGCGCTGGCTGGGGGAGAGCAGCCTGCAGCCGCTGGTCAATCTGGTGCACCACCACGAAAACACTTACCGCGCTATCCAGCAGTTCATCGAGAAGCCACCCGGCAAGCTGCGGATCTTCGAAATCTACCCGCAGCGGCCATTGCGCAGTATGGCGCTTGGCAGTCGGCTGCCGGCGCTGCTGGAGGACTACAAAACCGGACGTCAGTGTGGCCGCTATTTCCTGGCGACGGTGGGTAAACTGCTGGCCGACCAACCGCCGCTGCTGCGCCATGCGCCGCGTATTGCCCGGCCTGCGCCGGTGGTGGTGCCGCCCGTACCGGTGGCCAATGAAGCGCCTCAGGCGACTGTCATTCCTGCACCGCAGGCGAATGACGCCAGCTTTGATCATGAGGATCTGGCATGAGCCACCGTTTTATCGATACCCACTGCCACTTCGATTTTCCTCCCTTCGCCGAGGATGAAACCGCCAGCCTGGCGCGCGCGGCCCAGGCCGGTGTCGGGCAGATCATTGTCCCGGCCATCTCCGCTGCGCGTTTTAACCGGGTGCTGGCGCTGGCGGCGCAGCATGAGGCGCTGTACGCCGCGCTGGGCATGCATCCGATCGTCATTGAGCAGCATGCCGATGAGGGGTTGGCGCAGCTGGAGAGGTGTCTGTCCCTGCGTCCGCCAAAACTGGTGGCGGTGGGGGAGATTGGCCTCGATCTCTATCGCGACGATCCGCAGTTTGACCGCCAGCAAGCGCTGCTGGAGGAGCAACTGAGGCTGGCGAAGCGTTACGATCTGCCGGTGATCCTCCACTCCCGACGTACCCACGATAAGCTGGCGATGCTGCTGAAAAAACATGCCCTGCCGCGCACCGGCGTGGTACATGGCTTCGCCGGCAGCCTACAGCAGGCCGAGCGCTTCGTTCAGCTCGGCTATAAGATTGGTGTTGGCGGCACTATTACCTATCCGCGCGCCAGCAAAACCCGCGAAGTGATGGCGCGTCTGCCGCTTTCCGCGCTGCTGCTGGAGACCGATGCGCCGGATATGCCGCTGAATGGTTTTCAGGGTCAGCCCAACCGCCCTGAACAGGTGGCGCGCGTATTTGACGCGCTATGTGAACTGCGCGCGGAACCGGCACCGACGATTGAAGCCGCGGTGTTGGCGAATACAAAAAGCCTCTTTTCCGCGCTCGCGGGCTAAGCCTCTCCTTTTCCGCCTGAGACGAATCAGGCCTCGATTTTGGCCTGCTGTGATAATTCCATCATTTTTTTGTCCATCTAAAATTCTTTATATCTCAATAATAAACTGTTGTTTATGGCGACGATGTGCACAAATTGTGCGCCATGGCGTCGAGAAACCTTAGTAGGATATGTTAGAATAATAACATCATCACTCACTGCGCTTTGCCGGTCCTGCTTAAACAGGACGTAAAGGTAAGCGTCGCGATGATGGATGATTAATTGTGACTTACATCACATCACAGTAATGCAAATTAGTAAGTAGTTTTCATTAACTGTGATGAATGTCGAAGTGTAACAGCGAGTGGATGTTACAATAGTAACAGACTCGCAAGGTGAACAAACTATTGATCCGGCATGACGCCGGCGGAGTATGAAATGACTGATTTAAAAGCAAGCAGCCTGCGCGCGTTAAAACTGATGGACCTGACCACCCTGAATGACGACGACACCAATGAGAAAGTCATTGCCCTGTGTCATCAGGCGAAAACCCCGGTGGGTAACACTGCGGCGGTGTGTATCTACCCGCGCTTCATCCCGATTGCCCGTAAAACGCTGAACGAGCAAGGAACGCCGGATATTCGCATCGCCACGGTCACCAACTTCCCGCACGGTAATGACGATATCGACATTGCGCTGGCGGAAACCCGCGCAGCGATCGCTTACGGTGCCGATGAAGTGGACGTGGTCTTCCCGTACCGCGCGCTGATCGCCGGCAACGAGCAGGTCGGTTTCGAGCTGGTGAAAGCCTGTAAAGAGGCCTGCGCGGCGGCCAACGTGCTGCTGAAAGTGATCATCGAAACCGGTGAGCTGAAAGAAGAAGCGCTGATCCGCAAAGCGTCTGAAATCTCTATCAAGGCAGGCGCTGACTTTATCAAGACTTCGACCGGTAAAGTGCCGGTGAATGCGACGCCGGAAAGCGCGCGCATCATGATGGAAGTGATCCGCGATATGGGCGTTGAGAAAACCGTTGGCTTCAAGCCTGCCGGCGGCGTACGCAGCGCGGAAGATGCGCAGCAGTTCCTGGCGATCGCTGATGAACTGTTCGGCGCCGACTGGGCCGATTCTCGTCACTATCGTTTTGGCGCATCCAGCCTGCTGGCTAGCCTGTTGAAAGCGCTGGGTCACGGCGACGGCAAGAGCGCCAGCAGCTACTAATCCCTTGATTTGCCGGATGGCGCTGCGCTTATCCGGCCTACGAATGGATGCCTGTAGGCCGGATAAGGCGCTCGCGCCGTCATCCGGCAATTTATTCTCTTTGGGAGGTTACCGTGTTTCTCGCACAAGAAATTATTCGTAAAAAACGTGATGGTCATGCATTAAGCGATGAAGAGATCCGCTTTTTCATCAACGGCATCCGCGACAATACTATCTCAGAAGGGCAAATCGCCGCGCTGGCGATGACCATTTTCTTCCACGATATGTCCATGCCGGAGCGTGTTTCGCTGACCATGGCGATGCGGGATTCCGGCACCGTTCTCAACTGGAAAAGCCTTAACCTCAACGGCCCGATCGTCGATAAACACTCCACCGGCGGCGTGGGTGACGTGACCTCGCTGATGTTGGGGCCAATGGTGGCCGCCTGCGGCGGTTATGTACCGATGATCTCCGGGCGTGGCCTCGGCCATACCGGCGGTACGCTGGATAAACTGGAAGCGATCCCGGGCTTCGATATCTTCCCGGACGACAACCGCTTTCGCGAGATTATTAAAGATGTCGGCGTGGCGATTATCGGGCAGACCAGCTCGCTTGCTCCGGCCGACAAACGTTTCTATGCCACCCGCGATATTACCGCGACGGTGGACTCCATCCCGCTGATTACCGCCTCGATTCTGGCCAAGAAACTGGCGGAAGGGCTGGACGCGCTGGTGATGGACGTCAAAGTCGGCAGCGGCGCCTTTATGCCGACTTATGAACTCTCTGCCGCGCTGGCCGAAGCGATCGTGGGTGTTGCCAACGGCGCCGGCGTGCGTACCACCGCGCTGCTGACCGATATGAATCAGGTGCTGGCATCCAGCGCCGGCAACGCCGTTGAAGTTCGCGAAGCGGTGCAGTTCCTGACCGGCGAATATCGCAACCCACGCCTGTTCGACGTGACGATGGCGCTGTGTGTGGAAATGCTGATCTCCGGCAAGCTGGCGGCGGATGACGCCGAGGCGCGCGCGAAGCTGCAGGCGGTGCTGGAGAACGGTAAAGCGGCGGAAGTCTTTGGCCGCATGGTCGCGGCGCAGAAAGGGCCGACCGACTTTGTCGAGAATTATGATCATTATCTGCCGACGGCGATGCTGAGCAAAGCGGTCTATGCTGATACCGAAGGTTTTATCAGCGCGATGGATACTCGCGCGCTGGGAATGGCAGTGGTTTCTATGGGCGGCGGCCGCCGCCAGGCATCAGATACCATTGACTATAGCGTTGGCTTTACCGATATGGCGCGTCTGGGTGACCACGTTGACGGACAGCGTCCGCTGGCGGTGATCCATGCCAAAGACGAGAACAGTTGGCAGGAGGCCGCGAAAGCGGTCAAAGCGGCCATTAAACTGGACGATAAAGCCCCGGAAATTACACCGACAGTCTATCGCCGCATCACTGAATAGCGATATACTGATCTGATCGCTTTTTTGCAGCGCAAGATGTATGGAGAACAAGATGAAACGTGCATTTATCATGGTGCTGGACTCCTTTGGGATTGGTGCAACGGAAGACGCAGACCGCTTTGGCGACGTCGGCGCCGATACGCTGGGCCACATTGCGGAAGCCTGCGCCAAAGGCGAGGCTGACAATGGCCGCAAAGGCCCGCTGAATTTACCGAACCTGACCCGTCTGGGTCTGGTGAAAGCGCATGAAGGTTCTACCGGTAAAATTGCCGCCGGAATGGATGGCAATGCCGAAGTGATTGGTGCCTATGCCTGGGCGCATGAACTCTCTTCTGGTAAAGATACGCCGTCCGGTCACTGGGAAATCGCCGGTGTGCCGGTGCTGTTTGACTGGGGCTACTTTAGCGACCATGAAAACAGCTTCCCGCAGGAGCTGCTGGATAAGCTGGTGAAACGCGCCAACCTGCCGGGCTACCTCGGCAACTGCCACTCCTCCGGGACGGTGATCCTCGATCAGCTCGGCGAAGAACATATGAAAACCGGGAAACCGATCTTCTATACCTCCGCTGACTCGGTGTTCCAGATCGCTTGTCACGAAGAGACCTTTGGCCTCGACAAGCTGTATGAGCTGTGCGAAATCGCGCGTGAAGAGCTGACCGAAGGCGGCTATAACATTGGCCGCGTCATCGCCCGTCCGTTTATCGGCGACAAAGCCGGTAACTTCCAGCGTACCGGCAACCGTCACGATCTGGCGGTCGAACCGCCGGCGCCGACCGTGCTGCAGAAGCTGGTTGACGAGAAGAACGGCCACGTGGTGTCCGTGGGTAAAATCGCCGACATCTACGCCAACTGCGGCATCACTAAGAAAGTGAAAGCCACCGGGCTGGACGCGCTGTTCGACGCGACCATCAAAGAGATGAAGGAAGCGGGCGACGAGACCATCGTCTTCACTAACTTCGTCGACTTTGACTCCTCCTGGGGCCACCGTCGCGATGTCGCCGGCTACGCGGCGGGTCTGGAGCTGTTCGACCGCCGTCTGCCGGAGCTGATGGAGCTGGTTGGCGAAGACGACATTCTGATCCTCACCGCCGACCACGGCTGTGACCCGACCTGGACCGGTACCGACCATACCCGCGAGCATATTCCGGTGCTGGTATATGGCCCGAAAGTGAAACCGGGTTCGCTCGGTCACCGTGAAACCTTCGCGGACATCGGCCAGACTATTGCGAAATACTTTGGTACGTCTGACATGGAATATGGCAAAGCCATGTTCTGAGGTCATTGCCCGGTGGCGCACAGCGATCCGGGCCTACGATTTGTAGGCCGGGTAAGGCGTAGCCGCCACCCGGCAAAAACAACAATGTAAAAGGAACTGAAGATGGCAACTCCTCACATTAACGCAGAAATGGGCGATTTCGCTGACGTCGTTTTGATGCCGGGCGACCCGCTGCGCGCGAAGCACATTGCAGAAACCTTCCTTGAAGACGTGCGTGAAGTGAACAACGTGCGCGGCATGCTGGGCTTCACCGGTACTTATAAAGGCCGCAAAATCTCCGTGATGGGCCACGGGATGGGTATCCCGTCCTGCTCAATCTACACCAAAGAGCTGATCACCGATTTCGGCGTGAAGAAAATCATCCGCGTGGGCTCCTGCGGCGCGGTGCGTGAAGATGTCAAACTGCGTGACGTGGTGATCGGCATGGGCGCGTGCACCGACTCTAAAGTGAACCGTCTGCGTTTCAAAGACCATGATTTCGCGGCGATTGCCGATTTCGGCATGGTGCGTAACGCGGTAGACGCGGCGAAAGCGCTGGGCGTTGACGCGCGCGTAGGCAACATCTTCTCCGCTGACCTGTTCTATACGCCAGACCCGTCCATGTTCGACGTGATGGAAAAATACGGCATCCTGGGCGTGGAAATGGAAGCGGCCGGGATCTACGGCGTGGCGGCAGAATTCGGCGCGAAAGCGCTGACCATCTGCACCGTCTCCGACCACATCCGTACCCACGAGCAGACCACTGCCGCTGAACGTCAGACGACCTTCAACGATATGATCAAAATCGCACTGGAATCGGTACTGCTGGGCGATAAAGAATAAGACCTGTTGTGCCGGGTGGCGGCTTCGCCTGACCCGGCCTACGGTTTTCCAGGCCCGCTAAGCGCAGCGGGCTTTTTTTATTAGCGCACCGCGCCGGCTATCCACGCCGACAGTTCTTTGAGTTCCGCTTCCTGCTCCGGGAAATCGCCGACCAGCGCCTCACACTGCTGCTGCAAGACTTCCGCCCGATACTGACAGCCAACTAAGCGTGCCGCCAGGGCCTCGAGCGGCGCCGGGTTCAGGCTATCGGTAAAGGCTTGCGTGCGGGTGATATGGCCTTTCTCGACGTCAAAATGCAGCTCAACGCCGCCCCAGCGAAAGCGCTCGTCCAGCAGATGAGAGAAGGCCGGCGCCTGGCCGAAGTTCCACTCCCAGCTGCTCTGGCGGGCGAAGGTCTCGGCAAAATTCGGCAGGTCCGGCGTGTTGTCCGGGGAGATCACCTCGGCGTCCACCCATTCGCCGTAATGGCTGAAGAACGCCTCCTGAATCGCCTCGCAAATGTGCTGATGAGTAATACCCGGCAGCAGCTCAACCAGGTTCGCCACGCGACCGCGCACCGAGGTAATGCCTTTGGCCTGTAGCTTTTTTTGGTCCGGGTTAAGGTAGTTAGCGAGGCGACTTAAATCGGCATTCAGCAGCAGGGTGCCGTGATGGAAACCGCGGTCGATGGTCTCACGATAGGCGGAACCAGACACCTTGCGATCGCCGCTGTCGGTTTTGACCACCAGATCGTTGCGCCCGGAGGCTTCGGCGGTTACGCCGAGTGAATTGAGCGCCGCCAGCACGATAGCGGTGGAGACGGTTTTGTCGTACTCCGGTTTGCCTGCCATAAAGGTAAAGCAGGTATTACCGAGGTCGTGGAACACCGCGCCGCCGCCGCTGCTGCGACGGGCCAGCCGCACGTGATCTTCCTCCATGCGGCGAGTATTACACTCCTTCCACGGATTCTGCGCGCGGCCGATGACCACGGTATCGGCATTGCGCCACAGGAACAGCACCCGCTGGGTGGCGGGCATTTGGCGGAAAATACACTCTTCGACCGCCAGATTGAACCACGGGTCGTAAGAGTCAGAGAGCAGGAGGCGCAATGTGGACATTATAGATTTCCTTTCTTTTCATCGTCTTCATCCTCAACCGGCTTGTTGGCGGTGAGCAGGAAGGGCGATTGCTGCCAGCGGGTGCGTTTACCCTGCAGCAGCGTGCGGGTTAGCACCACGCCGATAGCCAGGGACAGTAACAGCATCAGGCGTAATATATTGGTGGTATTATCCACCTGCTTCGCCTCGGTCGCCAGGGTATGAGTATCGAGGGTCAGACGCAGGTAGCCCAGCGGGCCGTTTTTTCCCGGAACCGGCTCGACAATCTGCTGGTTGAAGTAGCCGCCGGCTTTTTTGCCATCCAGCGCCAGCCGGTCGCGAACCTCGACGCTTTCGCCAGAGCGTGCCACCAGGTCGCCCTGTTCGTCATACACGCCGGCGTCCAGTACGCGGCTGTTATGGGTCAGCTGCGTCAACAGTTGATTAATGCGCTTCTCGTCCGGTGTTTCGCTGCGCATCAGCGGCACGAGATTCAGTACCACCTGCTGCGCCAGCGTGCGGGCCAGCTCTTCCAGCTGCGGATTGCGTTGTTTCTGACTGTTCTGACTGAACCACGAGGCGCCCTGCATCAGTGCGACGAGCAGCGCCAGACAGATAAGGACAATGACCGCACGATGCAGCCGGAATTTCAGTTTTGCGCGAACCATATTCCACCTTTGAAAATTTGCAGCTTAATGTTGCCAGAAGCGCTGGTTACAAGGTAGCCTCATGCGTTATTTTCCTCGCCTGAATGAAGAGATGTGGAGCCGTAATGCCTAACAGTTTGACCTGGTGCGACCTGCCTGAAGACGTTTCCCTGTGGCCTGGGTTGCCGCTTTCCCTGAGCGGCGATGAGGTCATGCCGCTGGATTATCACGCCGGGCGCAGCGGCTGGCTGCTGTATGGTCGCGGTCTGAATAAGCGCCGTCTGACGGACTGGCAGCGCGAGCTGGGCGCCGCGTTAGTGATCGTTGCCTCCTGGGTGGTCGAGGATTACCAGGTGATCCGCCTGGCCGGTTCGCTGACTCCCCGTGCGACGCGACTGGCGCATGAGGCGGGGCTGGACGTCGCGCCATTGGGTAAAATCCCCCATCTGCGCACCCCGGGCCTGCTGGTGATGGACATGGACTCCACGGCGATCCAGATCGAATGCATCGATGAGATTGCGAAACTGGCTGGCACCGGCGAGCTGGTCTCGGAAGTGACCGAGCGGGCGATGCGTGGGGAGCTGGACTTCACCGCCAGCCTGCGCCAGCGCGTGGCGACGCTGAAAGATGCGGATGCCAGTATTTTGCTGCAGGTGCGCGACGCGCTGCCGCTGATGCCGGGCCTGGCACAGCTGGTGCTCAAGCTGGAAGCGTTAGGCTGGAAAGTGGCGATCGCCTCCGGCGGCTTCACCTTCTTTGCCGAGTACCTGCGCGACAAGCTACATCTCGACGCGGTGTTCGCCAATGAACTGGAGATCCGCGACGGCAAGCTCACCGGCAACGTGCTCGGCGATATCGTCGATGCGAAATATAAAGCCAATACGTTGCGCAAGCTGGCGGAAAAGTATGAGATCCCAACGGCGCAAACTGTGGCTATCGGTGATGGCGCCAACGACCTGCCGATGATTAAGGCGGCAGGCCTCGGCATCGCCTATCACGCGAAGCCTAAAGTGAATGAACAGGCGGAAGTGACTATCCGCCACGCTGACCTGATGGGGGTATTCTGTATTCTCTCGGGCAGCATGAACCAAAAGTAAGAGGTAAACGTGGCGAAAGCTCCAAAACGCGCATTTGTCTGTAATGAATGTGGTGCGGATTATCCGCGCTGGCAGGGGCAGTGCAGCGCCTGCCATGCCTGGAACACCATCACCGAGATGCGCATCGCCGCGTCGCCGCAGGTGGCGAGAAACGAGCGTCTTTCAGGCTATGCCGGTAACGCCGGCGTGTCGAAGGTGCAGAAGCTGTCAGATATCAGCCTGGAGGCGCTGCCGCGTTTCTCCACCGGCTTTAAAGAGTTTGACCGCGTGCTGGGCGGCGGCGTAGTGCCGGGCAGCGCGATCCTGATTGGCGGCAACCCCGGCGCCGGGAAATCGACGCTGCTGCTGCAAACCCTCTGCAAACTTGCGGAGGGGATGAAAACCCTGTACGTCACCGGGGAGGAGTCCCTGCAGCAGGTGGCGATGCGCGCCCATCGTCTCGGGTTGCCGACGGCCAACCTGAACATGCTCTCGGAAACCAGCATTGAGCAGATCTGTCAGATCGCCGATGAAGAAAAGCCGCAGCTGATGGTGATCGACTCCATCCAGGTGATGCATATGGCCGACGTGCAGTCGTCGCCGGGCAGTGTCGCCCAGGTACGTGAAACCGCGGCCTATTTGACGCGCTTTGCTAAAACTCGCGGCGTGGCGATTGTGATGGTCGGCCACGTCACCAAAGACGGCTCGCTGGCCGGTCCGAAGGTGCTGGAGCACTGTATCGACTGCTCGGTGCTGCTGGACGGGGATGCCGATTCCCGTTTCCGCACGTTACGTAGCCACAAAAACCGCTTTGGCGCGGTCAATGAACTCGGCGTTTTCGCCATGACCGAGCAGGGCCTGCGCGAAGTCAGCAACCCCTCCGCTATCTTCCTTAGCCGGGGAGATGAAATCACCTCCGGCAGTTCGGTGATGGTGGTCTGGGAAGGGACCCGCCCGCTGCTGGTGGAGATCCAGGCGCTGGTGGATCACTCGATGATGTCCAACCCGCGCCGCGTGGCGGTGGGGCTGGAACAGAACCGTCTGGCGATCCTGCTGGCGGTGCTGCATCGTCACGGCGGCCTGCAGATGGCCGATCAGGACGTCTTCGTCAACGTGGTTGGCGGGGTGAAGGTCACCGAAACCAGCGCTGACCTGGCGCTGCTGCTGGCGATGGTTTCCAGCCTGCGCGATCGCCCGCTGCCGCAGGATCTGGTGGTCTTTGGCGAAGTCGGGCTGGCCGGGGAAATTCGCCCGGTGCCGAGCGGTCAGGAGCGTATATCCGAAGCGGCGAAGCATGGTTTCCGCCGCGCCATCGTCCCGGCGGCCAATGTGCCGAAAAAAGTACCGGAAGGCATGCAAATCTTTGGTGTGAAAAAGCTTTCAGACGCGCTAAGCGTTTTTGACGACTTATAATAAGTTAAAAGGAGATTAGCGATGTCGTCATTTGACTATTTAAAAAGCGCCATTAAGCAGAAAGGTTGTACCCTGCAGCAGGTGGCGGAAGCCAGCGGAATGACCAAGGGGTATCTCAGCCAGCTGCTGAATGCCAAAATCAAAAGCCCGAGCGCGCAGAAGCTTGAAGCGCTGCATCGTTTCCTCGGGCTGGAGTTTCCCCGCCGGCAGAAAAGCGTCGGGGTGGTGTTTGGTAAGTTTTACCCGCTGCATACCGGGCATATCTACCTGATACAGCGCGCCTGTAGCCAGGTCGATGAGCTGCATATCATCATGGGCTATGACGATACCCGCGACCGCGAGCTGTTTGAAGAGAGCGCCATGTCGCAGCAGCCGACGGTGCCTGACCGCCTGCGCTGGCTGCTGCAGACCTTTAAATATCAGAAGAATATTCGCATCCACGCCTTCAATGAAGAGGGGATGGAGCCCTATCCGCATGGCTGGGACGTCTGGAGCCATGGGATCCGCGCTTTTATGAGTGAAAAAGGGATCGAGCCGAACCGGATCTATACCTCGGAAGAGGCCGATGCGCCGCAGTACCTTGAGCATCTGGGGATCGAGACGGTGCTTATCGATCCTAAGCGGACCTTTATGAATATTAGCGGCGGGCAGATCCGCGAGAACCCGTTCCGCTACTGGGAATATATTCCGACGGAAGTGAAACCGTTCTTTGTGCGGACGGTGGCGATCCTCGGCGGCGAGTCGAGCGGTAAATCGACGCTGGTCAATAAGCTCGCCAATATCTTCAATACCACCAGCGCCTGGGAGTATGGTCGGGATTATGTCTTTTCGCATCTTGGCGGCGATGAGATGGCGCTCCAGTATTCGGATTACGATAAAATTGCCCTCGGACATGCGCAGTATATTGATTTTGCAGTCAAATACGCCAACAAGGTGGCGTTTATCGATACCGACTTCGTCAGCACTCAGGCCTTCTGCCTGAAGTACGAGGGGCGTGAGCACCCGTTCGTGCAGGCGCTGATTGATGAATACCGTTTCGACCTGGTGATCCTGCTGGAGAACAATACCCCGTGGGTGGCCGATGGGTTACGCAGCCTTGGGAGTTCGGTGGATCGTAAAGAGTTTCAGTCGCTGCTGGTGTCGCTGCTGAAAGAGAACGAGATCGAGTTTGTCCATGTTAAGGAGTCGGACTACGATGCCCGGTTCCTGCGCTGCGTTGAGCTGGTGAAGCAGCTGATGGGCGAGCAGGGGTAGGTCCTCTGCGGGCTGTTGCCCTCACCCCAACCCTCTCCCGGTGGGAGAGGGAGCAAACCCTAAAAAAGGCAACCGAAGTTGCCTTTTTGCGTTTTATTTCGCGATACGCTTGTACTTGATTCGCTTCGGCTCCAGCGCGTCGGCGCCGAGGGTGCGTTTCTTATACTCTTCGTATTCGGTAAAGTTACCTTCGAAGAACTCAACCTTACCTTCATCCTGGTAATCCAGAATGTGGGTGGCAATACGGTCAAGGAACCAGCGGTCGTGCGAGATAACCATCGCGCAGCCCGGGAACTCCAGCAGGGCGTTTTCCAGCGCGCGCAGGGTTTCGATATCCAGGTCGTTGGTTGGTTCATCGAGCAGCAGGACGTTACCGCCGACCTGCAGCAGTTTCGCCAGGTGCAGACGACCACGCTCACCGCCGGACAGCTCGCCAACGCGTTTGCCCTGATCGACGCCTTTGAAGTTAAAGCGGCCCACGTAGGCGCGGCTCGGCATCTCGGTGTTGCCGATCTTCATGATATCCAGGCCGCCAGACACTTCTTCCCACACGGTCTTACTGTTGTCCATCGCGTCGCGGAACTGATCGACGGAGGCCAGCTTAACGGTTTCACCCAGGGTGATGGTGCCGGAATCTGGCTGCTCCTGGCCGGACATCATGCGGAACAGGGTGGATTTACCCGCGCCGTTCGGACCGATGATGCCGACGATAGCGCCTTTCGGTACCGAGAAGCTCAGATCGTCAATCAGCACGCGGTCGCCGTAGGATTTGCGCAGATGGCTGACTTCCAGAACTTTATCGCCCAGACGCGCGCCTGGCGGAATGAACAGTTCGTTAGTCTCGTTGCGTTTCTGGTATTCGACGTTGTTAAGCTCTTCAAAGCGCGCCAGACGGGCTTTGCCCTTGGACTGACGGCCTTTCGCGCCCTGGCGAACCCACTCAAGCTCTTTCTCGATGGATTTACGACGCGCCGCTTCCTGAGAAGCTTCCTGCGCCAGACGCTGATCTTTCTGCTCCAGCCAGGAGGAGTAGTTGCCTTCCCACGGAATACCTTCGCCGCGGTCAAGTTCGAGGATCCAGCCGGCGACGTTGTCGAGGAAGTAACGGTCGTGGGTAATCGCCACCACGGTGCCTTCGAAATCGTGCAGGAAGCGTTCCAGCCAGGCGACGGACTCGGCGTCCAGGTGGTTAGTCGGTTCGTCGAGCAGCAGCATATCTGGTTTTTCCAGCAGCAGGCGGCACAGCGCGACGCGGCGGCGTTCACCACCGGAAAGATTCGCGATTTTCGCATCCCAGTCCGGCAGGCGCAGGGCATCGGCCGCGCGCTCCAGCTGCACGTTCAGGTTGTGGCCGTCGTGCGCCTGGATAATCTCTTCGAACTTGCCTTGCTGGGCGGCAAGCTTATCGAAGTCCGCATCCGGCTCGGCGTATTTGGCATACACTTCGTCCAGACCCTTCAGCGCGTTAACCACTTCGGCGACCGCTTCTTCAACGGACTCGCGCACGGTGTGTTCCGGGTTGAGCTGCGGCTCCTGCGGCAGGTAGCCGATTTTGATGCCTGGCTGCGGACGCGCTTCACCTTCGATCTCGGTGTCGATACCGGCCATGATGCGCAGCAGGGTAGACTTACCGGCGCCGTTCAGACCGAGCACACCGATTTTCGCGCCAGGGAAGAAGCTGAGGGAGATATTTTTCAAAATATGACGTTTCGGCGGAACCACTTTGCCGACACGATGCATGGTATAAACGAATTGAGCCACGTTGGACTTCGCCTCTTTCTATTTTGATAGATAGTTCAAAGCCGAAGTGTAGCCTTTTTCGCGCGCTAATCCCAGCGAGGCGACAGGATTCACAGAAGCGTAAAAAAATGTCCAGGACATGGCGCGTTTAGCGTTGTCTGATTAGCATAAGTAAAGCTGCCTGCCGAACCGGCGGGGGCTTTTAAGCGGCACGATGCTGCGAAAATGCACCGGAAAGAGGAAGAGCTTGTGGAAAAAGCCAAAAAAATGGCGTGGCGTCTTTTGGCTGCCAGCGTTGGTCTGTTGACGTTGAGTCAGCTGGCGCATGCGGATTCACTGGATGAACAGCGCAACCGCTACGCACAAATTAAGCAGGCGTGGGATAACCGGCAGATGGATGTGGTCGACCAGCTGATGCCCACGTTAAGCACCTATCCCCTGTACCCCTATTTGCAGTACCGGCAGATCACCGACGATCTGATGAACCAGCCGGCGCTGGTGGTGAAAAACTTTATTGACGCCAATCCGACGCTGCCCCCAGCGCGTTCCTTACGTTCGCGCTTCGTGAATGAACTGGCCCGGCGCAGCGACTGGCGCGGCCTACTGGCGTTTAGTCCCGATAAGCCGACCAGCACCGAGGCACAGTGCAACTATTACTACGCCAAGTTGAGCGTGGGGCAGTCGCAGGAAGCCTGGAGCGGGGCGAAAGACCTGTGGTTGACGGGCAAGAACCAGCCTGGCGCCTGTGAGCCGCTGTTCAGCGCCTGGCGTGACTCCGGACAGCAGGATCCGCTAGCCTATCTCGAACGGATCCGCCTGGCGATGAAGGCCGGCAATATCGGGCTGGTCAAATCGCTGGCTCAGCAAATGCCCGGCAACTATCAGAGCATCGCTTCCGCCGTCGTCGCCCTGGCTAACGATCCAAACAGCGTTCTGACCTTCGCCCGCACCACCGGGGCGACAGACTTTACCCGTCAGATGGCCGCCGTCGCCTTCGCCAGCGTCGCCCGTCAGGATGTGGAAAATGCCCGCCTGATGATCCCTTCGATGGTGCAGGCTCAGCAGCTCAATGAGGATCAGACTCAGGAGCTACGTGATATTGTCGCCTGGCGCCTGATGGGTACCGATGTAACCGAAGAGCAGGCTATCTGGCGCGATGACGCGATCATGCGCTCACAGTCCACGCCGCTGGTGGAGCGGCGCGTGCGGATGGCGCTGGGGACGGGCGATCGCCATGGTCTGAACACCTGGCTGGCGCGCCTGCCGATGGAGGCGAAAGAGAAAGACGAATGGCGCTACTGGCAAGCGGATCTGCTTCTGGAGCGCGGCAGGGACGAGGAGGCGCAGGCGATCCTTCGCTCGTTGATGCAACAGCGAGGCTTCTATCCGATGGTCGCTGCGCAGCGACTTGGCGAGGAGTATACCTTCCGCATCGATAAAGCCTCGGGAACGATCGATCCGGCGCTGGCTTCCGGTCCGGAGATGGCGCGGGTACGCGAGCTGATGTACTGGAATATGGATAACACCGCGCGCACCGAATGGGCGAACCTCGTCACCAGCCGAACCAAATCCCAGCAGGCGCAGCTGGCGCGTTACGCTTTTGATCAGCACTGGTGGGATCTGAGCGTGCAGGCGACGATCGCCGGCAAACTGTGGGATCAGCTGGAGGAGCGCTTCCCGCTGGCGTATAACGATCTGTTCGCGCGTTACATCAGTGGCAAAGATATCCCGCAGAGCTATGCGATGGCGATTGCCCGCCAGGAGAGTGCCTGGAACCCGAAAGTGCGCTCGCCGGTTGGCGCCAGCGGACTGATGCAGATTATGCCGGGCACCGCGACGCATACCGTCAGCATGTTCAGCATTCCCGGCTACAGCGGCCCGTCGCAGCTGTTGGATCCGGAAACCAACATCAACATCGGCACCAGCTATCTGCAGTATGTCTACCAGCAGTTCGGCAATAACCGTATCTATGCCTCGGCGGCCTATAACGCCGGGCCGGGCCGGGTTCGTACCTGGCAGGGGAACAGCGCCGGACGGATCGATGCGGTGGCGTTTGTCGAGAGTATTCCGTTCTCGGAAACCCGCGGCTACGTGAAGAATGTCCTCTCCTATGATGCCTACTATCGTTACTTTATGGGGCAGCAGGATAAGCTCTTCAGCGATGCGGAGTGGCGGCAGCGTTACTGATCGCCGGGAAGTATGTTATGCTTTGTACTCGTTGAAGAGTACATTCGACGGGCAGCGTAAGCTGCCCGTCTCAATATGGTGGCGCGATATGACCCAACAATCTCCTTATTCCGCGGCCGTTGCCGAACAACGTCATCAGGAGTGGCTGCGCTTTGTGGCGCTGTTACAGCAGGCCTATGCTGAGGATCTGCATCTGCCATTGCTGCAGCTGATGCTGACCCCCGACGAGCGCGAAGCGCTGGGCACCCGGGTGCGCATTATTGAAGAGCTGCTGCGCGGCGAGATGAGCCAGCGCGAGCTGAAAAATGAGCTCGGCGCCGGGATTGCGACCATTACCCGCGGGTCGAACAGCCTGAAATCAGCGCCGGCCGAACTGCGTCAGTGGCTGGAACAGACGCTGCTGACTAGCGATAAATAGCGTTATGAAACGGGCTTAACGCCAGCACGACCGCCTGATGGTAAACGCTGCTGCGGGTTAATTTTCCACCGGTGAAAACCCCAATCGCTCCCTCTTTACGACCGATCTGGTCGATGCCGGTATACTGCGACATGACCGGTCCCAGGGCTTCACCAGCGCGAACCTGCTCAAGAATTACCTCAGGTAACGGCAGTGTGGCTGAGCGCGCTTCTCCGCGCCGATCAGCGCTTTCAATGACCACCCAGCTAAAGGTGCTGCCATCGTCGATACCGGCCTCAATGGCCACCCAGAAATCGGCACTGGGTTGGACAAGACGCGCATTGGCGACGCGATTTCGTGCGCCAGCGCGCGTTTCCTCGCTGCCGAAGGGCTGTTCCGGCACGCCGCTCTCGACGGAGACGGACTCGATATGGCAGGATCCTTCGCCGAAAATCTCGTTAAAAGCCTGCAGAATTGCCTGAATTTTGGCGGGATTAGTGGTCGCTGAGACAACATGGTGCATAATCAAAACAACTCAGAATAAACTAACGTCATCGCAGTATACTCTAAATCACCCTCAGGGCAGGCGGTAATGCCCAAACCCGGTTGATAACGAGTCCAGAACGGAAAAAAAGCATGTTACAGGTATACCTTGTTCGCCACGGTGAAACGCAGTGGAACGCCGAGCGACGTATTCAGGGTCAGTCCGATAGCCCGCTGACCGCACACGGTGAGCGCCAGGCCTGGCAGGTTGGCGAGCGCGCCAGAACGCTGGGGATCACCCATATTATTACCAGCGATCTGGGACGAACCCGCCGCACAGCAGAGATTATCGCCGAAGCCTGCGGCTGCAGCGTGATCGCCGATGCGCGTCTGCGCGAGCTGGATATGGGGGTGCTGGAGAAGCGCCATATCGACTCGCTCAGCGACGAAGAAGAGGGCTGGCGTCGCCAGCTGGTCAACGGCACGCCGGATGGCCGTATTCCGCAGGGCGAATCGATGCAGGAGCTCAGCGAGCGGATGCATGCGGCGCTGGCATCCTGTCTGGAATTACCGGCCGGTAGCCGACCGCTGCTGGTGAGTCATGGGATTGCGCTGGGCTGCCTGGTAAGCACGATTTTAGGGCTGCCGGCATACGCTGAGCGTCGTTTGCGACTGCGCAACTGCTCTATCTCGCGCGTTGACTATCAGCAAAGCCCGTGGCTGGCTTCCGGCTGGGTGGTGGAAACGGCGGGCGACGTCTCGCATCTTGACGCCCCCGCGATGGACGAGCTGCAGCGTTAACGACGAATCGGGATTAGATACTCGCAGCGTAACTGAATCGGCGTAGCCTGATCCCGGTTTTCATCTTCAGGGTAGAAGCGTTCAATATCCAGCCCCTTGCGACGGGTCAGGTTTAGCATCGGCATGCAGGTACCGTAGACCGTCAGGATGAATTCCTGCAGGCCGGTGCCCAGTCCTTCATACGTGAACATGACATACTCGCCGCCCTCCAGGGTGACCGGGTGGGCGTTCTGCAGATGACCATTAGCCATCTCCGGCGTCAACGCGGTGGTATAGAACACTTCCTGCTCATCGTCTTTCTCCAGGCTCGGACGCGGCTCATGCAGCCCGTAGAGCACCGGAGGGATCGACGGCGAATTGCCGAGGAAGTCCCGCCAGAACTGGACGCGCATCTGGTTGCGGAAATCGGAGATTTCCTCGAGCTTACAGGTATAGCTCTGGGTGACGCCGAGCAACTGAGTGGTGGGCAGGGCGACAAATTCATGTTTTGGCAGCGTGAATTCGCCAAGACGCAGCGGCGGACGCATACCGAACGAGCTCCAGTCCGGGGAGCGGCGGTAGAGCGCCGGCGTCAGCGAGAACTGCTTTTTAAATGCCCGGGTGAAGGTCTGCTGGGAGTCGAAACGGTACTGAAGCGCAATATCAAGGATTGGACGGGCGGTTAGACGTAATGCGACAGCAGATTTCGATAACCGGCGCGCGCGAATATAGGCACCGATGGCATGGCCGGTGACATCCTTAAACATTCGCTGTAAATGCCACTTGGAATAACCTGCCTTCGCCGCCACATTGTCCAGAGAAAGCGGCTGATCCAGGTGACCTTCCAGCCAGCTAAGGAGATCGCGAATAATCCCTGCTTGATCCATAAAATGTCCCCATCCTTAAACACAGGTGCCTGATATTAAAGTAGCGGATAATAGCATTTTTTGATGTTTTAGCATTCAGTGTTTTTTTTGCTTTTAAATGCGGAAGGTCAGTGGAGCTGAACGATAATTTTGTAAAGCTGTGATCTATAAACCTTTTCTGCTAAGTGCGTGATAATCACTCAGCTATATTTTTTAATAATGGTAACAATATGAAATACAAGAAGTTTGCGATGGGCCTGCTGCTGCTGGCCGGCTGTCAGATGGCTCAGGCGGAGCAGATTGGTTCCGTGGATACGGTCTTCAAATGGTTAGGGCCGGATCACAAAATTGTCGTCGAAGCCTTTGACGATCCGGATGTGCAGAACGTGACCTGCTATATCAGCCGGGCGAAAACCGGCGGGATCAAAGGCGGGTTGGGGCTGGCGGAAGATACCTCCGATGCGGCCATCTCCTGCCAGCAGGTCGGGCCGATTGAGCTGACGGACAAAATCAAAAACGGCAAAAGCCAGGGTGACGTGGTGTTCCAGAAGCGCACCTCGCTGGTGTTTAAAAAACTGCAGGTCGTGCGTTTCTATGATGCCAAGCGCAATGCGCTGGTCTATCTGACCTACTCGGATAAAGTGGTTGATGGCTCGCCGAAGAACGCCATCAGCGCCGTGCCGATCATGCCATGGAATAAATAAACGGGAGCGCGCATGCAGCAGCCACGGATTTGGTTAGTCGAGGATGAACAGAGTATCGCTGATACCCTGGTTTACATGCTGCAGCAGGAGGGCTTCCAGGTCATCGTCTTTGGCCGCGGGTTGCCCGCGCTGGAGGCGGCGGCGCATCAGGCGCCCGATGTCGCCATCCTTGACGTCGGCTTGCCGGATATCAGCGGCTTTGAGCTCTGTCGGCGTCTGCTGACGCGTTATCCGGCGCTGCCGGTGCTGTTTCTGACGGCGCGGAGCGACGAGGTCGATAAGCTGCTGGGGCTGGAAATCGGCGCTGACGATTATATCGCCAAGCCGTTTTCGCCGCGCGAAGTCTGCGCGCGGGTGCGAACCGTGCTGCGGCGACTGCAGAAGTTTGCCGCGCCTTCGCCGGTGGTGCGCGTCGGCGAGTTTGTGCTCGATGAGCAGGCGGCGTCGATAAGCTGGTTCGGCCAGCCGCTGAACCTGACGCGCTACGAATTCCTGCTGTTGAAAACCCTGCTTCACGCGCCTGGTCGCGTCTTCTCCCGTCAGCAATTGATGGAGCTGGTGTGGAGCGATGCCTGGGAAAGCCTCGACCGTACCGTCGATACCCATATCAAAACCCTGCGCGCCAAGCTGCGGGCCGTGAATCCCGAGGTTACGCCGATCAATACCCATCGCGGCATGGGCTACAGCCTGGGGCGTGGCTGATGCGTATCGGCATGCGCCTGCTGCTGGGCTATTTTCTTATCGTCGCTATCGCCGCGTGGTTTGTGCTGTCGATCTTTGTCCAGGAAGTGAAGCCAGGCGTGCGCGGGGCGACGGAGGGGACCCTCAACGATACCGCCACGCTGCTGGCGGCGCTGGCGCGTGAGGATCTGCTGGCGGCAAATCCGCAGCAGGGCAGGCTGGCTCAGGCCTTTCAACAGCTCAACCAGCAGCCGATCAACGCCCATATTGGCGGAATTAAAAAGGTGCGTAATGAGTACCGTGTCTATCTGACCGATGCCAGGGGCAAGGTAGTGTTTGACTCCAGCGGACAGGCGACAGGGCAGGACTATTCGCGCTGGAATGATGTCTGGCTCACCCTGCGCGGCCAGTACGGCGCGCGCAGTACGCGCAGCGATCCGCATGATGAAACCAGCTCAGTCATGTATATCGCCGCGCCAGTGATGGATAAGGGGCGGATTATCGGGGTGCTGAGCGTCGGTAAACCCAACCTGGCGATGACGCCGGTCATCAAGCGCAGCGAACGGCGGATCCTCTGGGCCGGCGGCGCCCTGCTGGGCATTGCGTTGTTGATTGGCGTCGGCGTCGTCTGGTGGATCAATTTCTCTATCGGCAAGCTGGTGCGCTATGCGGACTCGGTGACCGCTGAGCGCCCGCTGCCGCTGCCGGAGGTTGGCAGCAGCGAATTGCGCAAGCTGGCCCAGGCTCTGGAGAGCATGCGGGTAAAGCTCGAAGGTAAGAATGCCATCGAAAACTATGTCTATGACCTGACCCATGAACTGAAAAGCCCGCTGGCGGCCATCCGCGGCGCGGCGGAGATCCTGCGCGAAGGGCCGCCGCCTGAGGTAGCGGCGCGGTTTACTGATAATATCCTCGCGCAAAACACCCGGATGCAACTGCTGGTGGAGCGGCTGCTCCAGCAGGCGCGACTGGAAAGCCGGCTGGAGATAAAGCCGCAGCCGGTGTCGATAGATGCGCTATACCAACGGCTGACGGAGGAGCGTGACATCGCTCTGGCGGCGAAAGCTATCACCCTGCGCTGGCGGGAGAGTGGGATGCTGGTCAATGGCGATGGCGAGCTGCTGGCCCAGGCGCTGGGTAATCTGCTCGACAACGCGATTGACTTTACCCCCAAGGGCGGCGAGATCGCCCTGGCTGCGGAGAAGCGAAATGAAGAGGTGCAATTGAGCGTTATCGACAACGGGTGCGGTATTCCGGACTATGCCCTGGAACGAATCTTTGAGCGATTCTACTCGCTACCGCGCGAAGACGGCCATAAGAGCAGCGGCCTGGGACTGGCGTTCGTTCGTGAAGTCGCGCGCCTGCATCACGGCGATATCAATCTGCACAATCGGCCCGAAGGCGGCGTGGTGGCCACGCTGCGACTTCACCGTCCCTTCACATAGCTTCAAATTCCCCCCACATAGCCGCTCTACAGTGAGGCCATCACGATAGGGAGAAAGGCTATGTTGAAATCACCGTTATTCTGGAAAATCACCACGTTAATCGGTTGTGTTGTGCTGTTATCTTTGCCGTTAATGATGGTCAGGGAGCTTATTAATGAGCGGGCGGATTATCGTAGCGAAGTGGTGGACGCCATTGAGCAAAGCACCAGTGGTTCGCAAAAACTTGCCGGGCCGCTGATCGCTATTCCGATAACCGAGACCCTGACCCGCATGGAGAACCAAAAAGAGGTCAACTATCAGCGGAGCTGGGTGTATTACTGGCTGCCGGAGTCGCTGGCGGTCACCGGCAAACAGACCGTGGAGTCGAGGAGGGTGGGCATCTACAGCGGCCAGGTCTGGCATAACGCCTTGCAGATTAAGGCCTCGTTTGATCCGCTGCGTCTGGCGGCGCTGAGAAAAACGAATATCGTCTTAGGCCAGCCGCGGCTGGTGGTGAGCGTCGGCGATGCCCGCGGTATTGGCGCCATCCATGCCCCGGAGGTCAACGGTAACGTATTAAGCGTGGAGCCGGGGCTGGGGATAAGCGGCGATGGCGCAGGTATTCATATGCCAATGCCTGCGCTGGCGGAGGACAACAAGCCGCTTGAGATTGCCTTTTCACTCGATCTGAACGGGACGGGAGAGTTTTCACTGGTGCCGATCGGGCGTAACAGCGAGCTGCAGTTAACCAGTAACTGGCCGCATCCCGGCTTTCTCGGCAGCTTCCTGCCAACGCAACGGGAAGTGAGTGCTGCCGGCTATCGCGCCCACTGGCAAAGCAGCTGGTTCGCCAACGATATGGGGAGCTATTTTAAGGATGATATGGAGATCCCGTGGTCGCGACTGCCGGCGTTCAGTGCCGATGTGATGTCGCTTGCCGACCAGTACCAGCTAACCGATCGGGCGACAAAATATGCCATCCTGTTAATCGGGCTCACCTTTATGGCCTTTTTCGTGTTCGAGAGCCTGACCCGTCGTCCCCTGCATCCGATGCAATATCTGCTGGTGGGCCTGTCGCTGGTGCTGTTTTACCTGGTGCTGCTGGCGCTCTCGGAGCACGTTGGGTTTACCGCCGCGTGGCTGGCGGCCAGCCTGTCCGGCGCGGTGATGAACGGGGTCTATTTACAGGCAGTGCTCAGGGGATGGCGTAACAGCCTGCTGTTTGTCGCCGCGCTGCTACTGCTGGATGGGGTGATGTGGTTTCTGCTGCATTCCGAGGACAGCGCGCTACTGCTGGGTACCGGGGTACTGGTACTGGCGCTGAGCGTCCTGATGTTTTTGACCCGCCGGGTGGACTGGTATGCGTTATCGTTACCGAAAGGCAGTGCGCCCCCGCCGCCGGCTGCCGATGACGACAAGCTGCGCCTCTGGAAAGAGTGACGACATAAAAAAACGGCGCCCTGAGGCGCCGTTTTCACATCATGGCTGCGGAATAAAACGCATTATTCCTGCAGATCGCCACAGAAACGGTAGCCTTCACCGTGAATGGTGGCGATGATTTCCGGGGTATCCGGAGTGGATTCGAAGTGTTTACGAATCCGACGAATGGTCACGTCAACGGTACGGTCATGCGGCTTCAGCTCACGACCGGTCATTTTCTTCAGCAGCTCGGCGCGAGACTGAATTTTGCCCGGGTTTTCGCAGAAGTGCAGCATCGCGCGGAATTCACTGCGTGGCAGCTTGTACTGCTCGCCGTTCGGGCTCACCAGTGAGCGGCTGTTGATATCGAGTTCCCAACCATTGAACTTGTAGCTCTCCACGCTGCGGCGCTCTTCGCTCACGGTACCGAGATTCATGGTACGGGAGAGCAGGTTGCGCGCGCGGATGGTCAGCTCACGCGGGTTAAACGGTTTAGTGATATAGTCGTCAGCGCCGATTTCGAGGCCAAGGATCTTATCCACTTCGTTGTCGCGGCCGGTTAAGAACATCAGCGCGACGTCAGCCTGCTCACGCAACTCGCGCGCCAGCAGAAGACCATTTTTACCCGGCAGGTTGATATCCATGATTACCAGGTTGATATCATTTTCAGACAGGATCTGATGCATTTCCGCGCCATCGGTCGCTTCGAATACATCGTAACCTTCTGCTTCGAAAATACTTTTTAACGTGTTGCGTGTTACCAACTCGTCTTCAACGATAAGAATGTGCGGGGTCTGCATGTTTGCTACCTAAATTGCCAACTAAATCGAAACAGGAAGTACCAAAGTCCCTGACCTGCCTGCTGCATGTCGCAAATTAACATGCGCGGCGTAACATGACTAAAGTACGTAATTGCGTTCTTGATGCACTTTCCATCAACGTCAACAACATCATTAGCTTGGTCGTGGGTACTTTCCCTCTGGACCCGACGGTGTCAAAAACGGCTGTCATCCTAACCATTTTAACAGCAACATAACAGGCTAAGAGAGGCCGAACACCCAATAAAACTACGCTTCGTTGACATATATCAAGTTCAATTGTAGCACGTTAACAGTCTTGTGAAATCATTGCATCGTCATGCTCTTTATAGTCACAATCCTTACACAGCTCAACTAGTTGCGTGGATAAATTAATAAATACAGTGAATCCAATGCATGGAACGATGGCTCAGATGAAATTTCATTGCCCATCATATGGATAAATGGGTTCTGTTAACATACTCCTCGTCATGGCCTCCTGAGAACAGTTTAGATTTTTTTATGGGTTAGCAAACGCAATTTTAGTGATTTTTGTTGCAAATTTGTAAATTTTCACCGCGTAAAATGGTGGGGCCAGCGCTTCGCCAACGCCTGAGAGAGAGAAAGAAACCGCAATGCGTTTAACGATTATTTTAGTCGCCCCAGCCCGGGCAGAAAACGTCGGTGCCGCTGCCAGAGCAATGAAAACGATGGGATTTCGCGATCTCAGGATCGTGGACAGTGAAGCCCACCTGGCGCCAGCGGCACGCTGGGTGGCGCATGGCTCAGGTGACATCCTCGATGGCGTCACTACCTATCCAACCCTTGCTGCGGCGCTGCACGACGTCGATTTTACCGTCGCCACCACCGCCCGCAGTCGCGCGCGGTTTCACTACTACGCCACGCCGCAGCAACTGTTGCCGCTGCTGGAGGAGAAGGCGCAGTGGATGACGCACGCGGCGCTGGTTTTTGGCCGTGAAGACTCCGGGTTGAGCAATGAGGAGCTGGCCCTGGCCGATGTGCTCACCGGCGTGCCGATGGTAGCGGATTATCCATCGCTCAATCTCGGCCAGTCGGTGATGGTCTACTGTTATCAATTAGCATCGCTTATACAACAAACGGCCCCCGCCGCCGCCGCGGCAGATCATCATCAGCTGCAGGCATTACGCATCCGCACCGAGGCATTGCTTTCGCGTTTAGGCGTGGAAGAGGATGCCAAACTGGCCGACTGGCTGGCGCAACGAATGGGGCTGCTGCAGCAGCGCGACACGGCAATGTTGCATCGATTGCTGCATGATATTGAAAAAAACCTGCCAGAATAAAGATCTGTCATATTTTTTGTTTATAGTTATCTGTGCTGTTTTTGTGGGCTGAATTCCGCCGAACTGGATGTTTTTTCTTGCCATGACGGCGCAATACGTAAGCTGGCTGAAATGGGGTTAATTGAGAAATTCATTGACTTAAGAAGGCAGATACTTTAACCAATATAGGCAGGACACACAGACAGATAAAAATACAGAGTACACAACATCCATGAATCGCATCGGCATGATTACCACCATTATCACCACCACCATTACCACAGGTAACGGTGCGGGCTGACGCGTACAGGAAACACAGAAAAAAGCCCGCACCTGAACAGTGCGGGCTTTTTTTTTGACAAGAGATCAAGGGGTAAGAACCATGCGAGTGTTGAAGTTCGGCGGTACATCAGTGGCAAATGCGGAACGTTTTCTGCGGGTTGCCGATATTCTGGAGAGTAATGCCAGGCAGGGGCAGGTAGCGACCGTACTGTCTGCCCCGGCGAAGATCACCAACCACCTGGTGGCGATGATTGAAAAAACGATCGGTGGCCAGGATGCCCTCCCGAATATTACCGACGCTGAACGCATTTTTGCCGAACTTCTTCAGGGCCTTGCCGATGCGCAGCCCGCTTTCCCGCTTGCCCAGCTGAAAGCCTTCGTTGAGCAGGAATTTGCTCAGATTAAGCATGTCCTGCACGGCATCAGCCTGCTGGGCCAGTGCCCGGACGGAGTGAATGCCGCGCTGATCTGCCGTGGCGAAAAGCTCTCCATCGCCATCATGGCGGGTCTGCTGGAAGCCCGTGGACATAAAGTCAGTGTGATTAACCCGGTCGAAAAACTGCTCGCCGTGGGCCACTATCTGGAATCCACCGTCGATATCGCCGAATCCACCCGCCGCATTGCCGCCAGCCAGATCCCGGCAGACCATATGATCCTGATGGCCGGATTTACCGCCGGCAATGAGAAGGGCGAACTGGTGGTGCTGGGGCGTAACGGCTCCGACTATTCGGCGGCGGTACTGGCCGCCTGCCTGCGCGCGGACTGTTGCGAAATCTGGACCGATGTCGACGGGGTGTATACCTGCGATCCCCGCCAGGTGCCAGATGCGCGCCTGCTGAAATCAATGTCTTATCAGGAGGCGATGGAGCTCTCCTACTTTGGCGCGAAAGTGCTGCATCCGCGCACCATTGCCCCTATCGCTCAGTTTCAGATCCCATGCCTGATCAAAAATACCGGCAACCCGCAGGCGCCGGGAACGCTCATCGGCGCCAGTCGCGATGAAGACGACCTGCCGGTGAAAGGCATCTCTAACCTCAACAATATGGCGATGTTCAACGTCTCCGGTCCGGGGATGAAAGGTATGGTCGGCATGGCGGCACGCGTCTTCGCCACCATGTCCCGCGCTGGCATCTCGGTGGTATTGATCACCCAATCCTCTTCGGAGTACAGCATCAGTTTCTGCGTGCCGCAGAGCGATTGCGCGCGTGCCAAACGGGCGATGGAAGATGAGTTTTATCTCGAGCTGAAAGAGGGGCTGCTGGAGCCGCTGGCCATTATGGAGCGTCTGGCCATCATCTCCGTGGTGGGCGACGGGATGCGTACCCTGCGCGGTATCTCGGCGAAATTTTTTGCGGCGCTGGCCCGCGCCAATATCAATATCGTGGCGATTGCCCAGGGCTCTTCCGAGCGCTCTATTTCGGTGGTGGTCAGCAATGACGACGCCACCACCGGCGTGCGCGTGACCCATCAGATGCTGTTCAACACCGACCAGGTGATTGAAGTGTTTGTCATCGGCGTCGGCGGCGTCGGCGGCGCGCTGCTGGAGCAGATCAAGCGCCAGCAGGGATGGCTGAAGAACAAACATATCGATCTGCGCGTCTGCGGTGTAGCCAATTCTCAGGCGCTGCTGACCAGCGTTCATGGCCTGAATCTGGAGAACTGGAGTGAAGCGCTGGCTGAGGCGAAAGAGCCGTTTAATCTTGGCCGTCTGATCCGCCTGGTGAAAGAGTACCACCTGCTCAATCCGGTGATCGTCGACTGTACCTCCAGCCAGGCGGTCGCCGATCAGTACGCCGACTTCCTGCGCGAAGGTTTCCATGTGGTGACGCCGAACAAAAAGGCCAATACCTCTTCGCTGGATTACTATCACCAGCTGCGCCATGCGGCCAGCAGCTCGCGCCGTAAGTTCCTCTATGACACTAACGTTGGCGCTGGCCTGCCGGTGATTGAGAACCTGCAGAACCTGCTCAACGCCGGCGATGAGCTGCGCCACTTCTCCGGGATCCTTTCCGGCTCTCTGTCCTTTATCTTCGGCAAGCTGGACGAGGGGGTGAGTTTCTCAGCCGCGACGGCGCTGGCCCGTGAGATGGGGTATACCGAGCCGGATCCGCGCGACGATTTATCCGGGGTGGATGTCGCGCGTAAACTGTTGATTCTGGCCCGTGAGACCGGGCGTGAACTGGAGCTGTCGGACATTATCGTCGAGTCGGCGCTGCCAGCGGACTTCGACGCCAGCGGCGACGTCGAAACCTTTATGGCCCGTCTGCCCTCGCTGGACGATGGGTTTGCCTCGCGGGTTGCTAAGGCACGTGATGAAGGTAAAGTCTTGCGCTACGTCGGTAACATCGAAGAGGATGGTACCTGCCGCGTGAAAATTGCCGCCGTTGACGGCAACGATCCGTTATTCAAAGTCAAAAATGGTGAGAACGCGCTGGCCTTTTACAGCCACTATTATCAGCCACTGCCGCTGGTGCTGCGCGGCTATGGCGCCGGGAACGACGTCACGGCGGCCGGCGTATTTGCCGACCTGCTGCGCACCTTGTCCTGGAAGTTAGGAGTTTAAGATGGTCAAAGTATATGCCCCGGCTTCCAGTGCCAATATGAGCGTCGGGTTTGATGTGTTGGGCGCGGCGGTCACGCCGGTGGATGGCACGCTGCTGGGCGATAACGTCACTGTTGAAGCGGCAGAGCAATTCAGTCTGCACAATCTGGGACGCTTCGCCAGCAAACTGCCGACGGCGCCGCAGGAAAACATTGTTTATCAGTGCTGGGAAAGCTTTTGCCGGGAGATCGGTAAGACGGTACCGGTGACGATGACCCTGGAAAAAAACATGCCGATCGGCTCCGGGCTCGGCTCCAGCGCCTGCTCGGTGGTCGCCGCGCTGGTGGCCATGAACGAGTTCTGCGGTAAGCCGCTCAACGAGACGCGGATGCTGGCGCTGATGGGGGAGATGGAAGGGCGTATCTCCGGCAGCATTCACTACGATAACGTGGCGCCGTGCTATCTTGGCGGCATGCAGTTGATGATCGAAGAGAACGGGATTATCAGCCAGCAGGTGCCGGGGTTTGATGAGTGGCTGTGGGTGTTGGCCTATCCGGGGATTAAAGTATCCACTGCAGAAGCGCGGGCGATTCTGCCGGCACAATACCGCCGCCAGGATTGTATCGCCCATGGTCGCCACCTCGCGGGCTTTATTCATGCCTGCTACACCCGCCAGCCGCAGCTGGCGGCAAAATTGATGAAAGATGTCATTGCCGAACCGTACCGTACCAAACTGTTGCCGGGCTTTAGCGAAGCGCGCCAGGCGACAATGGAGATCGGTGCGCAGGCTTGCGGCATCTCCGGCTCTGGCCCGACGCTGTTTGCGTTGTGTGATAAACCGGACACCGCACAGCGCGTCGCCGACTGGCTTGGCGCGCACTATCTGCAGAATCAGGAAGGCTTTGTTCATATTTGCCGGCTGGACACGGCGGGCGCACGCGTAGTGGGATAACCAATGAAACTGTATAACTTAAAAGATCATAACGAGCAGGTCAGCTTTGCGCAGGCCGTCACCCAGGGACTTGGCAAGCATCAGGGTCTGTTCTTTCCGCACGATCTGCCGGAATTCAGCCTGACTGAAATCGACGACATGCTGGCGCAGGATTTTGTCACCCGCAGCGCCAAAATTTTATCGGCCTTTATCGGCGATGAGATCCCGCAGGATGTCCTGCAGCAGCGGGTGCGCGCAGCGTTTGCGTTCCCGGCGCCAGTAAGCAAGGTTCAGGACGATGTCGGCTGCCTGGAGCTGTTCCACGGCCCGACGCTGGCGTTTAAAGATTTTGGCGGCCGCTTTATGGCGCAGATGCTGACCCATATCGCCGGCGATAAGCCGGTCACCATTCTCACCGCAACCTCTGGCGACACCGGGGCGGCGGTGGCGCATGCCTTCTACGGTCTGCCGAACGTCAAGGTCGTGATCCTCTATCCGCGCGGTAAGATCAGCCCGCTGCAGGAGAAGCTGTTCTGTACCCTCGGCGGCAACATTGAAACCGTGGCGATTGATGGCGACTTTGATGCCTGCCAGGCGCTGGTGAAGCAGGCGTTTGACGATGAAGAGCTGAAGGCCACGCTGGGGCTCAACTCGGCTAACTCCATCAACATCAGCCGCCTGCTGGCGCAGATCTGCTACTACTTCGAAGCGGCGGCGCAGCTGCCGCAGGAAGCTCGCAATCAGCTGGTGATTTCCGTGCCAAGCGGCAACTTCGGCGATCTGACCGCTGGTCTGCTGGCCAAGTCGCTGGGTCTGCCGATTAAGCGCTTTATTGCCGCCACCAACGCGAACGACACCGTTCCCCGTTATCTGCAGGGCGGCGAGTGGGCGCCAAAAGCCACCCAGGCGACGCTGTCTAACGCCATGGACGTCAGCCAGCCGAACAACTGGCCGCGCGTCGAGGAGCTGTTCCGCCGTAAAATCTGGCGCCTGAGCGAGCTGGGTTACGCCGCGGTCGATGATGAGACCACCAAAGCGGCGATGCGCGAGCTGAAGGCCATCGGCTACATCTCTGAGCCGCACGCGGCGATTGCCTGGCGCGCGCTGCGCGATCAGCTGCAGCCGGGAGAGTACGGCTTGTTCCTCGGCACCGCGCATCCGGCGAAGTTTAAAGAGAGCGTGGAAGAGATCCTGCAGGAAACCCTGCCGCTGCCGAAGGAGTTGGCCGACCGTGCCGACCTGCCGCTGCTGTCCCACAATCTGCCGGCGGATTTCGCCGCGCTGCGTAAGCTGATGATGGGTTAAGCCAGGCAATAATATCGGCAACCTGATCGATCAAACCGGGCAGCTATTGCCCGGTTTTTATATTTAAAGCACCTTTTCCATATCAAAAAACTTCTCTCCATTAAATTCCCCACACTATTTTATTGTCAGCGCACTGCTTTTATTGCAAACTCGTTTCCGGATTGTCCTCTTTGCAGGGTATTTTCACTGGATTATCTTTTTTATTTATTATTTCATGTTGGTTATATTTATGCTGCTGATTTTATTATGATGCGGCTATAGATATAATTTGTTATAGATGCATTGTTAATGCACAAGGTTTTCAAGGAGGAAACATGCGTATTTTATCTCTTCTCTTCGTGGTGTTCGCTTTAATCGGGTGCTCCGGAACAACGATTGGCGGTAATGAAGATAAATTAACGCCAGCCTATCTGAAACAACATCTCATTGTCGGGAAAACCACCAAAGCCGAGGTTCGTCAGTATTTTGGTGCCCCGGATTCTGGTCATACGACGGTGACGGCGTCGGGTAAAGAGAGCTGGTATTATTCAGTAGATAAAGGGATCAACCTGGTCAGCCTCGCGGGTTCCATGATCCCGGTAACCGGGGCATCGCAAGCTGCCGATGCGGTCGATAAGTCCAGCCAAAAAGATTCGAACTCGTTGATGATTTTCTTCGATGAAAAAGGCGTAGTGGAAAACTGGGTGCGTTAAAATAAGTAATAATCTGTTTAATTATATTGAAAAGGGGAATGACTCCCCTTTTTTTACCGTAACGTGTTACTGCTCGTGGCGTTTAAACACCAGCTCACCTTTCTCCGAGGCGTCCGCATCAAAGAAATAGCCTTCGCTATTAAAGGCTTTGAGCTGCTCCGGCTGGGTTAAGCGGTTTTCGATAATGTAGCGACTCATCAGACCGCGCGCCTTTTTCGCATAGAAGCTGATCACTTTGAATTTACCGTTTTTCTCATCGAGGAAGACCGGCTTGATCAGCTGACCCTGCAATTTTTGCGTTTTCACCGATTTAAAATACTCATCGGAAGCCAGATTGATGACGATATCGTCGCCCTGAGCCTGCAGCGCCTGATTCAGCTTCTCGGTAATGGTCTCGCCCCAGAACTGGTACAGATCTTTGCCGCGCGGGTTTTCCAGACGGATCCCCATCTCCAGGCGGTAGGGCTGCATCAGGTCCAGCGGGCGCAGCACGCCATACAGGCCGGAGAGCATGCGCAGGTGTCGCTGGGCGAAGTCAAAGTCGTCCTCGGTGAGCGTCTCTGCCTGCAGGCCGGTGTAGACATCGCCCTTAAAGGCAAGGATCGCCTGGCGGGCATTTTGCGGCGTAAAGTCAGGATGCCAGTCGTGGAAACGGGTGGCGTTCAGATCCGCCAGCTTATCGCTAATGCTCATTAGCTTGCCGATTTGCGGCGCGGTCAGCTTACGAGCGATGCCGATAAGCTGTTGAGAATACTCGAGGAGTTCGGGCTGGGTATAGCGAGTCGTTGCCAGCGGGCTTTGATAATCGAGCGTTTTAGCAGGTGAAATCAGAATCAGCATATCCAGTCCTTGCAGGTAATTTCGACGAATTTTAACAAAAAAAGTGCATGGTGGGATCGATAGCTGCGATTGCCGCGCTATTCGCGCGGCAGTTCATTCCAGGCGCCCGGGGCCAGTTGCTGGTGAATATCCGGGTAGCGGGCGGCATCGAAAGTGGGCTGGATACCCAGCCGCCGCTGGCGCAGATAATCGCTGGCGATAATCCGCACCGTCGGGGAAAGCAGCAGGATGGCCGTCAGGTTGGTCATCGCCATCAGCGCCATGATGATATCCGCACTCTGCCAGACGACAGGCAGGCTAACCAGGGTTCCCAGCAGCACCATCAGGACGGTGAGTAATCGCAGCCCCCAGATGTAGCGAGGCTTATCCAGACGCAGAAAGACCAGATTATTTTCCGCATACACGTAGTTGGCCACAATAGAGCTAAAGGCGAACAGCAGCACGATGAGGGCGATAAAATCGGCTCCCCAGCCGCCGACCAGCACGCTCATCGCATGTTGCAAGTCCTGAATGCCATTGAGCGTATATTCATTGTCGGGGCGCGGCGCCAGCATGACGATAATCGCGCTGGCAGTACAGATCACGATGGTATCGATAAACACGCCAATCATCTGCACGATCCCCTGCGCTGCCGGGTGCGGCGGCCAGGAGGCGGCGGCCGCGGCGGCGTTAGGCGAAGAACCCATCCCTGCTTCATTGGAGAACATGCCGCGCTGGAAGCCACTGGTCAGTGCCTGGCTGATGGAGTAGCCCACCGCGCCGGCGGCGGCTTCCTGCCAGCCGAAGGCGCAGCGAAAGATGGTGGCAAAAATGGTCGGCAGGGCGGTGACGTGCCACAGGCCGATGAGCAGACTGGTGGCGATCCACAGCAGCGCCATGATGGGCACCAGCCACTGCATCAGGCGCGCCACGCCGCGCAGGCCACGGAGAATGGCCAGGAAAACGAAAATGGCCAGCACGCCGCCGCTGACTGCCGCTGGCAGATCGAACGCATAGTGCAGGGCATGGGCCACCGAGTTGGCCTGCACGGTATTAAAGATAAATCCATAGGCCAGCAGCAGAAGGATCGAAAACAGGACACCCATCCAGCGCATGCCGAGACCGCGCGCCATATACCACGCCGGGCCGCCGCGAAACTGTCCCTGGCTGTCGCGCTCTTTGTATAGTTGCGCAAGAGAACACTCAGCGAAGCTGCTGGCCATGCCGAGCAGGGCGGAAACCCACATCCAGAATACGGCCCCAGGCCCGCCGGCAGCGATCGCCAGCGTCACCCCGGCAAGGTTGCCGCTGCCGACCCGGGCGGCAAGACTGGTACAGAGCGCCTGGAAGGACGTTAAACCGCCCGGCTGCGGGTGCAGGCTTTTTTTCAGACTGCGGCCGAATTTGCGCACGTAACGGAACTGAATACCCCGGGTTTGCCAGCTAAACCAGATCCCCGCCCCCAGTAACAGATAAATCATCACTGAGCCCCAGAGTATTTCATTGATAAATGAGAGAAAATCAGGCATTAAACATCCTCTTGTCCATGCCGGTACGCTTGTGTAAGCGTTACCAATTAAGTGACAATCCTTTCGCTTTCAGCAAATTAAGCGGCACAGTTTATCACACTCTGCGCTCTTCTCTCGTCGGCGGTTGCGCTGACCCGGCAGCGTGTTATCATCTGGGCAGACCGGTTACATCCCCTTAACTGCTGTTTAAGAGAAATATATCATGACGGATAAATTAACTTCTCTGCGTCAGTACACCACTGTCGTCGCTGACACCGGAGATATTGCGGCAATGAAGCTGTATCAGCCTCAGGATGCCACCACCAACCCTTCCCTGATTCTCGGCGCGGCTCAGATCCCTGAGTACCGTAAGCTGATTGATGACGCTGTGGCCTGGGCACGTAGCCAGAGCAGCGATCGCGCACAGCAGATCCTCGATGCTTCCGACAAGCTGGCGGTGAACATCGGTCTCGAAATCCTGAAACTGATCCCGGGCCGTATTTCCACTGAAGTGGATGCACGCCTCTCCTATGATACTGAAGCGTCTATCGCGAAAGCCAAGCGCATCATCAAGCTGTATAACGACGCGGGCATCAGCAACGATCGTATACTTATCAAGCTGGCTTCCACCTGGCAGGGCATTCGCGCCGCTGAACAGCTGGAAAAAGAAGGCATCAACTGTAACCTGACGCTGCTGTTCTCCTTCGCTCAGGCTCGCGCTTGCGCCGAAGCGGGCGTCTTCCTGATTTCGCCGTTTGTTGGCCGTATCCTCGACTGGTACAAAGCCAACACCGACAAGAAAGAGTACGCGCCGGCAGAAGATCCGGGCGTGGTTTCCGTCAGCGAAATCTACGAATACTACAAGCAGCACGGCTATGAAACCGTGGTGATGGGCGCCAGCTTCCGTAATGTTGGCGAAATCCTGGAACTGGCCGGCTGTGACCGCCTGACCATCGCCCCGGCGCTGCTGAAAGAGCTGTCTGAAAGCGAAGGCGCCGTTGAGCGTAAACTGGTTTATACCGGCGAAGTGAAAGCGCGTCCGGAACGTATTACCGAATCTGAGTTCCTGTGGCAGCATAACCAGGATCCGATGGCGGTAGACAAACTGGCGGAAGGTATCCGTAAGTTTGCGATCGACCAGGAAAAACTGGAAAAAATGATCGGCGAACTGCTGTAATCCCGCAGGTGGCCGACGCCCGTCGGCCACATTACACTGTCTGTCCCGCCTCCGGCAGTGTATCATTTCGTTTAACGCCACAGTTTGAACGGAATAACCATGAATACCTTACGAATCGGCTTAGTTTCCATCTCCGATCGCGCCTCCAGCGGCGTCTATCAGGATAAAGGCATCCCGGCACTGGAAGAGTGGCTGGCGCGTGCCCTCACCACCCCTTTCGAACTGCAAACCCGCCTGATTCCGGATGAGCAGGTGATCATTGAGCAAACGCTGTGCGAACTGGTTGACGAGATGGGGTGCCATCTGGTGCTGACCACCGGCGGAACCGGCCCTGCGCGTCGCGATGTGACGCCTGACGCAACGCTGGCGATTGCCGATCGCGAGATGCCGGGCTTCGGCGAGCAAATGCGCCAGGTTAGCCTACACTTTGTGCCGACGGCTATCCTTTCCCGGCAGGTCGGGGTGATCCGCAAGCAGGCGTTGATCCTCAACCTTCCCGGACAACCGAAAGCGATTCAGGAGACCCTGGAAGGGGTAAAAGATGCTGACGGCAAGGTACTGGTGCACGGTATTTTTGCAAGTGTACCTTATTGTGTACAGTTGCTGGAGGGGCCTTATGTGGAAACCGATGGCCGTGTGGTAGAAGCATTTCGTCCTAAGAGCGCCAGGCGCGAAACTTTATCCTGAATTTAATGCATTTGTGACATAACCTGCATCGCTGATGGTGTGCCGTTTTATTTACGATATAGTGCTGTTTACTTTACACGCTATAAATCACGCTGCACACCTCAGGATGAAATCGCGTTATGTCATATGCAAACCGACCGCTAAACCGCCAGGATTATAAAACGCTGACGCTGGCCGCCCTGGGCGGCGCGCTGGAGTTTTATGACTTTATCATTTTCGTTTTCTTTGCCGCCGTCGTCGGTGAGCTCTTCTTTCCCGCAGATATTCCCGAATGGCTCCGTCAGGTACAAACCTTTGGCATTTTCGCCGCCGGTTATCTGGCGCGCCCGCTGGGGGGGATCATCATGGCCCACTTTGGCGATCTGGTGGGACGCAAGAAAATGTTCACCCTCAGCATCCTGCTGATGGCGCTGCCGACCCTGGCGATTGGCCTGCTGCCAACCTATAGCTCGGTGGGCATCGTCGCGCCGTTGCTGTTACTGCTGATGCGTATTCTGCAGGGGGCGGCGATCGGCGGGGAAGTTCCTGGCGCCTGGGTGTTTGTCGCCGAGCATGTCCCGGAAAAACGCATTGGTATCGCCTGCGGTACGCTGACGGCCGGCCTGACGGTTGGCATTCTGTTGGGGTCGGTGGTGGCGACGCTTATCAACACCAGCCTGACGCCGCAGGGGATCCACGACGGCGGCTGGCGGATCCCCTTCCTGCTGGGCGGTGTATTTGGTCTGATTGCGATGTATCTGCGTCGCTGGCTGCAGGAGACGCCGATTTTTCTTGAGATGCAGCAGCGTAAAGCGCTGGCGCAGGAGCTGCCGGTAAAAGCAGTAGCGCTGAAGCACCAGAAGGCGGTGGTGATCTCTATGCTGCTGACCTGGCTGCTGTCGGCAGGCGTGGTGGTGGTGATCCTGATGTCGCCGGTCTGGCTGCAGAAACACTATGGCTTCGCGCCGGCGATTACCCTGCAGGCCAATAGCATCGCCACGATTATGTTGTGCATCGGCTGTCTGCTCGCCGGGCTGGCGGCGGATCGCTTTGGCGCCAGCCGGACTTTCATCGTCGGCAGCCTGCTGCTGGCGGTTGCCAGCTGGGCATTTTACCACCTGTCCGGCGCCAGCCCGCAGCGGCTGTTTCTGCTCTACGGCACGGTGGGGCTCTGCGTCGGGGTGGTAGGGGCGGTGCCTTATGTCATGGTGCGGGCCTTCCCGGCTGAAGTGCGCTTCACCGGCATCTCATTTTCCTACAACCTGTCGTACGCGATCTTTGGCGGCCTGACGCCGATTGCGGTCACCATGCTGATGGGCGTGTCGCCGATGGCGCCAGCCTGGTATGTGCTGGCCCTCTCGCTGATGGGGCTAGGATTAGGTATCTGGCTGCGTCAGGGGATGACGGCGTCGGCGGGATTGCCGGAAGGGGAACTGCAGCGTTGAGTCTGGTTTACCGATGATGACCTGCCGCCGCCCTGTGACAGGACGGCGGCGGACGATTAACGTGGTTCGCCGATCGGCAGCACGGTGCGGCCGAACTGCTCGTTCAGCACTTCACCCATCGCCAGGTAAATAGCGCTGGCGCCACAAACCAGGCCGACCCAGCCAGCGACTTTCACAATGCCTTCGTTATCCACCAGATGACCAATCGCCAGCAGCGCCAACAACACGGTCAGGCTCAGGAAGACAAACTGCAGCATGCGGGCTGCTTTCAGGGTGCCAAAGAACATAAACAGGGTAAAGACGCCCCACAGGCCGAGGTACATGCCGAGGAAGTGCGCGTTCGGCGCTTCCGCCAGACCCATTTTCGGCATCAGGAGGATAGCCACCAGCGTCAGCCAGAAGCTGCCGTAGGAGGTAAAAGCGGTTAAGCCAAAGGTGTTGCCTTTCTTGTATTCAAGCAGGCCGGCAAAAATTTGCGCAATGCCGCCGTAAAAAATGCCCATCGCCAGGATAGCTACATCGAATGCGAACAGGCCGCTATTCGCCAGGTTAAGCAGAATAGTGGTCATGCCGAAGCCCATAAGGCCCAGCGGTGCCGGATTAGCCAACTTAGTGTTGCCCATAATTCCTCAAAATTATCATTAAAAGGGAAGCATTACCCCGCGACTTGGCGGCGGGGCGCGGCATAATAATGAGGCGCTGAAGGGCTGTCTATGATCTGGCGGGGTATTTTTCACCAATTTCTGTTGCGCCCGACGGCGGCTGGATCATTTGCCGTAAACAGGCAATATGCAGGACCGCAGGGATGGTGACCCGGTAAGCGCTGCCGCTCACCGCTTTGACGCTGTTCAGCGCGGCGCCGAGCGGCCCGCCCAGCCCGGCGCCGCGCACCAGACCATGACCAATAACGCTTACGGCGGCATGGGTGCGCAGAATGGCGGTTAAGCGCTCGTCCAGCAACAGGGCGACCCCTTCGCTTAGCTTGCGGTGCCTCAGCAGATGGGGCAACAGATTTTCCAGCTCATGGCTCCGGCAATCCACCGCGGCAAGAAATTGTGCCTTTTGCTCCGCATCCAGCTTATTCCAGCTGTGCTGCAGGAAATGTTCCAGTAACTGCTGTTCGATCTGCGGCGTCGTCATCTGTTTGTCGACCTTCGCCTTCAGCCGTTTACACACATCCAGCAGGATCGCGCGATAAAATTTGCCGTGGCGGCGTAGGGTGTTGGCGATGCTGTCGCCGCCAAAATGCTGTAGCTCTCCGGCAATCAGCTGCCAGTTGCGGCGATAGCGTTCAGGGTGGCCCTCCATTGCTAAAAAGGTCTCGTTGCGCAGCAGCGTGCTGGAGAGACGGGGTTTGCCGTTTTCGCCGTGGGTCAGAATACGGGTAAAAGCTTCCAGATGCGCCTCGCTGCACTCAGGAAGAAAGGCCAGATCGTCATCTGCCAGATAGTTAATATGCATAAATCATCCCTCCTCAGGATAACGAGGTTAGTCGTCGCCGATAATTTTTAATGAGGCCATATCTGAGGAGTGGACCGTGTGGCCGGAGAAGGCGATTTTCTTCACACAGCGTTTGCTGTCGTTATCGCTATTGATGTTGATCCAGCCGGAGGTGCTGCCCTCTCTTATCCCGGCGGGGACGTTCAGCGTATGGCTGGCGCCGCGGCTGGCCTTAAAGTAGACCGTCGCCCCGGAGAGCTGTACATCGCCGCGCTCGGCGCTGAGCTGAATGCGTTTGACGACCCGACAGACCGGGAGTTTCAGCGTCAGGTCGTTGGTTTCATTGCGCGGCATGGCTACCACACCGAGGATTTTATGGTCGTTGGCGGCCGCCGAGGTGATAAACGATAAGCCGAGGATAAGTCCCGCGGAAATCCGGAATAGTGGTTTCATCAATCTGTCCCCTGAATAAGTAAAGTGCGACGGCGAGGGATATTATCACCAGGGGCGTGGGGCCATTAGCGCGCAAGTATTGCGGGTTATGTCAATGATATTATGAATATATTTTGTTTTCACATTCATCATTTATATATGCATTTCGCTGCCTCTTTTGGCGCCTGACAATGTCGCTCGGGACGCTTTTCACGACTCAGGTCGGGGCCCGGTGCAAAAAATTTTTAGGCTTGCCCCTTGATGCCGGGGTGGGCGACCCCATCTTGTAGTCAACCGCAGTGAAGAACCTGAAAAAAAATGATGTCTGGGCAGTTGAAACCGCACGTTTCGCCCTTATTACAGGTTCACAACCACATGTTGATCGAATTTTTAGTGGAGACGTTTAGATGGGTAAAATTATTGGTATCGACCTGGGTACTACCAACTCTTGTGTAGCGATTATGGATGGCACTACTGCACGCGTGCTGGAGAACGCCGAAGGCGATCGCACCACGCCTTCTATCATTGCCTATACCCAGGATGGTGAAACTCTGGTTGGTCAGCCGGCTAAACGTCAGGCAGTGACAAACCCGCAAAACACCCTGTTTGCGATTAAACGCCTGATTGGCCGCCGCTTCCAGGACGAAGAAGTTCAGCGTGACGTTTCTATCATGCCATACAAAATTGTTGCCGCAGACAATGGCGACGCATGGCTGGATGTGAAAGGCACCAAAACTGCACCGCCGCAGATCTCTGCTGAAGTGCTGAAAAAAATGAAGAAAACGGCTGAAGATTACCTGGGTGAACCGGTAACTGAAGCGGTTATCACCGTACCGGCTTACTTCAACGATGCGCAGCGTCAGGCAACCAAAGATGCCGGCCGTATCGCCGGTCTGGAAGTCAAACGTATCATCAACGAACCAACCGCGGCCGCGCTGGCTTACGGTCTGGATAAAGAAGTCGGTAACCGCACTATCGCGGTATACGACCTCGGTGGTGGTACTTTCGATATCTCTATTATCGAAATCGACGAAGTTGACGGCGAGAAAACCTTTGAAGTACTGGCGACCAACGGTGACACCCACCTGGGCGGTGAAGACTTCGATACGCGTCTGATCAACTACCTCGTTGATGAGTTCAAGAAAGATCAGGGCATTGACCTGCGTAACGACCCGCTGGCCATGCAGCGCCTGAAAGAAGCCGCTGAGAAAGCGAAGATTGAACTGTCTTCTGCTCAGCAGACCGACGTTAACCTGCCGTATATCACTGCAGATGCGACCGGTCCGAAACACATGAATATCAAAGTGACTCGCGCGAAACTGGAAAGCCTGGTAGAAGACCTGGTTAACCGTTCCATCGAGCCGCTGAAAGTGGCCCTGCAGGATGCCGGTCTGTCCGTTTCCGATATCAACGACGTGATCCTCGTTGGTGGTCAGACTCGTATGCCGATGGTGCAGAAAAAAGTCGCTGAGTTCTTCGGTAAAGAGCCGCGTAAAGACGTTAACCCGGATGAAGCTGTGGCGATCGGCGCAGCGGTTCAGGGTGGTGTACTGACGGGTGATGTGAAAGACGTTCTGCTGCTGGACGTAACCCCGCTGTCGCTGGGTATCGAAACCATGGGCGGCGTGATGACAGTGCTTATCAACAAAAACACCACTATCCCGACCAAGCACAGCCAGGTGTTCTCTACTGCAGAAGACAACCAGTCTGCGGTAACCATCCATGTGCTGCAGGGTGAGCGTAAACGCGCGTCTGATAACAAATCACTGGGTCAGTTCAACCTGGATGGTATTAACCCGGCGCCGCGCGGTATGCCGCAGATCGAAGTCACCTTCGACATCGATGCTGACGGTATCCTGCACGTTTCCGCGAAAGACAAAAACAGCGGTAAAGAGCAGAAGATCACCATCAAGGCGTCTTCCGGTCTGAATGAAGAAGAAATTCAGAAAATGGTTCGCGAAGCAGAAGCTAACGCCGAATCTGACCGTAAGTTCGAAGAGCTGGTACAGACCCGTAACCAGGGTGACCATCTGCTGCACAGCACTCGTAAGCAGGTTGAAGAAGCAGGCGATAAACTGCCGGCTGATGACAAAACCGCTATCGAGTCTGCGCTGACTGCGCTGGAAACTTCCCTGAAAGGCGAAGACAAAGCGGACATCGAAGCGAAAATGCAGGCGCTGGCGCAGGCTTCTCAGAAGCTGATGGAAATTGCTCAGCAGCAGCACGCTCAGCAGCAGGCGGGTTCCGCTGACGCTCAGGCGAGCAACGCGAAAGACGACGATGTTGTCGACGCTGAGTTCGAAGAAGTGAAAGATAAAAAATAATCGCCCTTTGAACGGGTAAAACACTGGCACGGGCGAAGAGGTTTCCTCTCCGCCCGTGCACGCATGTTAAGGGGCTGAAAAACACCGATGGCAAAGCAAGATTACTACGAGATTTTAGGCGTCTCCAAAACAGCGGAAGAGCGTGAAATCAAAAAGGCTTACAAGCGCCTGGCCATGAAGTATCACCCGGACCGCAACCAGGGTGATAAAGAGGCCGAAGCCAAATTTAAAGAAATCAAAGAAGCGTATGAAATCCTGACTGATGCCCAGAAGCGTGCGGCCTACGATCAGTACGGCCACGCGGCCTTCGAACAGGGCGGCATGGGCGGCGGCGGCGGTTTTGGCGGCGGTGCGGATTTCAGCGATATCTTTGGCGATGTTTTCGGCGATATCTTTGGCGGCGGACGTGGTCGTCAGCGCGCGGCGCGCGGCGCCGATCTCCGTTACAACATGGAGCTGACGCTGGAAGAAGCGGTGCGTGGCGTCACCAAAGAGATCCGTATTCCGACGCTGGAAGAGTGCGACGTCTGTCACGGCAGCGGCGCCAAGGCCGGCAGCAAGCCGCAGACCTGTCCGACCTGTCATGGCGCAGGCCAGGTGCAGATGCGTCAGGGCTTCTTTGCGGTACAGCAGACCTGTCCGCACTGTCAGGGACGCGGTACGCTGATTAAAGATCCATGCAACAAATGTCATGGTCATGGGCGTGTAGAGAAAACGAAAACCTTGTCGGTTAAAATTCCGGCAGGTGTGGACACCGGCGATCGGATCCGTCTGGCGGGCGAAGGCGAAGCTGGCGAGCATGGCGCACCGGCAGGCGATCTGTACGTACAGGTCCAGGTGAAGCAGCACGCTATCTTTGAGCGTGAAGGTAATAACCTGTACTGCGAAGTCCCGATCAACTTCACGATGGCGGCGCTGGGTGGTGAGATTGAAGTGCCGACGCTCGACGGTCGCGTCAGTCTGAAAGTGCCGGGTGAAACCCAGACCGGCAAGCTGTTCCGCATGCGCGGCAAAGGTGTGAAATCCGTTCGCGGCGGCGCCCAGGGCGATCTGCTGTGCCGCGTGGTGGTGGAGACGCCGGTAGGGCTGAATGAGAAGCAGAAGCAGCTGCTGAAAGAGCTGCAGGAGAGCTTCGGCGGCCCGACCGGGGAAAACAACAGCCCGCGTTCGAAAAGCTTCTTCGACGGTGTGAAGAAGTTCTTCGACGACCTGACCCGCTAATTCCGCTTTTCCTGATATCCGGCCCGGGCCTTGCTGCCCGGGCTTTTTTTGCCTTACGCCTCCTCTTTTATTCGTAAAAAACGAACTTTAAAGCAATTTAAATCTGATTTTTTCGAGTTATCAGTGTGTGTATTATGCTTTTATCGAGTTATTCACCAACAGGATGAAAGTAAAAGTGAAACATCTGCAACGATTCTTTAGTAGCGATGCTTCCGGCGGCATTGTCTTAATCATTGCCGCCGCGCTGGCGATGGTGATGGCCAATACCAGCGTGACCAGCGGTCTGTATCACTCCTTCCTGGAGACGCCAGTTCAGCTGCGAGTCGGGGCGCTGGAGATCAATAAAAACATGCTGTTATGGATCAATGATGCCCTGATGGCGGTGTTTTTTTTACTGATTGGCCTGGAGGTCAAACGTGAGCTGATTCAGGGGTCGCTGGCGAGCCGTCGTCAGGCGGTGTTTCCAGTGATTGCCGCGCTCGGCGGGATGATTGTGCCGGCGCTGGTCTATCTGGCTTTTAACGCCCAGGATCCTGTCGCCAGAGAGGGGTGGGCGATCCCCGCGGCGACGGATATTGCCTTTGCGCTCGGTGTGCTGGCGCTGTTAGGTAGCCGGGTACCGACGGCGCTGAAGATTTTCCTGATGGCGCTGGCGATTATTGATGACCTCGGGGCTATCGTGATTATCGCGCTGTTTTATACCCACGACCTGTCCATGCTTTCGCTGGGCGTGGCGGCGGCGGCAATTGCGGTGCTGGTGGCCCTGAACCTCAGCGGCGTGCGGCGTACCGGGATCTATATTCTGGTTGGCGCGGTGCTGTGGACGGCGGTGCTGAAGTCTGGCGTTCATGCGACCCTTGCCGGGGTGATCGTCGGCTTTATGATCCCGCTCGAGGAAAAGCATGGCAAGTCACCGGCCAAAGCGCTTGAGCATGTCCTGCACCCGTGGGTCGCGTTTATGATCCTGCCGCTGTTCGCCTTCGCCAACGCTGGCGTTTCGCTGCAGGGAGTCACCCTGGCCGGACTGACGTCGCTTCTGCCGCTGGGCATTATGGTCGGGCTGTTTATCGGCAAGCCGCTGGGGATCAGCCTGTTCTGCTGGCTGGCGCTGAAGCTGAAGTGGGCCTCGCTGCCGGAGGGGACCACCTGCAAGCAGATCATGGCGGTGGGTATTCTGTGTGGGATTGGCTTTACGATGTCGATTTTCATCGCCACTCTGGCCTTCGGCAGCGTCGACCCCGCGTTGATCAACTGGGCCAAGCTTGGCATCCTGATTGGCTCAGTGCTATCAGCAGTCATCGGATATCTCATACTGCGTCAGCGCGTGACGGAGACTCGCCTCGCGGTATAACCTTTCTGCAGGAGAGCCTGCGTGGCTCTCCTGGACATTATCAGGGAGAGAAGCATGTCACATATCAACTACAACCATCTGTACTACTTCTGGCACGTGTATAAAGAAGGGTCCGTCGTTGGCGCGGCGGAGGCGCTGTTTCTGACGCCGCAGACGATTACCGGGCAGATCAAAGCCCTGGAAGAGCGCCTGCAGGGTAAGTTGTTTAAGCGAAAAGGAAGGGGACTGGAGCCGAGTGAGCTGGGCGAGCTGGTCTTCCGCTATGCCGACCGCATGTTTACCCTCAGCCAGGAGATGCTCGACATCGTCAACTACCGCAAAGAGTCGAATCTGCTGTTTGATGTCGGCGTCGCTGATGCGTTATCCAAGCGGCTGGTCAGCGGCGTGCTGGATGCCGCCGTCGTTGAGAGTGAGCAGATCCATCTGCGCTGTTTTGAATCCACCCATGAGCTGCTGCTGGAGCAACTGAGCCAGCATAAGCTCGATATGATTATCTCTGACTGTCCGATCGACTCGACACAGCAGGAAGGGCTATTTTCGGTGAAGATTGGCGAGTGCAGCGTCAGCTTCTGGTGCATGAACCCGGCGCCGACGAAGCCGTTTCCGGCCTGTCTGGAAGAGCGGCGGCTGCTGATCCCCGGTCGGCGTTCGATGCTGGGGCGTAAACTGCTGAACTGGATTAACGTGCAGGGCCTGAAGGTGGAGATCCTCGGCGAATTTGACGATGCGGCGCTCATGAAAGCCTTCGGCGCCGCGCATAATGCGATATTTGTCGCGCCGACGCTCTATGCGCATGATTTCTACTATGACGAATCGATTATCGAAATTGGCCGCATGGATAGCGTGATGGAGGAGTATCACGCTATTTTTGCCGAGCGAATGATTCAGCATCCCGCGGTTCAGCGCATCTGTAATCGCGATTACTCGTCCCTGTTTACCGAACCCCGATAGCCTGCCGGCGTGGGCTGGCGTGGCGCTGGCCGCGCCAGCGTGCGTTAGCGGGGGAAGATGGCGGGCATAAAAAAACCCGCTTTCGCGGGTTTCTTTAACAAAGTTCAGCAAGCAGGCGATTAAGCCAGTTTGTTGATCTGTGCAGTCAGGTTTGCTTTATGACGCGCAGCTTTGTTTTTGTGGATCAGACCTTTAGCAGCCTGACGGTCCACGATTGGTTGCATTTCGTTAAATGCTTTCTGTGCAGCAGCTTTGTCGCCAGCTTCGATAGCTGCGTATACTTTCTTGATGAAAGTACGCATCATAGAGCGACGGCTTGCGTTGTGCTTGCGAGCCTTTTCAGACTGAACGGCGCGCTTCTTAGCTGATTTGATATTAGCCAAGGTCCAACTCCCAAATGTGTTCTATATGGACAATTCAAAGGCCGAGGAATATGCCCGTTTAGCCTTCTTTTGTCAATGGATTTGTGCAAATAAGCGCCGTTTAACACCACAGCGCTTCATTACGTAGTGATGGCGCAAGATTCTACCAGCTTGTTGCAGTCGAATACAGCTTTTCCACCATAAAAATCGCCGGGCGCGGCCAGTTTTCCCGCTTTCTCGCGCTGAGTGAATGAATTCCTGAGAACTTTCGTTGCCGAGGTGCAATCGCTGGTTAACGTTGACAGTTGTACAAGGTATACTCGGACGATTTTCACTGTTTTGAGCCAGACATGAAGCTGATACGCGGCATACATAATCTCAGTCAGGCGCCGCACGGGTGCGTGCTGACCATTGGTAATTTTGACGGCGTGCATCGTGGGCATCAGGCACTGCTGCAGCGGTTGCGCGAAGAGGGCCGCCAGCGCGGTTTACCGGTGGTGGTGATGATTTTCGAACCCCAACCGCTGGAGCTCTTTGCCGCCGATAAAGCCCCGGCGCGGTTGACCCGCCTGCGTGAAAAGCTGGGCTATCTGGCTGAAAGCGGGGTCGACTATGTATTGTGCGTTCGCTTTGACCGCCGGTTCGCCGCGCTAACCGCGCAGGATTTTATCAGCGAACTGCTGGTGCGCCGCCTGGGTGTGCAGTTCCTTGCCGTCGGTGATGATTTCCGCTTTGGCGCTGGTCGCCAGGGGGATTTCTTGTTATTGCAAAAGGCCGGAGCGGAATACGGCTTCGACGTGACCAGCACCCAGACTTTCTGCGAAGGTGGGGTGCGTATCAGCAGTACGGCGGTGCGTCAGGCGCTGGCGGATGACGATCTCCTGCTGGCGGAGACGCTGCTGGGCCATCCGTTTAGCATCTCCGGACGCGTCGTTCATGGTGATGAACTGGGCCGTACCATAGGTTTTCCGACGGCGAACTTACCGCTGCGTCGTCAGGTTTCCCCGGTTAAAGGGGTCTATGCGGTAGAAGTGACAGGGCTGGGCGACAAACCCATAGCGGGCGTCGCCAATATTGGCACCCGTCCAACGGTCGCGGGCGTGCGTCAGCAGCTTGAAGTACATCTGTTGGACGTTGTAATGGACCTCTACGGTCGCCATATCAATGTAGTACTGCGTAAAAAGATACGTAACGAGCAGCGGTTTGCGTCGCTGGACGAGCTGAAGGCGCAAATCGCACGTGATGAGTTAACGGCCCGCGAATTATTTGGGCTGACCAGCCAGGCCTGAGCCGCTGGTATTTATCAAACCGAAATACGGAACCGAGAATCTGATGAGTGACTATAAATCGACCCTGAATTTGCCGGAAACAGGGTTCCCTATGCGTGGCGACCTCGCCAAACGCGAACCGGGAATGCTGGCGCGTTGGACCGATGATGACCTGTACGGCATCATTCGTGCAGCCAAAAAAGGCAAAAAAACCTTCATTCTGCATGATGGCCCTCCTTATGCGAATGGCAGCATTCATATTGGTCACTCGGTTAACAAGATTCTGAAAGACATTATCGTTAAGTCCAAAGGACTGACGGGCTTTGACTCGCCGTACGTTCCGGGTTGGGACTGCCACGGTTTGCCGATCGAACTGAAAGTCGAGCAACAATACGGCAAGCCGGGTGAGAAATTCACCGCCGCAGAATTCCGCGCCAAGTGCCGCGAATATGCCGCGGAGCAGATCGACGGTCAGCGTAAAGACTTTATCCGCCTGGGCGTGCTGGGCGACTGGTCGCGTCCGTACCTGACCATGGACTTCAAAACCGAAGCCAACATCATCCGTGCGCTGGGTAAAATCATCGGCAACGGTCATCTGCATAAAGGCGCTAAGCCGGTGCACTGGTGCGTTGACTGCCGTTCCGCGCTGGCGGAAGCGGAAGTGGAGTATTACGACAAAACCTCTCCGTCTATCGATGTGGCGTTCCACGCGGTAGACAAAGCCGCGGTACTGGCGAAATTCGGCGTAGCCGACGTCAACGGCCCGGTTTCCCTGGTTATCTGGACCACCACGCCGTGGACCCTGCCGGCTAACCGCGCCATCTCTCTGTCGCCGGAATTCGACTACGCGCTGGTGCAGGTTGACGGTCAGGCGCTGATCCTGGCGAAAGACCTGGTTGAGAGCGTGATGAAGCGCCTTGGCGTTACGGATTACCGTATCCTGGCGGCGGTACAAGGTTCAGAACTTGAACTGATGCGCTTTAAGCATCCGTTCCTCGATTTCGACGTGCCGGCGATCCTTGGCGACCACGTGACGCTGGACGCGGGTACCGGTGCGGTGCATACCGCCGGCGGCCACGGTCCGGACGACTACACCATCAGCCAGAAATACGGTCTGGAAATCGCCAACCCGGTTGGCCCGGACGGTGCTTACCTGCCAGGTACTTACCCGTCTCTGGATGGTATCAACGTCTTCAAAGCCAACGACATCATCGTTGAGATGCTGCGTGACAGCGGCGCGCTGCTGCACGTGGAAAAAATGCAGCACAGCTATCCGTGCTGCTGGCGCCACAAATCGCCGATCATCTTCCGCGCCACCCCGCAGTGGTTCGTCAGCATGGATCAGAAAGGCCTGCGCGCGCAGTCGCTGAAAGAGATCAAAGGCGTGCAGTGGATCCCGGACTGGGGCCAGGCGCGTATCGAATCGATGGTGGCCAACCGCCCTGACTGGTGTATCTCCCGTCAGCGTACCTGGGGCGTGCCGATGTCGCTGTTCGTGCACAAAGAAACCCACGAACTGCACCCGCGTACCCTCGAACTGATGGAAGAAGTGGCGAAACGCGTTGAAGTTGACGGCATCCAGGCGTGGTGGGATCTCGATTCCCGCGACATCCTTGGCGATGACGCCGACAGCTACGAGAAAGTGCCGGATACCCTCGACGTGTGGTTTGACTCCGGGTCGACCCACTCTTCCGTGGTTGATGTGCGTCCGGAATTCGCCGGTCACTCCGCGGACATGTATCTGGAAGGCTCTGACCAGCATCGCGGCTGGTTCATGTCTTCACTGATGATCTCCACGGCGATGAAAGGCAAAGCGCCATATCGCCAGGTACTGACCCACGGCTTCACCGTCGATGGCCAGGGCCGCAAAATGTCCAAGTCTATCGGTAACACCGTTAGCCCGCAGGACGTGATGAACAAGCTGGGCGCCGATATCCTGCGTCTGTGGGTGGCTTCCACCGACTACACCGGCGAAATGGCGGTCTCCGATGAGATCCTCAAACGCGCCGCGGACAGCTATCGTCGTATCCGTAACACCGCGCGCTTCCTGCTGGCGAACCTGAACGGTTTCGATCCAGCGAAAGACATGGTTAAACCGGAAGAGATGGTGGTGCTGGACCGCTGGGCAGTCGGCTGCGCGCAGGCGGCACAGGAAGATATCCTGAAAGCCTACGAATCCTACGACTTCCATGAAGTGGTACAGCGCCTGATGCGCTTCTGCTCCATCGAAATGGGCTCGTTCTACCTCGACATCATCAAAGACCGCCAGTACACCGCGAAAGCGGACAGCGTGGCGCGTCGCAGCTGCCAGACCGCGCTGTTCCATATCGTGGAAGCGCTGGTGCGCTGGATGGCGCCGATCATGTCCTTCACCGCGGACGAAATCTGGGGCTACCTGCCGGGCGATCGTGAGAAATATGTCTTCACCGGCGAGTGGTATGAAGGTCTGTTCGGCCTGGCCGACGATGAAGCGATGAACGACGGTTTCTGGGATGAATTGCTCAAGGTGCGCGGCGAAGTCAACAAGGTGATCGAGCAAGCGCGTGCGGATAAGAAAGTCGGTGGCTCTCTGGAAGCAGCGGTCACGCTGTATGCCGATGCCGACCTGGCGACCAAGCTCAACGCGCTGGGCGATGAATTACGATTTGTCCTGTTGACCTCCGGCGCCAACGTTGCCGATTATGCGCAGGCGCCGGCTGATGCCTGGCAGAGCGATCTGCTGAAAGGGCTGAAAGTGGTCCTGAGTAAAGCCGAGGGCGAGAAGTGCCCACGCTGCTGGCATTACACCAGTGACGTCGGCAAGGTAGCGGAACACGCAGAAATCTGCGGTCGCTGTGTGAGCAACGTCGCCGGTAACGGCGAGCAACGTAAATTCGCCTGATGAGTAAATCGATCTGTTCAACGGGGCTACGCTGGCTGTGGGTCGTCGTAGCCGTGCTGATTATCGATCTGGGTAGCAAATTCCTGATCCTCCAGAACTTCGCTCTGGGGGAGACGGTTCCGCTGTTCCCGTCGCTTAATCTGCATTATGCCCGCAACTATGGCGCGGCGTTTAGTTTCCTCGCCGACAGCGGCGGCTGGCAGCGCTGGTTCTTTTCCGGGATCGCGATCGGCATTTGTGTGGTGCTGACGGTACTGATGTACCGTTCGAAGGCGACGCAAAAGCTGAACAATATTGCCTACGCCCTGATTATCGGCGGTGCGCTGGGTAACTTGTTCGATCGCCTGTGGCACGGCTTCGTGGTCGATATGATCGACTTCTACGTCGGCGACTGGCATTTCGCCACCTTCAACCTCGCCGATAGTGCGATCTGCATCGGCGCAGCGCTGATTGTGCTGGAAGGTTTCTTGCCGAAACCGACCGCGAAAGAGCAGGCGTAAATGTCAATGCCGGGTGGCGCTACGCTTACCCGGCCTACAGAATTTGTGGCCGCCCGTCGGTCCGGTTAGCATAGCGCCACCGGGCAACCGGTGACCTAAAACAAGCGAGCAATTTGCATGTCTAAATCCGTACAGAGCAACAGCGCGGTACTGGTGCACTTCACACTGAAACTGGACGACGGCTCCACCGCCGAGTCCACCCGCAGCAACGGCAAACCGGCGCTGTTTCGCCTCGGCGACACCTCTCTGTCTGAAGGGCTGGAGCAACAGCTTCTCGGTCTGAAAGAGGGGGAGAAAAAGGCCTTTTCGCTGGAGCCTGACGCCGCCTTTGGCGTACCCAGCCCGGACCTGATTCAGTATTTCTCTCGCCGTGAGTTTATCGACGCTGGCGAACCAGAGATCGGCGCGATTATGCTCTTTACCGCAATGGATGGCAGCGAAATGCCTGGCGTGATCCGCGAAGTGAACGGCGATTCCATCACCGTCGACTTCAACCATCCGCTGGCCGGGCGCACCGTTCATTTTGATATTGAAGTGCTGGAGATCGATCCGGCGCTGGAGGAGTAACATGCAGATCCTGTTGGCTAACCCGCGCGGTTTTTGCGCTGGCGTTGACCGCGCTATCAGCATTGTAGAAAACGCGCTGACGCTGTACGGCGCACCGATCTATGTTCGCCATGAAGTGGTGCACAACCGCTATGTGGTGGATAGCCTGCGCAAGCGCGGCGCCATTTTTATCGAACAGATCAGCGAAGTGCCGGACGGCGCGATCCTGATTTTCTCCGCCCACGGTGTTTCGCAGGCGGTACGCAACGAAGCGAAGAGCCGCGACCTGACGGTGTTCGATGCCACCTGTCCGCTGGTGACCAAAGTCCATATGGAAGTCGCCCGCGCCAGCCGCCGCGGCGAAGAGTCGATTCTGATTGGCCATGCCGGCCACCCGGAAGTCGAAGGTACCATGGGACAGTACAACAACCCGCAAGGGGGCATGTACCTGGTCGAGTCGCCGGAAGACGTTCTCAAGCTGGAAGTCAAAAACGACGCCCGGCTGTCGTTTATGACCCAGACCACGCTCTCCGTCGACGATACGTCTGACGTTATTGACGCCCTGCGCGCGCGTTTCCCGAAAATCGTCGGCCCGCGCAAAGACGACATTTGCTATGCCACCACTAACCGTCAGGAAGCCGTGCGCGCGCTGGCGGAGCAGGCTGACGTGGTGCTGGTGGTCGGGTCGAAAAACTCCTCCAACTCTAACCGCCTCGCCGAGCTGGCGCAGCGGATGGGCAAAGCGGCTTACCTGATTGACGACGCCTCCGATATCCAGGAAGCGTGGGTCAAGGATGCGGCCTGTGTCGGCGTGACGGCGGGCGCATCGGCGCCGGATATTCTGGTGCAGAACGTCATTACCCGCCTGCAGGAGCTGGGCGGCGGCGAAGCCGTGCCACTGGAAGGCCGGGAAGAGAATATCGTCTTTGAAGTGCCGAAAGAGCTGCGTGTGGATGTCCGTGAAGTAGAGTAAGTTCTTTCCTCCAGCAGTATGAGAAGATGCCAGACTTAACGTCTGGCATTTTTTTAGGGAGAAACCATGCGCTTACCGATCATTCTTGATACTGACCCGGGCATCGACGATGCTGCCGCCATTGCCGCGGCGCTGTTCGCGCCCGAGCTGGAGCTGCAACTGATGACCACCGTGGCGGGCAACGTTTCGGTGGAGAAGACGACCCGTAACGCGCTGCAGCTGCTGCACTTCTGGAATGCCGATGTGCCGCTGGCGCAAGGGGCGTCGATGCCGCTGGTGCGTCCGTTGCGCGACGCCGCCTCGGTGCATGGCGAATCCGGCATGGAGGGGTATGACTTTGTTGAGCATCAACGTCAGCCGCTGGCGAAGCCGGCCTTCCAGGCGATCCGCGATGCATTGATGCACGCTGCCGAGCCGATTACTCTGGTGGCGATTGGCCCGCTGACCAATATAGCGCTGCTGCTGACCCAGTATCCAGAATGTGTGTTCAACATTCGCCGACTGGTGATCATGGGCGGTTCCGCGGGGCGCGGCAACTTCACGCCGAATGCGGAATTCAATATCGCTATCGACCCGGAAGCCGCCGCGAAAGTCTTCCACAGCGGGCTGGACATAGTCATGTGCGGGCTGGACGTCACCAACCGAGCGCTGCTGGCGGCAGATTACCTGGCGACGCTACCGACGCTGAACCAGACTGGTAAAATGCTTCATGCTCTGTTTAGCCACTATCGCAGCGGCAGCATGAGCAGTGGTTTGCGAATGCACGATCTCTGCGCTATTGCGTGGCTGGCGCGCCCGGAACTGTTCACTCTCCAGCCGTGCTTTGTGGCGGTGGAGACGCAGGGGACCTGGACCGCGGGCACCACGGTGGTGGATATCGAAGGGCGACTGGGCCAGCCGGCGAACGCCCAGGTGGCGCTGGATATCGACGTGGAAGGGTTTCAGCGCTGGGCAGCGGAGGTGATTGCCCTGGCGCCGTGATAAATCACTCGATTTTCAAGGAAAGAAGCAATGACCTATGGACAGGCGTATTTGAGCGGCTGGAAAGAGACCTTTAATTTTAGTGGCCGCGCCAGCCGGCAGCAGTTCTGGACGTTTTTTCTCATCAATGTATTGATCGCCACCATGCCGCTGGCGGCCTGGTGTCTGGCAACCAGCGTTAACCCTCAATACGGTATCCTCAGTTTTGTTGTCATTCCCTTTGCCGCGCTCTGGCTGCTGCTGATGGCGCTCCCCTTGCTGGCTGTTGGCTGCCGGCGAATGCATGATATCGGCCGCTCCGGGATCTGGTTTGTGTTGGGGGTTATCATTCCGTGGTTTGCAATTATTTCGCTGGCTCTGTGCTGCCTGCGTTCAACGCCGGCACCGTCTCGCTGAGATAATCAATCATCACCCGCATCCTGGCGGGCATATGCTTATCTCCCGCCCACAGCAGCCACAGGTCGCCGGAGTAGCTGCTGATGAATTCCCACTCGGGCAGCACCTGCACGATATCGCCCTTCGCCAGCGCCTCGCGAGCGGTAAACAGCGGCAGGCTGCCAATGCCCAGATGCTGCTTAACCGCGTCGAGGCGGACGGCGGTATGGTTGGCGGCGTACCGCCCGTAGGTTTGCACTGTTTCGCTTTTCCCTTCCCGGCGGAACTTCCAGCGCGCGTCGGCGGGCGTTTCGCCAAGACTAATGCAGCAATGCGCGCGCAGATCCTGCGGCGTATACGGCGTACCGTGCTGCTGTAAATAGGGCTCAGTGGCGCAGATAACGTGCCTGATTGGCATCAGCGGTTTGCCATGCAGACCAGGGGAAGGGGTATCGGTGATGCGCAGCGCCAAATCAATACCGTCATCGATAAAATCCAGAGGGCGATCTTCCAGCCGCAGGCAGACGTCCACCTGCGGGTAGCGATGGAAAAACGCCATCATCAGCGGGTGGATCACAAAGCGGCCGACGGCTTTCGGTACGCTGAGCGTCAGCTTTCCCTGAGCGACCGTTTGGCGACTGCTGGCGGAATCTATCGCCTGCCGCGCCGCTTCCAGCATCTGCTGGGCATGCTGATACACTGTTTCCCCGGCATCGCTCAGTCGCAGCTTGCGGGTGGTACGATGCAGCAGCTTGCTGCCCATCTCCCGCTCCAGCCGCGACACGCTGCGGCTCACGGCGGAGGGCGTCAGTCCGCTCTGGCGGGCGACGGCGGAAAAGCTGCCCTGGTCGACAATCTGGACGAAGAGGGCGAGGTCCGGCAGGAGGTTTAGATTCATTTGTGCTCCCGGGGCAAAAGTGCATTGGCGGGTGGTGGGATTATCGCTGTCGATATTATCAATATACTGGTCGGACAGAGAGGAGAATCACCATGACTGAACGAGTTTATTACACCAGCGATGCTACCGACGGGCGCGCCCAGATCATCGCCTGCACCGCAGAAGTGGATGGCCGTTACGCCATCGAACTGGATCGGACGTTGTTTCACCCGCAAGGAGGCGGTCAACCGGCAGACCGCGGCTGGATAGCCGGGCAGGTGGTTGAGACGGTTATTGTGCGCGGCGACAGCGTGCTGCATATCCTGTCGCAAGCGCTTCCCCTCGGTGACGTGGAGATGAAAATTGATGCCTCCGCGAGACAGCTGCATGCCCGTCTGCATTCTGCCGGCCACCTGCTTGGCCTGGCGGGCGAACAGCTTGGCTGGCAACCGGTGAAAGCGCACCACTGGCCCGGCGAAGGGCGGATAACCTTTACCTGCAGGAACAATGCCGCGCTGCCGGACGCCAGTGCGCTACTGGCGCCGGTGAAGGCCTGGCAGGCGCAGGACTTACCGCGTCAGGTGACGTTCGCTGATGGCTTGCGCCAGGTGGGCTTCGGCGAACTGCCCGCTTATCCCTGCGGTGGCACCCACGTCGCCCGTCTGGCGGAGCTGGGCGACGTCGTCGTCAGCCAGATTAAAATGAAGAAGGGGCAGCTGGTGGTCAGCTACACCCTGGCGTAAGCGTTTTATCTCTGCTCAGGATAGGCCTGCTTGCCGTGATAAATGCGCTCCGGTCGGCCAACCTTGCCGTAGCTGATTTCCGCTTCCAGAAAGTCGTTCTTCACCCCTTGTTCCAGATAACGGCGGGCGGTGGTTTTGCTGCTGCCGAGGATACGGGCCAGCGAGTCGGCGGTATGTACCACCGACGGGTCGGCAAACAGCTGGAGCACGCGCTGAAAGGTGCTTTCATCGATCCCGCGCAGTGGTGCGCTGGCGGGTTCCGTTTGCTCCCGGGCCTGAATATTAAACAGTGCATCGACATGGATCTGGCTGGCCTGTTCGCTGGAGCGCAGCGAGCTACGATAGCGGGCAAAGCGCTCCAGTGTGTGCTGCAGGCGCTGATAGTGCACCGGCTTAATCAGGTAATCGAACACCCCAAGACGCAGCGCTTCGCTAATGGTATCCATATGATTATCTGCGGTAATAAAGATAATCCGTCCCTTGTAATGCGTACTGACAGCATGGCGGATCAGATCGATACCTTTGCCGTCGGGTAAAAAATTATCCAGCAGGATCAGCTGCGGTTGATACAGTCTGAGCTGTTTCCTGGCGCTCTCAAGCTTATCCGCAATACCAATGACGTCGAACTGGGGAAACTGTTTAATGTTATCCACCAGGATCTCCGCCAGCATAGGTTCGTCTTCAACGATAAGAGTAGTGATGCTATCCATGATGTTCTTCTCGGGTCAGGGGGATATAAAGCGTAAAGATGGTGCCAAAAGGAATATTATTTTCGACGACAATACTGCCGCCTGCCTGTTCCACATAGCTGCGTACCAGCCAGAGTCCGATACCATGATCTTTACTGGCGCTGCTGGTGACGCCGCGCTCGAAGATCCGATCGCGCAGCGTCTCGTCAATGCCGCATCCCTGGTCGGCGATCTCAATGATCACTTCGTGACCGTCGCTGTTGATCAGGCATTCTATCTGCCTTGACCCCTGCGGCTGACGCAGGCTGGCATTGTAGGCGTTATCAAGCAGATTCCCCACGATCGAGATCCATTCATTGTGAGAAAGGGCGGTGGGTAATCTGTCAACGAAGCAGGCCGGATCGAAAACCAGCTCCAGACCGAGCTCTTTGGCCCGGTAATACTTGCCGATCAACAGTCCGGCCAGATGGTTATCCTGGAAATTCCGCGCGATAAAATCGATCACCTTCTGGTGACTTTCCGACTGCTGTTGGATCAGATCCAGCGCATGATCGTAGCGTTTAAGAAACAGCAGGCCAGCGATAGTGGAGATCAGATTGCGATGCTCATGCTGCACGGCGCGCAGGTTATCCGCATACTGTTGCACCTGGCTGAGCTGCAGGCTAAGGGTGTTGATATCGTCTTTGCTGCGAAAGCTGATCACCCAACCCTGTGGCTCATTGTTTAAGATCACCGCCATCCGGCTGGCGATCACTTTGATCTGATTGAAGGTGACGATTTCGTCTTTTTTATTGGCCTGTGGCGCATCGTAGAAAAAGGTCTCCTGCGAGATAACGCTGTTGATCCCTTTGCCGATAAGCGTGGTTTCCGGTTGGCTCAAATTGAGCAGGCGGCGGGCAGTCTGATTAATCGCAGTGATTTTATAACCGGAGTCGATGGCGATAAGCCCTTCGAACACCGATTCAAACAGCACGCTTTGCTGGATCAACAGCTGTGACAGCTGCTGGGGTTCCATATTGAGCATCTGCTTTTTGATATGCAGTGAGAAGCGGCGGGCGCAATAGAGCAGGAGCAGTAACATGATGGCCATCGGGATCAGCAGCGAGCTTATCTGCAGGCTGAGCCAGTTCTCCAGTTGCTCGATGGTATAGCCTACCGACACAATGCCGATCACCTTGCCGGTCGCGTCCTGGATCGGCGATTTACCACGCAACGAGGATCCCAGCGAGCCTTTGCGCACTGACACGTAGCTTTTGGCGTTTATCAACGCCTCATCGCTATCGCCGCCTTCCATCGATTTGCCGATTTCATCAGGATTGACGTGATAGAGGCGCTGGCCGCTGGCATCACCGACGGTGATGTAGGTGGCGTCGGAGAACGAACGCATGGGGTCGATAAGGGCTTTGATTCTGGCGAGGTCGCGTTTCTGTACCGCCTCCACCAGCTCCGGCATCGCCGAAATCTGCATCGCCTGAATCAGCGCCCGTTGCCCGACCTGATAATGCAGACGCTCCTCGGTAATGTCTGTCAGATACCATGACATCGCCAGCATGACGGTAGTCGAGGTAAATAAGATCAGCAGGAAGATGCGATTCTGAAACGATCGCCGGGCAAACCAGTGGGTGATTTTTCGGGTATACATTGGGTCGATAGACATTAAATTGTTATTCTCCCCGTTTTGCGCCCCCGGCGCCGACAGGTGGAGCACAGAACAGAAAATTTCAGACATGTACCCGGCCCCGTCATGCCAGGAGTGGGTATCAAATCAGCCCGGAGGCGGGGCGACAGACACACCTCCGGGAAGAACGCTGGCCTACATCGCCAGCACGTACTTGAGCATCACCCCGGCGGCGATCGCCGAGCCGATCACCCCGGCCACGTTCGGGCCCATGGCGTGCATCAGCAGGAAGTTCTGCCCGTCCGCGTCCAGACCCACCTTGTTCGACACCCGCGCCGCCATCGGCACCGCCGACACCCCCGCCGAGCCGATCAGCGGGTTGATCGGGTTCTTACTGAACCTGTTCAGCAGCTTCGCCATCAGCACCCCGGCCGCGGTGCCCACGCAGAAGGCGATCACCCCCAGCACCAGGATCCCCAGCGTCTGCGGCTGCAGGAACTTGTCCGCCACCAGCTTGGCCCCCACCGACAGTCCGAGGAAGATGGTCACGATGTTGATCAGCGCGTTCTGCACCGTATCGCTCAGCCGCTCCACCACGCCGCTCTCGCGCATCAGGTTGCCGAAGCAGAACATCCCCAGCAGCGGCGCGGCGTCCGGCAGCAGGAGCGCCACCAGCAGCAACAGCACCGCCGGGAAGAGGATCTTCTCCCGCTTACTCACCGTGCGCAGCTGCACCATGCGGATCTTCCGCTCCCTGTCGCTGGTCAGCGCCTTCATGATCGGCGGCTGGATCAGCGGCACCAGCGCCATATAGGAGTAGGCCGCCACCGCGATGGCCCCCAGCAGCTCCGGTGCCAGCTTGCCCGACAGGTAAATCGCCGTCGGGCCGTCGGCGCCGCCGATGATGCCGATGGCCGCCGCCTGCGGCAGGGTGAAGCTGATGATGCCGAAGTAGTTCAGCGTCAGCGCCCCGAGCACGGTGGCGAAGATCCCGAACTGCGCCGCCGCCCCCAGCAGCAGGGTGCGCGGGTTGGCCAGCAGCGGGCCGAAATCGGTCATTGCCCCGACGCCCATAAAGATGACCAGCGGCGCAATGCCTGAGCCAATCGCCACCTTATAGAAGATGGCCAGCACCCCGGCGGAGTAGCCCATGTCCACCGCGAGGCTCTCCATCTGCCCCTGCACCGACGGCAGGGCCAGCGCCAGCGCCTCCTTAATGGCGTGGACGTCCGGCGCGCAGTGGAGCTTCGCGGCAATCACCGCCAGCTGCGCCGGGTCGTGGTGGGCCAGCAGGCTCTCCAGGGCGGTGAGCGCCAGCCCGGCCTCCGGGATGTTCGACAGCAGGCCGCCGAAGCCAATCGGCAGCAGCAGTAACGGCTCGAACTTCTTCGCAATCGCCAGCCACAGCAGCAGCAGGCTGACCAGCAGCATGATGGCCTGGCCGGCGCCGAGGTGCATCAGCCCCATGCCCTGAATCAGGGCGTTCAGACTTTCCATTTCCGCTCCTCGTCCTTACGCCAGCTGCAGCAGAGTGTCGCCGACCGCCACCGCGTCGCCGGCTTTCACCGCGATACCGCGCACGGTCCCGGCCTGCGCGGCGCGGATTTCGGTCTCCATCTTCATGGCTTCCAGAATCAGCAGCACCTCGCCTTCGGACACCGTCTGGCCTTCCGCGGCCAGCACCTTCCAGATAGTGCCCGCCAGCGGGGCGGTCACCGGGGTGCCGGCGCCGGCCGGAGCCGGGGCGGCAGCAGGCGCAGCGGCCACCGGCGCGGCGCTGAGCTGGCTGACGTCGCCGCCGTCGCTGACTTTGACCACAAAGGCTTTGCCTTCCACCTCCACGGTGTAGACGCCGGAGGCGGCAGGTTTTTCTGCTTTTGCCAGCGGCTGCGCGGCTTCCGCCTGCGGCAGCGGTTCAAAGGCCGCCGGGTTGTGGCGGTTTTCGAGGAACTTGAGGCCGGGCTGCGGGAACAGGGCCACGGTGAGCACGTCGTCGATGGCGTTTTCGGCAAGGGTGATGCCCTTCTCCTGCGCCTGCCGTCTGACGTCGGCTTCCAGCTGCGCCAGCTCCGGCTTCAGCAGGTCGGCCGGGCGGCAGGTGATGGCTTCAGCGCCGTCAAGCCCCCGCGCCTGCAGGGCGGCGTTCACCGGCGCCGGGGTGCGGCCGTACTCACCCTTCAGGATACCGGCGGTCTCCTTCGCGATGGTTTTGTAGCGCTCGCCGGTCAGGACGTTGAGCACCGCCTGGGTGCCGACAATCTGCGAGGTCGGGGTGACCAGCGGGATGAAGCCGAGGTCCTCGCGCACGCGGGGGATTTCCGCCAGCACCAGGTCGAGTTTGTCCGCGGCATTCTGCTGCTTCAGCTGGCTTTCGAGGTTGGTGAGCATCCCGCCCGGGACCTGGGCGACGAGGATACGGCTGTCGGTGCCCTTCAGCTGGCCTTCGAAGGCGTGGTACTTCTTACGCACCTCGCGGAAGTAGGCCGCGATGCTCTCCAGCTTGTGGATATCCAGTCCGGTGTCATATTGCGTGCCGGCGAGGGTGGCGACCAGCGCCTCGGTGGCCGGGTGGCCGTAGGTGGCGCTCATTGAGGAGATGGCGGTGTCGACGCCGTCGACCCCGGCTTCAATGGCCTTCAGCAGGGCCATCTCCGCCATCCCGGTGGTGGCATGACAGTGCAGGTGCAGGGTGACGTCGTAGCGCTTCTTGATTTCGCTGACCAGCTCAAAGGCGGCATGCGGCGTCAGAATGCCGGACATGTCCTTGATGGCGACGGAGTCAACGCCGGTCTCCAGCAGCTGTTCGGTGAGGTCAAGCCAGGTCTGCAGGGTGTGGGCCGGGCTGGTGGTGTACGAAAGCGTGCCCTGGGCGTGGGCGCCGTGGCGGCGGACAGCCTGCAGGGCGGCCTGCATGTTGCGCGGGTCGTTCATGGCGTCGAAGACGCGGAAGACGTCCATGCCGTTTTTGACGGCGCGCTCCACGAAGCGCTCCACCACGTCGTCGGCGTAGTGGCGGTAGCCGAGCAGGTTCTGGCCGCGGAGCAGCATCTGCAGCGGGGTCTTCGGCATCGCCTTTTTCAGCTCGCGCAGGCGGACCCACGGGTCCTCGCCGAGGAAGCGGATGCAGGCGTCAAAGGTGGCGCCGCCCCAGCACTCGAGCGAGCGGTAGCCGACGTCATCCAGCTGAGCGGCGACGGGGAGCATATCGTCGAGACGCAGACGGGTGGCGAACAGGGACTGGTGGGCGTCGCGCAGGACGACATCGGTAATGGCAACGGTCATAAATTCCTCCGTGAATTAAGGGTGAAGACGGCGATGGTGGTGAATGGCGGCGACAATCGCTGGCTTTAAGCGGGCGAAGTCGTCGGCGGGCGCGACGGCGGCCGGGGCCGGTTTGGGGGCGGCAGGCGGCTCGGGAAACAGGCGGTTGACGGCGAGGGACATTCCCCGGATGGCGAAAATGAGCAGCAGCAGGAACACCAGCACAAAGCCCATGCCGAGAAACATCAGGGTGAAGCCTTCGCCTAACAGGACGGCATTGTCAGTCATTGGTACATCTCAAATAGGGGCACGATGACGCGCTGTCTGACAAGGTTTCTGGCGTTTCCGGCTAAGGAGCAGGGTGGATTTCCCTCTGCCGCTCCCGGCATAGGACCCTGATACGTTCTTCACCTGTCAGTTCAACGTGCCATCGTGCAAATGGGTTAAACCATCATGCCGAACACTATGCTGGCGATGACCAACACAATACCCCCGCCCAAACGGGAGGAGATTTGCGCATAAGAGATAAGGTTCATACGGTTACAAGCAGAGAGAACTTCCAGGTCGCCGGAGCCGCCGCGGTTGGCCATACACAGGCCCGCCGTGATCGCCGATTCAATTGGGAAGAAGCCCATCAGCCAGCCGCCGATCGCCGCGCCGAGCACTGCGCCGATAACGATTACGGCGGCGATAACAACGTTATAGACAGTAATGGCATTGATGATTTCCTGCAGGTCGGTGTAGCAGACGCCGACGCCGACCATCAGTACCCACAGCAACTGTTTAGAGAAGAAATCAGACAGACGCTTGGCGCCGGCTTTGATTTCTGGTGAGCACAGGCCGGAGGCGTTTAGCGCCGCAACGATCAATACCATCCACGCGAAGTAGTGAATCGAAACGCCGCCAATGCTGGGCAGGATTTTCTTGGCGACGACGTAGGCCAGCAGGAAACAGGTAGTGGACAGCACCAGGCCGACGGCGGTTTCACGATGGGTGATTTGTCCCGCTTTTTCATCGTCTTCCACTTTGAATGAGGCTTTACGCACCAGTTCGCCTTCGCCGCTCAGCCAGGTGTGCTTTTTACCGATGATATCGAGTATCGCGGCAAAGACGATGGCGAAGATGTTGGCGATGGTCAGGATAGCGATGGCAGTAGAGTAATATTCTTCGCGAGAACGACCAGTGACGGAGTGGTAGATCTCCGACAGGGGGACTGCGCCCGCGCCGTTGCCGCCACCCATGATCGGCAGGACGTAGAGCATCATGATGCGATCCACCGGAATCCCGAACACCAGACCGATAGCGATGCCGAAAATCGACGCGCCGACAATGCCCATCAGGATGGTTGGAATATAGCCGAGCAGTGATTTCAGCAGCAGGCGGCGGTTTACCGACAGGATTGCACCGGTGATTAATACCGCGATAAATAAGTTAAGGAAGTTACTTTTATCCATCACGTTGCTGATAGCATCTATCTCTTTCTGCGTGAAAATACCGGCATAGACGAAATAAGCCGCCACCAGGAAAATCATCACCGGAGCGCCACCGATATATTTGTTGAATATTGGCAGGCGTTTGCCAATTTCACCGAATATGGCGCCGATAATAAACATGATGGCGAATCCGCCGACAATGTCGGTGGGTAAAGCGTTATAGAAATGTGAAAGTAATAGTGTAATTAACGCAAACGCGTAAAGAGGTAGCGGCATGCCGAAGATTTTAAATCCCAGCAGGTCGCTAACGCCCTTCTTCTCCGTTGCCGGAGCCTGACTCATGTTAGTCATAAACGTTATCCTGTTTATTGATGGAGTAGTAAGACCGGCGCATAGTAATAAATAGACCCAGGGGTAAGGTGTGATTACCTTCACTGAATACTCGTGTTTTTTATTAATTTAATTGGTTTTATGATTCTGAATTAATTAACAACATAAAAACCATAAAGCCAATTAAGCCACGAGAAAAACTGTGACTTAAATACAAGAATCCATAGCCGAACGCTGGCGAAATACAGTTCGTTTTGAAATGACGAAGCGCTAAAAAATGACACTGATATTAAAACGCGTTCAGCTATTAAAAGATAAACCGCGGCGAGAGGCGATCGATCGGTTTCTCCGCCAGCATCAACTGTCGTTAGAGGCCGACTGCGAAATGGCGATTATCGCCGAGTATCAGCAGCGGCTGGTCGGCTGCGGTGCTATCGCCGGCAATGTGCTGAAATGCATCGCCATCGATCCCTCGCTGCAGGGGGAGGGGCTGAGCCTTAAATTACTGACCGAGCTCCTGACGCTGGCCTATGAGCTGGGGCGCAGCGAGCTGTTTTTATTCACTAAACCCAGTAACGCTGCGCTATTTTCCGGGGCAGGCTTCTGGCCAATTGCCCAGGCGGGCGATCGCGCTGTATTAATGGAAAACAGCCGCGAACGGCTGACGCGCTATTGCCGACAGCTGGCGATGTACCGTCAGCCGGGGCGCAAAATCGGCGCCATTGTGATGAATGCCAATCCCTTCACTCTCGGCCACCGTTGGCTGGTGGAGCAGGCGGCACGCCAGTGCGACTGGTTACATCTGTTTGTCGTGAAGGAAGATGCCTCCTGCTTTTCCTGTCACGATCGCTTTACGCTTATCGAAAAAGGTATCGCCGGCATCGACAAAGTGACGCTGCATCCCGGCTCGGCATACCTCATCTCGCGGGCGACGTTTCCCGGCTACTTCCTCAAAGAGCAGGGCGTGGTCGATGACTGCCACAGCCAGATTGACCTGCAGATATTCCGTGAACGCCTGGCCCCGGCGCTGCAGATAACCCATCGCTTTGTCGGCACCGAGCCGCTGTGTTCGCTGACCCGTAGCTACAACCAGCGCATGAAAGCGTTGCTGGAAGCGCCCGGTGACGCGCCGCCAGTTGAAGTTGTGGAGCTGGCGCGCATCGAAAAAAACGGCGGGCCGATATCCGCTTCCCGCGTGCGCGAGCTGTACCGACAGCGCAACTGGCAAGCCGTCGCGGCGCTGGTGCCGCCGGGCACCCTCTCTTTTCTGATGCAACTGGCGGAGAGCGAACATCAAACCGCCTGATTTATACGCCCTAACAAAGGATTTTCCCCTATGGAAATGAAGATTGACGCCCTGGCCGGCACGCTGGAGTCCAGCGATGTGATGGTCAGGATTGGACCGGCGGCGCAGCCGGGCATTCAGCTGGAAATCGACAGCATTGTGAAACAACAGTTTGGCGCTGCGATTGAGCAGGTGGTCAGAGAAACGCTGGCGCAGCTTGGCGTGAAGCAGGCCAACGTGGTGGTCGATGATAAAGGCGCCCTGGAGTGCGTACTGCGGGCCCGTGTACAGGCCGCGGCGCTGCGCGCGGCGCAACAGTCTCAATTGCAATGGAGCCAGTTATGAAACCACGTCGCAGTATGCTGTTCATCCCTGGCGCCAATGCCGCCATGTTAAGCACGTCATTCGTCTACGGCGCTGATGCGGTGATGTTCGACCTGGAAGATGCCGTTTCGCTACGCGAAAAAGATACCGCCCGCTTGCTGGTGCATCAGGCGCTGCAGCATCCGCTGTATCAGGATATCGAAACCGTGGTGCGCATTAACCCGCTGAATACGCCGTTCGGTCTGGCCGATCTTGAAGCGGTGGTCCGCGCGGGTGTGGACATGGTGCGTTTGCCGAAAACCGACAGCAAAGAAGATATCCATGAGCTGGAAGCGCACGTTGAGCGGATTGAATGCGAGTGCGGCCGGGAAGTGGGCAGCACCAAGTTAATGGCGGCGATCGAGTCGGCGCTGGGCGTGGTGAACGCGGTGGAGATTGCGCGCGCCAGCCCGCGTCTGGCGGCGATCGCGCTGGCGGCCTTCGATTACGTCATGGATATGGGCACCTCCCGCGGCGACGGTACTGAACTGTTCTACGCCCGCTGTGCGGTACTGCATGCCGCGCGCGTTGCCGGCATCGCCGCCTATGACGTGGTGTGGTCGGATATCAATAACGAAGAGGGCTTCCTGGCGGAAGCAAATCTGGCTAAAAACCTCGGCTTCAACGGCAAATCGCTGGTCAACCCACGACAAATTGAACTCCTGCATCAGGTCTATGCCCCGACGCGCAAAGAGGTCGACCATGCGCTGGAGGTGATTGCCGCCGCGGAAGAGGCAGAGTCGCGCGGTCTGGGCGTGGTGTCGCTCAACGGCAAGATGATCGATGGACCGATTATCGACCACGCTCGCAAAGTGGTGGCGCTCTCGGCTTCCGGGATTCGTGATTAAGGGGAACAAGATGAAAGAGACAGTAGCAATGCTTAATCAGCAGTACGTGATGCCGGAAGGACTGACCCCTTATGCGGGCGTGACGGCGAAAAGTCCGTGGCTGGCCAGTGAAACAGAAAAGCGCCAGCGTAAAATTTGCGACTCGCTGGAAACGGCAATCCGTCGCTCCGGCCTGCAAAACGGCATGACCATTTCGTTCCACCACGCGTTTCGCGGCGGTGACAAAGTGGTCAACATGGTCATGGCAACGCTGGCGGAAATGGGCTTTCGCGATCTGACCCTGGCATCCAGTTCGCTGATCGACGCCCACTGGCCGCTGATCGAGCATATTAAAAATGGCGTGATCCGCCAGATCTACACCTCCGGTCTGCGCGGCAAGCTGGGCGAGGAGATCTCCGCCGGATTAATGGAAAACCCGGTGCAGATCCACTCCCACGGCGGTCGCGTACAGCTGATCCAAAGCGGTGAACTGTCGATTGATGTGGCGTTTCTCGGCGTCCCTTGCTGCGATGAGTTTGGCAATGCCAACGGCTTTAGCGGTAAGTCGCGCTGCGGTTCGCTGGGCTATGCGCGCGTTGATGCGGAACATGCCAAATGCGTGGTGCTGTTGACCGAAGCGTGGGTGGATTACCCAAACTATCCGGCCAGCATTGCCCAGGATCAGGTGGATCTGATCGTCCAGGTGGACGAAGTCGGCGATCCGCAAAAAATTACCGCTGGGGCGATCCGTCTGACCAGCAACCCGCGCGAACTGCTGATTGCCCGCCAGGCGGCGAAGGTGGTCGAGCATTCCGGGTACTTTAAAGACGGCTTCTCGCTGCAGACTGGCACCGGCGGCGCCTCGCTGGCGGTGAGCCGCTTCCTCGAAGACAAAATGCGCCGTAACGGCATTACCGCCAGCTTCGGCCTCGGCGGCATCACCGGCACGATGGTCGATCTGCACGAAAAGGGGCTGATCAAAACGCTGCTCGATACCCAGTCGTTCGATGGCGACGCCGCGCGTTCGCTGGCGCAGAACCCGAACCACGTCGAGATCTCCACCAATCAGTATGCCAGCCCAGGCTCTAAAGGCGCCTCCTGCGAGCGCTTAAACGTGGTAATGCTCAGCGCGCTGGAAATCGATACCGACTTTAACGTCAACGTGATGACCGGCTCTAACGGCGTGCTGCGCGGCGCATCCGGCGGACATAGCGATACCGCCGCCGGCGCGGATCTGACCATCATTACCGCGCCGTTAGTTCGCGGGCGAATTCCCTGCGTCGTGGAAAAAGTGCTGACCCGTGTGACGCCGGGAGCCAGCGTGGATGTGCTGGTCACTGACCACGGCATAGCGGTCAACCCGGCACGTCAGGACCTGATCGACAATTTGCGCAGCGCAGGCATTCCGCTGATGACCATTGAGGAGCTGCAGCAGCGTGCGGAACTGCTAACCGGCAAGCCGCAGCCGATCGAATTTACCGATCGGGTGGTGGCGGTGGTGCGCTATCGCGACGGTTCGGTCATCGATGTGATTCGTCAGGTGAAAAACAGCGACTAAACGCAGAGGGGAAAGGCCATGAGCGACGTGTTAATGAATCCGGCGCGTGTGCGGCGCGTGAAGCCACTGAGTGCCGAAGAGGTGGTCAGCGCGGTAGAGCGCGCGCTGTTGACCGAAGTTCGCCTGACCCCTAAGCCCGGGTTGGTGGATATTCGTAACGCTGGCGCGCACCGGGATATGGATCTGGCCTCGTTTGAGGCCAGCACCGCGGTGGTGGCGCCATGGATGGAGAAATTTTTCATCATGGGCCACGATACTGCGGCGGTCGCGCCGGAGCAGGTATTGATGATGCTGCGCCCGGTAGGGATGGCCTGTGAGAACGATATGCTGGAGGCCACCGGTGGGGTGAATACCCATCGCGGGGCGATCTTCGCTTTTGGCCTGCTCAGCGCAGCTGCGGGCAGGTTGGTGTCGAAAGGTGAGCCGATAGAGCTGCACCGGCTTTGCGATCAGGTGGCGCGCTTCTGTCGCGGCATGGTTATGCAGGAATTGTCTTCTGCTGGCGGGGAACGGCTCAGTAAAGGCGAGGCTCATTTTCTGCGTTATGGTCTCCCCGGGGCCCGCGGCGAGGCGGAGAGCGGTTTCCTGACGGTGCGTACCCAGGCCTTGCCAGTCTTTACCCGCATGATGGAAGAGACCGGCGACAGCAATCTGGCGCTGCTGCAAACCCTGCTGCATCTGATGGCGTGGAATGATGACACCAACCTGGTCTCGCGCGGCGGGCTTGCCGGGCTGAACTTTGTCCAGCAGGAGGCGCAGCGACTGCTGTGGCAGGGCGGCGTGCTGGCGGACGGCGGGCTGGAGGCGCTGCGCCAGTTTGACGATGAGCTGATTGCCCGCCATCTCAGCCCCGGCGGCAGCGCCGATCTGCTGGCGGTGACCTGGTTTTTATCCACGTTTCCCGCCGGCGCGCTTTTCCCGCTGTAACCCACTGCAACACCGCCTTCGCCCGCACTGTACGGGCGAAGGCGCCATCATTAGTCTTCCCGGTTGTCACTACGTAAACATGGAATTGCGGCACAATCGTATAGTTTTTACTGATATCGTCCGCCGTTTGTCATAAATTTCTAATTATCGGCGTTTTTGAGTAGCGGCCCGCTGACGGGCTGGTTACTCTGAAAACAATTTACGTAATGTTAACAAAAGAGAATAGCTATGCATGATGCACAAATCCGCGTGGCCATCGCCGGCGCGGGCGGCCGGATGGGACGCCAGTTAATTCAGGCTGCATTGCAGATGGAAGGCGTGGCGCTGGGCGCGGCGCTGGAGCGCGAAGGGTCAAGCCTGGTGGGCAGCGACGCCGGGGAGCTGGCGGGCGCCGGCAAAGCGGGCGTCGCGGTGCAGAGCAGCCTGACGGCGGTAAAAGATGATTTCGACGTGTTGATCGATTTTACCCGCCCGGAAGGCACGCTGAACCATCTGGCGTTTTGCCGCGAGCACGGCAAAGGGATGGTCATCGGCACCACCGGTTTTGACGACGCTGGCAAGCAGGCGATTCGCGACGCCGCGCAGGAGATTGCCATTGTCTTCGCCGCTAACTTTAGCGTCGGCGTCAACGTCCTGTTAAAGCTGCTGGAGAAGGCGGCAAAGGTGATGGGCGACTACACCGACATCGAAATTATCGAAGCGCACCACCGGCATAAAGTGGATGCGCCGTCAGGCACCGCGCTGGCGATGGGCGAAGCGATCGCCGGAGCATTGAACAAAGATCTGAAGGAATGCGCCGTCTACAGTCGTGAAGGTCATACCGGCGAACGCGTTCCGGGCACCATTGGCTTCGCCACTGTCCGTGCGGGCGATATCGTCGGGGAGCATACGGCGATGTTTGCTGATATCGGTGAGCGTATTGAAATCACCCATAAAGCCTCCAGCCGGATGACCTTTGCTAATGGCGCGGTTCGCTCTGCATTATGGCTGAAAGACAAGAAAAATGGTCTGTTTGACATGCGTGATGTGCTGGATTTGAACAGTTTATAACGATTATTACCCATCGTGATGTGGTTATTGCAATCAATAAGTTATTGATGCAAGGGGCAATATATTGTTGCCCTTTTTTATTTTTATGGGTTTGGTGTGTGTTTTACGTTGTGATAGCTATAAATAATAATATTCATGCTGTTTTTGGTGAATGAAATGTAAATTTTGACCATTTGGTCCACTTTTTAGCGCTTCGTCGCCAGGTTTTACACTCTTTCCCGTCCGCAAGCGTTTTCTCAGCCAGGTTTGTTGATCTTTTTGGCGTAAAAATCACATGTTATGCACCAGTGGCGTAAAATGACATTAAAAATCTCCGCTTTAAGTTGACTTTTATCCGACATCTCTCCAGAATGCCGCCGTTTGCCAAAAATCTGCGGGCAACAGATTTGCATTGATTCAGATCGTGTTTATGAATTAATATGCAAATAAAGTGAGTGGATATTCTCTGGAGGGTGTTTTGATTAAGTCAGCGCTATTGGTTCTGGAAGACGGAACCCAGTTTCACGGTCGGGCCATCGGGGCAACCGGCACGGCGGTTGGGGAAGTCGTTTTCAATACTTCAATGACCGGTTATCAAGAAATCCTCACTGATCCTTCCTATTCCCGCCAAATCGTCACTCTTACTTATCCTCATATTGGTAATGTCGGCACCAACGCCGCCGATGAAGAATCTTCTCAGGTACACGCGCAGGGTCTGGTGATCCGCGATCTGCCGCTGATTGCCAGCAACTTCCGCAATACTGAAGATCTTTCTTCTTATCTGAAGCGCCATAACATCGTGGCGATTGCCGATATCGATACCCGCAAGCTGACGCGTCTGCTGCGTGAGAAAGGGGCGCAGAACGGCTGCATCATCGCGGGCGACAGCCCGGATGCTCAGCTGGCGCTGGAGAAAGCGAAAGCGTTCCCGGGTCTGAACGGCATGGATCTGGCGAAGGAAGTGACCACCGCAGAAACCTACAGCTGGACGCAGGGCAGCTGGACTCTGGCGGGCGACCTGCCGGAAGCGAAAGCGGAAAGCGAGCTGCCGTTCCACGTTGTGGCGTATGACTTCGGCGCGAAACGCAACATCCTGCGCATGCTGGTGGACCGCGGCTGCCGCCTGACGGTGGTGCCGGCGCAGACCTCTGCCGAAGACGTGCTGAAAATGAATCCGGACGGTATTTTCCTCTCTAACGGCCCAGGCGACCCGGCGCCGTGCGATTACGCTATCGACGCGATTGAAAAATTCCTTGAGACCGATATTCCGGTATTCGGTATCTGCCTTGGCCATCAGCTGCTGGCGCTGGCGAGCGGTGCGAAGACCATTAAGATGAAGTTCGGCCACCACGGCGGCAACCATCCGGTGAAAGATATTGATAACAATGTGGTGATGATCACCGCGCAGAACCACGGTTTTGCGGTTGACGAAGCCACCTTGCCGGCCAACCTGCGCGTGACCCACAAGTCGCTGTTCGACGGCACCCTGCAGGGCATTCATCGTACCGACAAACCGGCGTTTAGCTTCCAGGGGCACCCTGAAGCGAGCCCGGGGCCGCATGATGCCGCGCCGCTGTTCGACCACTTTATCGAGTTAATTGAGCTCTACCGTCAGTCCGCGAAATAATCAGGAGTAAAAGAGCAATGCCAAAACGTACAGACATAAAAAGTATCCTGATTCTGGGCGCGGGCCCGATTGTTATCGGTCAGGCGTGTGAGTTTGACTACTCCGGCGCGCAGGCCTGTAAAGCCCTGCGAGAAGAGGGCTACCGCGTTATCCTGGTGAACTCCAACCCGGCGACCATCATGACCGACCCGGAAATGGCCGATGCGACCTACATCGAGCCGATTCACTGGGAAGTGGTACGTAAAATTATCGAAAAAGAGCGCCCGGATGCGGTGCTGCCGACCATGGGCGGCCAGACGGCGCTGAACTGTGCGCTGGAGCTGGAACGTCAGGGCGTGCTGGCAGAGTTCGGCGTGACCATGATCGGCGCCACTGCCGACGCGATTGATAAAGCGGAAGACCGTCGTCGCTTCGACGTGGCGATGAAGAAAATCGGCCTCGACACCGCGCGCTCCGGCATCGCCCACACCATGGAAGAAGCGCTGGCGGTTGCCGCCGACGTTGGCTTCCCGTGCATCATCCGTCCGTCCTTCACCATGGGCGGCACCGGCGGCGGTATCGCCTATAACCGCGAAGAGTTCGAAGAAATCTGCGAACGCGGCCTGGATCTCTCTCCGACCAACGAACTGCTGATCGATGAATCGCTGATCGGCTGGAAAGAGTACGAGATGGAAGTGGTGCGCGATAAGAACGACAACTGCATCATCGTCTGCTCGATTGAAAACTTCGATGCCATGGGGATCCATACCGGCGACTCCATCACCGTTGCCCCGGCGCAGACCCTGACCGACAAAGAATACCAAATCATGCGTAACGCCTCGATGGCGGTCCTGCGTGAAATCGGTGTGGAAACCGGCGGCTCTAACGTGCAGTTCTCGGTGAACCCGAAAGACGGTCGCCTGATCGTTATCGAAATGAACCCGCGCGTCTCCCGCTCTTCGGCGCTGGCCTCGAAAGCCACCGGCTTCCCGATTGCTAAAGTGGCGGCCAAGCTGGCAGTGGGCTACACCCTTGACGAGCTGATGAACGACATCACCGGCGGCCGCACTCCGGCTTCCTTCGAGCCGTCCATCGACTACGTGGTCACCAAAATTCCACGCTTCAACTTCGAAAAATTCGCTGGCGCGAACGACCGTCTGACCACCCAGATGAAATCCGTCGGCGAAGTGATGGCCATTGGCCGCACCCAGCAGGAATCGCTGCAGAAAGCGCTGCGCGGCCTGGAAGTGGGCGCCACTGGCTTCGACCCGAAAGTGAGCCTCGACGACCCGGAAGCGCTGACTAAAATTCGCCGCGAGCTGAAAGACGCTGGCGCCGAGCGTATCTGGTACATCGCGGATGCCTTCCGCGCCGGCCTCTCGGTAGACGGCGTCTTCAACCTGACCAATATCGACCGCTGGTTCCTGGTGCAGATTGAAGAGCTGGTGCGTCTGGAAGAGAAAGTGGTGGAAGTGGGCATCAACGGCCTCGACGCCGACTTCCTGCGTACCCTGAAGCGTAAAGGCTTTGCCGATGCGCGTCTGGCGAAACTGGCGGGCGTGCGGGAAGCGGAAATTCGCAAGCTGCGCGACCAGTATGACCTGCATCCGGTCTACAAGCGCGTGGACACCTGCGCCGCCGAATTCGCCACCGATACCGCCTACATGTACTCCACTTATGAAGAAGAGTGTGAGTCCAACCCGTCCGTTGACCGCGATAAAATCATGGTCCTCGGCGGCGGCCCGAACCGTATCGGCCAGGGTATCGAATTTGACTACTGCTGCGTACACGCCTCTCTGGCGCTGCGCGAAGACGGTTACGAGACCATCATGGTCAACTGTAACCCGGAAACCGTGTCTACCGACTATGACACCTCCGACCGTCTGTACTTCGAGCCGGTGACCCTGGAAGACGTGCTGGAAATCGTGCGCATCGAGAAGCCGAAGGGCGTTATCGTCCAGTACGGCGGCCAGACGCCGCTGAAGCTGGCGCGCGCCCTGGAAGCCGCAGGCGTACCGGTTATCGGCACCAGCCCGGACGCTATCGACCGCGCGGAAGACCGTGAACGCTTCCAGCATGCGGTTGACCGTCTGAAGCTGAAGCAGCCGGCGAACGCCACCGTCACTGCCATTGAGCAGGCGGTAGAGAGAGCGAAAGAGATTGGCTACCCGCTGGTGGTTCGTCCGTCTTACGTGCTCGGCGGCCGGGCGATGGAAATTGTTTACGACGAGCAGGATCTGCGCCGCTACTTCCAGACCGCGGTTAGCGTCTCCAACGATGCACCGGTACTGCTGGATCGCTTCCTCGACGACGCGATTGAAGTGGATGTCGATGCCATCTGCGACGGCGAAATGGTGCTGATTGGCGGCATCATGGAGCATATCGAGCAGGCGGGCGTACACTCCGGCGACTCAGCCTGTTCCCTGCCAGCGTATACGCTGAGCCAGGAAATTCAGGATGTGATGCGCGAGCAGGTGCAGAAGCTGGCTTTCGAGCTGCAGGTTCGTGGTCTGATGAACGTCCAGTTCGCGGTGAAAGATAACGAAGTTTATCTGATTGAAGTGAACCCGCGTGCGGCGCGTACCGTGCCGTTCGTCTCCAAAGCCACCGGTGTCCCGCTGGCGAAAGTCGCGGCGCGCGTAATGGCCGGTAAGACGCTGGCGCAGCAGGGCGTGACCAAAGAGATCATCCCGCCGTACTACTCGGTGAAAGAGGTGGTTCTGCCGTTCAACAAATTCCCGGGCGTTGACCCGCTGTTAGGGCCAGAAATGCGCTCTACCGGGGAAGTGATGGGCGTGGGCCGTACCTTCGCGGAAGCATTCGCCAAAGCGCAGCTGGGCAGCAACTCGACCATGAAGAAACAGGGCCGTGCACTGCTCTCCGTTCGCGAAGGCGACAAAGAGCGCGTGGTCGACCTGGCGGCGAAGCTGCTGAAGTTTGGCTTTGAGCTGGATGCGACCCACGGTACGGCGATTGTGCTGGGCGAAGCCGGTATCAACCCGCGTCTGGTGAACAAGGTGCATGAAGGTCGTCCGCACATTCAGGACCGTATCAAGAATGGCGAATACACCTACATCATCAACACCACCGCAGGTCGCCAGGCGATTGAAGACTCCAAGCTGATTCGCCGCAGCGCGCTGCAGTACAAGGTGCATTACGACACCACCCTGAACGGCGGCTTTGCCACCGCGATGGCGCTGAACGCTGACGCCACCGAGAAGGTGATTTCGGTTCAGGAAATGCACGCGCAAATCACCAAATAAGCGCGCCGGCCTGGCCGGAGAGCAACAAACCAGGGCTGACGACATCGTCAGCCCTTTTTTTGGCTGCAGTCATCTTCGGAGAGTTCTGCTTTTAACCACCTGTCGGGTCAGGCTAACTATAGTGAGCACCATAACGATACCTATTGATGAAAAGACAGGAGGATACAATGCGGAACAATATTCTGGTGGCATCCGCACTGGCAGCGACGGCAATCATGTTCGTGGCCGGCTGCTCATCGAATCAGTCGATCAAAACCACCGATGGCAAGACCATTGTCACCAGCGGCAAACCGCAGGTGGATGATGACACCGGCCTCGTCTCATACAAAAATGCCGAAACCGGCCGCGTGGAGCAGATTAACCGCGACCAGGTGAAGTCCATGGATGAGCTGGATAACTAATGGTTATCCCAGGCCCCGCGGGGAGTGTGCGGGGCCGAACGATCGCGTTACAGTAGCGCGCGATCGATTTTAACCACGATTTTACGCAACGCTGCGCCTTGTTCGAGGCAGGCCATCGGGCGGTGTAATTCGCCAGGGAAGAGGATCGCCAGCTCTTCCGGGTAGAGATGAATCAGCGTTTCGCTGTCGATAGCCTGACAGAAACCGATATCCTGCGTCGTGTTGAAGTGACCATCTTCAACGACCGGCAGCCCTTTATTCCCGGCACCGATGATCTCTTCACCTTTCAGCACAATGTGAATGTCGAGATATTGACGATGATATTCCGGGCGTTGCTCGCTCAGCGGCCGGGTATGGCCTTCGACGACGGTAAAAAACACATTATCACTCTCGACGGTATATTTCCCCGGCGGCAGCGCGTGCGGTTGTTGCTGTAACACGGCCTGCAGCGCCTGGCGGATCACCGGCGGATAGAGCTCATTTTCGGCGGCGGCGGTTAAGGTATCGATAATCATGCCGGGATCCTCTGCGGTTGTTGCGAATGAAGTAACGTTAATGAGTGAGCGACAATACTGGCGATGTCGGGGGTAATATCGACGGCCAGAACATCGCTTTCACTGGCGTCTGGCGTCTCCAGGGCGGCAAACTGGCTACGCAGTAACGCTTCTGGCATAAAGTGGCCTTTACGCTGGCGCATTCGCTGCAAAATGCAGTCATAATCCCCGGTCAACCACAGGAAGCGTAGCTTCGCGTTCCCCTCACGCAGGCGGTCGCGATAGCGCTTTTTTAATGCGGAACAGACCAATACACCTGACTCGTTTTTCTGCTCAAGACTGAAAATGACGTCGGCGATACGCGTCAGCCACGGCTGACGATCCTCATCATTCAGCGGCTGGCTGGTGGCCATTTTGACGATATTGTTGCGTGGATGAAGGTCGTCGCCGTCGATAAATTTCGCTCCCAGCGCGTGGGCCAATGCCTGACCGACGGTGGATTTGCCGGTTCCGGAGACGCCCATCAAAATAATGCATTGTCCTGCCATCATGCGCTCCTTCTCTCAGACCGCGACCAGCATGCCGCCGTCAACGAACAGCAGATGGCCGTTGACGAAATTCGACGCGTTTGACGATAAAAAGACGGCAGCGCCGACCAGCTCCTGCGGATCGCCCCAGCGGGCGGCAGGGGTGCGTTTGCATAACCAGTCGGTAAACGCCTTATCCTCAACCAGCGTCCGGGTCATCGCCGTATTAAAGTAGCCCGGGGCAATGCCGTTGACCTGAATGTTGTGCCGCGCCAGCTCAACGCACATTCCGCGGGTTAGCATCTTCACCGCGCCTTTGGCGGCGGCGTAGGGGGTGATGGTGTCGCGCCCCAGCTCGCTCTGCATGGAGCAGATATTGATGATTTTTCCCTGCTGGCGGTCAACCATGCGCTTCGCGACGGCCTGAGAGACGAGAAATACCGCCGTCTGGTTAACTGAAATCACGTCATTCCATTCCTGCACCGGGAATTCGGTAAACGGGTGGCGGCGCTGGATCCCGGCGTTATTGAATAACACGTCAATCGGGCCAAGATGCGCTTCGATATTGGCAATGGCTTCTTCAACGGCCTCGGCATCGGTCACGTTAAATACCGCAGCATGGGCGGTGGCGCCTTCGTCGCGGAGCTTCATCACCGCATCGTCCGCTCGCGGGGCAGAAAGGTCATTAATAATGATTTCTGCGCCATATTGCGCCAGACCCTGAGCCATGACAAAACCGATCCCCTGTCCTGCGCCCGTAATTAAAATGCGTTTACCTTGTAAGCTGAAAAGATCGTTCATCTCGATATCCTGATTAGCGGCTGAAGAAAACCTGTGCCCTATCTCACGGATTTTTACCGGGGGAAACTGTGATGAAGATCACTCGGAACCGTGTTACAAAAAGGGGTTACTTTAAACGTGACGCTGCCGGTAAATCTCGCTGACTCAACAGGTTAACGGCTACGGACTGGCATTCTCTTTTGCCCCCCCGACAGGCATAATGGCCTGAAGCAGTCAGGTATTTGGCGGACACACAGATGAAAGCACAACGCATTACTCTCCATGATATTGCCGAGCTGGCTGGCGTAACCAAGATGACCGTTAGCCGCTATTTGCGCACCCCGGAAAAGGTGAAACCGGAGACGGCGGAGCGTATTGCCAGCGTGATAGCGGAGATCGGCTATCAGCCCGACCCGGATAATCCGGCGATGACCAGCGTCGCCGTGCCGCGGATTGGCGTACTCATTCCCTCCTTTCATAATCAAATTTTTGCCGATCTGCTGGCCGGCATCGAATCTGTTACCGCCGGGCATGGTTACCAGACGCTGGTGGTGAATTACGACTACGATCGCCAGCGTGAAGAGGAGCAGATTGCCGCCGTGCTGGCGTTTAATGTGAAAGGACTGCTGCTGACCGAGTCGGTGCACTCCCTGCGGGCGGACAAGTATCTGAATGCCGCGAAGATCCCGATCGCCGAAGTGATGGGGCTGGCGGAGAATCCAGGACGCATCAACGTCGGATTCGATAACTTCCAGGCCGGCTTCGATATGACCACCATGCTGCTGGCCAGCGGTAAACGACGGATCATCTACTTCGGCTCGATGTCCGACGTCCGCGACGAGCAGCGTTATCTGGGCTACTGTCGGGCGATGGAGAATGCCGGGCTGGCGGTGGGGCGCATTGCGCCGAATAAAGTCTCGTCGGTTTCCATTGGCACCGGCATGATGACCCTGGCGCGGCAAATGTACGCCGATATGGACGGTATCCTGTGCACTAATGACGACCTGGCGGTGGGCGTGTTACAGGAGTGCCTGGCATCCGGTATCAGCGTGCCCCAGGAGCTGGCTATCGCGGGCTTTCATGGCCTGGAGATTGGCCAGATCGTCTCTCCCCGGCTGGCCAGCGTCCTGACGCCGCGCTTCGAGATGGGTAAGGTGGCGACAGAGATTTTAATAAAGAAAATCAAAGGACTGCCCACCATTGAAAAGGTGGATCTCCACTACCGCCTGTCGATGGGCGAAACGATTTAACGGCCACCAGCCAGCGCCTGTCGTGTGTTAGCGAAAGGTTAATGCGCGCGCAGTCCATCGCCTGTCTGGTCGCCGTTTTGTCTTCACGATCACGCGTCCGGTAACATGCATTTTTAACACGATTCAGCGTGATACAGATCGCAAAATCCCCCGATAAAAACCCGTTTGATAGTGGCTACCGTCGTAACCAAACGTCAAACAGGTGATCTGATGAAGAGTGTTATTCCCCGCGCCGTCCTTTTAGTGGCCCCCGTAATTGAAACCCTGCAGCTGCAGCTGGCGGAGCATTTCCCGCTGCTGCGTCTCTACGAGCAGGACGATCCGATCGCCTTTCTGCGTGAACAAGGAGAGAACATTGCCGTCGTGGTCACTCGCGGCGACGTCGGCGTAGCAAACAGCGTCCTTGAGTTGCTGCCTCAGGCTGGGCTGATTGCCATCTTCGGCGTCGGTACCGATGCGGTGGATCTGGCGTATGCCCGCTCGCGGCAAATTGCCGTCACCATCACCTCCGGGGTGTTGACGAATGATGTCGCTGACCTGGCGATGGGGCTGCTGCTGGCCGGTTCCCGTCAGCTCTGTCAGGGCGATCGCTTTGTCCGCGAGGGACGCTGGCTGAGCGGTGGTATGCCGTTGGCGACTCAGGTCAGCGGGAAGCGTATCGGCCTGCTGGGTATGGGGAATATTGGCCAGGCGATCGCCCGCCGGGCGCGGGGTTTTGATATGCAGGTGCTGTATACCGACCGTAAAAAGATAGCGGGCCTCGATTATCAGTGGTGTGCCGACCTGCATACCCTGGCGCATGAGAGCGATTTTCTGGTGATTGCCGCATCCGGCGGCGAGGCGAACCGCGGCATCATCGACGCCTCGGTGTTTAACGTGATGCCGGCGCATGCCTGGCTTATCAATATTGCCCGCGGTTCGCTGGTGGATGAAAAGGCGTTGATCCACGCGTTACAAAACGGCGTTATCGCCGGGGCCGGGCTCGATGTTTTCGAACAGGAACCCCAGGTCCCGGCGGCGCTGATCGCCCTCGATAACGTGGTGCTGCAGCCGCATGTCGCCAGCGCCACGCAGGAAACACGACAGAAAATGAGCGAAGTGGTTTTTGCTAACGTCGCCGCCTGGTTTGCCGGCGCAGCGCTGCCAAACGCTATCGATTAATTAGCTTTTTATTTCTGTACCCGCGCGATCTCAATCAAAACAATAACCTCTGCATAGAGAGTGCAAATATATGAACGAGAAAATTCCCAGCACCCGTTGGCTGCGTATCATTGTGCCGGTGTTAATTGCCTGCATTATGTCATTTATGGACCGGGTTAATATTAGCTTTGCCCTGCCAGGCGGCATGGAGGCCGATTTAGGCATTACCAGCCAAATGGCTGGCGTGGCCAGCGGTATCTTTTTTATTGGTTATTTATTTTTGCAAATTCCCGGTGGGCGAATTGCGGTTAACGGCAGCGGTAAAAAATTTATTGCCTGGTCGCTGGTAGCCTGGGCTATCGTTTCCGTGGCGACAGGGTTTGTGACTCATCAATATCAACTGCTGGTGCTGCGATTTATTCTCGGGGTTTCGGAAGGGGGAATGCTGCCGGTAGTGCTGACCATGGTCAGCAATTGGTTTCCGGAAAAAGAGCTGGGTCGCGCGAACGCGTTTGTGATGATGTTTGCCCCGCTCGGCGGCATGCTCACCGCGCCGGTCTCCGGGGCCATTATTGCGGCGCTTGACTGGCGCTGGCTGTTTATCATCGAAGGGCTGTTGTCGCTGGTGGTGCTGGTCGTGTGGTGGTTTATGATCAGCGACCGTCCGCAAGAGGCCCACTGGTTGCCCGCCCGCGAGCGTGACTATCTGGTGACCACCCTGGCCGCCGAGCGTGCGGCGAAGCAGGCAGAAGCCCCTGTCAGCAAGGCCCCGGTGAAGGATGTGTTTGGTAATGCCGGACTGATGAAGCTGGTGATCCTCAATTTTTTCTACCAGACCGGGGATTATGGCTACACGCTGTGGCTGCCGACCATTCTGAAGGGGTTAACCGGCGGCAACATGGCCAGCGTTGGCTTCCTGGCGGTGCTGCCGTTTGTCGCCACGCTGGCCGGGATCTATGTGATTTCGTTGTTCAGCGACCACAGCGGTAAGCGTCGTCTGTGGGTTCGCTTCTCGCTCTACAGTTTTGCGGCAGCGCTGGTGGCGTCGGTAGTGCTCCGCGACCAGATGGTGGCGGCCTATATCGCACTGGTGATCTGCGGTTTCTTTCTCAAATCGGCTACCAGTCCGTTCTGGTCGATGCCGGGGCGTATCGCTTCGCCGGAGGTGGCGGGCAGCGCACGCGGGGTGATCAATGGTCTGGGCAATCTCGGCGGATTCTGTGGCCCCTATCTGGTGGGCGTGATGATGTATCTCTACGGCCAGAATGTGGCGGTCTGCGCCCTGGCCGGTTCGTTGATTATCGCCGGCACAATGACCTTTCTGCTACCGAAGCAATGCGATCTGGTCGACAGCGATTCTGATGTGGCGATCAAGAATCAACCCCGAAATGCGTAACCCACTGCGACATAAATCACAGTTATCATTGTAAGCGGTTGGCTTAACTGTCTACACTCTTGCTGATTACGACAAGAGCAAACGCAGGCCAATCAATGATTCTGATAATTTATGCGCATCCTTATCCGCAGCATTCTCATGCGAATAAGCGAATGCTTGAACAGGCAGGGACGCTTGAAGGCGTAGAGATACGCTCCCTCTATCAACTCTATCCCGACTTTAATATCGATGTCGCCGCCGAGCAGGCGGCGCTGGCCCGTGCCGATCTGGTTATCTGGCAGCACCCTATGCAATGGTATAGCGTACCGCCGCTGCTCAAGCTGTGGATGGACAAAGTGTTGGCGCACGGCTGGGCCTATGGTCACAACGGTATTGCCCTGCGCGGTAAATCGCTGATGTGGGCGGTGACCACCGGCGGCGGTGAAAGCCACTTCGACATCGGCTCATTCCCCGGTTTTCCGGTGCTGGCGCAGCCGTTGCAGGCAACCGCGCTTTACTGCGGAATGAAATGGCTGCCGCCGTTCGCCATGCACTGCACTTTTATCTGCGATGACGAAACGCTGCAGGCGCAGGCCCGCCATTATCGTCAACGCTTAATCGACTGGCAGGAGGCACACCAGAATGGATAGCCATACGCTGATACAAGCGCTGATTTACCTGGGCGCCGCGGCGCTGATTGTGCCCATCGCCGTCCGCCTGGGGCTGGGGTCGGTGCTGGGCTATCTGATCGCTGGCTGTATTATCGGCCCGTGGGGGCTGCGGCTGGTGACTGACGCCGAGGCGATTCTGCACTTTGCCGAGATCGGCGTGGTGCTGATGCTGTTCGTGATTGGTCTGGAGCTGGATCCGCAGCGGCTGTGGAAGCTACGCGCCTCGGTGTTCGGCGGCGGCGCGCTGCAGATGGTAGCCTGCGGGGTATTGATCGGTCTGTTCTGCATGCTGCTGGGCCTGCGCTGGCAGGTGGCCGAGCTGATAGGCATGACCCTGGCGCTCTCTTCCACAGCCATTGCGATGCAGGCGATGAATGAGCGCAATCTGACGGTGTCGCAGATGGGGCGGAGCGCCTTCGCGGTGCTGCTGTTCCAGGATATCGCGGCGATCCCATTGGTGGCGATGATCCCCCTGCTGGCGGCCAGCGGCGGCGCCACCTCGCTGGTGGCGTTTGCCCTCTCCGCGCTGAAGGTGGCCGCGGCGCTGGCGCTGGTGGTGGCCCTGGGGCGCTATCTGACCCGTCCGCTGCTGCGCTTTGTCGCCCGTTCCGGCCTGCGCGAAGTGTTCAGCGCCGTGGCGCTGTTCCTGGTCTTCGGCTTTGGATTGCTGCTGGAGGAAGTCGGGCTGTCGATGGCGATGGGGGCGTTTCTCGCCGGGGTGCTGCTGGCCAGCTCCGAGTATCGTCATGCGCTGGAGAGCGATATCGAGCCGTTTAAAGGGCTGCTGCTGGGGCTGTTCTTTATCGGCGTCGGCATGTCGATTGACTTCGGCACTCTCGTGACCCATCCGTTGCGTATCGTTATTTTGCTGGTCGGTTTCCTGGCGATAAAAATGCTGATGCTGTGGCTTATCGCCAGGCCGCTGGGCGTGCCGCGCGCCCAGCGCCGCTGGTTTGCGGTGCTGCTGGGGCAGGGAAGCGAGTTCGCGTTTGTGGTCTTTGGCGCCGCGCGGATGGCGGATGTGCTGGACGGCGAATGGGCTAAGGCGCTGACCCTGGCGGTGGCGCTGTCGATGGCGGCAACGCCGGTCTTGCTGGTCCTGCTGACCCGTCTGGAGAAATCGGCCAGCGGCCAGGCGCGGGATGCTGACGAGATTGATGAAGAGCAGCCGCGGGTGATTGTTGCCGGCTTTGGCCGCTTCGGGCAGATTGCCGGGCGACTGTTGCTCTCCAGCGGGGTGAAGATGGTGATCCTCGATCACGACCCGGATCATGTTGATACCTTGCGCAAATTTGATATGAAGGTTTTCTACGGCGATGCCACCCGGGTCGACCTGCTGGAATCGGCCGGCGCCGAAAAGGCGGAAGTACTGATCAATGCCATAGACGATCCGCACGTCAGCCTTGAGCTGGTGGAAAGGGTAAAAGAGCATTTTCCGCATCTGCAGATCATCTCCCGCGCCCGCGATGTCGATCATTACATTAAGCTGCGCCAGGCTGGCGTCGAGGCGCCGGAGCGTGAAACCTTCGAGGCGGCGCTGAAGTCCGGCCGAATGACGCTGGAGGCGCTGGGACTCGGCGCCTATGAAGCCCGCGAGCGGGCCGATCTGTTCCGTCGCTTCAACCTGCAGATGGTCGAAGAGATGGTGGCGATGGCGGAAAACGACGCGGCGTCGCGGGTGGCGGTCTTCAAGCGGACCAGCGATATGCTCACCGGCATCATCAACGAAGATCGTCATCATCTGTCGCTGGTGCAGCGTCACGGCTGGCAGGGGACGGAAGAGGGCAGGCACACCGGGGATATTGCCGATGAGCCGGAAAATAAGCCCTCAGCCTGACGCTCGTCAGTAACATTTTGTTTTCCGTTTAGAACCGGTTCTGGCGGCCCACGGTGTGAACGTGGGCTTGCCAGCAAATCAGAAAATTTTCTTATTCTTTACCTTCCGGCCAGTCGACGAAGTAGTACGCTTTCCGTATAGTGGCGACAATTTTTTGCACTCGGGAATGAATGAATGATCAGTCTGATTGCGGCGTTAGCGGTAGATCGCGTCATTGGTATGGAAAACGCCATGCCATGGAACCTGCCTGCCGATCTCGCCTGGTTCAAACGCAACACGTTAAATAAGCCGGTGGTGATGGGGCGTCTGACCTGGGAATCCATTGGGCGCCCGTTGCCGGGGCGTAAAAATATCGTGATCAGCAGCAAACCCGGCAGCGACGATCGCGTGCAGTGGGTCTCCTCAGTGGAGGAAGCGATTGCTGCCTGCGGCGATGTGGAAGAGATTATGGTGATTGGCGGCGGCCGCGTTTATGAGCAGTTCCTGCCGAAAGCGCATAAGCTCTATCTGACGCACATTGATGCGGAAGTGGAAGGCGATACCCATTTCCCGGATTACGACCCGGACGAGTGGGAGTCGGTGTTCAGCGAGTTTCATGACGCTGACGCGCAGAACTCCCACAGCTACTGCTTTGAGATCCTCGAACGCCGTTAAGCGGGAAGGATAGCAATGAAAAAACCCCGGTCGCGCCTGGCGTGACCGGGGTTTTCTTTTGCGTGAATTCCGCGACGAAGGCGCACTCAGTATCTCGTCATGTTCCCCGTCGCAGGCTTCGTCTTTCGGGAGCGCTGTCCGGGCGACAAATCGCAAGGAAATGTAGGTCGGGTAAGGCGTGAGCCGCCACCCGACACAAAAGTGGCTCCGCGCCCGCCGTTCTTGCCCGGGGCGACAAATCGCAAGGCAATGTAGCCCGGATAAGGCGCAACGCGCCGCCATCCGGGAAGACTCAGGACGCGACGGCTTCGCCTTCGTCGAGGCTTTTCTGGCGGTTCGACGGCTGGGTGAAGTACTGCTTATCTTCCCAGCGCAGGCAGGTGAGTTCCCCGCCCCAGCAGCAGCCCGTATCCAGGGCGTAAATCCCCTCCGGCGTACCGCGTCCCTCCAGTGAAGCCCAGTGGCCAAAGGCAATGCTGTAGGCATTGCTGACCGGGCCAGGAATGGCAAACCACGGCTTCAGCGGCGCTGGGGCGTCCTCGGGCGCCTCTTTCGAATACATATCCAGCTGGCCGTTGGGGAAGCAGTAGCGCATGCGGGTAAAAGCATTAGAGATAAAGCGCAGGCGCGCCAGACCGCTCAGCTCGTTGCTCCAGTGATTCGGCATATCGCCATACATGGCATCGAGGAAGAAAGGGTAGGAGTCGCTGGAGAGCACCGCTTCTACATCGCGCGCGCACTGCTGGGCGGTCTCCAGATCCCACTGCGGCGTGATGCCCGCGTGGGCCATCACCAGCTTTTTCTCTTCATCCACCTGCAGCAGCGGCTGGCGACGCAACCAGTTGAGCAGCTCGTCGGCATCCGGGGCTTCCAGCAGGGATTTCAGACGATCCTTCGGCTTGTTACGGCTGATACCGGCGAAGACGGCCAGCAGGTGGAGATCATGGTTGCCCAGCACCAGTCGCACACTGTCGCCCAGAGATTTGACATAGCGCAGGACCTCCAGCGACCCCGGGCCACGGGCCACCAGATCGCCGGTCAGCCATAGCGTATCGGTGCTCGGGTCGAATTCAACCTGCGCTAATAATGCGATCAGTTCATCGTAGCAACCGTGAACGTCGCCAATAAGGTATGTTGACATTGTTTTAATGAATGAGCGTTGGAACTGCGAGACGGAACACAGGGATCTCGATACGGAACGGCGCGCCGTCGATATCGATCATCTCATAATGACCCTGCATGGTTCCCAGCGGCGTTTCGATGACCGCGCCGCTGGTATATTGATATTCACCGCCAGCGGGAATATGTGGTTGCTCGCCGACCACCCCTTCACCCTGAACTTCAGTCTCACGACCGTGGCCGTTAGTGATGAGCCAGTAGCGGCCAAGCAGCTGAACCTGACTCCGCCCCAGATTGCGAATGGTGACGGTATAAGCGAAGACGTAACGCTCTTCTTCCGGAGAAGACTGCGATTCGATATAGACGCTTTGCACCTGAACGCAAACACGAGGCGAATTAATCATGGTTAGCTCTCCTTCGAAGGCAGATTGTTGGATAACCAGTTGGCCATCTTACAGTACTGCTCTACAGAAATATTTTCCGCACGCACTGCCGGGTCGACGCCCAGCTCGGTCAACACTTCAACGCTAAACAGATTGCCGAGACTATTGCGTATGGTCTTACGGCGCTGGTTGAAGGCTTCGGTGGTGATGCGGCTCAGTACCCGGACCTCTTTTACCGGATACGGCATGGTGCGGTGCGGCACCAGGCGAACCACCGCGGAGTCGACCTTAGGCGGCGGGGTAAACGCGCTCGGCGGCACTTCGAGTACCGGGATAACCTGGCAATAATATTGCGCCATCACGCTTAACCGACCATACGCCTTACTGTTCGGCCCGGCAACCAGACGATTGACCACTTCCTTCTGCAGCATAAAGTGCATATCGGCAATGGCATCAGTATAGCTGAACAGATGGAACATTAGCGGCGTCGAGATATTGTACGGCAGGTTGCCGAAGACGCGCAGCGGCTGGCCCATTTTCTCCGCCAGTTCGCCGAAGTTCATGGTCATCGCATCCTGCTGATAGATGGTCAGCTTCGGTCCGAGGAACGGGTGCGTCTGCAGGCGAGCCGCCAGATCGCGGTCCAGTTCGATAACGGTCAGTTGGTCAAGACGTTCGCCGACCGGTTCGGTCAGCGCGGCGAGACCCGGGCCGATTTCAACCATTGCCTGGCCTTTCTGTGGATTAATCGCCGAGACGATGCTGTCGATCACAAACTGATCGTTGAGGAAGTTCTGCCCGAAGCGTTTACGGGCTAAATGGCCCTGATGGACTCGATTATTCATTGGGTATTAACAATCATTTTGATGGCGAGATTAAGCGCCGTGATAAAACTGCCGACGTCCGCTTTTCCCTGACCCGCTAATTCCAGTGCGGTGCCGTGGTCGACGGAGGTACGAATAAAAGGTAAACCGAGCGTAATGTTCACGCCGCGGCCAAAGCCCTGGTATTTTAGCACGGGCAGGCCCTGATCGTGGTACATCGCGAGTACCGCATCGGCATGGTCAAGGTATTTGGGCTGAAAGAGGGTGTCTGCCGGCAGCGGACCGCTGAGGTTCATCCCCTTCGCGCGCATCTCTTCCAGCACCGGAATAATGGTGTCTATCTCTTCCGTTCCCATATGGCCGCCTTCGCCAGCGTGCGGGTTAAGCCCGCAAACCAGCACATGCGGCTGGGCAATGCCAAATTTCGTGCGCAGATCGTGATCGAGAATGGTGATGATCTCGCGCAGCAGCTCGGGCGTTATTGCTTCGCTGATGGCTTTCAACGGCAGATGGGTCGTCACCAGCGCCACCCGCAGCTCCTCGGTCGCCAGCATCATCACCACTTTGCTGGCCTTCGCGCGCTCTTCGAAGAACTCGGTATGACCGGTGAAGGCGATGCCGGCGTCGTTGATGTTGCCTTTGTGCACCGGGCCGGTCACTAACGCCGCAAATTCGCCGCTAAGGCAGCCGTCGCAAGCGCGCGCCAGCGTTTCCACGACATAGGCGCCGTTTTGCACGCTCAGCACGCCGGGTTCCGCCGGAACGTTCAGCGGTACGTTAAGCAGCGTCAGCGTACCAGCGCGTTGCGGAACGGGCGGTTGCGCAGGATCGTATGGGAGGAGAGATAAAGGAAGACCGAGCCGCTGGGCTCGGTCAGTTAACAGGGCGCCGTCGGCGCAGATCACCAGCTCAACTGGCCAGTCGCGCTGGGCAAGCTGCACGACCAGGTCAGGGCCAATCCCGGCGGGTTCGCCGGGAGTGATGACAACTTTACGGGTTTCAGGCATCGATATTAGTTGCTCAGAATTTTAACATACGCACTGGCGCGCTGTTCCTGCATCCAGGTTGCCGCTTCTTCAGAGAATTTGCGGTTCATCAGCATGCGGTATGCACGATCTTTCTGCGCGGCGTCGGTTCTGTCGACCTGACGGCTATCCAGCAGTTCGATCAGATGCCAGCCGAAGGAGGAGTGCACCGGTCCGCTGGTCTGCCCTTTGTTCAAACGCATCAGCGCATCGCGGAATGCCGGATCGAAGATGTCCGGCGTCGCCCAACCTAAATCACCGCCCTGGTTTGCTGAACCCGGATCTTCAGAGAACGCTTTCGCCGCTTTGGCGAAGGTGGTTTTCCCGCTCTTAATGTCAGCCGCGATTTGTTCCAGCTTGGCCTGGGCCTGGGCATCATTCATGATCGGCGACGGCTTAAGCAGAATATGACGGGCATGCACTTCGGTGACGGAGATGTTCTGAGTCCCGCCGCGCAGGTCGTTGACTTTCAGAATGTGGAAGCCGACGCCAGAGCGGATCGGGCCGACGATATCCCCTTTTTTGGCGGTGCTTAACGCCTGGGCGAAAATACCAGGCAGCTCCTGGATACGACCCCAGCCCATCTGGCCTCCCTTCAGCGCCTGTTGGTCAGCGGAGTAGGTGATGGCCAGTTTACCGAAGTTAGCGCCGTTGCGCGCTTGTTCAACGATGGCATTTGCTTGCTCCTGAGCTGCGGCAACTTCATCCGCGGTCGGGTTTTCCGCCAGCGGGATCAGGATGTGGCTCAGGTTAAGCTCGGTGCTGGCATCGTTCTGGTCGCCAATCTGTTTTGCCAGCGCTTCGACTTCCTGCGGCAGCACGGTGATACGGCGACGCACTTCATTGTTACGCACTTCCGAAATCAGCATCTCTTTGCGGATCTGGCTACGGTAGGTGTTGTAGTTGATGCCTTCATAGGCCAGACGGCTGCGCATCTGATCCATGGTCATGTTGTTTTGTTTGGCGATGTTGGCGATGGCCTGATCGAGCTGGTCGTCAGAGACCTTCACGCCCATCTTCTGCCCCAACTGCAATACGATCTGGTCCATGATCAGTCTTTCGAGGATTTGATGGCGCAGTGTCGCGTCATCCGGCAGCTGTTGGCCAGCCTGACCCGCATTGAGCTTAACTGATTGCATCAAACCATCGACGTCGCTTTCCAGCACGACGCCATTATTGACGACGGCCGCTACTTTATCGACCACCTGAGGGGCAGCGAAACTGGTATTCGCGATCATGGCGATACCGAGAAGCAGCGTTTTCCAGTTCTTCATACTTTTTCCATTTCAATTAACCGCAAATGCGGACGATGTTGTAAACCAGCCGCATCACAGGGAGCTCTGGTACGGTAAAATGTTCGAACGCAGCATCTGCTGGGTGCCGAGGCCGTAGTTAGAGCTCAGACCGCGCAATTCAATATTGATTCCGAAGGTGTTGTCGTATTTGCTCTCGCCGCCGTTGTTGTTGCTATCCCAGCCGTTGACTTTACGTTCGTAGCCAAGACGGATGGCGTAGCAGCAGGAGTTATACTGAACACCCAACATCTGGTTTGCTGCTTTCCGGGTATTGGTATCGAAGTAGTATGCCCCGACCACGGACCAGCGATCGACGATCGGCCAACTGGCGGTCATCCCCACCTGCGAAATACCCTGTTTATATTGTGCCGCCGTGGAATATGAAGGCAGTGTAGCCTGAATATATTCCGGGCTGGCGTAACGATAGTTAAGCTGGACTAAGCGGTTTTCATCGCGACGGTATTCAATGGTGCCGTTACCGGTGGCGACGTTATCCAGACGGGTGTCGTACTGGATCCCTCCGCGTAAACCCCAGTCATCGGCGATGCGCCAGTAGGTATCGCCGGCCCATACCAGTGAACCCGTGGTGTCGTTGTTCTCCCAGTTGATGTTGTCATCACCGGTGCGTGACTCGGTGAAATAGTAGATTTGACCAACGGAAATATTAAAACGTTCCACGGCGGCGGCATCATACACGCGAGAGGTGATGCCGGTAGTGACCTGGTTGGCTGACGCGATGCGGTCCAGACCGCTATAGGTACGGTCGCGGAACAGGCCGGTGTAGTCCGACTGCAATAGCGTGGAGTCGTAGCTACCGATTTCACTCTGATCGCGGTACGGCACGTACAGATACTGCATGCGCGGTTCCAGCGTTTGGGTGAATCCCTCCTGCAGGTCGCGTTCAAAGACCATTTTACCGTCGATTTTAAACTGCGGCATTACGCGGCTGACAGACTCTTTGTAGTCAGTGCCGTTGGCGGCGTTGTACTTATCGAGGTTGCTCTGCTGGTAGTGGGTCGCCAGCAGCTTGGCTTCAGTATTCAGACTGCCCCAGGCGTTGGACAGCGGCAGGTTGATCGTCGGTTCGAGGTGAACGCGGGTCGCTTCCGGCATGTTGTTATTCGAGTTAACAAAATGGGCGACCTGACCGTACAGATGGGTATCGAACGGGCCGACATCGTTCTGGTAGTAGTTGATGTCGAGCTGCGGCTCAGCCGAGTAGGAGTTGCTCGATTCCCGGTCAAAGACCTGGAACTGCTTGGTCGATACCGTCGCGTCAAAGTTCTGATTGACGTAACCGGCGCTGAATTTCTGCGTCGCATAGCCGTCGGTACTGGAACCATATTTCGAGCTGAAATCGTTGAAGTAGTCAGGATCGCTGACCTTGGTGTAGTCAGCGTTCAGACGCCATACCTGATCGATAACCCCGGAGTGGTTCCAGTAGAACAGCCAGCGGCGGCTGTTGCTGTCGCTCGAATGATCGTCTTCGTAGACTTTATCCGACGGCAGGTAGTCGAATTCAGTTAAGCCGCTGCCGAGCTGGGTCAGGTAGCGGAATTCGTTTTCCCACATCACGCCGCCGCGTTTGTTCATATAGTGCGGGGTGATAGTGGCATCGAAGTTCGGCGCAATGTTCCAGTAGTACGGCAGGGAGAATTCCACACCGTTTTTGGTACTGTATTTGGCGTTCGGGATCAGGAAACCGGAACGACGTTTGTCGCCCACCGGCAACTGCAGGTAAGGGCTGTAGAAAATCGGTACTGAGCCCAGCTTAAAGCGGGCGTTCCAGATCTCGGCAACCTGCTCTTCACGGTCGTGGATGACTTCGCTGCCCACGACGCTCCAGGTGTCGGAGCCCGGCAGACAGGAGGTAAAGCTGCCGTTTTCCAGAATGGTATAGCGGTTTTCGCCGCGCTGTTTCATCAGGTCCGCCGTGCCGCGTCCCTGGCGTCCGACCATTTGATAATCGCCCTGCCAGACGTTGGTATCTTTGGTGTTCAGGTTTGACCAGGCTTTAGGCCCTTTGAGGATCACCTGGTTATCGTCGTAATGGACGTTGCCCAGCGCATCCACCGTTCGCACCGGTTGCGCCTGGCCCGCGGCCTGCTGCTGATGCAGCTGCACTTCGTCGGCACGCAGGCGGCTGTTCCCCTGGTTAATATCGACGTTGCCGGTGAAGACGGCATTATCCGGGTAGTTGCCCTTCGCATGATCGGCGTTAATCGTCACCGGCAGATCGCCAGGCCGCCCTTCCACGAGCGGACGATCAAAGCTTGGCACGCCAAGCATACATTGCGTTGCGAGATCGGCAGCGAGGCCTTGTTGGCTATACAAGGCGCTGGCAATCATCGTAGCCAGGAGGCTGGGAATACGTTTTTTCATACGTTGTATTTATTGTTCCATCATCTTGTGGCAGCGGCTTGCAAACGGTCAGAGCCTAACTTACTCAACATTATCACGCTAGTGTTAATCCTGCCCGTTTCGAGCCCGAGCGTTAGGCACCCTGTTGAATGACGAGTATGATAAAGCAAATTATAGGCTATGTCCCACAATTGACCGAGGCGCGAGTGCCGGGTAACGTGCGGTCATATTCGAGCTTAACGGCGATAAACAGTTGGGGAGTCTATGCAGTATTTGGGTAAAGTGATTGGCGTGGCAGTGGCTTTGCTGATGGGCGGTGGGTTTTGGGGTGTCGTGCTCGGCTTCCTGGTGGGCCATATGTTTGACCGGGCGCGCAGTCGCCGGTTGAATCTCTTCGCCAATCAACAGGAACGCCAGTCGCTCTTCTTTTCCACCACCTTTGAAGTGATGGGGCATCTGACCAAATCCAAGGGTCGCGTCACCGAAGCTGATATTCATGTCGCCAATGTGCTGATGGATCGCATGAACCTGCACGGCGCATCGCGTACGGCGGCGCAGCAGGCGTTTCGCGACGGCAAGGCCGACAACTATCCGCTGCGCGAGAAGATGCGTCAGCTGCGCAGCGTCTGCTTTGGGCGCTTCGATCTGATTCGGATGTTTCTGGAAATTCAGCTGCAGGCGGCGTTCGCTGACGGCGAATTGCACCCCAACGAACGTGAAGTGCTGTTCGTCATCGCTGACGAGCTTGGCATCTCCCGCGCCCAGTTCGATCAATTCCTGCGGATGATGCAGGGCGGCGCCCAGTTTGGCGGCGGTTCGCAGCAGCAATCGTATGGTCAGCACGGCGGCAATGCCGGCTGGCAGCAGGCGCAGCGCGGGCCAACCCTCGAAGATGCCTGCAATGTGCTGGGGGTGAAACCGACCGATGACGCGGCGACGGTGAAGCGCGCCTATCGTAAGCTGATGAACGAACATCATCCGGACAAGCTGGTGGCGAAAGGGCTGCCGCCGGAGATGATGGAGATGGCCAAACAGAAAGCTCAGGAGATCCAGAAGGCCTGGGAGCTGATCAAAGAGCAGCGCGGCTTCTGAGTTTTCCCGCCCCTCCCGTCCGTCGAGGGGTTTTAGTTTTTAGGCTGTGCGCGTCGGTACAGCCGCCGCGGATGGCCGATTTTTCCATACAGCATCTCCACTTCCAGAAAGCCGGTCTCGACACCGTGTTCCAGATAGCGCCGGGCGGTGGTTTTGCTGAGCCCGGCGGCGCTGACCACCTCATCGACGGAAAAACAGTGTGCTTCCCGGCCGCTAAACAATCCCTGCACCAGCGCCAGCGTCTTCTCTTCAATGCCCTTACTGCCGCTATCCACGCGGAAGTTCTTCGCCTGCAGTTGGTAGAGAGAATCGACGTTCTGCTGATCGACGATTTTCCATTCCCGCTGCTGATCGTAAAACTGGATAAAGCGCTCAAGCGACTGGCTCAGCCGCTTCCAGGAGACGGGCTTAAGGATATAGTCGAAGGCGCCGTTGCGGATGGCCAGGCTGCAGGTTTCCATATCGCTGGCGGCGGTGATAAAGATCACCGAGCAATGGGTGGTTGCCAGCACCGGGTCGGTCATCAGCGTGACGCCTTTGCCGTCCGGTAAATAGTTATCCAGCAGCACCAGCTGCGGCGGACTGGCGTGGAGCAACTGCCGCGCCTGAGCGAGGGAGGCCGCCATGCCTGCCAGCCGCAGTCGCGGGTGTTTTTGCACAAGCTCGGCGTGCAGGCGCGCCAGCTCGCTCTCATCTTCAATGATCAGCACATCGACCAGGTCATGATGCATTGTGGGCCTCCGTTTGCGGACAGGCGGGGGCGTCGGCCGGGATAAACAGGGTGAAGATGGTTCCCCGCGGCGCGTTGTCGGCGACTTCGATGGTGCCGCCCGCCTGAGTGACATAATGTTCAATAAGATACAAACCAATGCCGTGATCGCCACGGGTTTTGGTGGTCACGCCGCGTTCAAAAATGCGGTCGCGAATATCGGGACGAATGCCGACGCCGCGGTCAGCCACTTCGATGATCAGTTCCCGGGCGTTGAGCTGAATCAGCACTTCCACCGGCTCGTGCGGCAGCTCGGCGCGCTGCGTGGCTTCGATGGCGTTATCCAGCAGGTTGCCGATGATGGAGATCAGTTCGGATTCCTTTAGCGACGGCAGCGGACGATCGATAAGACAGGCCGGGTCGAAGCTCAGGACCACGCCTTTTTCGCGGGCGCGGGTCGCTTTGCCCAACAGCAGGCCGCACAGCGTCGGCGAGTGGAAGTGCGAGGAGATGAAGTCCAGCAGCTCCTGGGCATGCTCCGACTGGGCCTGAATATAGCGGATCGCTTCGTCATAGTGACCCATATGCAGCAGACCGGAGAGGGTGGTCATCCGGTTGAGCTGCTCGTGGCGCATGATGCGCAGGTTGTCGACATAGCGCTTCACCTGGCTGAGCTGGGCGGTGAGGGCATTGATTTCGTTGCGGTCGCGGAAGGTGATCACCCAGCCCTGCAGCGTATTCTCCAGCATAATGCGCACCCGGCTGGCGAGCACGGTCAGCTGGTTGAAGCGGCACAGCTCGTCATGAGTGTCACGCTCGAGCATGTCGCCGCTGGCGAAAAACGGTTGCGGCGAAATGACGCTGTCGATTGACTGGCCGCGTAGCTGACGGGCAGGCTGGCTGAGCCCCAGCAGGCTGCGGGCGGCATGGTTAATCACCTCAATGCGCCGCTGATGATCGATGACGATCACCCCTTCAAAGATCGACTCCATCATTGCCTTTTGCTGACGTACCAGCAGGCCTATCTCCCGCGGCTCGAGCGAAAAAATCTGCTTCTTGATGCTGCGGGTAAAGTACCAGGAGAAGATAAACAGGGCGATGAGCAGCAGGATGGCGGCGATAAAAATATTGATCACTTTGGTCAGCGTGATGCTGTCGAGATAGCTGGTGAGGTAGCCAACGGAGACAATGCCGATCACCTGCCCCTCGTCATCGACGATGGGCGTTTTGCTGCGCAGTGAGACGCCGAGGCCGCCTTTGCGAATGGTGGTGATGGTGCGCCCCTCCAGCACCGCCTGATTGTCGCCGCCGACCAGCCGCGTGCCAACCCACTCCGGATGGACGGAGTGAAACAGATGCACGCCCTGCCGATCGCCGATGACGATAAAACTGGCGTCGCTATGGGCGGCGATTTGCTGCATAAACGCCCGGATCGCCTGCGGATCGTGCTGGCTGACCTGCTGACGCAAATTTGGCATCAGGGCTATCTCTTCAGCCTGAATTTTGGCCCGGCCACTCATCTCCTGATACAGCTGGCGGCTGGCGTCAAAATAATAATAAATGCCCAGCGCTATAAAGAGGACCGAGAAAAAGGCGACCAGCGAAATAAACAGCTTATATTGAAAAGAGAGCTTCATAGGTCCCGTACTGCGTATTCACCATATCGGCACTCTATCATTTTTCTGTCACGTGACGTAAATGTTAAGAAGAAGTTGTGATCGCCTGCGCAGGCGCTGGCTGTCGGCGGGGGACTCAGTGGAAATAACGCGTCAGGGAGAATAAAAACCATAAAAACCACAATAATAAATCAGAGATATATCACCCCTTAGCGGTTCCGTGAATAGAAACCATAAAAACCATAGTGACCATTAAAACTTCTTTTTTAATCTGGGGAGCTTCACATTAACGACGCCGCTGTCCCTTTACGCTGAAAATGAATAATAACGACAGGGCTGAATTTATGAGCACCACAGACAATGCATTCTCTGCAACCCTTGAACCAATCAATACGCCGAAAACCACGCTGAAGCAGCGCTGGTGGCACATCATGGATAACTGGAAGGTAGGGATCGTCCCGCTGCCGCTGTTTTTGCTGGCCGGGGGGCTGATTGCCCTCGACTGCCTTGGCGGTAAACTGCCGAGCGATATCGTGGTGATGGTGGCCACCCTGGCTTTCTTTGGCTTCGCCTGCGGCGAGTTTGGTAAGCGTCTGCCGGTGCTGGGAAAACTCGGCGCGGCGGCGATCTGCGCCACTTTTATTCCTTCCGCGCTGGTCCACTACGGTCTGCTGCCGGATGTGGTCGTGGAATCCACCACCAAATTCTATAAATCCACCAATATCCTCTATCTCTACATCTGCTGCATCATCGTCGGCAGCATCATGAGTATGAACCGTACCACGCTGATTCAGGGCTTTCTGAAGATCTTCTTCCCGATGCTGTGCGGCGAAGTGGTTGGCATGCTGGTGGGCATCGGCGTCGGCACGCTGCTGGGCATGGAGCCGTTCCAGGTGTTCTTCTTTATCGTGCTGCCGATCATGGCCGGTGGCGTGGGGGAAGGGGCGATCCCGCTGTCAATGGGTTACGCCGCGCTGATGCATATGGAGCAGGGCGTGGCGCTGGGCCGGATATTGCCGATGGTGATGCTCGGCAGTCTGACGGCGATCGTTATCTCCGGCTGCCTCAACCAGCTCGGCAAGCGCTCCCCGCATCTCACCGGTGAAGGGCAACTGATGCCGAACCGCAGCAATGAAACCCGTAGCCTCGGCGAGAGCGAAGGCGTGAGCGGCAAAACCGACGTCGGGACCCTGGCCTCCGGCGCGCTGCTGGCGGTGCTGCTGTATATGATGGGGATGCTTGGCCACAAACTGATTGGCCTGCCGGCGCCGGTGGGCATGCTGTTCCTCGCGGTGCTGTTAAAGCTGGCTAACGTGGTTTCTCCACGCCTGCAGGAGGGATCGCAGATGGTGTATAAATTCTTCCGCACCGCGGTGACTTACCCGATCCTCTTTGCCGTCGGCGTGGCGATCACCCCGTGGCAGGAACTGGTAAACGCCTTCACGCTGACCAACCTTCTGGTGATCGTCAGTACCGTCTCGGCGCTGGTGGCGACCGGGTTCTTTGTGGGTAAAAAAATAGGGATGCACCCGATCGATGTGGCGATTGTCTCCTGTTGCCAGAGCGGGCAGGGCGGCACCGGCGATGTGGCGATCCTGACCGCCGGTAACCGCATGAGCCTGATGCCGTTCGCGCAGATCGCTACCCGCATCGGCGGGGCGATAAATGTCTCGCTGGGACTGCTGTTCCTCAGCCACTATCTGGCGTGATTAAACGCTGCGCTAAGCGATAAATCTGCCATTTTCCGCTACAGAACGCAGAAAATATCTGCGTTCTGTATCCTAAATGCTCCGCATTTAGCGTTACAATCAGCGCGCGATCGGCTATCGCATCCATCATCATGACAGCCCAGGCGCTGTCGCATTTATCATATGTAGGAGAGGAATTAATGTCAGTGGATACTCCCGCCCAGGCGGGCGTCAGCATCGATGCATTGCTGGCGGCGAAAGAGCAGCGTGCAGCCCGCCAGGCTGACTGGCTGGCCCATTATCAGCAGCCTGTTATTTCCCTGACCCTGGTGACCCCGGGGGCGGTGAAAGACAGCATTCGCTATCGCAACATGATGGGCGTTGCCCTCCAGGCCTGCGACCAGCTGCTGTGGAAGCACCGCTGGCAAGCGCTGGATCGTCAGGTGCTGTGGTTGCCGACCGGGCCCGAAGCGCTGTGGTGCGTGGCGCACCCGGCCAGCGAAATCAAAGCGATGTGCAGCACGCTGGAGCAGAGCCATCCGCTGGGACGCCTGTGGGATATCGATGTGATCTGTCCACAGAACGGGCAGGTGGGACGTCAGTCGCTGGGTGAGTCGCAGCGCCGCTGTCTGCTGTGTGATGAGCCGGCGCACGCCTGCGCGCGCAGCCGTCGCCACGACACCGATCTCGTCGTGGCGCGCGTTGAGCAGATGATTGATGCGTGGTTTGCCCGCGACTAACGGGTCAGTATTCCCCGGCGGCAAGGCGCTACCGGGGACATCCTAAAAGTCGACCGGCGCGCGAAAGGTCATCGCGTTGCCGTAGGCAGGGTGGGTGATGGTGAGCGTCTCGGCGTGCAGCAGCAGACGCGGGGCCATCGCCAGCGCCTCCGGCGTGGCGTAAAAGCGGTCGCCAAGGATCGGATGCCCCAGCGCCAGCATATGCACGCGCAGCTGATGCGAGCGTCCGGTAATCGGCTTCAGGCGCACGCGGGCGGTGTTGTCCTCCGCGTACTCCAGCACCTCATACTCGGTTTGCGCCGCTTTGCCGGTTTCGTAGCACACCTTCTGCTTTGGCCGGTTCGGCCAGTCGCAAATCAGCGGTAAATCCACCAGACCTTCCGCCGGCTGCGGATGGCCCCAGACGCGGGCGACGTACTGTTTTTTCGGCTCGCGCTCGCGGAACTGACGTTTCAGCTCACGCTCCGCGGCCTTATTCAGCGCCACCACAATCACGCCGCTGGTGGCCATATCAAGGCGATGCACCGATTCGGCCTGCGGGAAGTCGCGCTGAATGCGCGTCATCACGCTGTCTTTATGCTCCTCAAGACGACCGGGTACGGACAACAAGCCGCTCGGCTTGTTGACCACCATGATGTGCTCATCCTGATACAGGATCACCAGCCAGGGATCCTGCGGCGGATTGTAGTTTTCCATCGCCATGTTCGCGTTCCGTTACTGGTGGGTGACGACGATCAGACGCAGCGCGTCCAGACGCCATCCGGCCTGCGCCAGCGCATCCATCACCTGCTGACGGTTGCTTTCGATCGCCGCCAGTTCGTCGTCACGGATGTTCGGGTTCACCGCCTTCAGCGCTTCCAGACGCGACAGCTCCGCCGTCAGCTTTTCATCGGCTTCGTTACGCGCTGCGTCGATCAGCCCCTGCGCCGCTTTGGCGATCTGCGCTTCGCCCTGTTGCAGAATGGCGTGAACGTCCTGCTGCACCGCGTTGACCAGTTTGCTGCCGGTGTGGCGGTTGACCGCGCTCAGCTGGCGGTTGAAGCTTTCAAATTCCACCTGGCCGGCGAGGTTGTTGCCGTTTTTATCCAGCAGCAGGCGAACCGGGGTCGCCGGCAGGAAGCGGTTAAGCTGCAGCTGCTTCGGCGCCTGCGCTTCGACGACGTAGATCAGCTCCAGCAGCAGGGTGCCGACCGGCAGCGCCTTATTCTTCAGCAGGGAAATGGTGCTGCTGCCGGTATCGCCGGAGAGGATCAGATCCAGACCGTTGCGGATCAGCGGATGTTCCCAGGTGATGAACTGCGCATCTTCACGCGACAGCGCCACGTCACGCTCGAAGGTGATGGTGCAGCCGTCTTCCGGCAGGCCCGGGAAATCCGGGACCAGCATATGGTCGGACGGGGTGAGGACGATCAGGTTTTCACCGCGGTCGTCCTGGTTGATGCCGACGATATCGAACAGGTTCATCGAGAAGGCGATCAGACTGGTGTCGTCATCCTGCTCTTCGATGCTCTCCGCCAGCGCCTGCGCTTTCTCGCCGCCGTTGGAGTGGATCTCCAGCAGACGGTCGCGGCCCTGCTCCAGCTGCGCCTTCAGGGCGTCATGCTGTTGGCGGCAGGATTTGATCAGATCGTCAAAGCCGTCGGTGGATTCTGGCGCCGCAAGATAGTTGATCAGTTCATCATGGACGCTGTCGTAGACGGTGCGGCCGGTCGGGCAGGTATGTTCGAAGGCATCGAGCCCTTCGTGATACCAGCGCACCAGCACCGACTGCGCGGTCTTTTCCAGGTATGGAACGTGGATCTGGATATCGTGCGCCTGACCGATACGGTCGAGACGGCCGATACGCTGCTCCAGCAGATCCGGGTTAAATGGCAGGTCGAACATCACCAGGTTGCTGGCGAACTGGAAGTTACGTCCTTCGGAGCCGATTTCGGAGCACAGCAACACCTGCGCGCCGGTGTCTTCTTCGGCAAACCACGCCGCGGCGCGGTCGCGTTCGATAATCGACATCCCTTCATGGAACACCGCGGCGCGGATGCCTTCGCGCTCGCGCAGCACCTGCTCCAGCTGTAGCGCGGTGGCGGCTTTGGCGCAAATCACCAGGACCTTCTGCGAGCGATGGCTGGTCAGATAGCCCATCAGCCACTCGACGCGCGGGTCGAAGTTCCACCAGGTGCCGGTATCGCCTTCAAATTCCTGATAGATCTGCTCCGGATAGAGCATGTCGCGCGCGCGCTCTTCCGCGGTTTTGCGGGCGCCCATGATGCCAGAGACCTTGATGGCCGTCTGGTACTGGGTCGGCAGCGGCAGACGAATGGTGTGCAGCTCGCGTTTCGGGAAGCCTTTCACTCCGTTACGGGTGTTCCGGAACAGCACGCGGCTGGTGCCATGGCGGTCCATCAGCATCGAGACCAGCTCCTGGCGCGCGGCCTGAGCGTCTTCGCGATCGCTGTTGGCAGCCTGCAGCAGCGGCTCGATATCCTGCTCGCCGATCAGATCGCCAAGGGTATTGAGTTCGCTATCGCTCAGCGTGTTGCCCGCCAGCAGCAGGGCGACGGCATCGGCGACCGGGCGGTAGTTTTGTTGTTCTTCAACAAACTGGGCAAAATCGTGGAAGCGGTTTGGATCCAGCAGACGCAGGCGCGCAAAGTGGCTCTCCATCCCCAACTGTTCCGGCGTCGCGGTCAGCAGCAGGATGCCCGGCACGCGCTCGGCCAGCTGTTCAATGGCCTGATATTCACGGCTCGGCGCCTCTTCGCTCCACACCAGGTGGTGCGCTTCGTCGACCACCATCAGGTCCCATTCGGCGTCGCACAGATGCTCCAGGCGCTGTTTGCTGCGGCGCACGAAGTCTAAAGAGCAGATCACCAGCTGTTCGGTTTCGAACGGGTTGTAGGCATCGTGCTGCGCTTCGGCGTAACGTTCGTCGTCGAACAGCGAGAAACGCAGGTTGAAACGGCGCAGCATTTCCACCAGCCACTGGTGCTGGAGGGTTTCCGGGACCACAATCAGCACGCGCTCGGCGGCGCCGGAGAGCAGCTGCTGGTGGAGGATCATCCCGGCTTCGATGGTTTTACCTAAGCCCACTTCATCGGCCAGCAGGACGCGCGGCGCGTGACGACGGCCCACGTCATGGGCGATGTTCAGCTGATGCGGGATCAGGCTGGTGCGCTGGCCGCGCAGGCCGCTCCACGGCATGCGGTACTGCTCGCTCTGGAACTTACGCGCACGGTAGCGCAGGGCAAAGCGGTCCATACGGTCAATTTGACCGGCAAACAGGCGGTCCTGCGGCTTGCTGAACACCAGTTTGCTGTCGAGCAGCACTTCACGCAGAGTCACGTTCGCTTCCTGGGTGTCCAGGCGAGTACCGGTGTAGGACAGCAGCCCGTTCTCTTCATTCACTTTGTCAACGTGGAGCTGCCAGCCTTCATGGCTGGTAATGGTGTCGCCCGGGTTAAACATCACGCGGGTGATCGGGGAATCGTTGCGAGAGTACAGACGGTTTTCGCCGATGGCGGGGAAAAGGAGAGTGACCATGCGCGCATCCAGCGCTACCACCGTCCCTAATCCTAGTTCGCTCTCTGTGTCGCTAATCCAGCGTTGACCAAGTGTAAAAGGCATATGTGTTCGGCTCTTTGTTCTTTAATTGCAGGCAATAGTTGATCATCTCCATGAATAATCGGAGATGCGTCAAAATTGGGGCCAGGAATGGAAAGGGCGCTATATTACTGGATGGAGGAACGTTCGTCACCTCCTCCGCACCCTTCATTTTTCGGCTTTTGTGCCTGCGGAATGAGTGAGAAAAAATTAAAATAGCCCCAGCTGTCCTGTCACTATTGTAGCAAAGTCATCGTTGACGAAGGGCAGGATCCCTTCCGCCACCGGCTGCAACTGCTTTGTTAAATAGTGATCGTAATCGAGCGGCGACTGCTGGTAATCCACCGGCTCCGGGCCGCTGGTGGTCCAGACGTATTTGATGGTGCCGCGCTGCTGATACTGCTGCGCCCGCCCAAGCTTCACGTTGTGTTCATCCGCCAGCCTCGCGGCGCGCACGTGCGGCGGCACGTTACGTTGATACTCGGCCAGCGGTCGGCGCAGGCGCTTGCGATAAACCAGCTGCTTGTCGAGTTCGCCATTCATCAGCCTGGCGATAGTCTCCCGCACATAATCCTGATACGGCTGGTTGCGGAAGATGCGCAGGTATAACTCCTGTTGAAACTGCTGGGCTAGCGGCGTCCAGTCGGTGCGTACCGTCTCCAGCCCCTTGAACACCATGCGCTGGGCATCGCCCTCCTGAATCATCCCGGCATAGCGCTTCTTGCTGCCGGTATCGGCGCCGCGGATCGTCGGCATTAAAAAGCGGCAGAAGTGGGTTTCATACTCCAGCTCCAGGGCGCTGGTCAGCTGGCTTTTACCAAGCTCCTGCGCCCACCAGGCATTGACGTCGCTGACCAGCTCGCGGCCGATCTCCGCTGCCTGTGCTTCGCTGTGCGGGCGTTTCAGCCAGACGAAGGTGGAATCGGTATCGCCGTAGATAACGTCGTAGCCTTTGGCTTCAATTAGCGCTTTGGTCTGGCGCATGATCGCGTGACCGCGCATGGTAATCGACGAGGCGAGACGCGGGTCGAAGAAGCGGCAGGCGCTGGTGCCCAGCACGCCGTAGAAGGCGTTCATGATAATCTTCAGCGCCTGGGAGAGCGGCTTATTATGCTGGCGTTTGGCTTCATCGCGGCCGTGCCAGATCTGCCCGACGATGCCGGGCAGGCAGTGTTTGTCGCGCGAAAAGCGGGCGCCGAGGAAGCCCTCGATGCTGTGCTGATCATCGGGCTGCGCCATGCCTTCCACCAGGCCGACCGGATCGATTAGAAAGGTACGAATAATCGACGGATACAGGCTTTTATAGTCCAACACCAGCACCGAGTCATACAGACCGGGGCGGGAGTCCATCACGTAGCCGCCGGGGCTGGCTTGCGGGGGGACGTCGCCGAGGTTCGGCGCCACGTAGCCCAGGCGGTGCATGCGTGGGAAATAGAGATGGCTGAAGGCGGCCACCGATCCGCCGTGGCGATCGGCGGGCAGACCGTTAACCGTCGCCCGTTCGAGCAGAAACGGCATGATCTCCGTTTTGTGGAAGATCCGCGTGACCAGCTCGCAATCCTGCAGGTTATAGATCGCCAGCGCCGGTTTGTCTTCATGGAAGCGGCGATCGATCTCGTCCATCCGATCCCACGGGTTGTCAATGGCTTTACCTTCACCCAGCAGTTCGCGGGCCACGGCCTCCAGTGAAAAGGAGGAGAAGTTCCAGAACGCGGATTTTAGCGCGTCGATGCCGTCGATAATTAGCCGCCCGTTGGCCTGGGCGAAAAAGACGCCGTTCTTAAAACCGTGCTCACGCCACTCCAGCTCGCTGTTGCCGCGGCCGAGACGCAGCGGGATACGATAGCGCTCGGCGTGCTTTTGCAGGACCCGCAGATCGAACTGCACCACGTTCCAGCCGATCAGCACGTCAGGGTCGTGTTCGGCAAACCAGGCGTTGAGCTTTTCCAGCAGCAGGGGACGGCTGGCGATGAAGACCAGCTCGAAGTCGACGTCTGGCGGCGTTTCCGGTTCGGGGCCCAGCATGTAGACCACCCGCTGGCCGCAGCCTTCCAGACCGATGCAGTACAGCTCGCCGTGGCGGCTGGTTTCGATATCCAGCGACACCCATTTCAGCGGCGGGCGATAGTCAGGGTTCGGTTTCATGCGCGCGTTGACCAGCTGTGAGCCGCGCGTTTCGCCTTCTACCCACACCGGGGCGGTGATAAAGCGCTCCATCAGGTAGCGCTCCGGCGGACGGATATCACCCTCGTAGACGGTGACGCCGCTGTCGCGGAGCATCTTCTCCAGACGCATCAATTGACGATGGGCGCGACAGTAAAGGCCGACAACCGGCTGCCGGTGGAAATCTCTCAGGGTCAGTGGAGCGAAGCGGAAGCCTTTCTCCCCCTGCAGCAGCCGTTCAGCCTGCGCCTGCTGCGCTTCGGGGATAAAGGCAACGGACTCCTGCGGCGGCAGCGTGACCTGCAGCGGGCCGTCGTCGGTGGCCAGCCAAAAGGAAAGCTCGCTGCCCTGCGGGGTGTCCCGCCAGTGACGGGTGAGTAAAAAACCTGCTCGTGGCTGGGTCACGGGTATTCTCGCCGATAAAAAACCAGGCCTGATTATAGCCTGGTTTCATGATGGATGCTGGGGTTTTATACAGGTATTCGGCGCTAAGGTGGCCCCGGATTGCGGCTTGCGCCTTATCCGGGCTACCAGACGGTGGCGAGCAGGGTGATTATTGGCCGTAGTAGGCTTTGGCCCCGTGCTTACGCAGATAATGCTTATCTAGCAGCGTCTGCTGCATATCCGGCAGCTGCGGCGCCAGCTGGCGACAGAAGATGCCCATATAGGCGATCTCTTCCAGCACGATGGCGTTATGCACCGCGTCTTCGGCATTCTTACCCCAGGCAAACGGGCCGTGGGAATGCACCAGCACGCCGGGCATCTGCGCCGGGTCGATTCCCTGCTGACGGAAAGTTTCGACAATCACGTTGCCGGTTTCCCTCTCATATTCGCCGTTGATCTCCGCATCGGTCATCAACCGGGTGCAGGGAACCGGGCCATAGAAATAGTCAGCGTGGGTGGTGCCGGTCGCTGGAATGGATTGCCCGGCCTGCGCCCAGATGGTGGCGTGGCGCGAATGGGTATGCACAATACCGCCCAGCGTCGGGAAGGCCTGATACAGCAGGCGATGAGTAGGGGTATCCGACGAGGGCTTCTTGTTGCCTTCCACCACCTCGCCAGTCTCCAGACTGACCACCACCATATCGTCGGCGGTCATCACGCGGTAATCCACGCCGGAGGGTTTGATAACCAGAACGCCCTGGTCGCGGTCGACGGCGCTGACGTTGCCCCAGGTTAAGGTCACCAGATTATGCTGCGGCAGCGCTAAGTTGGCTTCCAGAACCTGGCGTTTAAGATCTTCTAACATAGTGTGCTCCGAATAGCAGGCGAGTCGGGTATCCCTCACCCCGACCCTCTCCCGGCGGGAGAGGGAGAAAGGCGGCATGGCGCCCTGACGGTATCCTCTCCCCAACGGGGAGAGGGAAAGGGTGAGGGGACGGCCTCTTAGCGTTTTGAACCGTAATACACTTCATTCCAGCGCAGCGCGTCCTTGAAGGACGGCAGACGGGTATCGTTGTCGATGACCGTCAGCTCGATATTGTGCAGCTCGGCGAACTGGCGCATATCGTCGAGATTCAGCGCATGGCTGAAGACGGTATGGTGCGCGCCACCGGCGATGATCCAGGCTTCCGAAGCGGTACGCAGATCCGGCTGCGCTTTCCACAGAGCGTTGGCCACCGGCAGCTTCGGCAGATCGTGCGGCGTCGGGACGGTTTCAATGGTGTTGACCAGCAGACGGAAGCGATCTCCCAGATCGATCAGGCTGGCGACAATCGCCGGGCCGGTCTGGGTATTGAAGATCAAACGCGCCGGATCCGCTTTGCCGCCGATACCCAGCGGCTGGACGTCGAGGATCGGTTTCTCAGCGGTAGCGATCGTCGGGCACACTTCCAGCATATGCGAACCGAGCACCAGATCGTTGCCGTTGTCGAAGTGGTAGGTGTAATCCTCCATAAAGGAGGTGCCGCCCTGCAGACCGGTTGACATCACCTTCATGATGCGAAGCAGAGCGGCGGTTTTCCAGTCGCCTTCACCGGCAAAGCCGTAGCCCTGCTGCATCAGGCGCTGCACGGCGAGACCCGGAAGCTGTTTCAGGCCGTGGAGATCTTCAAAGGTGGTGGTAAAGGCGTGGAACCCGCCCTGCTCGAGGAAGCGTTTCATCCCCAGCTCAATGCGCGCGGCGTCCAGCACGTTCTGGCGCTTCTCGCCGTGAACCTGCGCCGCCGGGGTCAGACGGTAGGTGCTTTCATATTCATCGACCAGCGCGCTGATATCGCCGTCGCTGATGCTGTTGACCACCTGCACCAGATCGCCGACCGCCCAGGTGTTCACTGAGAAGCCAAACTTGATCTGCGCCGCGACTTTATCGCCGTCGGTCACCGCCACTTCGCGCATGTTATCGCCGAAACGGCACACTTTCAGATGGCGAGTATCCTGTTTGGAGACCGCCTGGCGCATCCAGCCGCCGATGCGCTGGTGGGCTTCTTTATCCTGCCAGTGGCCGGTGACCACGCTGTGTTGCTGGCGCATACGGGCGCCGATGAAACCGAACTCGCGGCCGCCGTGCGCGGTCTGGTTCAGGTTCATAAAGTCCATATCGATGCTGTCCCACGGCAGCGCGGCATTGTATTGCGTATGGAACTGCAGCAGCGGCTTATTGAGGATGGTCAGGCCGTTGATCCACATTTTTGCCGGCGAGAAGGTATGCAACCAGACCACTAACCCGGCGCATTTGTCATCGTAGTTGGCGTCGCGGCAGATATGAGTGATCTCGTCCGGGGTGGTGCCCAGCGGCTTAAGGACCAGTTTGCAAGGCAGTTTGGCTTCCGCATTCAGGCTGTTCACCACATGTTCGGCATGCTTCGTCACCTGGCGCAGGGCTTCCGGGCCGTACAGATGTTGACTGCCAATAACGAACCATACTTCATAGTTATCAAAAATCGTCATTTTCGTATCCTTAATGGGTGAGCGCTGCCTGAGATTGCGGGGCTTTTTCCGCCTTTGCAGCCGAAGGGAGATAGTGTTGTTCAGCGCTGACCGACCACTGCTGGTAGCGCTGATAGAGTTGTTCGAAACGTTGCGCCTGCGCCGGGCGTGGCTGCAGGGTGGTTTCCACCTGGCTTGCCATCCGCTGCTGGGCGGCGGGAATATCGTCATAGACGCCGGCGGCGACGGCGGCGAAGATAGCCGCCCCCAGCGCACAGCACTGATCGGAGGCGACAATCTGCAGCGGGCGGTTCAGCACATCGCAGCAGGCCTGCATGATGACCTGGTTTTTCCGTGCGATACCGCCGAGGGCCATCACGTTGTTAACCGGGATCCCCTGCTCGGTGAAGCACTCCATAATGGCGCGGGCGCCAAAGGCGGTGGCGGCGATGAGGCCACCGAACAGCGCCGGCGCGTCGGTCGCCAGGTTAAGATCGGTGATCACCCCTTTCAGACGCTGGTTGGCATTCGGCGTGCGGCGGCCGTTGAACCAGTCGAGCACCACCGGCAGGTGATCGAGGGACGGATTATTGGCCCAGGCTTCGGTGAGCGCCGGCAGTAACTGTTTTTGGCTGGCTTTGATTTGCTCGCGCAACGCCGGCTGCTGCTGAGCCAGTTGTTCCAGCGGCCAGCCGAGAATGCGGCCAAACCAGGCGTAAATATCGCCGAAGGCGGACTGGCCTGCCTCCATGCCGATAAAGTGCGGAACCACGCTGCCGTCAACCTGCCCGCAGATACCTTTTACCGTGCGCTCGCCGACGCTCTCTTTATCGGCAATCAGGATGTCGCAGGTGGAGGTGCCGATGACTTTCACCAGCGCGTTAGGTTGCGCCCCGGCGCCAACGGCGCCCATATGGCAGTCGAAGGCGCCGCCGGAGATGGCCACGGTCTGCGACAGACCCAGACGCTGGGCCCACTCTGCGCTCAGCGTGCCGACCGGCACATCGGCCGTCCAGGTATCGGTGAACAGCGGCCAGGCCAGATGCTGGTTAATGATGGGATCAAGCTCATCGAAGAAGCTGGCCGGCGGCAGACCGCCCCAGCTTTCGTGCCACAGCGATTTATGTCCGGCGCTGCAGCGGCCGCGGCGCAGATCCTGCGGACGGGTGGTGCCGGAGAGCAGGGCGGGTACCCAGTCGCAAAGCTCTACCCACGAGGCGGCAGCCTGGGCGACGGCGCTATCTTCGCGGGTGACGTGAAGGATTTTGGCCCAGAACCATTCGCTGGAGTAGATACCGCCGATATAGCGCGAGTAATCCTCTTTGCCCGGCTGGTGACACAGGCGGGTGATCGCCTCGGCTTCCTCGACCGCGGTGTGATCCTTCCACAGGACAAACATGGCGTTAGGGTTGTCAGCGAATTCTTCGCGCAGCGCCAGCACGTTGCCCTCGGCATCAACGGGAGCCGGGGTTGAGCCGGTGCTATCGACGCCAATGCCCACGACGTCGGCGCGCTGTTCGGCGCTCAGCGAAGCGAGCACGCTTTTCAGCGCCGCTTCCATGGACTCGATGTAATCTCGCGGGTGGTGGCGGAACCGGTTGTTAGCCCCATCGCAATACTGTCCTTCCCGCCAGCGCGGATACCACTCTACGCTTGCCGCCAGCTCTGCGCCGGACGCGCATTCCACCGCCAGGGCGCGGACTGAGTCACTACCAAAGTCGAGGCCAATCGCAATTGCCATCTTGTTACTCCATGCAGAAATCATTCATGCAGCAACAGTAGATATCCCCGGCAAAATCCGTCAGGCCGGATTCGCTAATCTTATGGATTATTTTGCTGTCACCTCGCAAAGTGTGACGCCGTGCAAATATTCGATGTGGACTTTCCTGCCGTATTTATAGACACTTTTGTTACCCGGTATATCACAGTGGAATGCACGCTGCTGGCGCTTTTTCGCTTACCGTGCGGCTTTTTAGCGAAATTCCCACCGCCGTCGCAGTCGCGACAGGGCCGAGAGCGATAAAATGATGAATATGGACAATTGGTGTCACTAATACCTTCGGGGAGAACCACGCGTATGGCCGAAACGCAAAACGATCCGCTGCTGCCGGGCTACTCTTTTAACGCTCATCTGGTCACCGGCCTCACGCCGATTGAGGCGCAGGGATACCTGGATTTCTTTATCGACCGCCCGCTGGGCATGAAAGGCTATATTCTCAACCTGACGATCCGCGGCGAGGGTGTTATCAACAACCACGGCGAGCAGTTCGTCTGCCGGCCGGGTGATATGTTGCTGTTCCCGCCAGGGGAAATCCATCACTACGGCCGCCATCCCGACGCCAGCGAGTGGTATCACCAGTGGGTCTACTTCCGGCCACGCGCCTACTGGCACGAGTGGCTCAACTGGCCGACGATCTTCGCCCAGACCGGCTTTTTCCGTCCGGATGAACAGTGGCAGGCGCGCTTTGGCGAACTGTTCGGCCAGATCGTCGATGCCGGGCAGGGGGCGGGGCGCTATTCCGAACTGCTGGCGATAAATCTGCTGGAACAGCTGCTGCTGCGGCGCATGGAGGCGATCAACGAATCGCTGCATCCGCCGCTGGATAACCGGGTGCGCGACGCCTGCCAGTACATCAGCGACCATCTGGCGGACAGCCATTTTGATATTGCCAGCGTCGCCCAGCACGTCTGCCTGTCGCCCTCGCGTCTGTCGCACCTGTTCCGCCAGCAGTTGGGGATCAGTGTGCTCGGCTGGCGGGAAGATCAGCGCATCAGCCAGGCCAAACTGCTGCTGAGCACGACACGGATGCCGATCGCCACCGTCGGGCGCAACGTTGGCTTTGAAGATCAGCTCTATTTTTCGCGCGTATTTAAAAAATGCACCGGCGCCAGCCCGAGCGAATTCCGTGCAGGATGTGAATAAAAAGTAAAGAAAGTGAAATGATGACCCGCTTAAATATCACAGCCAGTAAACTATTAAGACAATTGGTGGCTTGACGAGGGCGCGATGGCTCCGGAGAATCCGGGCTTCGTTTTTTAACCGGGTACATTATGCAAGCATTGCTGGAACACTTTATCACCCAATCCACGGTCTACTCGTTGTTAGCCGTGATGCTGGTGGCCTTTCTCGAGTCGCTGGCGCTGGTGGGGCTTATCTTACCCGGAACGGTGATGATGGCCGGCCTTGGGGCGCTTATCGGCAGCGGTGAGGTTAACTTCTGGCAGGCGTGGCTGGCGGGGATTGTCGGCTGTCTGCTGGGCGACTGGATCTCATTCTGGCTCGGCTGGCGCTTTAAAAAGCCGCTGCACCGCTGGTCGTTTATGAAGAAAAACCGTGCCCTGCTGGAGAAGACCGAGCATGCGTTGCATCAGCACAGCATGATCACCATTCTGATCGGCCGCTTTGTTGGGCCGACGCGACCGCTGGTGCCGATGGTCGCCGGGATGCTCGATCTGCCGGTGGCGAAGTTTGTGCTACCGAATATTATCGGCTGCCTGCTCTGGCCGCCGCTCTATTTCCTGCCCGGCATTCTCGCCGGGGCGGCGATTGATATTCCGGCCGATGAAAACAGCGCCAGCTTTAAATGGCTGCTGTTGGGGGCGGCGCTGCTGGCCTGGCTGGCAGGGTGGCTGTGCTGGCGGCTGTGGCGGAGCGCGAAAACCTCAGGCGATCGCCTGACCCGCTGGCTGCCGCGCGGCCGACTACTGTGGCTGTCACCGCTGATGGTGGTGGTCGCCGCGACGGCGCTGACTCTGGTCTGCCGCCATCCGCTGATGCCGGTCTATCTGGCGATCCTGCACAAGGTTATTGCGCGCTGATGCCCATCAGATGTGAGGCGCTGCTGTTGCCGCTTAACAGCTCGGCGGTGGCGCCATCCCAGACAATCCGCCCTTCGGCGACCACTATCGAGCGCGGCGCGATGCGCGCGGCATCTTCCACGCTGTGGGAGACCATCAGCAGAGTGAGCTGCTGCTGCTCGCAGACATCGGCGACCAGGGACAGCATCTCCTGACGCAGCGCCGGGTCAAGCGCTGAGAAGGGTTCATCCAGTAACAGCACCGGCTGCTGGCGCACCAGACAGCGGGCCAGCGCCGCGCGCTGCCGCTGACCGCCGGAAAGCTCGCCCGGCAGGCGTTCCAGCAGCGCATCAATTCCCATCTGTCCGGCCATCGCCGCCACCTGCGCCTGCTGCTCGCGGCTCAGTTTCAGGCCCGGGTGGATCCCGAGGCTGATATTCTGCCGAACCGTGAGATGGTTAAACAGGTTATTCTCCTGGAACAGCATCGAGACCGGACGCTGCGCCGGCGGCGTCGCGTTATGCGCCTCGCCATTGATCCGCAGGCTGCCGCTGGCGGGCGGTAGAAAACCGGCGATCAGATTCAGCAGGGTGCTCTTTCCGGCGCCGCTGGGGCCGAGCACCGCGATGCGCTCGCCGCGCGCGACGTCAAGGGTAAAACGCATCGGCAGATGCTGGTACAGCCAGGTCACATCATTGAGTTTTAGCATCACGCCCCGGAAGTTTTTCAATCAGCGTAAATAATAAGAAACAGAGCAGCAGCAGGAGCAGGGCGGTGACGGCGCCGTCCTGGCTGCGGTAGGCGCCTATCTGCTGGTAGAGATAGAAAGGCAGGGTGCGGAACGCCTCGTTGCCGAACAGGGCCACCACGCCGAAGTCACCAATCGACAGCACGCAGGCAAAGGCGAGCGCCTGGGCCAGCGGGCGCCGGAGGGCGCGAAGCTCAACCACCCGCAGCCGCGTGAAGCCTTCAATACCCAGCGACTGGCACAGCATACTGTAGCGAGCGGTCACGTCGCGCATCGGGTTTTCCAGCACTTTAAGCGCGTAGGGGATCGCCATCAGGGCATTGGTGAAGATGACGATGCCGTCGGCGGACTCCGGCAGTCCGACGCTGTTACTGAGCAGCAGAAAAAAGCCAGTGGCCAGCACAATCCCCGGCATGGCAAGGATTAACATGCCGCTCAGCTCCATCGCCTGCCCGGCCAGCGGCCGCTGGCGGGCGCGCAGCTCCCGGCTGCTCCACAGCAGCATCATCGTCAGGGTTACGCTCAACAGCCCGGCGGCGATGGCGATGCGCAGAGAGGTACTCAATGCCTGCCAGAGCGCCGGCTGCGCCAGCACGTTCAGCATGTTGCGGTTGATCCCGTCGACGATGACCGCCAGCAGCGGCGGGAGCAGCAGCAGCAGGGCGGCGCCGATCAAGAGTCCGTCGCTCAGGCGGCTGTGCAGACGATCGTCAGGGTCGCGCCAGCCGCGGACATGGCTGACGCCGATAGCCACCGCTTTACTGAGGCGCTGGCTGAGCAGCACCAGCCCCAGGCAGCAAAGCATCTGGATCAACGCCAGCATTGCCGCGCGCGCCGGATCGTAGTCAAAGCTCAGCGCCTGGTAGATAGCCAGCTCAATTGTGGTGGCCTTCGGGCCGCCGCCCAGCGACAGCACGGTGGCGAAGCTGGCGAAGCAGAGCATAAAAATCAGCGCAGCGACGGCGGGAATGTGCCGGCGCATCCACGGCCATTCGACGAGGCGGAAGAAGGCATAACCGCGCATGCCAAGCTGGGCGGCAATTTGCCGCTGTTCACCAGGGATACTCTCCAGCGCCTGCAGCAGCAGGCGGGTGGCCATCGGCATATTGAAAAAGACGTGCGCCAGCAGGATGCCCTGCAGACCGTAGGGCGAGAAATCCCACTGCCAGCCGAGCGCGTGGAACAGCGCGGCGATCCACCCCTGGCGGCCATAGACGCTGAGGATGCCGAACACCGCCACCAGCACCGGCAGGATTAGGGTCATCGCGCACAGGCGCAGCAGCAGCGTGCGGCCCGGGAAGCGACGCCGGTAAAGGGCGCGGGCGAGAAAGATGGCCGGCACCACCGAGAACAGCGCTGACAGCGACGCCTGCCAGAAGGAGAAGCGCACCACGTGCCACAGGTAGCTATCGCTGAAGACCGATTGCCAGCCCGCGCCGGGGGCGCTAAACCACAGCGCCAGAAACGCCGCCAGCGCGACGGCGCAGAGCAGGGTGGCGGCAAAAAGGCCCGGCAATAGCCCGCGAAGGTTTAGCGGCTGACGGCGCGTTGCCATGCGCTAATCCAGGTCTGACGCTCGCTGGCGACCTGCTGCGGGGTAAACGCCAGGGTGGTCTGCGGCTTCACCAGGGTATCAAACCCGGCCGGCAGCGCGACCTGAGTCACCGGATACATCCAGTTCCCGGTGGGGATGGCGTTCTGGAAGCCAGGCGAGACCATAAATTTGAGGAACTTCTCCGCCAGTTCCGGCTGCTTGCTGGCGGCGGTACGCGCGGCAACTTCGACCTGCAGATAATGGCCTTCGGCGAAGCTCGCCGCCGCATAGTTGTCTTTCTTCTCTTCAATAATGTGGTAAGCCGGCGAGGTGGTGTAGCTTAAGACCAGGTCGCTTTCCCCTTTCAGGAACAGACCGTAGGCTTCACTCCAGCCCTTGGTGACGGTGACCGTTTTCGCCGCCAGCTTCTGCCAGGCCTCGGGCGCTTTATCGCCATAGACCTTTTGCATCCACAGCAGCAGGCCCAGCCCCGGGGTGCTGGTGCGGGGATCTTCGTAGATGACGCGCCATTTCTGCGGGCTCTCAACCAGCTCTTTCAGGCTTTTCGGCGGGTTAGCCAGTTTATTTTTGTCATAGACGAAGGCGAAATAGCCGTAATCGTAGGGGACAAAGGTGTCATTATCCCAGCCGCCCGGCACGCTGACCGCGCTGGCAGGAACGTGGCTTTTGGCGAACAGTTTACTCTGCGCCGCGGCTTCCAGCAGGTTGTTATCCAGGCCAAGCACGATGTCGGCCTTGCTATTCTTGCCTTCCATGCGCAGGCGATTCAGTAGCGAAACGCCATCTTCCAGGGCGACGAACTTCAGTTCGCAGCCGCAGTCCGCTTCAAAGGCTTTTTTGACCGCCGGGCCGGGGCCCCAGTCGGCAGAGAAGGAGTCATAGGTATAGACGGTGAGGACAGGCTTAGCCAGAGCGGGCATGGCGACCAGCGCCAGCAGCGGGAGTAATTTTTTCAACACTTTGCACCTCAGAAAAAAGGGGTGGCAAAGGATTTTGAGTGAGCCTCAAATCCCTTCGCCGGCGTTATCCGGATCAGGTTCGACGGGTATTTTCTCAGCCCATACGCTTCATCCTTCAAGCCGCATCTGCGTTAGCTTCGCGCGTTCACCCCAGTCACATAGTTATCTATGCTCCAGGGGATTCACCCGCTTGCTGCCTTGATGCAACTTGAATGATATTGCGTATGTTTATTAGCACCCCGTTGAGAACGGCCTTAGTGTAATGATTTTGTCAGATGACGGAAAGCGCTTACGGCTCCGGCGGCGCAAACCACGCGGATTTAAAGTCGAACCAGCCGAGGGTGTTCATCCGTACGCCGCGCATACTGCGCTGCCCCTGAATCATCAGCCAGTGGTGGATCAGCGGCACGATATGTTGCCCGGCCAGCAGCCGCTGGCTCCAGGTGGCCGGATTAAACTCTCCCGCGCGCCAGCGGCAGGCGTCTGCCTGCCAGTCAATGGGGATGCAGCGCTGAATGAGCGGGACTTCGTACAGATAGGCGAAGAGTGAGAATTCGATCGGTAAGGTGAAGTTAACGCTGTTGAGCCAGATATCGCTGACCACCTCGCCGCGATGCCAGGCATCATACTCCAGCTCCTGGATCTCCAGTTTTACCTGATGCGCTGCCAGCAGGTCGCGCATAATCCCGCCGATCACCCGATGTTCGACGTGATCGCGGTAATAGGTGAGGGTGACGGTCTCCAGCCCCGCCGGCTTCTCGCAGGCGTGGTTGCTGGCGTGATGCCAGCGCGGCAGCAGGCCGTAGGCGGGAAACCAGTTGCCCTGGTAGTGTTCGCCCGCATGGTAGAGCAGGTTGGCGGGCTGAAACAGATAGCTTAACCAGCGACGCACCGCGTCGTTGGCCCCCAGCGGGCTTCGCGAGTCGAACAGCAGGTAATAGCAGCCCTCTTCCAGGCGACTCTCCACCGCTTTTTCGCTTTCGGTATTGCCCTGCAGCGTCAGGCCGCCATTGGGCTCTTCACTAATTTCCGGCAGCACCCAGACGTTCACCTCATCGATCAGCGCCCGGTAGCCAAAATAGTCTTCAAAGGCATGGATCTTGAGCTGGTTCTGATTGTTACGCACCACGGCATAAGGGCCGGTGCCGACCGGCATGGAGGAAAAGTGGTTCATGGTCTGCCACTCCTGCGGCAGCACCATCGCCGGCACCTGACCCAGCAGCCAGGGCAGCCAGCGGTCGGGCTGGCGCAGATGAATATCCAGGGTCCAGGCGGTGGGCGATTCGATGCGTTCGATATGTGAATAGAGCGGCAGGGCATTGCTGCGCTGCAGAGAGGCGATCACATCCGCCATCTCCAGCTCACGGCCGTGGTGAAAATGGATGCCCGGGCGGAGGAAAAAGCGCCAGTGGGTGGGGGTCAGCTGCTGCCAATGGTGGGCAATATCGGCTTCCAGTTCCCCATTTTCCTCATTTACCCGCGTCAGGGCGCTGAAAATTTGCCGGGCAATATGCGTTTCCGAACGCCGCAGCGCACTGCCGGGCAGTAAATTCTTCATCGGACGGTAGTAGAGCACGCGCAGGATATGGCGTCCCTGGCGAAAGCTGCGGCCAAGATGAGAGATCAGCATCTGGCGGACGGCGGCCTTATCGCCGACCAGCTGCACCAGCTGATCGATGCGATCCTGCTCGAGGAGATCTTCGGCACGCTGCTGCTGCAGGGCGAGGCCGGTATAGAGAAAGGTCAGCCGCGAACGCTTGCCGCGACCTGCCTCCGCCTCCCAGGCCAGCCAACCGCGGGACTCCATCATATTGAGCAGGGTGCGCATATGGCGACGCGAGCAGCTCAGCATTTCCGCCAGCTCGTTGAGGGTGGTCTCCTGCGACTTGCCGTCGCAGCACTGCCATAAGCGGATGAACTGTTGTTGCAGACGGCTGGAAGACATAAAAGGGGAACTCCTGCGCAAAACTCAGCAATTTATTACTCCCCATATTAAGCCAATAATGAATCCCGATGAAGCGAGGAGGTGAATATGATGAGGTCTACCGCAAAATCGTTCTACCAGCGCTATTTTTCTGCGACGCAGGATGCGTCCTGGCTGGCCCGCCTGATGGCAGGACGACAACAGGAAATCCTGGGAGAACTGATGCAGTGGGGAGTGACGTCAAAGGCCTCTGATCATTGACTTGCAGACATCATGTGTGACTGAGCATTGGTGTTATACTCGTCGTTTTTCACGCTGCAGGGGCGTTGGCCGCGACCGCTCGTTTCGCTGTCGATGCGCTCAGGGCCTGACGTTCTGGCCACGCTCACCCTTTCAGGGCCAGCACAAGCGCTGTGCAAAACGGTTAACCGTTTTGTCCTGCAACATGAAACCCATAGAGTATAGAATCACCCGCCAGCAGAAATCCTCTGCTGGCTTTTTTCGTTTACTTCGCGTGTGTTAAGGACATTCCATGCTGTGGTTGATGACGATGGGACGACGGCTAAACGGCGTGTATGCCGCCTTTATGCTGGTTGCTTTTATGATGGGCGTGGCGGGCGCGTTGCAGGCGCCGACGTTGAGTTTGTTTCTCAGCCGCGAAGTAGGGGCGCAGCCGTTCTGGGTGGGCCTGTTCTACACGGTAAATGCCATTGCCGGGATCCTGGTGAGTCTGGCGTTGGCTAAGCGCTCTGATAGCCGCGGCGATCGGCGGCGGTTAATTATGCTCTGCTGCCTGATGGCGGTGGGCAATGCGCTGCTGTTTGCCTTCAACCGTCACTACCTGACGTTAATTACCTGCGGGGTGATGCTGGCGTCCATCGCCAATGCCGCCATGCCGCAGCTCTTCGCCCTGGCCCGGGAGTATGCCGACAGCTCGGCGCGGGAAGTGGTGATGTTCAGCTCGATCATGCGTGCCCAGCTGTCGCTGGCGTGGGTGATTGGCCCGCCGCTGGCCTTTATGCTGGCCCTCAATTATGGCTTTACCACCATGTTTTCCATTGCGGCGGGCATCTTTGTCATTAGCCTGGCGCTGATTGCCATCAAGCTGCCCTCGGTCCCGCGGGTGGAACAGCCTTCGGAAGAGGCGGCGGCGCTGGTGCAGGCCGGCGGCTGGCAGGATAAGAACGTGCGCATGCTGTTTATCGCCTCCACGCTGATGTGGACCTGCAACACGATGTATATCATTGATATGCCGCTGTGGATCAGTAACGATCTCGGTCTTCCCGACAGCCTTGCCGGGATCCTGATGGGCACTGCCGCCGGACTGGAAATACCGGCGATGATCCTCGCCGGCTACTACGTGAAGCACTTTGGTAAACGTAAAATGATGGTGGCGGCGGTCGCGGCCGGTGTGCTGTTTTATGCCGGGTTGATTCTGTTTCATGGCCGTACGGCGCTGCTGGCCCTGCAGCTATTTAACGCGGTCTTTATCGGTATTATCGCCGGGATCGGTATGCTGTGGTTCCAGGACTTAATGCCGGGTCGGGCGGGGGCGGCGACCACCCTGTTCACCAACAGTATTTCCACCGGCGTGATCCTCGCCGGCGTGATGCAGGGGGCGCTGTCGCAAAGTTATGGCCACGCCAGCGTCTACTGGACAATCGCCGCGATTTCGCTGGTGACACTGTTTTTGACCAGCAGGGTGAAGGATATCTGACAATCTGCCTTGCCCCGGCGAGCCGCGTCGCCGGGGCAAGCTGACTACTCCAGGACGATACGCTTGATATCGCCGATGATAAAAATGTAGGCAATCACGCCGATCAGCGCCGTCAGGCCGACATAGATCAGCGCGTAAAAGAAATTACCCGTTGCGGAGATAATCACGCCAATTATCAGTGGCGCAATAATAGATGCCATATTGGCGCAAAAGTTAAATATGCCGCCGGTGAGGCCTGCCATATTTTCCGGGGCAATATCAGAAATTAAGGTCCAGCCCAGACCGACCATCCCCTGGCCAAAAAATGCCACCGACATAATAATGATAACGGTGCTGTTAGCGCTTACCCAGTTCGCCGCAATAATACAGCTGGACAGTAGTAAACCGGAAATTATTGGTAACTTTCGACTGATGTTGACGGAGCCGGTTCGCTTCAGCAACCGGTCCGAGATCCAGCCGCCGAAGAGGATGCCGATCGCGGCGGCGAGGAAGGGCCAGGTGGCGAAAAATCCGACGTGAAGCCAGGGAAGATGGCGCTCGTTGGCAAGATAGCTGGGAAACCACGTCAGGAAAAACACCAGCGTGGTGTTCCCGGCGAACTGGCCCAGACTGGCGCCTACGATCTGACGACAGCCCAGCAGACGCCTGGCGTCACGCCAGTTAAATGGAACGTTCTGGATTTTATTGTTAATGTTGTTTGCGCCGATGTAATCCAACTCTGCTTTATTAGCCGTGCGTGATTCATGCGGTTCGTGATAAAAACGCCACCACACCAACGTAAATAAAATACCTAATCCGCCGGTGAGAAAAAACAGCGTTCTCCAGCCATGGTGTTCGAGGATTAAAAATAACAGCGGCGAGAAAGCGGCCAGCCCTATATATTCGCCAACTGTATATGTTGCCGTCGCCCGCGCGCGCTCATGCTGGGGAAACCAGGTGCTGACGATGCGGCTGTTGGCCGGAAAGCAGGGCGCTTCGCTGACGCCAAGCCCCAGGCGCAGGAGGAGCAGGGTTTTCAGCCCGAGGGTAAAACTTTGCAGCAGAGTAAACAGCGACCAGAAGAAAATAGACAGGGTATAGGTGAGCTTGTTACCAAAACGGTCTAAAAATACCCCGCCAGGGATCTGCGCCAGCGCATAGGTCCAGGCAAAGGCGGAGAAAATGATGCCCATCATCGCTGGATCGATATGAATTTCCTGGGTTAATTGTGGGGCGACAATACCCAGGATGGTGCGATCGAGATAATTGATCATCGTTCCGACGGACAACAGCAGTAAAATAACTATCCGAACGCGGCTTCTTTTTTTCGTCCCCGATGAGGAAGTGAGGACTTCCTGAGAGTTTGACATACTCATAGCGAGTTCCTTTAAAGTTTAAAATATTTTTGCATATATTCGCACATGCAAAAACATCTCCAGGAACTATAGATAGTATCTATGAATGGCAACGCTTTGTTGCACATTCATACGCTTCACAAAAGAATATTTGATGTAACGCCGATATTTACCCGCTCTCGCACATTATTGGTGGCTTGCATGGTATATTAGCGTCAGTGCATTTATTCTTATATTATACGGGCAAAAATAATGAACCTAAAGCAACTTTATTATTTTAAACGTCTGTCTGAAACCGAACATTACACCGAAGCCGCCTCCAGTCTGTGCATCACCCAGCCCTCGCTAAGCCATGCGATATCGGAGCTGGAGAAGGAGTTAGGGGTCGCGCTGTTCGCCAGACAGGGACGGAACGTTAAAATTACGCAAAACGGCAAGCGTTTTTTGCCGTATGTCGAAGATGCGCTGGCCTCGCTGGAGAATGGCCGGATGACATTACAAAAAAATGGCGCCGAGAATAAAGAGAATATTCGCATCGCCTTTATTTACACGATGGGCGAATATGTTGTTCCGCAGTTAATTAATCAATATTCTCTTTCACCTGAATGTCACAACGTTACTTTTTCTTTTACTCAGGGGACATCGCTGACCCTATTGCAGGAGCTGAAAGCAGGCAAAGTCGATCTGGCGATTTGCTCTTATATTGCGGATGAGCCGGATATCGATTTTATTCCTGTTATTCAGCAGGAGCTGGTGGTGGTCACGGCGAAGGATCATCCGTTGGCCCGCCTGTATGAACATGAGGTCGATCTGGTAGAGACGATTCATTATCCCTATATCTATTTTTCAGAGAATAGCGGTTTACGTCCGTTTATCGATAATGTGTTTATGCAGCAAAAGCTGGTGCCGGAGATCGCCTGCTACGTGGATGAGGATACCGCGATGGCCGGGCTGGTCAGTATTGACTATGGGATCGCGATTATGCCGCGGATCTCTGCGCTCTCCTATTACAACGTTCACATCCTGAAGATTAAAAACACCATCCCCCCACGCTATATCTATCTGGCGACAATGAAAGATCGGTTACTTTCCCCGGCGCTACAGTCATTTAAAAATGTGGTTATCCACGACAGCCAGAATCTCTGTTAGCGGATGGCCCGGAGATCGCCTCCGGGCCATTCGGGCATCAGGAGAGAATATCCATCACTTCACGTAGTTTGGCGATGGCGATCTGTCCTGGCGCAGAAGCCTGTCCTACGGTACCGAAGGTCATCGCCGAGCCGAATAAGCGCCCGGTCACCCGGCTAACGCCACCGGATTTGCCCATCGACATGGTAATCAGCGGGCGAGTGGCATATTTTTCTTTCATGGTCAGCGTAGCGGCAAGCAAGGTCAGAACGTCCTGCGGCGACTGCGGCATCACCGCGATCTTCGGCAGGTCGGCGCCCAGATCCTGCATGCGGCGCAGGCGATAGATAATATCTTCCTGAGCGGGAGTCTTGTGGAAATCATGGTTACTCATGATCACCTTGACGCCCGCGGCATGCGCATCGTCAACCAGCGCGCGGATCTGCGCTTCATCATTGAATAGCTCGATATCGATAACATCAACCAGTCCGCTGCGCGCGGCTTCGCGATTGAGCGCGAAGTACGCTTCGTCGCTGATCTCGGTTTCGCCACCTTCTTTCTTGCTGCGGAAGGTGAACAGCAGCGGGAGCGCTTTCAGCGCGCCACGGATTTCCGCCAGCGCGGCCATCACCTGGGTCATGTCTCTGACCTGGGTAAAGTGGTCAACGCGCCATTCGATAATATCGGCGCCGGCATCGACCAGACCATGGGCGTTACCCAGTATCTCATCGAGGGTTTTGCCGATCAGCGGTACACAAATGAGGGTTTCCCCTTCCTGAAAGGTGATGTTCTTTACGGTTACTGCATTTGTCATGTAGGTATCCATTATTGTTCGCGTTGAACCTCAGGCGGTGACTGCGGTGCGGGACACTTTTTGCGCCGCCCGAGCCTGCAGTTGACGATAGCCGATGTACAGGGCGATCACAAAGCCGATCACGGCGATTGCAAAATCAAACCACATAATGCTGGCAATACTGATCTGCGAAAGCTTTGCGGTGATCAGGGGGATTGTGAAGCTGGCGATACTGCCGGCGGTGTAGAAGATCCCGGTTGCTTTGCCTTTTCCGTTCGGGAAACTCATCGCCATGATTGTTGCTCCCAACTGCAGTACCCCGCCGGCGGCGGCAAAGCCGATGATAAAGGCGAAGCCGGTGACCATCATCGGCGTCGGGAACAGGCACACCAGCAGCAGCGAAATCATCGACAGGCCAGTATAGATGATCATGGCGATGGCTGAGCTGAACACCTCTTTGACGAAGGCGGCGGTCACGAAGACGCAGACCAGCGAACCGACGGTATAGATGCTAAGCAGTTTAATCGCCGAGGCGTAGGGCAGGCCGACCACGAATTGACCGTACTGCGCCAGCCACTGGCTGACCAGATAGAAGGTTGCCATGCCAATGTAGCCGTACAGGGTGAAGATCACCATATCCAGCTTATTAGCCTGCGGCCGGGCAGTTGCCTCCGCCTGCGCCGTAGGGGCCTCCTCTTTTTTCGCCGACTGGCTATCCGGGAATGGCATTTTGAGCAGGTAGATGCCGCTCAGGACAAACAGTCCCGCCGCAATGACGAACGACCAGCCGAACCACAGATTCGCCCAGATCAGGAAGCTGATAATGAATGGCAGCAGGAACTGTCCGGCGGAAACGAAGGCTTTGATCAGCACGTTGGCCCGGCTGGCGGAGTGCGGGAAAGACTCCATTAGCGCCGGATAGGTTCCGGAGTCGAGGAAGCTATTCGCCAGGCCCGCCATAATGCCGAAGACGTAGGCCAGATAGATATTTTTAGTCAGCAGGATGCCGACGAAGAAGATCAGATAGCTGAGGATCCCCAGATAAATAAAAGGCTTACGGCCAAAGCGATCCGACAAAAAGCCGGTCACAATGGTCGCCAGCTTGCCGATACCTAACGAGGAGATAACGATGGATACGCCAGCAGCGTCTGTTCCCCACTGTTCCTGAAGATGGGCCATGTTGAGGGTGATTAAGAGCACCCCCATGCCGTGAATCAGGTAGTTGAGATACAGCCCTGCCGCAGTAGGGATGTATTTATTTTTCATCATTCGCCTCTTAGAACAGAATGCTCTTGATGTAATCAACCGGCATCTGTTTACCCGTCCAGATTTCGAACGCGCGCGCGCCTTGCCACAGCATCATCCCCAGACCGTTCAGGGCGCGGCAGCCTTTTTTCTCCGCCACTTCCAGCAGGTGGGTTTTACGCGGGTTGTAGACGACGTCAGAGACGATCAGATCCGGGCGCAGGAAGCTGTCGTTCGGCAGCAACATTTGGCCTTCGAACGGCTTCATGCCAACGCCGGTGGCATTGGTCAGGATCACGCTGCTGTCGATTTCGGCGCGCAGCTTGTCATGATCGTCGAGATCGAACAGATGGATCTCGCAGTTGGTGTTGTTGCGGATCTTAGCTACCGTCTCTTCGGCGTTGGCGAAGAATTTATCGCGGCGGTTAAAAATGGAGATCGCCTTCACGCCATCCAGAGCCGCCTGGACGCAGAGGGCGGTCGCCGCGCCGCCGGCGCCGAGGACGGTCATCTTCTTGCCGATGATATCGATACCCGCTTCGCTAAGGGCGCGCATATAGCCGGTGCCGTCGGTGATATGCCCGGTCAGTACGCCATCGTCGTTGACCACGGTGTTGACCGCCCCGACCAGCTGCGCCGCCGGCGACAGCTTATCGAGATACTGGCAAATTTCGGTTTTGTTCGGCATAGAGACATTAAAGCCGCGCAGCTTCATTGCCCGAAAGCCCTGCACAACGTCCTTCAGCTCCTGATTACCGACTTCAAAAGCCAAATAAACATAGTCCAGCCCGAGATGGGCGAAAGCCTCGTTATGCATGGTGGGTGACATGCTGTGGCGAATCGGGGTGGCGATCAGGCCAATCAGCTCAGTGTGTCCAGTAATACGTTCTGCCATGACAAAAATCCTCAATAAGTTAGAAAGGGAATTCGTTGTGCTTCGCGACTGCCCAGCGCACCCATGTCTTCCAGGGTATCCAGCACGTTGCGGCCTTCGCGGATGCCGTCGATAATGCGCCGCGCCATCAGGCTGTCGCCGATATTCATGATTTTGACGTTATTGGCATTGGCCCAGCGCTCGATCTCGTCGAGACCCGTCCGGTTGGCGCGCATCCCCAGGCAGACAAAGCCGTAGTCAAAGGGGATATCGAAGGTTTGCTGTGTATTTTTCACCCGGAAATGGTCGGCAGCGACTGCCATCAGTTGGGTATTCATGTGCTGTTCGACCTGGTGCTCGTCGAGCATGGTCAACATGGCATTTTTGGTAATGATGTCGAGATCGCGACCGGCGGCGTCCTGCATTTCGATTAATACCGCTTGCGCGCCGCGCGCCGTAAAGTATTCGATAACGTCGAGGCCAACGGCGCCAGCGCCGACGACGGCGATGCGTTTACCCTCGATATTGGTAAATTTCGCCAGGTTGTCGATCATGCCGGTAATGGAAAAGACTTTGCCGTCCGCGGTATCAATGTTTTCCCGCAAGCCCTCAATGGGCGGCAGCAGCGGCGTTGAGCCGGTGGCGTTGACAATCAGATGCGGATGCAGGGCGGAAACTGAGGCCACGTCGGCACGTTTGCCGACCTGCAGCATCAGGTTGTCCAGCGAGGCGATGCGATTTTTCATAAACTGCGGGAAATCGGCGATACGCTTTTTCTCCGGCAGACGGGAGATATCGCTGGCGAGGCCGCCGACGTGGTTTTTCGCCTCCAGCAGCCAGGTATGGCAACCGACTTCCGCCGCCGTGCAGGCGGCTTCCATCCCGGCGGTGCCAGCGCCGATGACCACCACGTTCGTTTCGCGACTGACGCGGCGCATTTTGTAGGCATCGCCGTGGATGATGTCCGGGTTAATCGAACAGCGCAGCGGGCGCGAGCGGGCGATACGATGGTCAGCGCAACCGATATTGCAGGAGATGCATTTGCGCATCAGGCGCTCTTTACCGCCTTGCACCTTCTGCACCCACTCCGGCTCGGCAATCAGGCCGCGGCCAATGGCAATAAGGTCGGCATCGCCGCTGGCGAGAATATCCTCGGCCACCTGTGGTGAGCGAATATTGCCGGCGATGACCGTGGGCTTATGGAATTTATCGCGCACCGCGCGGGAGAGGTAGCGCTTCCAGCCATCCTCCAGCGACATCTGATCGATTTGCAGATTCAGGTTGTCATTCTGCGCCGCAGAGACGTTGATGATATCGACCTTATCCTGGCAGAGTTCAAGGATGCGCAGGGAATCTTCGAGGGTATTGCCCCCCTTGAGGAAGTCGTCGGCGCTGATGCGCAGGCTGACCGGAAAACGCGGCCCCACGCAGGCGCGCACTTTATCGATAATCAGACTTAATATCCGGGTGCGGTTTTCGACGCTGCCGCCAAATTCATCGGTGCGCTTATTAAATAATGGCGATAAAAACTGGCTAATTAAATAGGAATGACCGGCATGAATTTCAACGCTGTCAAAACCCGCGCGACGAACGCGCTCCGCGGCATCACCAAATTTTTCTACCGCATGATAAATTTCCTCATGCGTCATCGGGCGTGGAATATTTCCGTGCTTTTTCGAGGGCGTCGTGGAGGAAGAGAGTGGCGTCTGACCGTCAAGGCGGTAGGCGTACGCCGAAGCGCCAGCATGATTTAACTGAATGGATACGCAGGCGCCATGTTTATGCAGGGTCTCGGTTAATTTAAACAGCCGCGGAATATATTGATCGTTATCGATGCGTAACTGCGTGGTGCCGTTGGAAGCAAAGGGAAAATCAATACAGATGTTTTCGATGGTGATAAGTCCGGTGCCGCCTTTGGCCCGCAGTTCATAGTATTCCAGCTGTTCCTGCGACACCTCGCCGTTGAGCGTGGCCATATTGGTGCCCATAGGGGGCATGATAATGCGGTTTTTTAGCGTCATGCCGTTGATGGTCAACGGACTGAAAAGGTGCGGATAGTGGCTCATCTCTTCTCTCCACAGGAGGCCGGGAGGCCGATATGCGGGGGCCCGGGCGTGTCCTTAGTTAATATTTCTCTGTGGGCAAAGATAGCGAGGGGAAAAATCGAAAAATAATGTTTTTTTTTGTTCTGAGCTATAGGGGTTCTCTATGAGATTAACGCTTCTTTCACATTCTTATATTTTTATATTAAACACTCGTGCCTTATTTTTACTTGCAGTGAAGGGATAATACATAAACAACGATGAGGAAGAGAAGGAAAGCGGAATGATTCTTCTTTATGGTGTGGGGCAGGGTGGGGTCAAGGCCTGACAATCAGCGAATCAATATTGTTTTTTGTGCGTGAGATCGCAATTTCCGCCGCGATAAAATTAAAAAGCCCGGTCAAATGACCGGGCCCGAAGGTTAATTCATAAACGCCGGCAGCTTGCGTTCATAGTCGGAAATCGCCTCTCCGTGCTGCAGCGTCAGGCCGATGCTATCCAGGCCGTTGAGCATACAGTGGCGGCGGAAGTCGTCGATCTTAAAGCTGTAGGTTTTATCCCCAGCTTTAACTACCTGCGCTTCCAGATCCACTTCAAACGTCATGCCCGGGTTGGCCTGCACCAGCTTGAACAGCTCATCGACCTGCTCGTCGCTCAGGGTCACCGGCAGCAGCTGGTTATTGAAGCTGTTGCCGTAAAAGATATCGGCAAAGCTTGGCGCAATCACGACCTTAAAGCCGTAATCGGTCAACGCCCACGGCGCGTGCTCGCGCGAGGAGCCGCAGCCGAAGTTTTCACGTGCCAGCAGGATTGACGCCCCTTTGTATTGCGGGAAATTCAGCACAAAATCCGGGTTCGGCTGCTGGCCTTTATCGTCGAGAAAGCGCCAGTCGTTAAACAGGTGGGCGCCGAAGCCGGTGCGAGTCACTTTCTGCAAAAACTGCTTGGGAATAATCGCGTCGGTATCGACGTTTGCAGCATCCAGCGGAACCACCAGGCCGGTATGTTGGGTAAATTTCTCTGCCATGATGGTCTCCTTACTTCAGATTACGGATATCGGCGAAATGACCGGTAACAGCTGCCGCTGCGGCCATTGCCGGGCTCACCAGGTGCGTGCGTCCGCCGCGGCCCTGACGGCCTTCAAAATTACGGTTGCTGGTGGAGGCACAGCGCTCGCCCGGATTCAGGCGGTCATTGTTCATTGCCAGACACATCGAGCAACCCGGTAAGCGCCACTCAAAGCCGGCTTCGATGAAGATCTTATCCAGGCCTTCCGCTTCCGCCTGCGCTTTCACCGGACCGGAACCCGGCACCACCAGCGCCTGGACACCCGGCGCCACTTTACGCCCTTTAGCGATTTCCGCCGCGGCGCGTAAATCTTCGATTCGCGAGTTGGTGCAGGAGCCGATAAACACTTTATCGATAGCCACATCCGTCAGCGGGATCCCGGATTTCAGGCCCATGTAGGCCAGCGCTTTTTCGGCGCTGGCGCGTTCCACGGGATCGCTGAATGACGCCGGATCGGGGATATTATCCGTCACTGAGATCACCTGGCCCGGGTTGGTGCCCCAGGTCACCTGCGGGGCAATCTCCGCCGCCTGCAGCGTCACCACGGTATCAAACGTCGCGCCATCGTCGGTTTTCAGGGTTTTCCAGTACGCGACGGCATCGTCAAAATCTTTGCCTTTCGGCGCATGCAGACGGCCGCGTACGTAATTGAAGGTGGTTTCGTCCGGCGCGACCAGGCCCGCTTTGGCGCCCATCTCGATCGCCATGTTGCACAGGGTCATACGCCCTTCCATGCTCAGATCGCGGATCGCTTCGCCGCAGAACTCAACCACATGGCCGGTGCCGCCGGCGCTACCGGTTTTACCAATGATGGCCAGCACGATATCTTTGGCGGTAATACCCGGCGCCGCTTTGCCTTGCACGTCGATTTTCATGGTCTTCGCGCGGCCCTGTTTCAGGGTCTGGGTCGCCAGCACATGCTCCACTTCGGAGGTGCCGATACCGAACGCCAGCGCCCCGAACGCGCCGTGGGTGGCGGTATGGGAGTCACCGCAAACAATGGTCATCCCCGGCAGGGTGACGCCCTGCTCCGGGCCCATGACGTGGACGATACCCTGGTATGGGTGATTTAAGTCATACAGCTCAACGCCAAACTCTTTACAGTTCTTAATCAGCTCCTGCATCTGGATGCGGGCCATCTCGCCGGACGCGTTGATATCTTTGGTCTGCGTCGAGACGTTGTGATCCATGGTCGCGAAGGTTTTACCCGGCTGGCGCACCTGGCGGCCATGCGCGCGCAGGCCGTCAAACGCCTGCGGGGAGGTCACTTCGTGCACCAGATGGCGGTCGATGTACAGCAGCGGGGTTTCGTTCTGCGCCTCATACACTACGTGCGCATCAAATAATTTTTCGTATAACGTCTTCGCCATGATTACACCCCTTCTGCGACATAGCGGGCAATGATATCGCCCATTTCATCAGTACTGACCGCCGCCGTTCCGCGCGCCAGGTCGCCGGTACGAACCCCTTCCTCTAAAGCACGGTTGATGGCGCTTTCAATGGCGGTCGCCGCTTCGTCAGCGTCGAGGCTGTAGCGCAGCAGCAGGGCCAGAGAGAGGATCTGCGCGATCGGGTTAGCGATATTTTTGCCCGCGATGTCCGGCGCCGAGCCGCCCGCTGGTTCATACAGGCCAAAACCTTGCTCGTTGAGGCTGGCGGACGGCAACATGCCCATAGAGCCGGTGATCATCGCGCACTCGTCGGAGAGGATGTCGCCAAACAGGTTGGAGCACAGCAGCACGTCGAACTGGGACGGATCTTTAATCAGTTGCATGGTGGCGTTATCGATATACATATGCGCCAGCTCAACGTCCGGATACTCCTTGCCGATCTCGGTGACGATTTCGCGCCACAGAATGGACGACTGCAGGACGTTGGCCTTATCGATGGAGGTCACTTTGTGACGACGCTTACGAGCGGATTCAAAAGCGATGCGCGCGATACGTTCGATTTCAAAGCGGTGATACACCTCGGTATCAAAGGCTTTCTCATGCTGACCGCTGCCTTCGCGGCCTTTTGGCTGGCCGAAGTAGATGCCGCCGGTCAGTTCGCGAACGCAGAGAATGTCGAAGCCGTTGGCAGCGATGTCGGCGCGCAGCGGGCAGAACTCCTCCAGCCCCTGGTACAGTTTGGCCGGACGCAGATTGCTGAACAGTTTGAAGTGTTTACGCAGCGGCAGCAGCGCACCGCGCTCTGGCTGCTCGGCGGGCGGCAGGTGTTCCCATTTCGGACCACCGACGGAGCCGAACAGGATCGCATCCGCCTGTTCGCATCCGGCGACGGTCGCCTGCGGCAGGGGAGTCCCCTGACGGTCAATAGCCGCCCCACCGACGTCATACTGGCTGGTGGTAATGTGCATGGCAAAACGTTGGCGCACGGCTTCCAGTACTTTCATCGCCTGGTTCATCACTTCCGGGCCAATGCCATCACCCGGCAAAACGGCAATATGGTAATTCTTCGACATTACACGGTTTCCTTATTGTTCTCTTTATTCTGAGCTTTGCGTTGCAATTCTTTTTCGACTTCGGCGGCGCGCCAGATGTTGTTCAGCACGTGAACCATGGCTTTTGCTGACGACTCAACGATATCTGTGGCCAGACCAACACCGTGGAAACGGCGGCCGTTGTAGTCAACGACGATATCCACCTGGCCCAGGGCGTCTTTGCCGTGGCCTTTCGCACTTAAGCCATACTTCACTAAATCAATGTTGTAGTTTGTCACGCGGTTAATAGCCTGGTAGATGGCGTCGACCGGACCGTTGCCATTAGCGGCTTCGGTTTTGATTTCATCCCCGCAGACCAGCTTGATTGAAGCAGTGGCGATATCGCTGGAGCCAGACTGGACGCTGAAGTAGTCCAGGCGGAAATGCTCCGGCTCTTCCTGCTGCTTGTTGATAAACGCCAGCGCTTCCAGATCGTAATCGAAGACCTGGCCTTTTTTGTCCGCCAGCTTCAGGAACGCGTCGTACAGATGATCCAGGTTGTAATCGCTCTCCTGGTAACCCATCTCTTCCATCCGGTGTTTCACCGCCGCGCGACCGGAGCGGGAAGTCAGGTTCAGCTGTACCTGGTTCAGGCCGATGGATTCCGGGGTCATGATTTCGTAGTTTTCGCGGTTCTTCAGTACGCCGTCCTGGTGGATGCCGGAGGAGTGGGCGAAGGCGCCGGTGCCGACGATGGCTTTGTTGGCCGGGATAGGCATATTGCAGATCTGGCTGACGGTCTGGCTGGTGCGCCAGATTTCATGATGATTAATGTTGGTGTGCACGTTCATGATGTCTTTGCGCACTTTGATCGCCATGATCACTTCTTCCAGCGCGCAGTTGCCAGCGCGTTCGCCGATACCGTTCATCGCGCCTTCTACCTGGCGCGCACCGGCGTGGACCGCGGCGAGGGCGTTACCGACGGCGATGCCCAGGTCATCATGGGTGTGGACGGAAATAATCGCTTTGTCGATATTCGGCACGCGATCATACAGGCCGCTGATAATGTTGGCGTATTCGAACGGCATGGTGTAGCCGACGGTGTCCGGGATATTAATGGTGGTGGCGCCAGCGTTGATCGCCGCTTCCACGACGCGAGCCAGATCGGCAATCGGCGTGCGGCCGGCGTCTTCACAGGAGAATTCGACATCGTCAGTGTAGTTGCGCGCCCGCTTCACCATATAGATCGCGCGCTCAATCACTTCATCCAGCGTGCTGCGCAGTTTGGTGGCGATATGCATCGGCGAGGTCGCAATAAAGGTATGGATGCGGAAAGCTTCAGCCACCTTTAAGGATTCTGCTGCCACATCGATATCTTTCTCAACGCAGCGCGCTAGAGCGCAAACACGGCTGTTTTTGATGGTGCGTGCGATGCTTTGCACCGATTCAAAATCGCCCGGGGAAGAGACCGGGAAACCGACTTCCATTACGTCGACCCCCATACGCTCAAGGGCCAGAGCGATCTGCAGCTTCTCTTTGACACTCAGGCTTGCCTGTAACGCTTGTTCGCCATCACGTAAGGTCGTATCGAAAATAATGACTTGCTGGCTCATGGTTTGGATCCTTAGTCTGTGTCCTGGCGCCTTGTTGACGAGCATAAAAAAACCCGCGCCAAGGCGCGGGTTTTATAGTCTTGCTGGAAGATGACTTAACGCTGAACGTCGCCCAACAGCCTACCGCGCAAATGGCATGCGTTTAGTAGTAGTAGGCTGGTGATACGAGCGGTGCGAATCATTGCGTCAAACTCCAGATGAAATCGTTATGCTTTTAGAGTTACTGGATAGCCGTTTTAAAGTCAACCCCTGGCACGGAAAAAGCGTTATTGGCTCACGATGTGAATTAGCAAATTGTGCTGATGTAAGCCCTGTTTTGCCGAAGATCCTATTTTGGACAAAGGGAGGCGCGTCCTCAATTGTTTCATTTGAAAAAGTGCTTTGCATTCAACGCATCGCTCACGATGTGCCATGAACGAGGCGACAAAAAAAGCTATCTGAATGAAAATATTATATTTATTTTCCTTATGAATGTATTTGCCCATTAGCGGATTATTTTTCAATGATAAGCAGTTGTTAATTTTATGAGGTTAAAAATAAAATACTTTATTATTGCTTAAGTTACAGTTAACTAGTGGTGTTGTTTTTATTTTTACGGATTATGGTTACACTCACCATCATTAAGTAACCGGTATGGTTTGAGCGGTTCATTTTCCTGGTAGTCCCGCTTTTTCACTGCCACTCATAGCCTTGATATATTCCTAAAAATCTCCTTTGCTATTTTGCAAATGTCATTTGCATGATAAATGATATTTTCGACGCTAATTATAGCGGTTTAGTAAAGGGAATTCATCGTGACGGCGGAATTAGATATGTTAATTGACACTCCAGAATATAAATCAGCCCCCGGACAGGAAGTCGTTAAACCTCAACTACGGATGGTTGATCTCAATCTGCTCACCGTTTTTGATGCGGTTATGCAAGAGCAGAATATCACCCGTGCCGCCCATACGCTCGGCATGTCTCAACCCGCGGTGAGTAACGCGGTTTCACGTCTGAAAGTGATGTTTAATGATGAGCTGTTTGTGCGATATGGCCGCGGTATTCAGCCGACGGCGCGGGCCTATCAGCTTTTTGGTTCTGTGCGCCAGGCGCTGCAGCTGGTCCAAAACGAATTGCCGGGCTCCGGTTTTGAACCGCTAAGCAGTGAGCGCGTTTTCCATCTGTGCGTCTGCAGCCCGCTGGATAACATCCTGACGTCGGTTATTTTTAATAAAGTTGCGGAGATCGCACCCAATATTCATTTGGTCTTTAAATCCGCGCTGAATCAAAATACGGAACATCAGTTACGTTATCAGGAAACGGAATTTGTGATCGGTTATGAAGAGTTCCGTCGCCCTGAGTTTGCCTGCGTCCCGTTATTCAAAGACGAAATGGTTTTGGTGGCCAGTCGCAACCACCCCCGTATTTCCGGGCCGGTGATGGAGGCGGATATTTATCGTGAGGAGCATGCTACGGTGGCTCTCGATCGGTATGCCTCATTCAGTTTACCGTGGTATGACACGGCCGATAAACAGGCGCGTATCGCCTATCAGGGTAATGCGATGGTCAGCGTATTAAACGTGGTATCGCAAACTCAGATGGTGGCGATTGCCCCGCGCTGGCTGGCCAATGAGTTTGCCGATAAATTAGCCCTGCAAATATTACCTTTGCCGTTGAAGGTTAACAGCCGGACCTGCTATCTCTCGTGGCATGAAGCGGCTGGCCGCGATAAAGGCCATCAGTGGATGGAAGAGCTGCTGGTGGATATTTGCAAGCGCTGAGCCGATGGCAACGAGGGTAAAAGGAGCTTCGGCTCCTTTTTTTATATGATGTAAATTCGATAATGCAGAATTTTGTTCTGTTTGACCTGTTCGAGGCATTCGTTTGGTTCGTGAAAAATGGATCAATTCCTGCTATCACGCCTTTTCTCCGAGTATTTACCATTCCCTTTTCTTATCTCTGAAGCAATCCACCATATTTTCACTTCTCCGCTTTCTTTTCTTCTTATTACGGGGATAACACATCCCCTGCGGCGAATTGCCTGCCTGCTGGCGAGCAGTTATGGTAGTGGCATGCAGTCCATTCACCTCAGTGCGGAGGGTCTCTCCTCCGCATCGTGCGAGCGCGCGGAAATTGAGTTCCGCTGTCGTAAAACAATAAGCCTGGAGGCAAACCATGGAGATGTTGTCAGGAGCCGAGATGGTCGTCCAATCGCTTGTCGATCAGGGCGTCAAGCAAGTATTCGGCTATCCCGGAGGCGCAGTCCTCGATATCTATGATGCGTTACATACCCTTGGCGGTATCGATCATGTGCTGGTTCGCCACGAGCAGGCGGCAGTGCATATGGCGGATGGCCTGGCGCGGGCGACCGGCGAGGTTGGCGTCGTGCTGGTCACCTCTGGACCAGGGGCGACGAACGCCATCACCGGCATCGCGACGGCCTATATGGATTCCATTCCGCTGGTGATCCTCTCCGGGCAGGTGGCGACATCGCTGATCGGCTACGATGCCTTCCAGGAGTGCGACATGGTGGGGATTTCCCGTCCGGTGGTGAAGCACAGTTTCCTGGTGAAGCAGACCGAAGATATTCCCGGTGTCCTGAAGAAAGCCTTCTGGCTGGCGGCCAGCGGTCGCCCCGGACCGGTGGTGGTCGATCTACCGAAAGATATCCTCAATCCGGCGAAAAAGCTGCCGTACGCCTGGCCGGAGGCGGTGAGTATGCGTTCGTATAACCCGACCACCAGCGGTCATAAGGGACAGATTAAACGCGCCCTGCAGACCCTGGTGGCGGCGAGTAAGCCGGTCGTTTACGTCGGCGGCGGGGCGATCAATGCGCATTGCGAACCCCAGCTGCGTGAACTGGTGGAAAAGCTGAAGCTGCCGGTTGCTTCCTCTCTGATGGGGCTTGGCGCTTTCCCGGCGACGCACCCGCAGGCGCTGGGGATGCTGGGTATGCACGGCACCTATGAAGCCAACATGACCATGCACCATTCGGACGTCATTTTCGCCGTCGGCGTCCGCTTTGACGATCGGACTACCAACAATCTGGCCAAGTACTGTCCGAACGCGACGGTGCTGCATATTGATATCGATCCGACCTCGATCTCGAAAACCGTGCCGGCAGATGTGCCGATCGTCGGCGATGCCCGGCTGGTACTGGAGCAGATGCTGGAGCTACTGGACCAGGAAGAGACGCAGCAGCCGCTGGACGACATTCGCGACTGGTGGCAACAGATCGAGCAATGGCGTGCCCGCCATTGTCTGCGCTACGACGACCAGAGCGATAAAATCAAACCGCAGGCGGTGATTGAAACTATCTGGCGGTTGACCCAGGGCGATGCCTACGTCACTTCCGATGTGGGCCAGCACCAGATGTTCGCCGCCCTGTATTACCCTTTCGACAAACCACGGCGCTGGATTAACTCCGGTGGTCTCGGCACCATGGGCTTTGGCCTACCGGCTGCGCTGGGGGTCAAAATGGCTCTGCCGGACGAAATGGTGGTCTGCGTGACCGGTGACGGCAGTATCCAGATGAACATTCAGGAACTCTCTACTGCGCTGCAGTATGAGTTACCGGTTCTGGTGCTTAACCTCAACAACCGCTATCTCGGGATGGTGAAGCAGTGGCAGGATATGCTCTATTCCGGGCGCCACTCCCAGTCCTATATGGAATCGCTGCCGGACTTTGTGCGTCTGGCGGAAGCCTATGGTCACGTCGGGATCCGCATCAGTGAGCCGCAGGAGCTGGAGTCAAAGCTTGCTGAAGCGCTGGAGCAGGTGCGTCAGCGCCGGCTGGTGTTTGTCGATGTCACCGTCGACGGCAGTGAGCATGTGTACCCCATGCAGATCCGCGGCGGCGGCATGGATGAGATGTGGTTGAGCAAAACGGAGAGAACCTGATTATGCGCCGGATATTATCGGTATTACTGGAAAACGAATCGGGCGCATTGTCCCGCGTTATCGGCCTCTTTTCCCAGCGCGGCTATAATATAGAAAGCCTGACTGTGGCGCCGACGGACGACCCTACGCTCTCCAGAATGACCATCCAGACCGTGGGCGATGAAAAAGCGATCGAGCAGATTGAAAAGCAGCTGCACAAGCTGGTGGATGTGCTGCGAGTCAGCGAATTGGGGCAGGGGGCCCATGTCGAACGCGAAATCATGCTGGTGAAGGTTCAGGCCAGCGGCTATGGCCGTGAAGAAGTGAAACGCAACACCGAAATCTTTCGCGGACAGATTATCGATGTGACGCCTTCTATCTATACCGTTCAGCTCGCCGGAACCAGTGATAAGCTTGATGCTTTCCTGGCTTCGCTGCGCGATGTCGCTCGGATCGTAGAAGTGGCTCGCTCCGGTGTGGTCGGCCTGTCTCGCGGTGATAAAATCATGCGCTGAGGATCGGGAACTGATGCAAAAATAGCCCGGCAGCGACTGTCGGGCTTTTTTTTTGCGAAATCAGTAGGAACTGTAAGCGAAAGCGGTTGCTGCGCTAACTATTCTGCGCTTAGATGTTATAAAAAGGGTTCCATACCTGAATAATGGTTATGTTTGGCACTTCTTACCCAAGGGGCAATTGTGAAACTGGATGAAATCGCCCGGCTGGCCGGTGTTTCAAGAACCACCGCGAGCTATGTGATTAATGGCAAAGCGAAGCAGTACCGCGTAAGCGATAAAACGGTCGAAAAGGTGATGGCTGTGGTGCGGGAGCATAACTATCATCCGAATGCGGTCGCCGCTGGCCTGCGTGCAGGACGCACACGATCTATCGGTCTGGTGATCCCGGATCTCGAAAATACCAGCTATACCCGCATTGCAAATTATCTCGAACGTCAGGCGCGTCAGCGTGGCTATCAGCTGCTGATTGCCTGTTCTGAGGATCAACCCGATAACGAGATGCGCTGCATTGAGCATCTGCTGCAGCGCCAGGTGGACGCTATCATTGTCTCTACCTCGCTGCCGCCGGAGCACCCTTTCTATCAACGCTGGGCTAACGATCCGTTTCCGATTGTCGCGCTTGACCGCGCCCTTGACCGCGAGCATTTCACCAGTGTGGTCGGCGCTGATCAGGATGACGCTGAAATGCTCGCTGCCGAGCTGCGGACCTTCCCTGGCGAAACGGTACTTTATCTCGGCGCGCTGCCGGAACTGTCGGTGAGCTTCCTGCGCGAGCAGGGCTTCCGCAAAGCCTGGCAGGACGATCCGCGCGAGGTGCATTATCTCTATGCCAACAGCTATGAGCGCGAAGCGGCGGCTCAGCTGTTTGAGAAATGGCTTGAAACCCATCCGATGCCTCAGGCGCTGTTTACTACCTCTTTCCCGTTGCTGCAGGGCGTGATGGATGTGACGCTGCGCCGTGAGGGCAAACTGCCCTCCGAGCTGGCGATCGCCACCTTCGGCGATAATGAGCTGCTCGATTTTCTGCAGTGCCCGGTGCTGGCGGTGGCTCAGCGCCATCGCGATGTCGCTGAGCGGGTGCTGGAGATCGTCCTCGCCAGCCTCGATGAACCGCGCAAGCCAAAGCCGGGCCTGAGCCGTATTCGCCGTAATCTCTATCGTCGTGGTAGCCTGAATCGCCGCTAAGCGCGCAATATCGCCAGAGCCCAGGAATATTCCTGGCGGGCCTGCCGGAAAGCAGGCCTTTGGCGATTAATCAGGCAATTGACGTCCAAAATGCAAAACTGAATATATTTCAGACAAATCCCTAAACTTCTTTACGTGTTATTTTGTTTAATTCGCTGGCAATCGTTTTGTTACTCAAAACGGGACACAAAAAATGATTGCGCAGGCTTTAATTGTATTATTTTGTTACATTCACCAGGTTAATTGCTGAATTAACACTCATTTTGTACGCCCCAGCCTTTCTCTTCTGCCCTATCCCGCGTCTGGTCCGCCCCTCAGCCAGCAACAGGTACTGTTAACGACCGGCATAATGGCCTAAAATGCCGCTCGCGTCGCAAACTGACACTTTATATTTTCCCGCCGAAGATATTTTGTTGTTTATAACTGTTACGAGTTTGTTGGTTATTTTCTTACACGTATTCATAACGTTAATTTGCCTCGCCTGTTGATGATTTTTTCATCAGGGCTAATGTCGGCTGTAAATAATGGGTTTTTGAGCTCTGTTGGCATCCGTGCTGGCTTGACAAGCTTTTCCTCCGCTCCGTAAACTCCTTCTGGTGGGAATTTGTGGGATAAAGTGGCGAAAAGGGGTGAGGCTGGCATGTTCCGTGGAGCAACGTTGGTCAATCTCGACAGCAAAGGCCGCCTGGCCGTGCCAACGCGCTATCGCGATGGGCTGATCGAGGACGCTGCCGGTCAATTGGTATGCACCATTGACATTCATCACCCGTGCCTGCTGCTTTATCCATTGCCTGAATGGGAAATCATCGAGCAGAAATTGTCGCGTTTATCGAGCATGAATCCCGTTGAGCGGCGCGTACAGCGTTTGCTTCTGGGTCATGCCAGCGAATGTCAGATGGATAATGCCGGACGATTGCTCATCGCGCCGGTGTTACGGCAGCATGCCGGGCTGACAAAAGAAGTGATGCTGGTCGGGCAGTTTAATAAGTTTGAACTGTGGGATGAAACGACCTGGTATCAACGGGTCAAGGAAGATATCGACGCTGAGCAGTCCGCGACCGGTGAACTGTCGGAGCGCCTGCAGGATTTGTCCTTATAAAAATGATGGAAAATTATAAACATACTACGGTACTTCTGGATGAAGCCGTCAACGGCCTCAATATTCGTCCAGACGGTATCTATATTGATGGTACTTTTGGCCGCGGTGGTCACTCGCGCCTGATCCTCTCCCGGCTGGGAGCGGAAGGACGCTTGCTGGCAATCGATCGCGATCCACAGGCGATTGCCGTCGCGAAAACCATCGATGATCCCCGCTTTTCCATCGTACATGGTCCTTTTTCACAGCTCGCTGACTACGTCGACGAGCGTAATCTTACCGGTAAGATCGACGGCATTCTGCTCGATCTCGGCGTCTCTTCCCCGCAGCTTGACGATGCGGAACGCGGCTTTTCCTTTATGCGCGACGGGCCGCTGGACATGCGCATGGATCCGACGCGCGGTCAGTCCGCGGCCGAGTGGCTGCAGACGGCAGAAGAAGCCGATATCGCCTGGGTGATTAAAACCTTCGGCGAAGAGCGTTTCGGTAAACGTATCGCCCGCGCGATCGTCGAACGTAACCGTATTGAACCGATGACCCGCACCAAAGAGCTGGCGGAGGTCATTGCTGCGGCGATGCCGGTAAAAGATAAGCATAAACATCCCGCGACCCGTACCTTCCAGGCGGTGCGCATATGGGTAAACAGTGAACTGGAGGAGATAGAGCAGGCGCTAAAAAGCTCGCTCAGCGTGCTGGCCCCGGGTGGGCGGCTATCGATCATTAGTTTTCATTCGCTGGAAGATCGCATTGTGAAGCGCTTTATGCGTGAACAAAGCCGCGGTCCGCAGGTTCCGGCGGGAATACCGATGACCGAAGCGCAGCTCAAAAAACTGGGCGGCCGTGAGTTACGAGCACTAGGCAAGTTGATGCCGGGCGAAGAAGAGGTGGCAGAGAATCCACGTGCCCGTAGTTCAGTGCTGCGTATTGCAGAGAGGACGAACGCATGATCGGCAGAGTGACAGAGGCCTTAAGCAAGGTTAAAGGGTCGATTGGAAGCAACGAGCGCCATGCTTTGCCTGGCGTGATCGGGGACGACCTTCTGCGGTTTGGGAAACTGCCACTCTGCCTGTTCATTTGCATCATTATTACGGCGATTACCGTGGTCACCACCGCGCACCATACGCGCCTGCTGACCGCGCAGCGTGAACAACTGGTTCTGGAACGCGACGCCCTGGATATCGAGTGGCGCAACCTGATCCTCGAAGAGAACGCGCTCGGCGATCACAGTCGGGTTGAGCGGATCGCGACCGAGAAGTTGCAGATGCAACACGTCGATCCATCACAAGAAAATATCGTTGTACAGAAATAAGGATTATTGCGACGGATGAAAGCAGCGCCAAAAACGCCAAAAGCAAAGCGTCAGGAAGAACAGGCCAACTTTATCAGTTGGCGTTTTGCGTTGCTGTGCGGCTGTATTCTGCTGGCGCTGACTTTCCTGCTGGGTCGTGTCGCCTGGCTCCAGGTGGTCAGCCCCGACATGCTGGTGCGTCAGGGCGATATGCGCTCGCTGCGCGTCCAGGAAGTGTCTACCGCGCGCGGGATGATTACCGACCGCTCCGGGCGGCCGCTGGCGGTCAGCGTACCGGTGAAGGCTATCTGGGCCGATCCGAAGGAGCTGCATGATGCTGGCGGGGTCACCTTGGATACGCGCTGGAAGGCGCTGGCGGACGCCCTCAATATGCCGCTGGATCAGCTGGCAACGCGCATCAATACCAATCCGCGGATGCGTTTTATCTATCTGGCGCGTCAGGTAAACCCTGACATGGCCGACTACATCAAAAAGCTAAAGCTGCCGGGCATTCATCTGCGTGAAGAGTCCCGTCGTTATTACCCTTCCGGAGAAGTGACTGCTCACCTCATTGGCTTTACCAACGTCGACAGCCAGGGGATTGAAGGGGTCGAAAAAAGCTTTGATAAATGGCTTACCGGCCAGCCGGGCGAGCGTATCGTGCGTAAAGACCGCTATGGCCGGGTCATTGAAGATATCTCTTCTACCGACAGCCAGGCGGCGCACAACCTGGCGCTGAGCATCGACGAACGTCTGCAGGCGCTGGTCTATCGCGAGCTGAACAACGCCGTGGCCTTTAACAAAGCCGAGTCGGGCAGCGCCGTGTTAGTGGACGTTAACACCGGGGAAGTGCTGGCGATGGCCAACAGCCCCTCCTATAACCCGAACAACTTCGCCGGTACGGCGAAAGACACCATGCGTAACCGCGCTATCACCGACGTATTCGAACCGGGTTCGACGGTGAAACCGATGGTGGTGATGACGGCGCTGCAGCGCGGCATCGTCAACGAAAATACCGTGCTGAATACCATTCCCTATCGAATTAACGGCCACGAAATCAAAGACGTGGCGCGTTATAGCGAATTGACCCTGACCGGGGTGCTACAGAAGTCGAGTAACGTCGGTGTTTCTAAGCTGGCGTTAGCGATGCCGTCCTCAGCGTTAGTAGATACTTACTCACGTTTTGGGCTTGGAAAGGCGACCAATTTGGGGTTGGTCGGAGAACGCAGTGGCTTATATCCTCAAAAACAACGGTGGTCTGACATAGAGAGGGCCACCTTTTCTTTCGGCTACGGGCTAATGGTAACCCCGTTACAGTTAGCGCGAGTCTACGCAACGATTGGCAGCTATGGCATCTATCGCCCGCTGTCAATTACCAAGGTTGATCCACCGGTTCCGGGCGAGCGCGTCTTCCCGGAATCACTCGTTCGTACCGTCGTTCATATGATGGAAAGCGTGGCGCTGCCCGGCGGCGGCGGCGTGAAAGCGGCGATCAAAGGCTATCGCATCGCGATTAAAACCGGTACGGCGAAAAAAGTGGGGCCGGATGGCCGCTATATCAACAAATATATTGCTTACACCGCAGGCGTTGCGCCCGCCAGCCATCCGCGCTTCGCGCTGGTGGTGGTGATCAACGACCCGCAGGCAGGTAAATACTACGGTGGCGCCGTTTCCGCGCCGGTCTTCGGTGCCATCATGGGCGGCGTATTGCGCACCATGAACATTGAGCCGGATGCGCTGGCAACGGGCGAAAAAAGTGAATTTGTAATTAATCAAGGCGAGGGAACAGGTGGCAGATCGTAATTTGCGCGACCTACTCGCTCCGTGGGTGCCAAACGCACCGGAGCGCATTCTGCGAGAGATGACGCTGGACAGCCGGGTGGCTGCTTCCGGCGATCTCTTTATCGCGGTACAGGGTCATCAGGCGGACGGGCGTCGTTATATCCCGCAGGCGATAGCGCAAGGTGTGGCTGCCATTATTGCTGAAGCGCAGGGCGAGGCTGAAGACGGTGAGATCCGTGAAATGCACGGCGTGCCGGTTATTTACCTGAGCCAGCTTAACGAACGCTTATCGGCGCTGGCCGGGCGTTTTTATCATCAGCCGTCGCAGCAGCTGCGTCTGGTGGGCGTCACCGGTACTAACGGTAAAACGACCACCACTCAACTGCTGGCGCAGTGGGCGAAGCTGCTCGGCGAAACCAGCGCAGTGATGGGGACCGTTGGCAACGGCCTGCTGGATAAAGTCGTGCCGACCGAAAATACCACCGGTTCTGCGGTAGACGTTCAGCATGTGCTCTCCAGTCTGGTCGGGCAGGGGGCAACCTTCGGCGCGATGGAAGTCTCTTCCCACGGTCTGGTGCAACACCGCGTGGCGGCGCTGCAGTTTGCCGCCTCGGTGTTTACCAATCTGAGCCGCGACCACCTCGACTACCATGGCGACATGGAGCACTACGAAGCGGCGAAATGGCTGCTGTACTCGACCCACCATTGCGGCCAGGCCATCGTCAACGCTGACGATGAAGTGGGGCGTCGCTGGCTGGCGAAGCTGCCGGATGCGGTGGCGGTGTCGATGGAAGATCATATCAATCCGAACTGCCACGGCCGCTGGCTGAAGGCCACCGCGGTCAACTATCACGACAGCGGCGCGACCATTCAGTTTGACTCCAGCTGGGGCAACGGTGAAATCGAAAGCCGCCTGATGGGCGCCTTTAACGTCAGCAACCTGCTGCTGGCGCTGGCGACGCTGCTGGCGCTGGGCTATCCGCTGGCCGATCTGCTGAAAACCGCAGCGCGTTTACAGCCGGTATGCGGTCGTATGGAAGTGTTCAGCGCGCCCGGTAAACCGGCCGTGGTGGTGGATTACGCCCATACGCCTGACGCGCTGGAAAAAGCGCTGCAGGCCGCGCGCCTGCACTGCAGCGGCAAGCTGTGGTGCGTTTTCGGCTGCGGCGGCGACCGTGACAAAGGCAAGCGTCCGCTGATGGGCGCTATCGCTGAAGAATTTGCCGACATCGTGGTGGTCACTGATGACAACCCGCGCACCGAAGAGCCGCGGGCGATTATCAACGATATTCTGGCCGGCATGCTCGATGCGGGTCATGCGAAGGTGATGGAAGGCCGCGCGGAAGCGGTCACCAACGCCGTGATGCAGGCGAAAGAGAACGACGTGGTGCTGGTGGCGGGTAAAGGCCATGAAGATTACCAGATCGTCGGCAATCGCCGTCTGGATTATTCCGACCGCGTCACCGTCGCGCGTCTGCTGGGAGCGGTAGCATGATTCGCTTTACGTTAAGCCAGCTCGCCGCGATCGCCCATGGCGAACGGCAGGGTAGCGACATCGCTATCGACGAGGTGACCTCCGATACCCGTAAAGTGACGGCGGGCTGCCTGTTTGTGGCGCTCAAAGGCGAGCGTTTCGACGCTCATGATTTTGCCGAACAGGCGAAAGCAGCTGGCGCCGGCGCGCTGCTGGTGAGCCGTCCGCTGGCCTGCGATCTCCCGCAGGTGATCGTGAAAGATACCCGCCAGGCTTTCGGCGAGTTAGCCGCCTGGGTGCGTCAGCAGGTACCGACCCGCGTCGTCGCCCTGACCGGCTCGTCCGGTAAAACCTCGGTCAAAGAGATGACCGCGGCGATCCTTAGCCAGTGCGGCAACACACTGTATACCGCTGGCAACCTGAACAACGATATCGGTGTACCGATGACGCTGCTGCGCCTGACTAAAGAGCATCAGTACGCGGTGATCGAACTCGGCGCCAACCACCAGGGCGAAATCGCCTGGACCGTCAGCCTGACGCGTCCGGAAGCCGCGCTGGTCAACAACCTTGCTGCGGCGCACCTCGAAGGTTTCGGCTCGCTGGCGGGCGTGGCGAAGGCGAAGGGCGAAATCTATACCGGTCTGCCGGAAAACGGCATCGCCATTCTCAATGCTGATAACAACGACTGGCTGAACTGGCAGGCGGTGATTGGCGATCGCAAAGTGTGGCGCTTCTCACCGAATGCGGCCAACAGCGACTTCACGGCGACCAACGTGCAGATCACCAGCCACGGTACCGAATTTACGCTGCAGACCCCAACCGGCAACGTTGACGTCCTGCTGCCGCTGCCGGGACGCCATAACATCGCTAACGCGCTGGCGGCGACCTCGCTGGCGATGGCGGTAGGCGCCGATCTGGCGGCGGTAAAAGCCGGTCTGGCGCAGCTGAAGGCCGTTCCGGGGCGTCTGTTCCCGATCCGGCTGACGGAGAGCCAGCTGCTGCTGGATGACTCCTACAACGCCAACGTTGGTTCGATGACCGCGGCAGTGCAGGTACTGTCAGAGATGCCCGGCTTCCGGGCGATGGTGGTCGGCGATATGGCGGAGCTTGGCGCGGAAAGCGCGGCCTGCCATCGCGAAGTCGGCGAGGCAGCGAAAGCGGCGGGGCTGGATTGCGTCCTCAGCGTCGGCACCTTGAGCGCGGATATCAGCCGCGCCAGCGGCGTGGGCGAACATTTTAATGATAAAGCCGCAGTAGTGGCTCGCCTGCGCGAGCTGCTGGCGGAGCACAAGATAATGACCATTTTAGTGAAGGGTTCACGTAGTGCCGCCATGGAAGAGGTAGTACGCGCATTACAGGAGACTGGGACATGTTAGTATGGCTGGCCGAACATTTGGTCAAATATTATTCCGGCTTTAACGTCTTTTCTTATCTGACGTTTCGCGCCATCGTCAGCCTGCTGACCGCGCTGTTCATCTCGTTGTGGATGGGCCCGCGCATGATCGCCCGTCTGCAAAAACTCTCCTTCGGCCAGGTCGTACGTAACGACGGTCCGGAGTCCCACTTCAGCAAACGCGGCACGCCGACCATGGGGGGGATCATGATCCTCACTGCGATCACCGTCTCCGTTCTGCTGTGGGCTTACCCCTCCAACCCGTACGTCTGGTGCGTACTGACGGTATTAATCGGCTACGGGATCATCGGCTTTGTTGATGATTACCGTAAAGTCGTGCGCAAAGATACCAAAGGCCTGATCGCCCGCTGGAAGTATTTCTGGATGTCGGTGATCGCGCTGGGCGTGGCGTTCGCGCTCTATCTGGCCGGGAAAGACACCCCGGCGACCGAGCTGGTGGTGCCATTCTTTAAAGACGTGATGCCGCAGCTGGGCCTGCTCTATATCCTGCTGGCTTACTTCGTTATCGTCGGTACCGGCAACGCCGTCAACCTGACCGATGGCCTCGACGGCCTGGCGATTATGCCGACCGTCTTCGTCGCTGCCGGCTTTGCGCTGGTGGCATGGGCCACCGGCAACATGAACTTCGCCAACTACCTGCACATTCCCTATCTGCGCCATGCTGGCGAGCTGGTGATCGTCTGTACGGCGATTGTCGGCGCGGGTCTGGGCTTCCTGTGGTTTAACACCTATCCGGCGCAGGTCTTTATGGGCGACGTCGGTTCGCTGGCGCTCGGCGGCGCGCTGGGCATTATCGCCGTGCTGCTGCGTCAGGAATTCCTGCTGGTGATTATGGGCGGTGTTTTCGTCGTGGAGACTCTGTCGGTGATCCTGCAGGTTGGCTCCTTTAAGCTGCGCGGTCAGCGCATCTTCCGTATGGCGCCGATTCACCATCACTATGAACTGAAGGGCTGGCCGGAGCCGCGCGTTATCGTGCGCTTCTGGATTATTTCGCTGATGCTGGTGCTGATTGGCCTGGCGACGCTGAAGGTACGTTAATCATGGCAGATTATCAGGGTAAAAAAGTCGTCATTATTGGGCTGGGTATGACCGGCCTGTCATGCGTGGACTTTTTCATGGCGCGCGGCGTGACGCCGCGTGTAATGGACACCCGCGTCGCGCCTCCGGGGCTGGATAAATTACCCGAATCGGTCGAATGCCATGTCGGCGGACTCAATGATACCTGGCTGCTGGCGGCGGATCTGATTGTCGCCAGTCCCGGCATCGCGCTGGCCCATCCTTCACTGAGCGCGGCAGCCGATGCAGGCGTAGAAATCGTTGGTGATATCGAGCTGTTCTGCCGCGAGGCGCAGGCGCCGATTATCGCCATTACCGGCTCTAACGGCAAAAGCACTGTCACTACTCTGGTGGGCGAGATGGCGAAAGCGGCCGGGGTTAACGTCGGCGTGGGCGGTAATATCGGCCTGCCGGCGCTGATGCTGCTGGACACCGATCGTGAGCTATATGTGCTGGAGCTCTCCAGCTTCCAGCTGGAAACGACCTCCAGCCTGCAGGCTGTGGCGGCAACCATCCTCAACGTGACTGAGGACCATATGGACCGCTACCCGCTGGGGCTGCAGCAGTATCGCGCGGCGAAGCTGCGGATTTACGAGAATGCAAAAACCTGCGTGGTGAACGCGGACGATGCGCTCACGATGCCGGTACGCGGGGCGGACGATCGCTGCATCAGCTTTGGTGTCGATGTCGGTGACTACCACCTTAACCGTCAGCAGGGCGAAACCTGGCTGCGCGTTAAAGGTGAGAAAGTCCTCAATGTGAAAGAGATGCCTCTCACCGGTCAGCATAACTACAGCAACGCCCTGGCGGCACTGGCGCTGGCCGATGCCGCGGGCCTGCCGCGGGCCAGTAGCCTCAAGGCATTAACCACCTTTACTGGCCTGGCCCATCGCTTTCAGCTGGTGCTGGATCACAACGGCGTACGCTGGATTAACGACTCGAAGGCAACCAACGTCGGCAGCACCGAGGCGGCGCTGAACGGCCTGCAGCTGGATGGCACGCTGTATCTTCTGCTGGGCGGCGACGGCAAGTCCGCTGATTTCACCCCGCTGAAGCGCTACCTCGGCGGCGATCGTATCCGTCTGTACTGCTTTGGTCGCGACGGCGCCGAGCTCGCCGAGCTGCGTCCTGACGTGGCGGTACAAACTGAAACCATGGAACAGGCGATGCGTCAGATAGCGCCCCTGGTGAAAGCGGGCGACATGGTTCTCCTGTCGCCGGCGTGCGCCAGCCTGGATCAGTTTAAGAATTTTGAACAACGGGGCGATATGTTTGCCCGTCTGGCGAAGGAGTTAGGTTGATGCGTTTCTCTCTCCCACGCCTGAGAATGCCGCAGCTGAGCTTGCCTCGGTTGAGACTGCCGCGACTGCCGGGGATGTTTATCTTCGCCTGGCTGTTCGCCGCGCTAAAAGGCTGGGTGATGGGCTCGCGCCCGAAAGATAACGACAGTCTGGTGATGTATGACCGGATGCTGCTATGGCTGACCTTCGGCCTGGCGGCGATCGGCTTTATCATGGTGACCTCGGCGTCGATGCCGGTGGGGCAGCGCCTGGCGAACGATCCTTTCCTCTTTGCCAAGCGTGATGGCCTGTACATTGTGCTGGCCTTTGTCCTCGCGCTGGTGACGCTGCGCCTGCCGATGGATTTCTGGCAGCGCCACAGTACCGCGATGCTGATTGCCTCAATTGTGATGCTGCTGATCGTACTGGTGGTGGGTAGCTCGGTAAACGGCGCATCGCGCTGGATCGCCCTCGGCCCGCTGCGCATCCAGCCGGCGGAGTTCACCAAGCTGTCGCTGTTCTGCTATATCGCCAACTATCTGGTGCGTAAAGCGGATGAAGTGCGTAACAACCTGCGCGGGTTCTTAAAACCGATGGGCGTGATTTTCGTGCTGGCGATCCTGCTGCTGGCGCAGCCTGACCTCGGTACCGTGGTGGTGCTGTTCGTCACCACGCTGGCGATGCTCTTCCTTGCCGGCGCGAAGCTGTGGCAGTTCATCGCCATTATCGGCATGGGTATCTCGGCGGTGGTCCTGCTGATCCTCGCCGAACCGTACCGTATTCGCCGCGTGACCTCCTTCTGGAACCCATGGGAAGACCCGTTCGGCAGTGGTTACCAGCTGACCCAGTCGCTGATGGCCTTTGGCCGCGGCGAGATGTGGGGGCAGGGCCTCGGCAACTCAGTGCAAAAACTGGAGTATTTGCCGGAAGCGCACACTGACTTTATCTTCGCCATTATCGGCGAAGAACTCGGTTATATCGGTGTGGTACTGGCGCTTTTAATGGTATTCTTCGTCGCTTTCCGCGCCATGTCGATTGGCCGTAAAGCGCTGGAGATCGATCATCGCTTCTCCGGCTTCCTCGCCTGTGCGATTGGCATCTGGTTTAGCTTCCAGGCGTTAGTTAACGTCGGGGCGGCGGCGGGGATGCTGCCGACGAAAGGTCTGACGCTGCCGCTGATCAGTTATGGTGGTTCCAGTCTGCTGATTATGTCGACGGCCATCATGTTGTTGTTGCGAATAGATTATGAAACGCGTCTGGAAAAAGCCCAGGCGTTTACACGGGGTGTTCGATGAGCGGTCAGGAAAAGCGGTTGATGGTGATGGCGGGCGGTACCGGCGGGCATGTGTTCCCGGGGCTGGCGGTCGCGCACCATTTAATGGACCAGGGCTGGCAGGTTCGCTGGCTGGGTACCGCCGATCGTATGGAAGCGGATTTAGTGCCGAAAAACGGCATCGAGATTGATTTTATCCGTATCTCCGGCCTACGTGGCAAAGGGATAAAAGCGCAACTGTTGGCGCCGGTGCGTATCTTCAACGCCTGGCGTCAGGCGCGAGCGATCATGAAGCGTTTCCAGCCGGATGTGGTGCTGGGCATGGGCGGCTATGTCTCCGGGCCTGGCGGTCTGGCGGCGTGGTCGTTGGGGATCCCGGTGGTCCTCCACGAACAAAACGGTATTGCCGGTCTGACCAACAAATGGCTGGCGAAGATTGCGAAGAAAGTGATGCAGGCGTTTCCCGGCGCGTTCCCACATGCGGACGTGGTCGGAAACCCGGTGCGTACCGATGTACTGGCGCTGCCGCTGCCGGGTCAGCGTCTGGTGGGGCGTCATGGACCGATTCGCGTGCTGGTGGTCGGTGGCTCTCAGGGCGCGCGCGTCCTGAACCAGACTATGCCGCAGGTGGCGGCGAAGCTCGGTGATGCGGTGACCATCTGGCATCAGAGCGGCAAAGGTGGCCAGCAAACCGTGCAACAGGCCTATGCCGCTGCGGGGCAGCCGCAGCATAAAGTGACGGAATTTATTGATGACATGGCCGCTGCCTATGCCTGGGCTGATGTCGTGGTTTGCCGTTCCGGCGCGCTGACGGTCAGCGAAATCGCGGCTGCAGGTTTACCGGCGCTGTTTGTACCCTTCCAGCACAAAGATCGTCAGCAGTACTGGAATGCGCTGCCGCTGGAGAAAGCCGGCGCGGCGAAAATTCTTGAACAGCCTGAGTTCACGGTAGAGGCGGTTGCCTCTACCCTGGCGAGCTGGGATCGGGAAACGTTGCTGGATATGGCGGAACGAGCGCGTGGCGCTTCGATTCCGGACGCTACCGAGCGAGTAGCAGAAGAGGTCAGCGCCGTAGCTTTGGCGCGCTAATTGCGGTGATTTTCACCGCCCGAATGACAGAAGTTGATGGCGTAAAGAATGAATACACAAGATTTGGCAAAACTGCGTTCCATAGTGCCCGAGATGCGTCGCGTCCGGCACATTCACTTTGTCGGCATCGGCGGTGCCGGTATGGGCGGTATTGCCGAAGTGTTGGCTAATGAAGGTTACCAGATCAGCGGCTCCGACCTGGCGCCGAATCCGGTGACCCAACAGCTGTCGCAGCTTGGCGCCACTATTTATTTCAACCATCGCCCGGAAAACGTGCGCGATGCCAGCGTTGTGGTCGTTTCCAGCGCGATTTCCGCGGATAACCCGGAAATCGTTGCCGCACACGAAGCGCGCATTCCGGTGATCCGCCGTGCGGAAATGCTGGCGGAGCTGATGCGCTTCCGCCACGGGATTGCGATTGCCGGAACTCACGGCAAAACCACTACCACCGCGATGGTGTCCAGTATTTACGCCGAAGCCGGGCTCGACCCGACCTTCGTCAACGGCGGGCTGGTGAAAGCGGCGGGCGTGCATGCCCGTCTCGGCCATAGCCGTTATCTGATTGCGGAAGCGGATGAGAGCGATGCGTCGTTCCTGCATCTGCAGCCGATGGTCGCGATTGTGACCAACATCGAAGCCGACCATATGGATACCTACCATGGCGACTTCGAAAATCTGAAGCAGACCTTTATTAACTTCCTGCACAACCTGCCGTTCTACGGACGCGCGGTGATGTGCGTGGACGATCCGGTTATTCGTGAACTGCTGCCGCGCGTAGGCCGGCAGATCACCACCTACGGTTTTAGCGACGACGCCGACGTTCGCGTCGAGGACTACCGTCAGCTTGGGGCTCAAGGCCATTTTCGCCTGGTGCGTCAGGATAAAGAGATCCTGCAGGTCACGCTCAATGCCCCGGGTCGCCATAACGCGCTGAACGCGGCGGCGGCGGTGGCCGTGGCGACGGAAGAGGGAATTGACGACCAGGCGATCCTGCGCGCGCTGGAAAGTTTCCAGGGAACCGGACGCCGCTTTGATTTTCTTGGCGAGTTTCCGCTGGCGGAAGTCAACGGCAAGCCGGGCAGCGCGATGCTGATCGATGACTACGGCCACCACCCGACGGAAGTGGACGCCACCATCAAAGCCGCGCGCGCTGGCTGGCCGGATAAAAATCTGGTGATGCTGTTCCAACCGCACCGTTATACCCGTACCCGCGATCTGTATGACGATTTCGCCAACGTGCTGACCCAGGTCGATGCGCTGCTGATGCTGGATGTCTATCCGGCGGGCGAAGCGCCGATCCCGGGCGCCGATAGCCGCTCACTGTGCCGTACGATCCGCGGTCGCGGTAAAGTTGACCCAATCCTGGTCTCTGACCCGGCCCAGGCCGCGGAGATGCTGGCGTCGGTGCTGACCGGTAACGATTTAGTGCTGGTGCAGGGCGCGGGCAATATCGGAAAAATTGCCCGTCACCTGGCTGAAATCAAACTGGCTCCGCAAAAAACGGAGGAAGAGCGCCATGGCTGATAAAATCGCGGTGCTTTTCGGTGGAACCTCCGCTGAACGTGAAGTGTCGCTGAATTCAGGCGCCGCGGTGCTGGCCGGGCTGCGTGAAGGCGGGGTGGATGCCCATCCGGTCGACCCGCGCGACATCGATATTACCCAGTTAAAAAATCTGGGCTTTAAGAAAGCGTTTATTGCCCTCCATGGCCGCGGCGGGGAAGATGGCACATTGCAGGGGCTGCTGGATCTGATCCAGTTGCCTTATACCGGCAGCGGGGTGATGGCCTCTGCGCTGTCGATGGATAAACTGCGCAGCAAATGGCTGTGGCAGGGGGCGGGATTGCCGGTCGCGCCGTGGGTCGCGCTGACCCGCGCCCAGTTTACTGCAGGACTTTCTGCTGCCGTTGAACAACAGATTGCGGCGCTGGGCCTGCCGGTCATCATCAAGCCGAGCCGTGAAGGCTCCAGCGTCGGGATGTCGAAAGTCAGCGAAAGCTGTGATTTACCGAGTGCATTGGCGCTGGCTTTTCAGCATGATGATGAAGTTTTGGTCGAAAAATGGCTTAGTGGGCCGGAATTTACCGTCGCCATCGTCGGTGAAGAAATTTTACCGTCAATACGTATCCAGGCCGCGGGAACCTTCTATGATTATGAGGCGAAGTATCTGTCTGATGAGACGCAATATTTCTGCCCTGGATTTGAAGATCCCGCGCGTGAGTCAGACATCCAGAGCCTGGTGCTTAAAGCCTGGAATGTTCTGGGGTGTAAAGGCTGGGGCCGTATTGACGTGATGCTGGACAGCGATGGCCAGTTTTATCTGCTGGAAGCAAATACTTCCCCGGGCATGACCAGCCATAGCCTTGTACCGATGGCGGCGCGTCAGGCAGGAATGAGCTTCTCCCAGCTTGTTGTACGAATTCTGGACCTGGCGGGGTGATATGTCGCAGGCTGCGCTGAATACGCGGAACCATGAAGAGGACGTTTCTTCTTCGCGTCGGAGTAATGGAACGCGGCTGGCAGGGATCGTTTTCCTGCTGGCGGTGCTGTTTACCGTGCTGGTCAGCGGGTGGATGGTTCTTGGCTGGATGGAAGATGCGCAGCGCTTGCCGCTGTCGAAGATGGTGGTGACCGGCGAGCGTCACTATACGCGCAATGATGACATCCGCCAGGCGATTCTGGCGTTGGGTTCACCGGGTACTTTCATGACTCAGGATGTGAACATTATTCAGAGTCAAATTGAACGCTTGCCGTGGATTAAGCAGGCGAGCGTCCGTAAGCAGTGGCCCGATGAATTGAAGATTCATCTGGTTGAATATGTGCCGATTGCGCGCTGGAATGATCAACATATGGTGGATGCAGAAGGAAATGCCTTCAGCGTACCGGCGGATCGCACCAGCAAACAGAATTTACCGATGTTATACGGCCCGGAAGGCAGTGAGAACGAAGTGCTGCAAGGGTATCGTGACATGGGGCAGGTGCTGGCAAAGGATAAATTCACGTTGAAAGTGGCGGCGATGACCGCCCGTCGCTCCTGGCAGTTGACGCTTAATAATGACATTAAGCTCAACCTTGGCCGTGGCGATACCATGAAACGGCTTCAGCGCTTTATGGAACTCTACCCGGTTCTCCAGCAGCAGGCGCAGACCGACGGCAAACGGATTAGCTACGTTGATTTGCGTTATGACTCGGGTGCGGCAGTGGGCTGGGTACCTGCTCCCGTAGAGGAAACTAATCAACAACAGAATCAGGCACAGGCAGAACAACAATGATCAAGGCGACGGACAGAAAACTGGTAGTTGGACTGGAGATTGGCACCGCTAAGGTGGCCGCTTTAGTAGGGGAAGTTCTGCCCGACGGCATGATTAATATCATCGGCGTGGGCAGTTGCCCATCACGTGGTATGGATAAAGGCGGTGTGAACGACCTCGAGTCGGTGGTGAAATGCGTACAGCGCGCCATCGACCAGGCCGAACTGATGGCGGATTGCCAGATTTCATCAGTTTATTTGGCACTTTCGGGTAAACATATAAGCTGTCAGAATGAAATCGGGATGGTACCGATTTCGGAAGAAGAAGTGACGCTGGATGACGTTGAGAACGTGGTCCACACCGCGAAGTCGGTTCGCGTCCGCGATGAACATCGCGTCCTGCACGTGATTCCGCAGGAATATGCCATCGACTACCAGGAAGGGATTAAAAATCCGGTAGGGCTGTCTGGTGTGCGTATGCAGGCGAAGGTGCATCTGATTACCTGCCATAACGATATGGCGAAAAACATTGTTAAAGCGGTGGAACGTTGCGGTCTGAAAGTTGACCAACTTATTTTCGCCGGGTTAGCGGCCAGTTATTCGGTATTAACAGAAGACGAACGTGAGCTGGGCGTCTGCGTCGTGGACATCGGCGGTGGTACAATGGATATCGCCGTCTACACCGGCGGCGCATTGCGTCACACCAAAGTGATCCCGTACGCCGGGAACGTGGTGACCAGCGATATCGCCTATGCCTTTGGTACGCCGCCGAGCGATGCCGAAGCGATTAAGGTTCGTCACGGTTGCGCATTAGGTTCCATCGTCGGTAAAGACGAAAACGTCGAAGTCCCGAGCGTAGGCGGACGTCCGCCGCGCAGCCTGCAGCGTCAGACGCTGGCAGAGGTGATTGAACCGCGTTATACCGAGCTGCTTAATCTGGTCAACGAAGAGATCCTGCAGCTGCAGGAACAGCTCCGCCAGCAGGGTGTCAAACATCATCTGGCGGCAGGGATTGTGTTAACCGGCGGCGCGGCGCAAATTGAAGGCCTGGCGGCCTGCGCGCAGCGGGTGTTCCATACCCAGGTGCGCATTGGCGCGCCACTGAACATTACAGGTTTAACGGATTACGCTCAGGAGCCGTATTATTCGACGGCGGTTGGGCTGCTGCACTACGGCAAAGAGTCACATCTCAGTGGTGAAGCGGAAGTCGAAAAACGCGTGACGGCGTCAGTGGGTTCGTGGATTAAACGACTCAACAGCTGGCTGCGAAAAGAGTTTTAATTTTTTAAGAGAACGCAGACAATTAGCGTTCTCAGGCGACAGGCACAAGACGGAGAGAAACTATGTTTGAACCTATGGAACTGACCAACGACGCGGTGATTAAAGTCATCGGCGTCGGTGGCGGCGGCGGTAACGCCGTTGAACACATGGTGCGCGAGCGCATTGAGGGTGTTGAATTCTTCGCGGTGAACACCGATGCGCAGGCGCTGCGTAAAACGGCTGTTGGCCAGACTATCCAGATTGGTAGCGGTATTACCAAAGGTCTGGGTGCGGGCGCGAACCCGGAAGTCGGCCGCAATGCGGCGGACGAAGACCGCGAAGCGCTGCGTGCGGCCCTTGATGGCGCAGACATGGTGTTCATCGCGGCAGGTATGGGCGGCGGTACCGGTACCGGTGCGGCGCCAGTGGTTGCGGAAGTGGCGAAGGATCTGGGTATCCTCACCGTTGCGGTGGTCACGAAGCCGTTTAATTTCGAAGGCAAGAAGCGCATGGCGTTTGCTGAGCAGGGGATCACCGAGCTGTCCAAGCACGTTGACTCACTGATCACCATCCCGAACGACAAGCTGCTGAAAGTACTCGGCCGTGGTATTTCTCTGCTCGACGCGTTCGGCGCGGCAAACGATGTACTGAAAGGCGCGGTGCAGGGTATCGCCGAACTGATTACGCGTCCGGGCCTGATGAACGTCGACTTCGCGGACGTCCGTACCGTGATGTCAGAAATGGGCTACGCGATGATGGGCTCCGGCGTGGCGAGTGGTGAAGACCGTGCGGAAGAAGCGGCTGAAATGGCTATCTCTTCTCCGCTGCTGGAAGATATCGACCTGTCCGGCGCGCGCGGCGTACTGGTTAACATCACTGCGGGCTTCGACCTGCGTCTGGATGAGTTCGAAACCGTGGGTAACACCATCCGTGCCTTTGCGTCGGATAACGCGACCGTAGTTATCGGTACTTCTCTGGACCCGGATATGAACGACGAGCTGCGCGTGACCGTGGTGGCGACTGGTATCGGCATGGACAAGCGTCCGGAAATTACCCTGGTGACCAACAAACAGGTTCAGCAGCCGGTGATGGATCGCTACCAGCAGCACGGTATGTCGCCGCTGACGCAAGAGCAGAAGCCGGCAGCAAAAGTGGTGAACGACAATACGCCGCAAACCGCGAAAGAGCCGGATTATCTGGATATCCCAGCCTTCCTGCGTAAGCAAGCCGATTAAGAATCGACTGGAAGTTGGGCATCTGCGCTCTTTGTGCTAAACTGGCCTCCCGATAGTGGTGTACACTTCGGTTGGATAGGTAAATTGGCGAGATTATACGATGATCAAACAAAGGACTCTTAAACGTATCGTTCAGGCGACTGGTGTCGGTTTGCATACCGGCAAGAAAGTCACACTGACGTTACGCCCTGCGCCGGCAAATACCGGGGTCATCTATCGTCGCACCGACTTGAATCCACCGGTAGATTTTCCGGCTGATGCCAAATCTGTGCGTGATACCATGCTCTGTACTTGCCTGGTTAATGAGCATGACGTGCGGATTTCTACGGTTGAACACCTGAACGCCGCATTGGCTGGCTTGGGTATCGACAACATTATTGTTGAAGTCGATGCGCCGGAAATCCCGATTATGGACGGCAGTGCGGCTCCGTTCGTTTATCTGTTGCTGGACGCCGGCATCGATGAACTGAACTGCGCCAAGAAATTTGTTCGTATCAAAGAGACGGTTCGCGTCGAAGATGGCGACAAATGGGCTGAATTCAAACCGTACAATGGTTTTTCGCTGGATTTCACCATCGATTTTAACCATCCGGCGATTGATGCCAGCACCCAGCGCTATACGCTGAACTTCTCGGCCGATGCGTTCATGCGTCAGATTAGCCGTGCGCGTACCTTCGGTTTCATGCGCGATATCGAATATCTGCAGTCCCGCGGCCTGTGCCTGGGCGGCAGCTTCGATTGTGCCATCGTTGTTGACGATTATCGCGTACTGAACGAAGACGGTCTGCGCTTTGAAGACGAATTTGTTCGCCACAAAATGCTGGATGCGATCGGTGACCTGTTTATGTGTGGTCACAACATTATCGGCGCATTCACGGCGTACAAATCGGGTCACGCGTTGAATAACAAACTGCTGCAGGCGGTCCTGGCAAAACAGGAAGCCTGGGAGTATGTGACCTTCGAAGACGACGCAAAACTGCCTATGGCGTTCCGCGCACCGTCGATGGTTCTGGCGTAAGCCTGACCATTCAGTAAATTCGACTGGTAACCTGGTACTCTCTCCGACCAGGGAACCAGTCGTTTTTCTTTTATAACCCCTTCCAGTTATTTTTCGCAGTGATTGTCGGGCAATAATTAGCGCGCGTTCGCTGTTTTATTAAGCGTTTTCCCCGGGCAATCGCCTTCATTCATGCTGCCTCAGCGCGGTAATAATGTTAGTATTTGAGCGCAAAATTATTTCTCCGGGTTGCTTTACCCCGTGGATGTCAGGGTGTCCTGCAAAAAACGCTAATTAAGAGGCAGCCTGAACGACGACGGGTATACCAACGAAAGGTAATGAAAGTGAGTGGATTGCTGACGCGCTGGCGACAGTTTGGCAGACGGTATTTTTGGCCGCATCTCCTGTTGGGGATGGTCGCGGCCAGCTTCGGCCTGCCTGCGCTTAGCAACAGCCACGAAACTGCGACGCCGGCGAAGGCAACGTCCAGCAACCATAATCCGAGCAAAGTTAACTTCTCTCAGCTGGCGCTGCTGGAGAGTAATCGTCGGCCGAACTTTACCGTCGACTACTGGCATCAGCACGCCATTCGCACCGTTATTCGTCATCTCTCCTTCGCGATGGCGCCACAGGCATTGCCGGTGGCGGAAGAAACTTCCCCGCTGCAGGCCCAACATCTGGCGCTGCTTGATACGCTCAGCGCGCTGCTGACCCAGGACAGCACGCCGCCGGTGGTGATCCGCCAGGTGGCTTACATCTCTTCCTCATATTCTGCCTTCCGCGTGAGCGCCTGGATTAGCCAGGTGGCGGGGATCCGCGCAGGACCTCAACGTCTCAGCTGAAAATAACCACGGACCATCCTATTTTTTGTGACTCCGCACCGCGGGGCGTTTGAGATTTTATTATGCTTATTAAAATGTTAACTAAGGTTTTCGGCAGCCGTAACGACCGTACGCTGCGTCGTATGCGCAAAGTTGTCAATATCATCAACGGTATGGAACCGGCGATGGAAAAACTCTCTGATGACGAGCTGAAAGCGAAAACTGCTGAATTCCGCGCGCGCCTGGAAAAAGGCGAAGTGCTGGAAAACCTGATCCCGGAAGCCTTTGCCGTCGTTCGCGAAGCCAGTAAGCGTGTGTTCGGCATGCGCCACTTCGACGTCCAGCTGCTGGGCGGTATGGTGCTTAACGATCGCTGCATCGCCGAGATGCGTACTGGTGAAGGTAAAACGCTGACCGCGACCCTGCCGGCGTACCTCAACGCGCTGACCGGTAAAGGCGTCCACGTGGTGACCGTCAACGACTATCTGGCGCAGCGTGACGCCGAAAACAACCGTCCGCTGTTCGAATTCCTTGGTATGAGCGTGGGCATCAATATGTCCGGTCTGCCGGCGCCGGCGAAGCGTGAAGCCTACGCTGCCGATATTACCTACGGCACCAACAACGAATACGGCTTCGACTATCTGCGCGACAACATGGCCTTCAGCCCGGAAGAGCGCGTTCAACGTAAACTGCACTATGCGCTGGTGGATGAGGTGGACTCCATCCTGATCGACGAAGCGCGTACCCCGCTGATCATTTCCGGTCCGGCGGAAGACAGCTCTGAAATGTACCGTAAGGTAAACAAAATCATCCCGCATCTGATCCGTCAGGAAAAAGAGGATTCGGATACCTTTACCGGTGAAGGCCACTTCTCTGTTGATGAGAAAGCCCGCCAGGTTAACCTGACCGAACGCGGTCTGGTGCTCATCGAAGAGCTGCTGGTGCAGGAAGGCATTATGGAAGAAGGTGAGTCGCTGTACTCCCCGACCAACATCATGCTGATGCACCATGTGACCGCCGCGCTGCGCGCCCATGCGTTGTTCACCCGCGACGTTGACTACATCGTTAAAGATGGCGAAGTTATCATCGTCGATGAGCACACTGGCCGTACGATGCAAGGCCGCCGTTGGTCCGATGGTCTGCACCAGGCGGTAGAAGCCAAAGAAGGCGTGGAGATCCAGAACGAGAACCAGACGCTGGCCTCTATCACCTTCCAGAACTACTTCCGCCTGTACGAGAAACTGGCGGGGATGACCGGTACAGCGGATACCGAAGCCTTCGAATTCAGCTCTATCTATAAGCTGGATACCGTTGTCGTGCCGACCAACCGTCCGATGATCCGTAAGGACATGGCGGATCTGGTCTATATGACCGAAGCGGAAAAAATTCAGGCGATTATCGAAGATATTAAAACCCGCACCGCTGCCGGCCAGCCGGTGCTGGTGGGGACTATCTCGATCGAAAAATCCGAAGTAGTTTCGCGCGAGCTGACCAAAGCCGGCATCAAGCACAACGTACTGAACGCCAAGTTCCACGCCAGCGAAGCGGATATCGTCGCCCAGGCGGGTTATCCGGCAGCGGTGACCATTGCCACCAACATGGCGGGTCGTGGTACCGATATTATGCTCGGCGGTAGCTGGCAGGCGGAAGTCGCCGCGCTGGAAAATCCGACGCCGGAACAGATTGAAAAAATCAAAGCGGACTGGCAGGTGCGCCATGATGCGGTTCTGGCCGCAGGCGGTCTACACATTATCGGTACTGAGCGTCATGAATCACGCCGTATCGATAACCAGCTGCGTGGCCGTGCGGGTCGTCAGGGTGATGCCGGTTCGTCTCGCTTCTACCTGTCGATGGAAGATGCTCTGATGCGTATCTTCGCCTCCGATCGTGTGTCCGGCATGATGCGCAAACTGGGGATGAAGCCGGGTGAAGCCATCGAGCACCCGTGGGTAACTAAGGCTATCGCCAACGCTCAGCGTAAAGTGGAAAGCCGTAACTTCGATATTCGTAAGCAGCTGCTGGAATATGATGATGTGGCCAACGACCAGCGCCGCGCGATCTACACTCAGCGTAACGAACTGCTGGACGTGTCTGATGTCAGCGAAACCATCAACAGCATCCGCGAAGACGTCTTTAAAGCGACTATCGATGCGCATATTCCGCCGCAGTCGCTGGAAGAGATGTGGGATATTGAAGGCCTGCAGGAGCGTCTGAAAAACGACTTCGACCTCGAGCTGCCGATCAAAGAGTGGCTGGATAAAGAGCCGGAGCTGCATGAAGAGACCCTGCGTGAACGTATTCTGCAGAGCGCGGTAGAAACCTACCAGCGTAAAGAAGAAGTGGTCGGTGCCGAGATGATGCGTCACTTTGAGAAAGGCGTGATGCTGCAGACCCTGGACTCCCTGTGGAAAGAGCACCTGGCAGCGATGGACTATCTGCGTCAGGGTATCCATCTGCGTGGCTATGCGCAGAAAGATCCGAAGCAGGAGTACAAGCGCGAATCGTTCTCTATGTTTGCTGCGATGCTGGAGTCACTGAAGTATGAAGTGATTAGCACCCTGAGCAAAGTCCAGGTGCGTATGCCGGAAGAAGTCGAAGCGATGGAGCAACAGCGTCGTGAAGAAGCCGAGCGCCTGGCGCAGATGCAGCAGCTCAGCCATCAGAGCGATGATGAGGCCGCTGCCGAGGATCTGGCGGCACAAACCGGCGAGCGTAAAGTGGGGCGTAACGATCCCTGTCCGTGCGGTTCCGGTAAAAAATATAAACAGTGCCACGGCCGTCTGAGCTAAGGCCTGATAAAAAAACAAAGGCGCAGAGTTCTGCGCCTTTTTTATGGAGCTGATTCAATGAAAAAACTGCAAATCGCCGTCGGGATAATTCGCAATCCGCAAGGCGAAATCTTTATTACCCAGCGCGCCGCTGATGCCCATATGGCGAATAAGCTGGAGTTCCCGGGCGGGAAGATTGAATCTGATGAGACGCCGGAGCAGGCGCTAATTCGCGAGCTGCAGGAAGAGGTTGGAATTACGGTAAGGTCTGCAACGCTATTTGATAAGCTGGAGTATCAGTTCCCTGACCGCCATATAACGCTGTGGTTTTTCCTTGTGGAAAGTTGGCAAGGCGAGCCATGGGGTAAAGAAGGGCAACCGGGACGGTGGATGGCGGGTCAGACACTGGATCCAGAGGCGTTCCCCCCGGCGAATGAACCGGTTATCAACAAACTTATCGGCCTGGGCTGAGCGTCAAGCTACAACGCTAACCCGATAATTATCGGGTTAGCGTGCCGGTAAATCAGGGCTGCTGCTCGCTCCAGTCATCGCTGTCGGAGAGATCGCCCGCACTGGGGATGCGTTTCTCTTCTGCGGCCCATTCTCCCAGATCGATCAGCTGACAGCGCTTGCTGCAGAATGGACGAAAGGGACTCTGCTCGCCCCACACCACGTTTTTGCCGCAGGTCGGGCAGTTGACGATGGTCTCTTCAGACATGTTATCTCCTTAGCAGCAGGCCAGTTCAAAATCAAAGCGCTCCGGCACGATCCCATACTCACTGTCCAGCGGCAGGAAACGAATAGCGAAACGGCTCTTATGGCCGGAGATCTGCGGATACAGCTGGTGAGCCAGATCGAGACGCAGACGTAGCAGATCGGCATCTTCGCCATTATCCTGGTAAAAGCCGTTGAGGCTAGTCTGTTTGCGAAACAGCGCAGAGTTACGGATCAGGTCGAGGATCAGGTTCAGGGACTGGATCAGCGGATCGAGGCTGGCGAGCCAGTTGGCCACCTGCTCATCCCGATGCGCCTGTGGCATATGGAGCCAGATATGCAGGGTCGGTAAATCGAAGCTGCAGCAGCCGCCTGGAATACTCAGGCGCTGACGCACCAGCGCAATCAGGCGATCTTCACGCAGAAACTGGCCAATACGCGGCGCGGCCATCAGGGTGCTGGAGGATTGCTTCAGCTGCTGGCGTAGTTCGTTAATGCGCTCCTGATCGACGCCCGGTACTTCAGCCCAGGACTGGAGCTTGCGCTGCTGGCGCTCCAGTTCTTTAACCAGGTCGGTACGCACCTCGCCACGCTCCAGCACATCCAACAGATCGCCGGCGTTACGGAAAAAATGGAGCGCATCGGCATGAGTGGCAATCATCGGATGGAAAGCCATTTGCTGGATCAGAAATTCGATGCGCAGCCAGGTACGCATTTTCTCATTAAGGGGATGTTCAAACAGAACGGGGGTATGCATTACGAGTTTTCCTGTGAGGCGGCCTGCGATGCCAGCATTAAATACTTTTCGTGCAGGCGGGCAACATCCGATGCCACTGCATCCGGCGTGCCAGTGTTTTCAATAACATCGTCCGCGACGGCCAGGCGCTGCTCGCGCGTGGCCTGAGCGGCAAGAATATGTTCAGCATGTTCGCGGCTGACCTTGTCACGCAGCATGGTGCGTTCGATCTGCGTTTCTTTTGGCACATCGACGACCAGTACGCGATCGGCCTGACCGGACAGGCGGTTTTCGACCAGCAAAGGTACGACCCAGAGGAGATAAGGGGAGGTAGCAGCCTGCATCTGGCGGCGCGTTTCCTGCTGGATCAGCGGATGCAACAGCGCGTTAAGCCAGGCTTTATCCTCCACGTGAGCAAAAATTTTTTCCCGCAGCAGGCGGCGGTTCAGCGTGCCGTCGGGGGCAATCATCTGCGACCCAAAGTGGCCGGCGATGGCCTGGAGCGCTGGGGTGCCAGGTTCGACCACCTGGCGGGCGATAACATCGGCATCAACAACGTTAACCCCGAGCTGCGCGAAGGCGTCTGCGACCGTGCTTTTACCGCTGCCGATCCCACCTGTTAACGCGACTGTGTACCCCATATCTTCTGACCCTGAAACGGATTGCTCGTATTTTTTGCATTCAGACAGCGATGACTGGCCGCACGTCGGAGAGGTGATAGTGATCATGTCGTGATAGTCACGTGCCAACCGGGATCGCCGCCCGCTATTCTGTTTCTTTTAATCAAGCAAATCAAATGGTTAAAAATAATACGCTGGCGAGGAAAGGCATAAGCGCTTTTTTCTCCATTCACCAGGTAAATTTATACGATTGTAGCGTAAAAAAAGTGAAAATCGCAGTCTTGCGCAGGCCTGATTCGTGCGTATGATAACGTCACTGGAGTTGTGCTCTCACAATAATGCAATTAACCCCAGGAATTCGCACATGCGTATTGAAGAAGATCTGAAGCTTGGTTTCAAAGACGTTCTTATCCGCCCGAAACGCTCTACTCTCAAAAGCCGTTCTGATGTTGAGCTGGAACGTGAATTCACTTTCAAACATTCAGGCCAGACCTGGTCCGGTGTGCCAATTATTGCGGCCAACATGGATACCGTCGGCACCTTCAGTATGGCGCAAGCACTGGCCACTTTTGGTATTCTGACCGCGGTACACAAGCACTACACCGTTGAGGAATGGCAGGCGTTTGTACAGGGCGCGTCCGCAGACGTCCTCAAGCATGTGATGGTTTCCACCGGCACTTCCGATGCGGATTTCGAAAAGACGCAACAGATCCTCTCTCAGAATCCGCAACTGAAATTTGTGTGCATCGACGTGGCTAACGGCTACTCTGAGCACTTCGTGCAGTTTGTGGCGAAAGCTCGTGAAGCCTGGCCGCAGAAAACCATTATCGCCGGAAACGTGGTCACTGGTGAAATGTGCGAAGAGCTGATCCTCTCTGGCGCCGATATTGTGAAAGTCGGGATTGGCCCGGGTTCCGTCTGCACTACCCGCGTCAAAACTGGCGTCGGCTATCCGCAGCTCTCCGCCGTGATCGAGTGCGCTGATGCGGCGCACGGCCTGGGCGGCCAGATCATCAGCGACGGGGGATGCACCATGCCGGGTGATGTGGCGAAAGCTTTCGGCGGCGGCGCCGATTTCGTGATGCTCGGCGGCATGCTGGCGGGCCATGAAGAGAGCGGCGGAACCATCGTTGAAGAGAACGGGGAAAAATTCATGCTGTTCTATGGCATGAGCTCCGAGTCGGCGATGACGCGCCATGTTGGCGGTGTCGCGAAATACCGCGCGGCGGAAGGTAAAACCGTTAAGCTACCGCTGCGTGGCCCGGTGGATAATACTGCTCGCGATATCCTTGGCGGCCTGCGTTCAGCCTGCACCTATGTTGGCGCGTCGCGTCTGAAAGAGCTGACCAAACGGACGACCTTTATCCGCGTTCAGGAACAAGAGAACCGGATATTCAATAGCCTGTAAGCGGCTTCGCTGGCGCCTGTGCTGCGCCAGCGTTTCTCACCCTCCCGCCCCGCCAATGGCATCGCCCAGATGAAAAACGGGCAAATACATCGCCACCACCAGAATGCCGACCAGTGAACCGGTTATCACCAGCATGATGGGTTCGAGATGCGCAGCCAGACTGTCGGCTCGCTGATGCGTTTGCTCTCGATGATGGTGCGCCAGATTTTCCAGCATTTGATCCAGCGCCCCCGCGCTTTCACCCGTACGGATGAGCTGCAGGCACAGCGGAGTAAAACCGCCGCACCGGCTTAACGCCTGCCAAATCGGTTCCCCCTGGGCTATCAGCGTACGGGCTTGCGCCAGGCGCTGGCGCCAGAGTGGGCACGACAGAGTTGCTTCAACACTTTGCAAACCCTGCAGAAAGCTAATACCGGCGCTTTGGGTTAACGCCAGGATGGTAAAGATCAGGCTCAGCTGTTGGCCGCCGATCAGGGGGCCGATGAGAGGGAGCGCGTTCAGCAATCGCTGGCGACGCAGCAACCAGTCGCTACGCCGCCGGACCAGCTGGTTGAGCAGCAGCGGGCTCAGGAAAAGGGCCAGCAGTAGCGGCCAGCCGCGACTTAGCATGTCGCCTGCCGCAACGACCATCCGCGTCAACAGCGGCAGCGGCGTACTGAACGTCTGGTAGATGGCGGTGAACTCGGGCAGGACAAAATAGAGCATTCCCAGCACCACCAGCAGCGCCAGGGCGAGTACGATCAGCGGGTAACGCAGCGCTTTTTTGACCTTGCCGGCGAGCCGCTGCTGCTCCTGCTGTTGGTTGGCCAGCTGCAGGCAGCAGATATCAAGCTTGCCTGTCAGTTCGCCGGTGCTAATCATCGCCAGATAAAGCGGCGGAAAGGCTTGCGGCCACTGCGCCAGCGCGGTAGTGAAAGCTACACCCTGAGCCAGTTCGCGGCCCAGGGACTCAAGCAGCGCTTGCCATTGCGGGTGTGGTTGCTGCTGCGCCAGCAGAGATAAACCGTCCGCCAGCGGCAGGCCGGCCTGCAGCAGGGTGGCGAGCTGACGGATCGTTTCGCTACTGTAGCGTGGGTGCCAGAGATTCAGCTTCACTGCACAGCGGCGCACGGCCAGCGGCATGACGCGCTGCTGCTGAAGGTCGTGCAGCACCTCCAGACGACTGGCTTGCCATAGCATCCCCTGGCAAGGGGCGCCGTGCGCATCGATACCGCGCCAGCGCCAGAGACGCTTAGTCGCCATGGGGGATCCCCAGCACCCGCACCACCTCTTCAAGGCTGGTCAGCCCCTGTTCGATAGCCTGACAACCGCTTTCAAAAAGCGTCATCATCCCCGCGGCTCGCGCCAGAGATTCAATCTCAATGGCATTCAGCCCCTGGACTATTCCCTGGCGTAACCCGGGGGTGACAGGCATGACCTCAAACAGCGCCAGCCTGCCGTGATAACCGTGATAACAGTGTTCGCAGCCAGCCGCCTGCCAGCGCGGCAGCGGGCGTGGCCACAGGCTGTGCGGCAGGTCGGCGGCGCTACCGACATTGCGCCGACAGTGGGGGCACAGCTTGCGGACCAGGCGCTGGGCGATAACCAGCGAGAGCGCTGAAGATATCATCCAGCGGGCGATGCCCATCTGCTGCAGGCGGGTGAGGGTTTCGCTGGTGGAGTTGGTGTGCAGGGTGGAAAGCACCAGATGGCCGGTCTGGGCGGCTTTCAGGGCTATTTCAGCGGTCTCGGCGTCACGAATCTCGCCTACCATGACAATATCCGGATCCTGGCGTAACAGGGCTCGGAGTACGCTGTGAAAGGTGAGCCCGGAACGCGGATTAATTTGCGTCTGATTCATCCCGGCGATGGGGATCTCCAGCGGATCCTCGACGCTACAGATGTTCACTTGCTCCCGGTTTCTGGCCTGCAGGGCGCTGTAGAGGGTCACCGTTTTACCGCTTCCGGTCGGGCCGGTGACCAGCAGTAGACCCTGCGGCTGATTAAGCGCCTGGCGAAAAGCCGCCAGCTGGGAAGAGGAGAGTCCGAGGGCCTCCAGATCCAGGGCCTGGTCAACCTGATGCAGAAGACGCAGGACAATTTTTTCGCCATAGCGGCAGGGTAGAGTGGCGATGCGAAAGGAGAGCGGTCGTCCGCTGAGGTTCAGCGCGAACTGACCATCCTGTGGTAAACGATGCTCGGCGATATCGAGACTGGCCATGACCTTGAGTCGCGCGATAATCGGTGCCGCCAGCTCGGGGGCCAGCAACGGCAGGGCATGGAGGACGCCATCGACCCGCAGGCGGATGCGTAAATGCGTTTCCGTGGGTTCGATATGAATATCGGACGCCCGCTGACGCAGAGCCTGTTCGAGGATCTGGTTGACCCGTTCGGCGATATTCTCTGGCCCCGCGTTTTGCGCCAGTTGCGCCTGCTTTTCCTGGGCCTGCAGACGCTTGTCCATCTGTTCCTGGCTCCAGCATTCAATATCGATTCGCTTTTGCGTCGCGAAGCGCAGCGCCTCCATCAGCTCTGTTGGTGGGGTATCGACCACCGCAATGGATATCGTCTGCTCGTCGCTATGCAGCAACATGGCGTGATAGCGGCGACAGAGAGGGATCAGCTGTTCTGTTTTCATGTGTTTGCCCTTACTTCACCCGGAAGACGTCTTCGCAGGCCTGCTGAAGGGCGCTGTTGCCGGTGATAGTGCAGACGCGCTGCCAGCCAGTGACGCCCTCGGCGTTATCCCAGGTCGGCGTCAGGGTGACGCCCAGTCCGTTCAGGCTTTCCTGGCCGGTGAGGGTGACGACCCCTTTGGCCACGCTCATGGCGGAGAGATAGCGAGTGGTTGTCGGCGAGGGAATGCCGTTGCTGCCGCCGTCGCATACCGTCAGGCCGCCATGATCGAGCGCGCAAAGTTCGATGGCCGTCCGATAGGGGACAAAGGTCTGCAGCAGGTCGGTGAGGGCGGCTTTACGCAGGTAGTTCTGGTAGGCCGGGATGCCGATGGCGCTGAGAATAGCGATGATCCCAATGACCACCATCAGTTCAATCAGGGTGAAACCACGTTGTTTATCCATAAGTCGCTCCTTGTTGTGACTGGAGCACTGTGACGGGATTTGGGATACCAGGCGAGGAGGCGAAAACGATCCGGGAAACCAGATTCCAGGGTTTTTACTTTGCTTACATGGTGGGCATGAACGGCTGCGAGTCGGCTCGCAAATTCAGGCCCTCACGCCCGGCAGCGTGAAGGCCAATTGCTTAGCGAAAACGCATCGACAGGTCGAGCGCCTGCACATGTTTGGTCAGGGCGCCGACGGAGATATAGTCGACGCCGGTGTCGGCAAATTCGCGGATGGTGTCGAAGGTGACGTTACCGGAGACCTCCAGAGCCGCCTGGCCTGCAGTGATTTTCACCGCCTCGCGCATCAGGTCGGTGGTGAAGTTATCGAGCATAATGATGTCCGCCCCGGCTTTTAACGCCTGCTCCAGCTCATCCAGGGTTTCCACTTCCACTTCCACCGGCACATCAGGATGTAGCCAGAACGCCTTTTCCACCGCCTGACGGATCGAGCCGGAGGCGATGATATGGTTTTCTTTAATCAGGAAAGCGTCGAACAGGCCCAGGCGGTGGTTGGCGCCGCCGCCGCAGAGTACCGCGTATTTCAGCGCGGTACGCAGCCCTGGCAGCGTTTTACGGGTATCCAGAAGTTGGGTTTTGGTGCCGGCCAGCAGGTCGACGTAGCGACGGACGACGCTGGCGACACCGGAGAGAGTTTGCACAAAGTTCAGCGCCGTGCGTTCGCCGGTGAGCAGAATACGCGACGGGCCTTCCAGCTCGAACAGCGGCTGGTCGGCTTTGACCGCATCGCCGTCGGCCACGTGCCAGGTGATATTCACGTCGTCACCGGCGAGCTGAATAAAGACCTCTTCCACCCAGCGTTTGCCACAGAAGACGCCATCTTCGCGGGTAATGACCACCGCATGGGAGCGTGCATCCTGCGGCAATAATTGCGCGCTAATATCGTTGTTGGCGTCGACTTCGCCGCCCAAATCTTCCCGCAGGGAGTGTGCGACAGCATCGGTAATATCGAGGTTAATACGTTCCAGCAGCACGTCACGGCGGCGGTCGGGGTTGTAACGACGAGGCGACATGATAAAGCTCCAGATAGATAAGATTCAGAAGTGGGAAACATGCTAACCTGAACGACGTTTCAGTACCATACACACTTCATCCTTTGGGCCGGCGTGTGGCCCGGAAGCATGAGTTCGCGAAAGGAGATCCCGCATGCAGTTGAACGAGGGATGGCTGGTCGGCGCGCGTCGGGTTCCCTCGCCGCACCATGACTGCCGTCCGGATGAAGAAGCCCCTTCCTTACTGGTGGTGCATAACATTAGCCTGCCACCGGGTGAATTTGGTGGTCCGTGGATTGATGCGCTGTTCACTGGCACCCTGGATCCCCATGCGCATCCTTTCTTTGCCGAGATTGCTCATCTGCGCGTTTCGGCACATTGTCTGATTCGCCGTGATGGCGAAATCGTGCAGTATGTGCCTTTCGATAAGCGTGCGTGGCATGCGGGGGTCTCCTGCTATCAGGGGCGAGAACGCTGCAATGACTTTTCCATTGGCATTGAGCTGGAAGGCACGGATACCCTGGCGTATACCGATGCGCAGTACCAGCAGCTGGCGGCGGTGACGGAACTACTGATCACAATTTACCCGGCTATCGCCGAAAACATCGCGGGCCACAGCGATATCGCGCCCGTGCGGAAAACCGATCCAGGACCGGCCTTTGACTGGATAAAATTCCGGGCGCTACTCAGTGCGCCGTCAGATAAGGAGACATCATGACGCTGTTTACGACGCTGCTGGTGCTTATCGCCGAACGGCTGTTTAAGCTGGGCGAACACTGGCAGCTTGATCATCGGCTGGAGGTGGTGTTCCGCCGGATAAAACATTTTTCGCTGCTGGGCACGCTGCTGATGACGGTGGTGGCTGTCGCGGTGGTGTATCTCATTCAGCGCCTGCTGCAGGGGCAGCTATTTAACGTACCTCTGCTGGTGTTCTGGATCTTGCTGGGCCTGTTGTGCATCGGGGCAGGCAAGGTTCGGCTGCATTATCATGCCTATCTGAAAGCGGCGTCGCGCAATGACAGTCGCGCCTGCGATGCCATGGCCAGCGAGCTGACGCTGATCCACGGCGTACCGCCGGGCTGCGATGAGCGTGAATATCTGAGTGAGCTGCAAAATGCGCTGCTGTGGATTAACTATCGATATTACCTGGCGCCGCTTTTCTGGTTTGTGGTGGGGGGCGCGTGGGGGCCGCTGACGCTTATCGCTTACAGCGTACTGCGCGCCTGGCAGACGTGGCTGGCGCGCTACCAGACGCCGCATCACCGTTTGCAGTCTGGGATCGATGGTCTCTTGCATATCGTGGACTGGCTGCCGGTGCGTCTGGTGGGGGTTGTCTATGCTCTGGTGGGGCATGGAGAGAAAGCGCTCCCGGCGTGGTTTGCATCGTTAGGCGACCGCCATTCATCGCAGTATCAGGTATTGACCCGCCTGGCGCAGTATTCCCTGGCTCGTGAACCGCACGTGGATAAAGTGGCGACCCCGAAGGCCGCGGTGTCGATGGCCAAGAAAACCTCGCTGGTGGTGGTGGTGATCATGGCGCTGCTGACGATTTACGGCACCCTGGTTTAACGGCCTGAGCCCGCGTTCAGCCTGCCACGATGCATGCACCTGCGGGACTCTTGCTGCCGGGTGGCGGCTTCGCCTGACCCGGCCTGCAGAACCGCGTCAGCGGGCTTCATTCCGAACCGCTACAGCGTATCCGCCGGCGGGATGCCGAAGTCGGGCATCCCGTCCTCCCTCCAGCTGACGAGTTTTAACCGCGTATGGCGATTGGGGTCATACAGTGGATCGCCTTCTATCTCGGTGTAATTCCGCGCGTGATACACCAGCACATCTTCCCCTTCCGGCGTTTGGGTAAAACTATTATGGCCCGGGCCATACTGGCGGTTTTCATAGCTGGTACGAAAGACCGGCTGCGGGGCTTTATGCCAGTTCGTCGGCTGCAGCGGATCGGCCTGCAGATCGATCCAGAGTAACCCCATGCAGTAGTTTTCATCGGTGGCGCTGGCGGAATAGCTGATGAACAGCTTATCGCCATGCACCAGCACCGCAGGACCTTCGTTGACCTTAAATCCCCGGCACTCCCAGTCGAACTCCGGCTTGCTCAGCATGACCGGCTCGCCTTTTAGCGTCCACGGGTTGGCCATTTCAGCAAGATATAAGTTTGAGTTGCCTTCGATATGCGGGGATTTTTGCGCCCACAGATACCAGCGTTTGCCCTGATGGATAAAAGTAGTGGCATCGAGGGCGAAGGTATCGAAAGGCGTGACCACCTGGCCTTTTTCCTGCCAGCGACCGGTCAGCGGATCGTTGTCGGCGCACTCGAGAACGAACATGCGATGCTGGAACATCCCCAGCGCATCCAGATCGTGAGTATGGGTGGCGGCAAAATAGATATACCACTTACCGTCTATTTCATGCAGCTCCGGCGCCCAAATCAGCTGGCTCATCGGCCCGCTTTGCGGCGCGCGCCAGACCACTACCGGCTCAGCATCGCGCAATCCTTCAAGGGTGGCCGCGCGCCGGATCTCCAGCCGGTCATATTCCGGTACCGAGGCAATAAAGTAGTAGTGATTAAGGTGGCGCAGAATAAAGGGGTCTGCGCGCTGTTCAATAAAGGGGTTTGGCCAGTTGTTCATCAGGCTTTCCTTACGTGTTCACTGGTTTTCAGTTCCTGGTATTCGTTCAGCTCGCTGTAGTTGCTGCGGCGCTTCTCTAAATCGCTTTGAATCTGGCGCATCAGGGTGCGGTCAACCTTCAGCAGGCGCACCACGCCGGCGGTGATCAGATAGCCGACGCCGGGGATGACCGAGAATAGGAGCACGATGCCGTTGAGGGCGGAGGCGCTTTGCGCTTTCGCGCCGGCGTCGTAGCCGTACCATGACAGCAGGAAACCTACCATTGCTCCGGCGACCGCCAGGCCGACCTTGAGGAAGAACAGATTACCGGAGAAGCTAATGCCGGTGATGCGCTTACCGGTTTTCCACTCGCCATAGTCGTCAACGTCGGACATCAGCGACCAGTGCAGCGGAGAGGGGATCTGATGCAGGATGTTGAGCAGGAAGTAGAGCACCATAATCAGCGTGGTGGCGTGCGGATTAAAGAAATAGAAGGCGCAGGAGAAAATCGCCAGCACGATGTTGGTCCAGAAGAAAACCTGCAGTTTGCACCAGCGGTCGGTGAGGACTTTCGCCAGCATGCTGCCAATCATCATCCCGACCACGCCGAGGCTGATAAACAGGGTGGCAAAATGGGTGCTTTGTCCCATCACCCAGGTGACGTAATACATGGTGGCGGCCATGCGAATAAAGCCCGGGCAGACGTTGCACAGCGTGAGCAGCAGGATGCGCACCCACTGGTCATTTTTCCACACGTCTTTGAGGTCTTTTTTCAGTTCATCATTCGTCTGCACCGCCGGGTGTATGCGTTCACGCACGGTAGCGAAGCAGAACAGGAACATACACATGCCGATAAAGGCCAGCACGGTCATCGCCATCTGGTAGCCCTTCGCTTTATCGGCGCCGCCGAACCAGTCGGCCATTGGCAGCAGCGTCAATGACAGCAGCAGCGTGGCGATACCCACCATCACAAAACGATAGGACTGGCAGGCAACGCGTTCTTTCGGATCAGCGGTCATCACCGTTCCCAGCGAGCAGTAGGGGATGTTAATCGCGGTATAGGTCACCGACAGCAGAAAGTAGGTCACGAACGCATAGATAACTTTGCTGTTATAGGTCCACTCAGGAGTAGTGAACATCAGCACGCTGAACAGGGCGTAGGGGAAGGCAATCCACAGTAGCCATGGACGAAAGCGGCCATATTTACTGCGGGTACGGTCGGCAAGGGCGCCCATAATCGGATCGGTCACCGCATCGATGACGCGCACCGACAACAGCAGTACGCCGACCAGCGCCGGCGCCAGGCCGAAGATATCGGTATAAAAATAGTTAACAAACAGCATGATGGCGCCAAATATGATATTGCATCCGGCATCACCCATCCCGTAACCAATCTTTTCCTTTATTGATAGTCTATTGTCTGCCATGTGCGGTCTCTCCGTTGCAGTATGGAGAGAATTATTGGCTGCTATCGAGGGAAATACGTTGCAGGAACTCGTTAACGATATGGATATATCAGCTATGGAGGGGAAAGTGTGAAGCAGATAACAATGCTCTGCGCCCGTTATTCAGGGAGGGGCGCAGAGCAAAGAGAAATATTTATGAGATGTATTATTGTGCTTTTATGGTGGCGGCGGCTTTCTGTTTAAACAGATAGCCCACGCCCAGCACCGCAATCCATACCGGGATCAGCCAAACGGAAATCGCCATCCCCGGGGTCATCAGCATAATCACCAGCACTGCCGCCATAAACAGCAGGCACACCCAGTTACCCAGCGGGTAGAAGAGGGCAGGGAAGCGAGTGGTGACCCCCTGCTGCTGTTTGGCGCGACGGAATTTCATATGCGCCAGGCTGATCATCGCCCAGTTGATAACCAGGGCCGAGACCACCAGCGCCATCAACAGGCCGAAGGCGGATTCCGGCGCCAGGTAGTTTATCAGTACGCACAGCGCGGTCACCAGGGCCGAGACGAGGATGGTATTCACCGGCACGCCGCGTTTGTCGACGCTGAGCAGCGCTTTCGGCGCGTTACCCTGCTGGGCAAGGCCGAACAGCATACGGCTGTTGCAGTAGACGCAGCTGTTATAAACCGACAGAGCCGCCGTCAGCACCACGACGTTAAGGGCATTTGCCACCAGCGTATCGCCAAGCTCATGGAAAATCAGGACGAATGGGCTGGTGTCCGCGGTCACGCGGGTCCACGGCAGCAGGGAGAGCAGCACCGCCAGCGAGCCAACATAGAAGATCAGGATACGGTAGATAACCTGGTTGGTGGCTTTCGGAATGCTTTGCTCCGGATTATCCGCTTCCGCCGCGGTGATCCCCACCAGCTCCAGACCGCCGAAGGAGAACATGATGATCGCCATCATCATTACCAGTCCGGTAAAGCCGTGCGGCAGGAAGCCACCCTGATCCCACAGGTTACGTACCGTCGCCTGCGGGCCGCCGTTGCCGCTGAACAGCAGCCAGCCGCCGAACAGAATCATCGCCACCACGGCGACCACTTTGATAATCGCGAACCAGAACTCCATTTCCCCGAACACTTTCACGTTGGTCAGGTTAATGGCGTTGATAGCGATGAAGAAGACCGCCGCAGAGGCCCAGGTCGGGATTTCCGGCCACCAGAACTGGATATATTTGCCGACGGCGGTGAGTTCCGCCATGGCCACCAGGACATACAGCACCCAGTAGTTCCAGCCGGAAGCGAAGCCGGCAAAGCCGCCCCAGTATTTATATGCGAAGTGGCTAAACGAACCTGCTACCGGCTCTTCCACCACCATCTCACCCAACTGACGCATGATCAGAAAGGCGATAAAGCCGGCGATAGCGTAACCAAGAATGATACCCGGGCCGGCGGACTGAATGACGGACGCGCTTCCCAGAAACAGGCCGGTGCCGATAGCCCCGCCCAGCGCGATAAGCTGAATGTGGCGGTTTTTCAGGCCGCGCTTCAGCCGATCGCCGTGCTGTTGACCTTCCATATGAAACCTCGTGTGTGGTTATTTTTTGTGTACGTCATCCGTCAGGTTGCTGCTGCTCTGCTGTCCCTGCCAGAAAGCATAGCCAGCGAAAATTTGGGCGAAGTGGCCCACTTTTTACCTGAGTGATGCCGCGCACATATTGTTGTGTTTGTGTATTTAGCGACTTCCGTTTCTGTATTGTTTTGTTTACGGAAGGCGGTGTGGTAATTCAAAAAAAGGCCTTTCGTCTGAGGGAGAATAGTGTTAAGCGCGACCGAATGCACCTGCTTTATGAAGGGATGATGACGATGTGTCTAAAAAGACATCAATAGACACATTCAGTATTATTCCATCGCATTACCCATGAGTGGTTATTTATTCTGTTAATTTGATTTTTTATTCATCTATGGCGCAGTTGAATCGGTTCAGATAGCGTAATTTTTCGTTTCCATAAAGTTAACGCTACCCCTTTGTGAGTAAACGTAACATTTGTGCAAGGTTACATTTCTGAAATGTTATTTCTGTAAGGTTGTTAAAATGTCCGCGGTTTACTGATTTCAATCAAAACCTGTATGGACAGAAGGTGAATACTTTGTTACTTTAGCGCTACGAACTTTAAATTGGTAAGACCAATTGACTCCGGGCTAATGGCAGAGACAGGGAATATGGCCTACAGCAAAATCCGCCAACCAAAATTATCCGATGTGATAGAGCAGCAGCTGGAGTTTCTGATCCTTGAGGGGACCTTGCGCCCCGGTGAAAAACTTCCGCCCGAACGCGAACTGGCTAAGCAGTTCGACGTTTCCCGCCCCTCGCTGCGTGAGGCGATTCAACGCCTCGAAGCTAAGGGCTTGTTGCTTCGTCGTCAGGGAGGTGGAACGTTTGTTCAGAGCCGCCTGTGGCAGAGCTTCAGCGATCCGCTGGTCGAGCTGCTGTCCGATCACCCTGAATCCCAATTCGATCTGCTTGAGACCCGTCACGCGCTGGAAGGCATCGCGGCTTATTACGCGGCGCTGCGCAGCAATGATGAAGATCGCGATCGTATCCGCGAGCTGCATCAGGCCATTGAACGGGCGCAGCAGTCGGGCGATCTGGACGCTGAGTCCGGCGCCGTCGTCCAGTATCAAATCGCCGTCACCGAGGCGGCACACAATGTGGTTTTGCTCCATCTGCTAAGGTGTATGGAGCCGATGCTGGCACAAAACGTTCGTCAGAACTTTGAATTGCTGTATGCCCGCCGGGAAATGCTCCCGTTGGTCAGCAACCATCGTACTCGCATTTTCGAGGCGATAATGGCCGGGGAGCCGGAGCAGGCGCGTGAGGCGTCGCACCGTCACCTGGCGTTCATTGAGGAAATTTTGCTGGACCGTAGCCGTGAGCAGAGTCGTAGAGAGCGCTCACTGCGTCGTTTACAGCAACGAAAGGACGAGAACTCCGGTTCTTAAGCGCCATTTTTAGAGCGCGGCAACTAAACGCAGAACCTGTCTTATTGAATTTTTGGTTGTTCAAAGGTGAAGAACGAAGAGTTCAATGGGACAGGTTCCAGATTAATCAACGATTAGATAGATAAGGAATACCCCCCATGTCAGAACGTTTACCAAATGACGTGGATCCGATCGAAACTCGCGACTGGCTACAGGCGATCGAATCGGTCATCCGTGAAGAAGGTGTTGAGCGTGCTCAGTATCTTATTGACCAACTCCTTTCTGAAGCCCGCAAAGGCGGGGTGAAAGTGGCTGCTGGCGCATCGACCGGCGGTTACGTCAACACTATTGCCGTTGAAGATGAACCGGAATACCCGGGTAATCTGGATCTGGAACGTCGTATCCGTTCTGCGATCCGCTGGAACGCGATCATGACCGTTCTGCGCGCATCGAAAAAAGATCTCGAACTGGGCGGCCACATGGCTTCCTTCCAGTCTTCCGCAACCTTCTACGAAGTGTGCTTCAACCACTTCTTCCGCGCACGCAACGAGCAGGATGGCGGCGATCTGGTGTACTTCCAGGGCCACATCTCTCCGGGCGTGTATGCGCGTGCTTTCCTGGAAGGTCGTCTGACTGAAGAGCAGATGAACAATTTCCGTCAGGAAGTTCACGGTAAAGGTCTGTCCTCTTATCCGCACCCGAAACTGATGCCGGAATTCTGGCAGTTCCCGACCGTTTCTATGGGGCTGGGCCCAATCGGGGCAATTTATCAGGCTAAATTCCTGAAATATCTGGAACACCGTGGTCTGAAAGACACCTCCAAACAAACCGTTTATGCTTTCCTGGGCGACGGTGAGATGGACGAGCCGGAATCTAAAGGTGCGATCACCATCGCCACCCGCGAGAAGCTGGACAACCTGGTCTTCGTTATCAACTGTAACCTGCAGCGTCTTGATGGCCCGGTAACGGGTAACGGCAAAATCATCAACGAACTGGAAGGCATCTTCGCGGGCGCTGGCTGGAACGTTATCAAGGTTATCTGGGGCGGTCGTTGGGATGAGCTGCTGCGTAAAGACACCAGCGGTAAGCTGATCCAGCTGATGGAAGAAACCGTTGACGGCGATTACCAGACCTTCAAATCCAAAGACGGCGCATATGTGCGCGAGCACTTCTTCGGTAAATATCCGGAGACCGCGGCGCTGGTTGCCGACTGGACTGACGAGCAGATTTGGGCCCTGAACCGCGGCGGCCACGATCCGAAGAAAGTTTACGCTGCACTGAAAAAAGCGCAGGAAACCAAAGGCAAAGCGACCGTAATCCTCGCCCATACCATTAAAGGTTACGGCATGGGTGACACCGCTGAAGGTAAGAACATCGCCCACCAGGTTAAGAAAATGAACATGGACGGCGTTCGTTACGTCCGCGATCGTTTCAACGTGCCGGTTGCCGATGCCGATCTCGAAAAACTGCCGTACGTCACCTTCCCGGAAGGTTCCGAAGAGCACACCTATCTGCACGCTCAGCGCCAGAAACTGCACGGCTATCTGCCGAGCCGTCAGCCGAACTTCTCTGAGAAGCTGGAGCTGCCGACGCTGGAAGATTTCGCTCCGCTGCTGGAAGAGCAGAATAAAGAGATCTCTACCACTATCGCATTTGTTCGTGCCCTGAACGTGATGCTGAAGAACAAATCCATCAAAGACCGCCTCGTGCCGATTATCGCCGACGAAGCGCGTACTTTCGGTATGGAAGGTCTGTTCCGTCAGATCGGTATTTACAGCCCGAACGGCCAGCAGTACACCCCGCAGGACCGTGAGCAGGTTGCTTACTACAAAGAAGACGAGAAAGGCCAGATCCTGCAGGAAGGGATCAACGAGCTGGGCGCAGGCGCATCCTGGCTGGCTGCGGCGACTTCTTACAGCACCAACAACCTGCCGATGATCCCGTTCTACATCTACTACTCGATGTTCGGGTTCCAGCGTATCGGCGACCTGTGCTGGCAGGCAGGCGACCAGCAGGCTCGCGGCTTCCTGATCGGTGGTACTTCCGGTCGTACAACGCTGAACGGCGAAGGTCTGCAGCACGAAGATGGCCACAGCCATATTCAGTCGCTGACTATCCCGAACTGTATCTCTTACGATCCGTCCTATGCATACGAAGTGGCTGTCATCATGCATGATGGCCTGGAGCGTATGTACGGTGAGAAACAGGAGAACGTTTACTACTACATCACTACGCTGAACGAAAACTACCACATGCCGGCCATGCCGGAAGGCGCCGAGGAAGGTATCCGTAAAGGTATCTACAAACTCGAAACCATCGAAGGTAGCAAAGGTAAAGTTCAGCTGCTGGGCTCCGGTTCTATCCTGCGTCACGTTCGTGAAGCAGCGCAGATCCTGGCGAAAGACTACGGCGTGGGCTCTGACGTGTATAGCGTCACCTCCTTCACCGAACTGGCGCGTGATGGCCAGGATTGCGAACGCTGGAACATGCTGCACCCGCTGGAAACCCCGCGCGTGCCGTATATCGCTCAGGTAATGAACGACGCTCCGGCCGTGGCATCCACTGACTATATGAAACTGTTCGCTGAGCAGGTTCGTACTTACGTACCGGCTGATGATTACCGCGTACTGGGTACCGATGGCTTCGGTCGTTCCGACAGCCGTGAAAACCTGCGTCACCACTTCGAAGTCGATGCTTCCTATGTGGTCGTTGCAGCGCTGGGCGAACTGGCTAAACGTGGTGAAATCGATAAGAAAGTGGTGGCTGACGCTATCGCGAAATTCGACATCGATGCAGAAAAAGTTAACCCGCGTCTGGCGTAAGAGGTAAAAGAATAATGGCTATCGAAATCAAAGTACCGGACATCGGGGCTGATGAAGTTGAAATCACCGAGATCCTGGTCAAAGTGGGCGACAAAGTAGAAGCTGAACAGTCGCTGATCACCGTAGAAGGCGATAAAGCCTCTATGGAAGTCCCGTCTCCGCAGGCTGGCGTCGTGAAAGAGATTAAAGTCTCCGTCGGCGACAAAACCGAGACTGGCAAACTGATTATGATTTTCGATTCCGCCGAGGGTGCAGCAGCCGCTGCACCTGCGCAGGAAGAGAAGAAAGAAGCCGCGCCGGCTGCGGCTGCGCCAGCAGCTGCCGCGGCAGCGAAAGAAGTTCACGTCCCGGATATCGGCGGCGATGAAGTTGAAGTCACCGAGATCATGGTTAAAGTGGGCGACACCATCGCCGCTGAGCAATCCCTGATCACCGTAGAAGGCGATAAAGCCTCTATGGAAGTGCCGGCGCCGTTCGCGGGTACCGTGAAAGAGATCAAAATCAACACCGGTGACAAAGTGTCCACCGGCTCCCTGATCATGATCTTCGAAGTGGCGGGCGCTGCGCCTGCCGCCGCACCTGCTCAGGCTGCTGCTCCGGCTGCGGCTGCTCCAGCTGCGGCTGGCGGTGCGAAAGACGTTAACGTACCGGACATCGGCGGCGACGAAGTTGAAGTCACCGAAGTGATGGTCAAAGTCGGCGATAAAGTGGCTGCTGAGCAGTCCCTGATCACCGTCGAAGGCGACAAAGCGTCTATGGAAGTGCCGGCGCCATTCGCAGGTACCGTCAAAGAGATCAAAATCAGCACCGGCGATAAAGTCAAAACTGGTTCCCTGATCATGGTCTTCGAAGTGGAAGGCGCTGCGCCTGCCGCCGCGCCGGCTCAGGCTGCTGCTCCGGCACCGGCTGCTGCACCGGCTCAGGCCGCTAAGCCTGCCGCTGCACCGGCTGCGAAAGCAGAAGGCAAAACTGAATTCGCTGAAAACGATGCTTACGTTCACGCGACGCCGCTGATTCGCCGCCTGGCGCGCGAGTTCGGCGTTAACCTGGCAAAAGTGAAAGGCACCGGCCGTAAAGGTCGTATCCTGCGCGAAGACGTTCAGGCTTATGTGAAAGACGCGGTTAAACGCGCTGAATCCGCACCGGCGGCTGCCGCTGGCGGCGGTATCCCGGGCATGCTGCCATGGCCGAAGGTTGACTTCAGCAAGTTTGGTGAAATCGAAGAAGTGGAACTGGGTCGTATCCAGAAAATCTCTGGGGCTAACCTGAGCCGTAACTGGGTGATGATCCCGCACGTTACCCACTTCGACAAAACCGATATCACCGATCTGGAAGCGTTCCGTAAGCAGCAGAACGCCGAAGCTGAGAAGCGTAAACTGGACGTGAAATTCACCCCAGTGGTCTTCATCATGAAAGCCGTTGCCGCTGCGCTTGAGCAGATGCCGCGCTTCAACAGCTCGCTGTCCGAAGATGGTCAGCGCCTGACGCTGAAGAAATACATCAACATCGGTGTGGCGGTTGATACCCCGAACGGTCTGGTGGTTCCGGTCTTCAAAGACGTGAATAAGAAGAGCATCACCGAGCTGTCTCGTGAACTGACCACCATCTCGAAGAAAGCGCGCGATGGCAAGCTGACGGCTGGCGAAATGCAGGGCGGTTGCTTCACCATCTCCAGCATCGGCGGCCTGGGCACTACCCACTTCGCGCCGATTGTTAACGCGCCGGAAGTGGCCATCCTGGGCGTGTCTAAGTCCGCGATGGAGCCGGTATGGAATGGTAAAGAGTTCGTTCCGCGTCTGATGATGCCGATCTCTCTGTCCTTCGACCACCGCGTCATCGACGGTGCTGATGGTGCCCGCTTCATTACCATCATTAACAACACCTTGAGCGACATTCGCCGTCTGGTGATGTAATCGAAAAAGCCGGCCTGACGGCCGGCTTTTTTCTGATAACCTCAGGCTGTTGGGGATTATCAGCAACAAAGGACAAAATCGTTTGCCGTTTGTTGTTTAAAAATTGTTAACAATTTTGTAAAATACACGCGGATAGAACGTCCCGGTGGACTTGGGCGTAAGAATAATAGCGTCAGACCCGCCGGATATAAATTACAGAGGTCATGATGAGTACTGAAATCAAAACTCAGGTCGTGGTACTTGGGGCAGGCCCCGCAGGTTACTCTGCAGCCTTCCGTTGCGCTGATTTAGGTCTGGAAACCGTCATCGTAGAACGTTACAGCACCCTCGGTGGCGTTTGCCTGAACGTGGGTTGTATCCCGTCTAAAGCGCTGCTGCACGTGGCAAAAGTTATCGAAGAAGCGAAAGCGCTGGCCGAACACGGCATCGTTTTCGGCGAACCGAAAACCGACATTGACAAGATCCGCACCTGGAAAGAAAAAGTTATCACTCAGCTGACCGGCGGCCTGGCTGGCATGGCTAAAGGCCGTAAAGTGAAAGTGGTTAACGGTCTGGGTAAATTTACCGGCGCCAACACCCTGGAAGTGGAAGGCGAAAACGGTAAAACCGTGATCAACTTCGACAACGCCATCATCGCGGCGGGCTCCCGTCCGATTCAGCTGCCGTTTATCCCGCATGAAGATCCGCGCGTATGGGACTCCACCGACGCCCTGGAGCTGAAATCTGTACCGAAACGCATGCTGGTCATGGGTGGCGGTATCATCGGTCTGGAAATGGGTACCGTATACCATGCGCTGGGTTCAGAGATTGACGTGGTTGAAATGTTCGACCAGGTTATCCCGGCTGCCGATAAAGACGTGGTGAAAGTCTTCACTAAACGCATCAGCAAGAAATTCAACCTGATGCTGGAAACCAAAGTGACTGCCGTTGAAGCGAAAGAAGACGGTATTTACGTTTCCATGGAAGGCAAAAAAGCGCCGGCTGAAGCGCAGCGTTACGACGCCGTGCTGGTCGCTATCGGCCGCGTGCCGAACGGCAAAAACCTCGATGCAGGCAAAGCCGGCGTGGAAGTGGACGATCGCGGCTTTATCCGCGTTGACAAACAAATGCGCACCAACGTGCCGCACATCTTTGCTATCGGCGATATCGTCGGTCAGCCGATGCTGGCGCACAAAGGCGTACACGAAGGTCACGTTGCCGCAGAAGTTATCTCCGGCCTGAAACACTACTTCGATCCGAAAGTGATCCCGTCCATCGCCTACACTGAGCCAGAAGTGGCATGGGTTGGTCTGACTGAGAAAGAAGCGAAAGAGAAAGGCATCAGCTACGAAACCGCCACCTTCCCGTGGGCGGCTTCCGGCCGTGCTATCGCTTCCGACTGCGCAGACGGTATGACCAAACTGATCTTCGACAAAGAGACCCACCGTGTTATCGGCGGCGCGATTGTCGGCACCAACGGCGGCGAGCTGCTGGGTGAGATCGGCCTGGCTATCGAAATGGGCTGCGACGCTGAAGACATCGCGCTGACCATCCATGCTCACCCGACTCTGCACGAGTCTGTTGGCCTGGCGGCAGAAGTTTTCGAAGGCAGCATCACCGATCTGCCAAACGCCAAAGCGAAGAAAAAGTAACTTTTTCTTTCAGGCTAAAAGCATAAGCGGCTCCCGGAGCCGCTTTTTTTATGCCTGATGTTTAGAACTATGTCTCCGTTCATAAACCGCTACACCTCATACATACTTTGAAAATAATCACGCCATAAACTTATAGGCAGTTAACGATATAGTTGAGGTGTGAGATGAAACGCTTTTTAACCGCAGCGCTGGTCGCTGCAACGTGCCTATCCGGTGTGGCCTGCGCGGCTGACGCCACCATCCCCTGGGCGGACAACAGCGGTGGCACGGAAACGACCCATATCGCGGCGATGGGGCAGGATCTGAATGCCCAGCATCAGCAGGTGACGAAGACGAATGAGGGGGTATGGGCGGCGAACTCCGGAAGCATCAGCGCTGATGAAGCGGCATTATCCAGCACAAAGCCGACTTTTGCTGGCGATCCGTCTCTGATGCCCCATCAGGGCTAAGCGAATAGAAACGCCAGGTTGCTTGAGGGCAACCTGGCGTTTTTTTATGGTTTGACAACCTGCCAGCCGGCGTCAGCATCGGGGGCAAAGCGCGTGATGGCCTGCGCTTTTGCGGCGCTCTCTTCGCCGAGATTAGCCTGATAAACGGTATCGTGCAGATCGATCATAAAGCTCATCACTCCGGTTTCACCCCATTCCACAGGCCAGGCAAGCAAGGCCGCATCCTGGTCATCGCGGCCTGCGATAATGCGGAAACGATAGCCATGATAACCGGCGCCGGGCTCCGTCGGGCTGAATGCCGGCCCCAGCGGGCTGGGCGTCTCACCCGGCGACGTCGGCCAGTACAACCCATCTTTTTTGCCTTCACTGCTGATGATTTTCTGCGCCCAGCGGTGATTAAGCTGGTAGTAATCCTGCTGGGCGTCAACGTAAGCGTGCATGGCGGCTATCGCTGACAGTTCATTGCGACCGATGGCGCGGGTGAGGATCTCCTCTTCGCCTGCGGCCATATCAAAGCGCCAGCCCTGAGACGTTTTTACGATAGGCACCGGCAACCGCCATGCTTCGCTGCCGACGTCGAGCCAGGCGTTATCACCCTGCTGCACGATGACATGTTTTACCTGCCAGTCGCGCTGAAAACGGTCGACGGCGCTGGGGTCGATCCCATCGGTAGGTAAAAATTGCTGCCAGTTATCGCCGAGCACCTTGCTCAGCGCCGCTTCATTTTGCTGGCTGAGCGCCTCAGCCAGCGCGCTCGCGGCCTGTTCCGGGGTAGAAAACTGCTGCTGGGCGAAGGCGGCTAACGGTGACAGTATCAATGTGAACAGGGCAATAGGTAATAGGTTTCTCATTCTGCTCATCCTCAGCGGCGGCGCAGTTCATGGTGTTCGGAAAGACGTTCTCTGGCGCCGCCACGCTCCTCGCGGTTTACAGCGGAAAACTGCCGACTTTGCAGTCCCCGTTCCTGCTGCGCTTGCCAGGAGGGGGCGCGGCTTTCGTTGCCGCTAAGAGCGCTGGCGCGTAAATGACTAACCTGCTGCTGACGCTGCGCGGGCGTGGCGGACTGGATCTGCTGCCGATGCTGTTGCTGCTGAGGTGTCAGGTTCTGCTCGCGGCTCTTAACGGTTTCCCGACGCTGCTGTTGTTGCGGCGTGGGATTTTTCAACTGCGTTTTCGCCGCCTCGCGACGCTGCTGCTGGGTCGAGGTTGGTGTGCTGTCGTAACCGCGATAGTTGCTGCGCTGGGTGGCTTGTTTCAATTGCGCCGAAGCTGCCTGACGCTGGGCATCGCGTGAGGCGTTGTTTGCCGCCAGGTTGCCCGCTGTCGCCGCCGGTACGTTATGCTGCAGCTGGGTCATCGCTGCCTGGCGCTGCGCTTCGCGATCGACTGGCGCATGTTGGGTAGCGCTCAGCCCGCCAGCAACGTTGGTCTGATGGAAGCGTTGAGCAACCGTATTATCGGGATACGGTGTGTGACCGCGATAGGCAGGATTATGCTGCCAGTTAACGTGGTTGCCCGGCAGGTTTTCTCCCGTTATATGATTGAAATTATTTATATTAATATTGATGTTATCGCCATTATGCGAGTAATCGCCGTGGTGATAGTCGTCATCGTGATGGTGGTGGTCATCATCATCATCCCAGTCGATACTGCTAAACAGCGCCCAGGTAGTGGCCACGCCCAGGCTGTAACCGAAGCCTTTGACGAAGCTATCGGTAAACTGCTCCCCGGGAGGCGGCGGCAGGTAGACCGGCGGATAGGCGCTGTTTGGCCAGGTACCATAGACGGTAGAGGGGTTATAGCTGGGAACATAGACCACCTGCGGATTGGTCGGTTCTATTTTAATGACCTGCGTGGGTGCAGGCGCCGCCGAGTGGGTGGTGGACGTTGCTGCCGTGCTGCTGGCGGAAACCGGTGCGGCAGGGGTGACAATCACTTTCTGCTGTGGCGTGGATTTCAGGGTCCCGGTCTGCTGGGCAATAGTGCGCAGGCGCTGCACTGAATCCATCACATCATGCGGCTGGGCCAAAAACGCATTGCCGAGGTTCTCCACCCAGGGCGGATTTTCGCCCATCATCGCCAGCAGGGCAGGGAAAGCGACAAGGGATTTGACGCTGGGATCCCACGGCTGACTGGCAACCGCCTGAACCGCCGCATCCCCTTTCATCGCGGGGTTATCCTGGGACCACTGTACCGCCTGCATGACGTTGTCGGGATAAGTGGAGGCCATCAACACCTGCGACAGCAGACTGTCCGGGTAGAGCGCGATGGGCGCGACCCACTGATCAATTTGCGCCTGGGTGTAGGTGGTGGTCACCGGCTGTGTCGTAGACGCTGCGGGCGCTGGCTGGGCTGGCGGTTCAGCGATCGTCGTCGGGGTTCGGCTTTGTACATAGAGTGTTCCCGCCGCCGCGAGTAAGCCAGCGCTACAGAGCAGGGCGATGATATGGGGTTTGAACGGCAGTGACATAGAAGCTCCTGACCCAAAAAGTAACCCATCTCGCTAAAGTATCGGCGAAAACGGCGCGTTTGCTGAGTATAAGTAAGCGGTATGGCTTTTTATTGATTATTGTTGGGATCGGCCTGGGGAGTTGTACGCGGAAAGGAATTTTTGTCGCGGGATTTGAACAGAAAGCCTGCAATATCCTGCCCTTAACGATTCAGCTAAATTTTAATGTTGCTTTTTTGTAAACAGATTAACACCTTTCAAAAATCCTGCTATGCTGCCGACGCGGTATCGGGCATTTACCCTACAAACTGCTGTCTCACAGGAGCGTGAAGAAAATCGCCCAGCCACTAAATCCTTCAAGATGCGTCAAGGCGGCAAACTGCCAATCCCGAAGCAGATTGATTGAAGACGTGTAGGCCGCATTATGACAATGAGAAGCGAGGAGAACCGTCGTGCTAGAAGAATACCGTAAGCACGTAGCTGAGCGTGCCGCCATGGGGATTGTTGCCAAACCCTTAGATGCAACCCAAATGGCCGCGCTGGTAGAACTGCTGAAAAACCCGCCTGCGGGCGAAGAAGAATTCCTGTTAGACCTGCTGATTAACCGTGTACCGCCGGGCGTCGACGAAGCCGCCTATGTTAAAGCTGGATTCCTTGCCGCGATCGCCAAAGGCGAAGCGACCTCCCCTCTGGTAACCCCTGAAAAAGCCGTTGAACTGCTGGGCACCATGCAGGGCGGTTACAACATTCACCCGCTGATTGATGCGCTGGACGACGCGAAACTGGCGCCGATTGCCGCGAAAGCGCTGTCTCATACTCTGCTGATGTTCGATAACTTCTACGACGTAGAAGAGAAAGCGAAAGCGGGTAACGAGCACGCAAAACAGGTCATGCAATCCTGGGCTGATGCTGAGTGGTTCCTGAACCGCCCGCAGCTGGCAGAGAAAATCACCGTTACCGTCTTCAAGGTCACCGGCGAAACCAATACCGATGACCTGTCTCCGGCGCCGGATGCTTGGTCTCGCCCGGATATCCCACTGCATGCGCTGGCGATGCTGAAAAACGCCCGCGAAGGTATTGATCCGGACCAGCCGGGCGTCGTCGGCCCGATTAAACAAATCGAAGCCCTGCAGCAGAAAGGCTATCCGCTGGCCTACGTCGGCGACGTGGTCGGGACGGGTTCCTCGCGTAAATCCGCGACCAACTCGGTGCTGTGGTTTATGGGCGACGATATCCCGAATGTGCCGAACAAGCGCGGCGGCGGTCTGTGCCTGGGCGGCAAAATCGCGCCAATCTTCTTCAACACCATGGAAGATGCGGGGGCGCTGCCTATCGAAGTGGATGTAAGCAACCTGAACATGGGCGACGTGATTGACGTTTACCCGTTCAAAGGCGAAGTGCGTAACCACGAAACCAACGAACTGCTGGCCAGCTTCGAGCTGAAGACCGATGTGCTGATCGACGAAGTGCGCGCCGGTGGCCGTATTCCGCTGATCATCGGCCGCGGCTTGACCACCAAAGCGCGCGAAGCGCTGGGGCTGCCGCACAGCGACGTCTTCCGTCAGGCGAAAGACGTGGCGGAAAGCACCCGCGGCTTCTCTCTGGCGCAGAAAATGGTTGGCCGCGCCTGCGGCGTTGCCGGTATCCGTCCGGGCGCCTACTGCGAGCCGAAAATGACCTCCGTCGGTTCTCAGGACACCACCGGTCCAATGACCCGTGATGAACTGAAAGACCTGGCGTGCCTGGGCTTCTCCGCGGACCTGGTGATGCAGTCCTTCTGCCACACCGCGGCCTATCCGAAGCCGGTTGACGTGACCACGCACCATACCCTGCCGGACTTCATCATGAACCGCGGTGGTGTTTCTCTACGTCCGGGCGATGGCGTTATCCACTCCTGGCTGAACCGCATGCTGCTGCCGGATACCGTGGGTACCGGCGGCGACTCCCATACCCGTTTCCCAATCGGTATCTCCTTCCCGGCGGGCTCTGGTCTGGTGGCCTTCGCCGCTGCGACCGGCGTGATGCCGTTGGATATGCCGGAATCGGTGCTGGTGCGCTTCAAAGGGAAAATGCAGCCGGGTATCACCCTGCGCGACCTGGTTCATGCCATCCCACTGTATGCCATCAAGCAGGGCCTGCTGACCGTTGAGAAGAAAGGTAAGAAAAACATCTTCTCTGGTCGCATCCTCGAGATCGAAGGTCTGCCGGATCTGAAAGTCGAGCAGGCATTTGAACTGACCGATGCGTCCGCTGAGCGTTCTGCTGCCGGCTGTACCATCAAGCTGAACAAAGAGCCGATCGTTGAGTACCTGAACTCCAACATCGTCCTGCTGAAGTGGATGATCGCCGAAGGCTACGGCGACCGCCGTACGCTGGAACGCCGTATCCAGGGCATGGAAAAATGGCTGGCGGATCCGCAGCTGCTGGAAGCCGACGCTGACGCGGAATACGCGGCAGTGATCGACATCGATCTGGCGGATATCAAAGAGCCAATCCTGTGCGCGCCGAACGATCCGGACGATGCCCGTCTGCTGTCTGACGTGCAGGGCGAGAAGATCGACGAAGTGTTCATCGGTTCCTGCATGACCAACATCGGCCACTTCCGTGCCGCCGGTAAGCTGCTGGACAGCCACAAAGGCCAGCTGCCGACTCGCCTGTGGGTGGCGCCGCCAACCCGTATGGACGCCGCGCAGCTGACCGAAGAAGGCTACTACAGCGTGTTTGGTAAGAGCGGGGCGCGTATCGAAATCCCTGGCTGTTCCCTGTGTATGGGTAACCAGGCTCGCGTGGCCGACGGTGCGACGGTGGTCTCCACCTCCACCCGTAACTTCCCGAACCGTTTAGGTACCGGCGCTAACGTCTATCTGGCCTCTGCCGAGCTGGCAGCGGTGGCTTCTCTGCTCGGCAAATTGCCGACGCCGGAAGAGTACCAGACCTTCGTGGCGCAGGTGGATAAGACAGCGGAAGATACCTACCGTTATCTGAACTTTAACCAGCTGGATCAGTACACTGAAAAAGCTGACGGCGTGATCTTCCAGACCGCGGTGTAAAACCATTCGGTCAGCCCGGCTGACCGTTTGGCGATAAACTCCCCAATGCCCGGTGAACATTGCATCACCGGGCATTTTTATTTCCAAACCTCCTGCCCGTTACGCTTTTTTTCTTTCTGTCTGCTGCGATAATTACTGCATGGGTACAGTGCAGCGGTGACGCATTGCCCTTGCAGAGGAAAAGACTATGGACTACGAATTTCTGCGCGATATTACCGGAGTGGTAAAGGTGCGAATGTCGATGGATCACGAGGCGATTGGCCACTGGTTCAACGAAGAGGTGAAAGACAATCTTGCCCTGCTTGATGAAGTAGAGCAGGCTGCACGCACCGTGAAGGGCAGTGAACGTTCCTGGCAGCGGGCTGGCCATGAATATACGTTGTGGCTGGATGGCGAAGAGGTGATGATCCGTGCCAATCAGCTGGAGTTTTCCGGCGACGAAATCGAGGAGGGGATGAGCTACTACGACGAAGAAAGTCTCTCTCTCTGCGGCGTGGAGGATTTCCTGCAGGTTGTTGCCGCTTATCGTGAATTTATGCAGCAGCGTTAATGACGCCTTTTATGTCGGGTGGCGCAAGAGCGTAGCCCTGCTAAGCGTAGCGTGAGCAGGGGAAATCCCCGGGTAGCGGCTGGTGCCTTACCCGGGCGACCAGGCGGCGCAGAATCCCAGGCCCGGCAAGCGCAAGCGCCGCCGGGCATTTCCAATATTACACGGCAGGAATATTGCGGCCGTAGTAAATCTCGCGCATCTCTTTCCACAGCAGGTCGGTAATGACCTTGCGCTCTTCGGCGGTCAATTCTTCCGGTCGGGTATGGAACATGTAGTGCTTAAGGTCGAACTCCTTGAGCAACATTTTGGTATGGAAGATATTTTCCTGATAGACGTTCACATCGACCATGTCATACAACGACTTAATGTCATCGGACATAAAGTTCTGAATCGAATTGATTTCATGATCGATAAAATGCTTCATCCCATTGATATCGCGGGTAAAGCCGCGCACGCGGTAGTCAATGGTCACAATGTCCGATTCCAGCTGGTGGATCAGATAGTTCAGCGCTTTAAGCGGAGAAATGACCCCGCAGGTAGAGACTTCGATATCGGCGCGGAAGGTGCACAGTCCACCTTCCGGATGGCTCTCCGGGTAGGTATGCACGCAGATATGGCTCTTATCGAGATGAGCGACCACGGTTTCCGGTAACGGACCTGGATGTTCGGTCTGGTCGATAAGCTTGGGATCGACAGGCTCTTCGCTGACCAGAATGGTCACGCTGGCGCCCTGGGGTTCATAATCCTGGCGGGCGATATTCAGGATATTGGCGCCAATAATAGAACAGGTTTCTGTCAGGATCTCCGTCAGGCGATTGGCATTATAGAGTTCGTCGATATAAGCGATGTAGCCATCACGCTCCTCTGCCGTTTTGGCGTAACAGATATCGTAGATACAAAAACTCAGGCTTTTGGTCAGGTTGTTAAAGCCATGCAGCTTCAATTTTTTCAATTTAGTTCACCCCCTTACTTCGCGTCACGGTGCGGACAGAGCATCATGCAGATATTGTGGTAAGGCGAAGGCCGCCGTATGGATTGCCGGATTGTAGTAACGGCAGGTCAGGTTGGCTTTGTGAAAGCGCGCCTGAATGATTTCGCTGGAGAGATGGCGCAACGCCTCGTTGTCGCTCGCCCAGGCAAAAGTCATGATCCCGCCGTAATAGGTTGGGATGGCCGCCTGGTAGAAGCTGACGTCGCGAAAATAGTGGCTCAGTTTGCGATGGCTACCGACCGCTTCGTCCTGCTGCAGGAAACAAACGCCGTTTTGGGCAACGAACACGCCCCCCGGGTTCAGGCAGCGTTTGCAGCCTTCATAAAAAGCCGAGGTGAACAGGCTTTCGCCCGGACCGATAGGGTCGGTACAGTCCGAAATGATCACGTCAAACGTTTGCGTCGTCTGGTTAACAAAATTGACGCCATCATCAATCACCAGCGTGAAGCGCGGATCGTCGTAGGCCCCGGCGCTATGGTTGGGCAGGTACTGACGGCAGAATGAGACCACCCCGGCATCGATTTCCACCATGGTGATGGTTTCGATGCTACGGTGACGAGAGACTTCGCGCAGCATCGCGCCGTCGCCGCCGCCGATGATCAGGACATGCTTCGCGTTGCCGTGGGCCAGCAGCGGCACGTGGGTCATCATTTCGTGATAGATAAACTCATCGCGTTCGGTGGTTTGCACGACGCCATCCAGCGCCATCACCCGGCCAAAGGCGCGGTTGTCGAAGATGATCAAATCCTGATGATCGGTTTTTTCGTGGTACAGCACGTTATCAACGCTAAAGTACTGACCAAAATGGTCATGCAGCGTTTCATGCCACAGTGGATTATCGGCCACGGTGAGGCTCCTCCTTCGTTAACATCTGTTACACCCGTAAAACGAGTGCAACATCATAGACAACTATAGATGAGGATGCACGGCGGTTATTGCAGCAATGCGGCAGGAATAACCGCCACCGCCCGGGGAGAGCGGTGGGGGGAGGGTTATTTCGCCGGTGCGGGTTGGCTATCTACTATCCGCACGGAATAAACCATGGTGGCGCCTGGCGGGATTTTCGGCGGTAATCCTTTACTGCCATAGGCTTTTTCGGGCGGGACGACCAGCGTCAAGGAGCCATGGTTCTGCAGGCGTTGCAGCGGGCCGCGAAACACCGGGGGATAGGCATCCAGCTTCTGGGTGAGCGCCTGATCTTTCGCTTCCATATCGTTGATCACTGTCCCGTCCGTCAGCATCTCTTTGATTACTACGGTGACCAGATCGTTACCGCTTATTTTTCCTTTGCCCGGATAATCGACGCGACTGTAGACGCCATCTTTGAAGACCACATCTTTTTTGCGCGCAAACGCCTGCTGATATTTCTTACCGGCACTGATGTTTTTCTGCTCGATTTTATTCAGGTTCTGGAAAACCTGCTGCGAGACGTCAAACAGCGCCTTGTTACGCTCCTGTTCTCCGAGACGAAGCTGGCCGCTAAAAGCATCTTCGATACCCCGCAGCACCAGCCCGGCGTCGACGGTAATTCCCTGAGTGCGACGGGTGGTGAGAACGTTAAGGGCTTCTGTTCCCATCGAGGCGCCGATCGCATAAGCCTGCTGTTCTCCGGATGCGCTGAGTTTGATGTTGGCGCTCTCGCCGCTGCGCGTTTTAGACTGTACAGAAAGCTGTGTTCTCAGCAGTTGGATTTCATCTTCTTTCATCCGTAGCTGGGCGTTGTCTTTATCCGCCTGCAGGCGGTAGGCTGCAACAACCGCCGCCATTTCCGGCGGCTCATTTTTTGGCGCTGCAGCGGTGTCAGGGCGGGTTGTTGGCGCTTTTTCCGCGGCGGCCAGCCGGGAGGTTAACGACTGCTTGTCGGCGTTTAGCGCCTTGACCTGGTCGAGAGCGGCCTGCTGCGTTTTCTCCGCGGCGTCGAGCCGGATAGTCAGCGACTGCTTATCGGTGGTCAGCGCTTTGACCTGGTCGAGGGCGGACAGCTTCTCTTTTTCCGCCGCGGCCAGTCGGCTGGCCAGCGGCTGTTTATCAGCGTTCAGTGTTTTGGCCTGGTCGAGGGCGGCCTGCTGCGCCTTCTCCGCAGCGGCGAGCCGGATAGTCAGCGACTGCTTATCGGTGGTCAGCGCTTTAACCTGCTCGAGGGCAGCCAGCTTCTCTTTTTCCACCACGGCCAGTCGGGTGGCCAGCGGCTGTTTGTCGGCGTTAAGGGCTTTGGCCTGGTCGAGGGCGGCCTGTTTCTCTTTTTCCGCAGCCATCAGCCGGGCGGTGAGTGTCTGCTTGTCTGTGTCGAGGGCGGTGAGCTGGCCGAGTGCGGTCTGCTGTGCTTTTTCCGCGGCGGCCAGCCGGGAGGTCAGCGTTTGTTTATCTGTATTCAGCGTGGTGAGGCTGGTGCTGAGCCGTTTATTTTCCGCTTCGACGCTCTGAAGCTGCGACGTTAATTGTTGGATCTGCTTAAGTGCGGCAGCCTGGCTCTGTTGCAGAGTATTATTCCGGGCAACGACTTCCTTTTTAATTAACGTCTCATTTTCCGCCGTGGCGGCGGTTAAGGCGAGCTGTAATTGCTTTATTTTATTATTTAACGCCGCTTGCTCATTCGCAATGGATGTATCCGTGGCTGGTGTGGCGGTAAGCTGTTTTTTTAATTGTTGGATAATTTTATCTTTTTGCGCAATCGTTGCCTGTTGGCTGGCGATTCTTTTTTGCAACTGTGCGTTATTGGCCGTCGTTTTTTTATTGTCCGCGTTCTGGCGAGCGTCTGACGCTTGCTTTGCTGTGGCCGCAGAGCTTTTCTCTTCTTGCGCCTGAGCTTGCTGAGTTTGCTGCTGGGCGTAATCGAGAAAAGCCGGCGTAGCACCGGCGTAGAATGAGGTTGAAAGCGCCAGCGCCGCGACGAGCATCAGCAGTGGTGCTTTAGGGGTCAGCGTGGCGGGTTTGTTCATGGCAGTTTGTTTTCACCACGCTGTACCAGGGTATCGATCAGCGTTTTCTGGATATCGGAACACAGTTTGATGGATTTAAACTGATACATGGAGTCAATGCCCAGTCGGGTGGGATCGGCCACTTTATCGCGCACATTGTTGTATTGCGATGCCGAACGCACCAGGGCATTGAACTCATTGCTGAGTTTAGTTGCCTGCTGTGGGTTCACCTCTTTAAGTGAATCCAGCGCCTTTCGGCAGGACTCAATACGCTCCTGTTCGCTGGCCGCTCGCTCCTGCTCAGCCTGCTGCTGTGATGTGAGCGGCGTGGTGATCGGTTTTACCTGCTGGCGAGAAGAGGTATTGCTACAGCCCACTAATAAAAGTGCGGCGAGCGGGATAATACGGAGAGTCGGCGAGATATTCACAATTTCAGTCCATGAAGTAGGGATATTTTCACCGGATTCTAGAAGGGTGCTTTTTATTTTGCAATATATGACTAATGATATTTTATTAGTTTTTTAGTCATTCATCATTATTAGGGGTTTAATTTATTTGGCGAATTGATAGGTTTGCAATTAAATAATGTTTGTTTATATACAATAATAAATATAGATATAAATATTTAAATGTGACAAATGAAACGGCAAAGGCGCGGAGCGTGACCGTCCGCGCCGGTCATTATTTGACGTAAGCCAACAGGCTGAGCGAATCGCGGGCCAGCGCTTTGCATTTTTTCGCCGTCGGGATGTTAATACCGCTGAGATCGCGGTAGCTATCCTCGCCAAGCGCTTTCATGTTGTAGCTGTCGTAGTTGCTCAGGTCCCACTGGTTCTGTTGGGCAAAGAAAACCAGCGCGCGTCGGATCTGTGTATTGGGCAGGTTCTGGTAGCCACAGTCGTTTTTCAGAAACACAAAAACCGCGGTTAAATCAGCCATATCTTCTGCTTCTGATTCGCTGAGCGCGTAGCTGTTGGCGGAGAGAGCAAGCAGGCTGCCGAGTACCATTGTTCTGAAAAGCGTCTTCATTTTTTCTACCATTAGATCACCGACGCTTCAAATTAGCATACTTCTTTACACAGCGCCGATCTTTATTCTTACTCTTCTGCTTGACCTTCCCGTTACGGTAGGGTTTAAGCTCAAATATTCGCCCGCAGAATAAAAAGGATGTGAATATGCAACGTCGAGACTTCCTCAAACTGACCGCCGCGGTTAGCGTGGCCAGCGCATTACCGCTGTGGAGCCGTGCGGTTTTTGCGGCCAGTCGCCCGGCTCTGCCGATACCGACGCTGTTAACGGCCGATGCGCGCAACCGTATCGCCCTGACGATCCAGGCGGGCAAAACACAGTTTGGCGCTCTGCACGCCACCACCTGGGGCTATAACGGTTCACTGCTGGGTCCTGCGCTACAGTTGACGCAGGGGAAGACCATTACGGTTGACATTACCAACCAGCTGGCGGAAGAGACCACGCTGCACTGGCATGGCCTGGAGGTCCCGGGCGAGGTCGACGGCGGACCGCAGGGGGTTATCGCCCCGGGCGCCACCCGTACGGTGAGCTTCACGCCGACGCAGCGGGCGGCCACCTGCTGGTTTCATCCGCATCAACATGGGACCACCGGCCGGCAGGTGGCGATGGGGCTGGCCGGCCTGGTGCTGATCGAGGATGAAGAGAGCGGACGCCTGCTGCTGCCTAAGCAATGGGGAATCGATGATGTGCCGGTGATTGTCCAGGACAAGAAGTTCACCGCCGCCGGCGAGATCGACTACCAGCTGGATGTGATGAGCGCCGCTGTCGGCTGGTTTGGCGATACGCTGCTGACCAATGGCGCTCTCTATCCCGAACATGCCGCCCCGCGCGGCTGGCTCCGTCTGCGCTTGCTAAACGGCTGTAATGCCCGTTCCCTCAATTTTGCCACCAGCGATAAGCGTCCGCTGTACGTGGTGGCCAGTGACGGCGGTCTGTTGGCCGAGCCGGTGAAGGTCGATGAATTGCCGGTGTTGATGGGGGAACGCTTTGAGGTGCTGGTGGACACCAGCGACGGTAAACCTTTCGATCTGGTGACCCTGCCGGTGAGCCAGATGGGCATGGCCATTGCGCCTTTTGATAAACCACAGCCGGTGCTGCGCGTTCAGCCGCTGGTCATTCCCGCCTCCGGCAAACTGCTGGATACGCTGGCCACGCTGCCGGCGCTACCGTCCCTGACGGGGCTGACGCAGCGTCAGCTCCAGCTGTCGATGGATCCGATGCTCGACAGGATGGGCATGCAGGCGCTGATGGAGAAGTATGGCGACCAGGCGATGGCGGGAATGGACCACGGCATGATGGGGCATGGCGGCATGGGCGACATGAGCAATATGCACCATGGCGACATGAGCAATATGAGCAATATGAGCAATATGAGCAATATGAACCACGAGGCTGGTCGGGATCATGGCATGTCGTCAGGCAAGGGGTTTGATTTCCATAACGCCAACCGCATCAACGGCAAAGCCTTCGACATGAATGTGCCGATGTTTGCCGCGGCCAGAGGCCAGTATGAGCGCTGGGTGATATCGGGTAAGGGCGACATGATGCTGCATCCGTTCCATATCCACGGCACCCAGTTCCGTATCCTCAGCGAGAACGGCAAGCCGCCAGCCGCGCACCGCAGCGGCTGGAAAGATACCGTCCGCGTGGAAGGTGACGTCAGTGAAGTGTTGGTGAAGTTTGATCATCCGGCGCCGAAGGAGTTTGCCTATATGGCCCACTGCCACCTGCTGGAGCATGAAGACACCGGGATGATGTTGGGATTCACGGTTTAGGGCTCGGCGGCCTGCTGCCATCTTCCATGGGGAGAAGGGATAAACACAAAAAAAACGGCAACTTTCGTTGCCGTTTTGCGTTTTATTTGGCGTCATCCGGGAGCGCATAGGCGACGATGTAATCGCCCATTTTGGTACCGAACGAGCCGTGACCGCCGGCAGAGATGACAACATACTGTTTGCCATTCACTTCGTAGGTCATTGGGGTGGCCTGACCGCCGGCTGGCAGACGGGCTTCCCACAGCTTCTCGCCGTTGCTCATATTGTACGCGCGCAGGTAGTTATCTGCGGTCGCGCCGATGAACAGGACGTTACCGGCCGTGGAGATCGGACCGCCAAGCATCGGCATCCCCATGGTGAACGGCAGCTTAACCGGCATCGGGAACGGCAGGCTGTCCTGCGGCGTACCGATACGTTTTTTCCATACCACTTCGTTGGTTTTCAGATCCAGCGCGGAGATATAGCCCCAGGCCGGTTGTTTGCACGGCAGACCGAACGGCGACAGGAACGGATTCAGGGTGACGCCGTACGGGACACCGTACTGTGGCTGCACGCCGGACTCGGTGCCAGAGCCTTTCGCATCTTTCGGCGGCTCCATCGGGTTGCCCGGGCCGCGTGGGATCAGTTTAGAGACGAACGGCAGCGCCATCGGGTTGGCAATAGCCACCTGACGGTTCGGATCGACGGAGATACCGCCCCATTCAAACATCCCCAGGTTACCCGGGAAGACGAGAGTGCCCTGCTCAGATGGCGGGGTGAAGATACCTTCATAGCGCATCTGGTGGAAGATCACGCGACACACCAGCTGGTCGAACATAGTCGCGCCCCACATGTCCGCCCCGGTCAGATCTTTCTTCGGACGGAAGCTCAGATCGGAGAACGGCTGGGTTTTGGCGACGTAATCCCCTTTGGCAGCGCCCTGCGGAACCGGTTTTTCCGGGGCCGGGACCACCAGCTCGCCATTACGGCGATCCAGTACGAAGATGTTGCCGGTTTTCGCCGGGGCATAGACGACCGGTACGGTTTTACCATTAACCTCAATGTCAGCCAGCGTCGGCTGGGAGGGCATATCCATATCCCACAGATCGTGGTGGACAGTCTGGTAGCTCCAGGCCAGCTTACCGGTGGTGGCGTTCAGCGCCACAATCGAGCTGGCGTAACGCTCTTGCTCCGGCGTGCGGTTGCCGCCCCAGATATCCGGGGTGGTCACGCCCATCGGCAGATAGACCAGATCCAGCTTAGCGTCGTAGGCGGCAGGCGCCCAGGAGTTCGGTGAGTTGAGCGTGAAGTGATGTTCATCGCTCGGGATGGCGTTCGGATCTTTCGCACCCGGATCGAAGGCCCACAAGAGTTTACCGGTATTCACATCAAAGCCGCGGATGACGCCAGACGGCTCGCGGGTTGAGAAGTTATCGGTGACCGCGCCGGCAATCACGATGGTTTTATCGGTGATAATCGGCGGAGAAGTGGGTTCATACATACCCGGCGTGGTGACCGGCATGTTGGTCTGCAGGTTGAGAATACCTTTATTGGCAAAGGTTTCGCACAGCTTACCGTTGTCGGCGTTCACCGCGAACAGGCGGCCATCGTTCACCGGCAGGATAATACGGCGCGGACAGTCGGCGACGACGTCGGCAGGCGCGTTATCCGCTTTGGCTTCGTGATAAGAGACGCCGCGGCAGGTGACGTGCTGGAACGACGGATCGGCGTTCAGCTGCGGGTCAAAATGCCACTTCTCTTTACCGGTGGCCGCGTCCAGCGCGAACAGACGCTGGTGGGCGGTACACAGGAAGAGCGTGTCGCCGACTTTAATCGGCGTCACTTCGTTGGTGATTTCACCCGGGTCGTTCGGTTGCTTCAGGTCGCCGGTGCGGAATACCCAGGCTTCCTTCAGGTTCTTCACGTTGTCGGCGTTAATCTGCTTCAGCGGAGAGAAGCGCTGGCCTTCCTGGTTGCGGCCATAGGCCGGCCAGTCGCCGTCGGCAACGTTGGAGATCGGCGCGGCCGGGGTGGCGTCGGCGCTCAGGGTGCCGTTGACTTCCTGCGGGTCGTTAAAACCAGCCCAGGTCAGCATGCCGCCGCTGATCAGTAGGGCGACGACCAGCGCGCCAACGGCGCCAGCGGAAGGCACCGGCAGACGACGCCAGACAAAGGGCAGGATCAGCCAGATGCCAAAGAAGACGAGGATATCGCTACGCGGCGTCAGCGCCCAGAAGTCGAAGCCGACTTCCCAGACGCCCCAGATCATGGTCGCCAGCAGCAGCGCAGCGTACAGCCACAGCGCAGCGCGTTTGCCGCGCAGCAGCATCACGGTCACGCCCAGCATCACCAGACCGGCGATAGGGTAGTACCAGGAGCCGCCAAGCACGACCAGCCATGCTCCGCCGATTAAAAGATAGAGGCCGCAGAACGCTGCAAATAGCGCAGTCAGCGTCACCAGGAGCCTTGATTGTTGAGACTTTGTTTCAGCCATAGAAAGTTACTCATGTGTTTGTTAATTTTTTAACTGCAATTAATTATAGGTTTTAACAAGTGTGATCGGAATCACAAATATGGCTTTATTAATCCCTGCACCGAAGATTTCTTTTTGCTGGTATACTGGATGGCTTGCCGGTCATCGTCGGGGCGAAAGCAGCGGCTTTGATGATTTATATTTAGAATCAAATGGTTAGTCTTATGAAACATACTGTAGAAGTGATGATCCCGGAAACCGAGATCAAAGCGCGCATCGCGGAACTGGGTCGTCAAATCAACGAACACTACCAGGACAGCGGCAGCGAAATGGTGCTGGTGGGGCTGCTTCGTGGCTCATTTATGTTCATGGCCGACCTGTGCCGTGAAGTGCAGGTGCCGCATGAAGTCGATTTTATGACCGCCTCCAGCTACGGCAGCGGCATGTCCACCACCCGTGATGTGAAAATCCTCAAAGATCTGGATGAAGACATCCGTGGTAAAGACGTACTGATCGTGGAAGACATCATCGACTCCGGCAATACCCTGTCTAAAGTGCGTGAGATCCTCAGCCTGCGCGAGCCGAAATCGCTGGCCATTTGTACGCTGCTGGATAAACCAAGCCGTCGTGAAGTCAACGTCCCGGTTGAGTTTGTCGGTTTCGCCATTCCGGACGAGTTCGTGGTGGGCTACGGTATTGACTACGCCCAGCGCTACCGTCATCTGCCGTATATTGGCAAAGTCACCCTGCTGGACGAGTAAGAGATATCCCACTCTGGACAGCGCGCGCCGCGCTCTCCAGGGTGGCTAAGCCTGAAGGCTATTTGTGGTTGATATGCTTGATCTTGAGGTTGGAGATCCCGTGGCGATAGCGCTGTTCGAGGGTTTCCCGGCTCACGGCGGTGACATCCAGATCGCGCAGCAGCCCGTCGTGAATGCCATATGCCCAGCCGTGGATGGTGACCTTCTGTCCGCGCTTCCACGCCGATTGCATAATCGTCGAATGTCCCAGGTTGTACACCTGCTCCATCACGTTGAGTTCGCAAAGGGTATCCAGACGGCGCTCCTCCGGCATTTCACCCAGCAGTGAGCTGTGCTTGAACCAGATATCGCGGATATGCAGGAGCCAGTTGTCGATAAGCCCCAGCTCCGGGTTTTCCACCGCCGCCTGCACGCCGCCGCAGCCGTAGTGGCCGCAAATAATAATGTGCTCGACTTCGAGGACATCGACGGCATACTGCACCACCGACAGGCAGTTCAGGTCGGTGTGGATCACCAGGTTAGCGACGTTACGATGGACAAACAGTTCGCCAGGTTCCAGGCCGGTAAGTCGCTCAGCGGGAACGCGGCTGTCAGAGCAGCCAATCCAAAGGAAGCGCGGTTTCTGCGTCTGCGACAGTTTCTCAAAAAAGCCGGGGTCCTCTTCCACCAGCATTTTTGACCATAGTGCATTATTGCTGATGAGTGTATCTATATCATTCATGGACGTTATCGGCCTGTAACCAAGTAAGTGCGTTGCGCTAATATAGGGTAAGCTCACCTTTTTTAAAACCATCTTAACCCGTGATACGTCAGGCTACCGATGCGTTGGCGGCGCCAGCGCCAGTAGAACGCAAACGTGAGTCAGGCGGGTTAATGACGTGTCACGACACGAGAAGAGATATTTAATGACCATTGCTCTGGAATTAAAACAGCTCAAAAAAACCTACCCCGGCGGGGTTCAGGCGCTGCGGGGAATCGACCTGCAGGTTGAAGCAGGCGATTTCTATGCCCTGCTGGGGCCGAACGGGGCCGGAAAATCCACGACTATCGGCATCATCAGTTCGCTGGTGAATAAAACCTCCGGTCAGGTCAATGTCTTTGGCTACGATCTGGAAAAAGACGTCGTCAACGCCAAGCGCCAGCTTGGCCTGGTGCCGCAGGAGTTTAACTTCAATCCGTTCGAGACCGTGCAGCAGATTGTCGTTAACCAGGCGGGCTACTACGGCGTGGAACGCAAAGAAGCTGTCGCCCGCAGCGAAAAATACCTAAAACAGCTCGATCTGTGGGAAAAACGCAACGAACGCGCGCGGATGCTCTCCGGCGGGATGAAGCGTCGCCTGATGATCGCCCGCGCGCTAATGCATGAGCCGAAGCTGCTGATCCTCGACGAACCGACCGCTGGCGTCGATATTGAACTGCGTCGCTCAATGTGGGGCTTTCTTAAGGATCTGAACGATCGCGGAACCACCATTATCCTGACCACCCACTATCTCGAAGAGGCCGAAATGCTATGCCGCAACATCGGCATCATCCAGCACGGCGCGCTGGTGGAAAACACCTCGATGAAAGCGCTGCTGTCGAAGCTGAAGTCAGAGACCTTTATTCTCGACCTCGCGCCAAAAAGCCCGGTACCGAAGCTCGAAGGCTACCAGTATCAACTGGTCGATACCTCGACGCTGGAAGTCGAGGTTCTGCGCGAGCAGGGGATTAACAGCGTCTTTGCCCAACTGAGCGCCCAGGGGGTGCAGGTACTGAGTATGCGTAACAAAGCTAACCGTCTGGAAGAGCTGTTTGTCACGCTGGTGCATGAGCGAAAAGGAGAGTCAGCATGATGCAGCTTTATTGGGTCGCGCTGAAAAGCATCTGGACCAAAGAGATCCACCGTTTTATGCGCATCTGGATCCAGACGCTGGTGCCGCCGGTGATCACCATGACCCTGTACTTCGTGATTTTCGGCAACCTGATCGGGTCGCGCATCGGCGAGATGCACGGCTTTACCTATATGCAGTTTATCGTGCCGGGCCTGATCATGATGGCGGTGATCACCAACGCTTATGCCAATGTCGCCTCGTCGTTCTTCAGCGCCAAGTTTCAGCGCAATATTGAAGAGCTGCTGGTGGCGCCGGTGCCGACGCATGTGATCATCGCTGGCTACGTTGGCGGCGGCGTGGCGCGCGGACTGTGCGTGGGGATCCTGGTGACGGCGGTATCACTGTTCTTTGTGCCGTTCCAGGTTCACTCCTGGCTGTTTGTCGCCCTGACGCTGATCCTCACCGCGGTGCTGTTCTCGCTGGCGGGCCTGTTGAACGCGGTGTTTGCCAAGACCTTTGACGACATTAGCCTGATCCCGACCTTTGTGCTGACGCCGCTGACCTACCTCGGCGGGGTGTTCTACTCGCTGACCCTGCTGCCGCCGTTCTGGCAGGGGCTGTCGCATCTGAATCCCATCGTCTACATGATCAGCGGTTTCCGCTTCGGCTTCCTGGGTATCAACGATGTGCCGCTGGTGACCACCTTTGCGGTGCTGGTGGTCTTCATCGTCGCCTTCTATCTGCTTTGCTGGTCGTTAATCCAGCGCGGCCGCGGCCTGCGCAGCTGATGTTCATCACGGTTAGCGCTTCCTGATGCCAATACGCGAAGCGCTAACCGCTTATCTTTGACCGCCATCACCGATACGCCATCCTCCCCTTGCTACATTGTTGGCTGGCTAAGGAGGGAAGCATGCTTGGTTGGGTCATTACCTGCCACGATGAGCTGGCGCAGGAGATGCTGGATCGTCTTGAACGAAAATTTGGTCCGCTGGCCCAGTGCCGGGCGGTCAATTACTGGCGCAATCTCAGCAGTAATATGTTGAGCCGGATGATGTGCGATGCGCTGCATGCCACCGACTCCGGGGACGGAGTCATTTTCCTGACCGACAGAACCGGCGCGGCGCCTTATCGGGCCGCGGCGCTGATGAGCCACAAACATACCCACTGCGAAGTGATCTCCGGCGTCAGCTATTCATTACTTGAGCGAATGTATCTGCTGCGGAACACGTTAAGCAGCGAGGCGTTTCGCCAGGCTATCGTCAGCGCGGGCGGGCCAATGGTGAGCAGCTTGTGGCATCAGCAGCAGAAGAACCCCCCGTTCCGCTTGCGTCATGATACCTTCGGAAATTAAGCAGCGTGACAGATGCCGCTTTTGTTACAATAGCTGCCGTTGATGGTTTACCGGTTCGATGCGCATGCTTGCCCGATTTTTTACGCTGCTTCTTTTACTGACCTCGCTCAGCGCTTCCGCCAGTCTGCTTAGCCAGCAGGGCAAGCCTGTGCGCTATATGCAGACCACCGAAGACGCGGTCATCTGGGCGCAGGTGGGGAATCATGTGGTCAGCGTCGGCAATGTGCGTGCCGGGCAGATCCTCGCGGTCGTCCCGACGGCGGCTGACTATTATGAATTTCGCTTCGGCTTCGGCACCGGGTTTATTGATAAAGGCCACCTCGAGCCGGTACAGGGTAAGCAGCGCGTGGAGGACCGACTGGGGGATCTCAATAAACCGTTGAGTAACCAGAATTTGCTCACCTGGAAAGATACGCCGCTCTACAACACACCCGCCGTGAGCAGCGTGCCGTTTGGTACGCTGGCCACTAACCTGCGCTATCCGATCCTCAGCAAGCTAAAAGACCGGCTCAATCAGACCTGGTTTCAGATCCGCATTGGCGACCGGCTGGCGTGGGTCAGCAGTCTGGATGCGCAGGAAGATAATGGTATTCCCGTGCTGACCTATCATCACATTCTGCGCGACGAAGAGAACACCCGTTTCCGCCATACCTCGACCACCACCTCGGTACGCGCCTTCAACAACCAGATGACCTGGCTGCGCGATCAGGGCTATACCACGCTGACCCTGTATCAGCTGGAAGGCTATGTGCGTAATAAAATCAACCTTCCGGCGCGGGCAGTGGTCATCACATTCGATGACGGCCTGAAATCGGTAAACCGTTACGCCTATCCGGTACTAAAGCAGTACGGTTTTCATGCCACCGCGTTTATTATCTCCTCGCGTATTAAGCGCCATCCGCAGAAATGGGATCCGAAATCGCTGCAGTTCATGAGTATTTCTGAGCTCCGGCAGATCCAGGATGTTTTTGATATTCAGTCGCATACCCACTTCCTGCATCGGGTTGACGCCGGCCGCCGGCCGATTTTATTCAGCCGCAATTACCATAATATTCTGTTTGATTTCGCCCGCTCGCGCCGGGCGCTCAGCCAGTTTAATCCGCATGTTCTCTACCTTTCCTATCCCTTCGGCGGCTATAACGCCACGGCGGTGCAGGCGGCGAATGACGCCGGGTTTCATATGGCGGTGACGACGGTGCGTGGGAAGGTGAAGCCGGGGGACAATCCGTTTCTGCTAAAGCGGTTATATATCTTACGCACGGATTCGCTGGAGACGATGTCGCGGCTGATCAGTAACCAGCCGCAGGGGTAAACTTCGGCGCTGCGCCTGAGCGCGGCGCCGCGGTCATCAGGCGACCTGCACCGGAATGGCTTTCGCCTGGCGCTTCATTTCATTGTCGCCTTCGAAGTAGGCAATGTTGGGCTGCCAGCGGCGCGCCTCTTCGTCAGACATGGTGACGAAGCTGGCGATGATCAGGATATCGCCGACGCTGGCGCAGTGCGCGGCGGCGCCGTTGACGGAGATGATTCTGGAGCCCCGCTCGGCGGCAATGGCGTAGGTGGAGAAACGGTTGCCGTTGGTGACGTTCCAGAGGTGAATGGTTTCATTCTCCAGAATACCGGCCGCATCCAGGAAATCCTGGTCAATGGCGCATGAACCTTCATAGTGCAGGTCAGCCTGCGTGACTTTTACGCGGTGGAGCTTGCCCTGCAGCATATTACGCATCATAACTTCTACCCTTCAACCTTAATGTAGCAGAGCGGACAGGTCGTCCGCCCTGAGAAAAGCCCGGGCAAGTATTGCCCGATTTTTACCCGCTGTCTACTGACCGAGCGTGACGATCTGGTTGTCGATCAGGCGGGCCTGACCCAGCCAGGCGGCCATCAGGATCACCGCGCGCTGGCTGGCATCCGTCAGCTCAAGCAGGGTGTCGGCATCGCGGATCTGAATGTCGTCGGCGCGGAAGCCTTTTTCATTCAGCTCCTGTTCAGCGATAGCGATGATCTCATCGAGCTGGCGATCGCCGGCGGCCAGTTTTTCCGCCACCGCGCTCAGCACCTTGTAGAGGCCGGGAGCGATTTTGCGCTGGTCGGCGGTCAGGTAGCCATTACGCGAGCTCAGCGCCAGGCCATCTTTCGCGCGGACGATCGGCACGCCGATAATCTCGATATCGTAGCCCATGTCGGCGACCATCTTGCGGATCAGCGCCAGCTGCTGAAAGTCTTTCTCGCCGAAGCAGGCGACGTCCGGCTGAACCAGATTGAACAGCTTACTGACGATGGTCGACACGCCGCGGAAGTGGCCCGGGCGGCTGGCGCCTTCCAGCATAGTGGACAGGCCGGGGACGTCGACGTAGGTCTGGCCTTCGGTGCCCTGGGGATAAACTTCCGCCGGCGTCGGCGCGAAGACAAAGTCGACATGGCGCTTGTTCAGCTTTTCGCAATCATCCTGCAGGGTGCGTGGATAGCGCGCCAGGTCGTCGGCGCGGTCAAACTGCATCGGATTGACGAAAATACTGACCACCACCACGTCCGCGCTGGCTTTAGCCTCATCAACCAGCTTCATATGACCATCATGCAGGTTGCCCATCGTCGGAACCAGCGCGATACGCTTACCTTCCTGACGCAGACGGCGGATATGCTGACGCAGCAGCAGCACGGATTCAATAATCAGCACAACAAGACTCCTTAATGGAAACTGTGTTCTTCGCCCGGATAGACCCCGGATTCAACTTCGGCAATATACTGCCGTACCGCGGCGCGGATGTCGCCCGCTTCGGCAAGGAAATTCTTGGCGAATTTAGGGATGTGGCCGCCGGTGATCCCGAATGCGTCATGCATCACCAGGATCTGCCCGTCGGTGACGTTGCCCGCGCCGATGCCGATCACTGGAATGGTCAGGGCGTCGGTAATGCGTTTCGCCAGTTCTACCGGGACGCACTCCAGCACCAGCAGCTGCGCGCCAGCCGCTTCCAGCGCTAATGCGTCGTCAAACAGGGTCTGCGCTGCATCGCCGCGCCCCTGCACTTTATACCCGCCGAATACGTTTACCGACTGCGGCGTGAGGCCGAGGTGGCCGCAAACCGGCACCGCGCGTTCCGCCAGCATCTTCACGGTATCGGCCAGCCAGGCGCCGCCTTCGAGTTTGACCATATTGGCGCCAGCGCGCATCACGATGGCCGCATTTTCGAAGGTCTGTTCGGGGGTGGCGTAGGCCATGAACGGCAGGTCGGCAAGCAGCAGGCTGTTCGGCGCACCGCGGCGGACGGCGCGGGTGTGATAGGCGATATCTTCCACGGTGACCGGCAGGGTGGAGTCGTGACCCTGTACCGTCATTCCCAGGGAATCGCCCACCAGCAGCACATTAATGCCTTCATCGGCGAACAGCTTCGCGAAGCTATGGTCGTAGGCGGTAATGGTGGCAAAGCGCTTCTTTTCCTGTTTGCATTTCTGCAGCAGGGCAATGGTGGTCGGTTTCATAACATTTCCTGATGATGAAAGTCATATTAACCGGCATTCTAACAGCAGCATTCAGAGGGGCAATGATTTTGGGCAACCGATTACGACGATCGCCGCAAATGCTAAAAAAGGAGAGGGGATTACCAGCTCGCGGGTTTTTCCGCGCCCAGATCATCCAGCACGGCGCGCAGCGCAGGGCCGTCAGGAAAATGGAGATCCGGAGCGATCTCGAACAGCGGCCAGAGCATAAAGCCGCGGTTTTTCATATCATAGTGCGGAACGGTCAGGCGCGGGCTATTGATGACCTCATCGCCAAACAGCATGATGTCGAGGTCGAGCGTGCGCGGTCCCCAGCGTTCAGCTTTGCGCACCCGACCCTGCTGCAGCTCGATGCGCTGAGTGTGATCGAGCAGCGCATCGGGCGCCAGGGTGGTTTCCAGCGCGACGGCGGCGTTGAGATAGTCCGGCTGATCCTGCGGGCCCAGCGGCGGCGTGCGGTAGAACGAAGAGACGTTCACCACGCGGCTGTGCGGAATATCGCCCAGCGCGCGGATGGCTGCCTGCACCTGCTCCAGCGGAGAAGCAAGGTTACTGCCAAGCGCGATATAGACCAGGGTCATGCGTTACCCTGACGCGGCGCGCGTTTGCGCGGACGACGGTGGCGACGGCGTGGCGCCGGATCGTCCCCGAGGTCGTTGAGCATGTCTTTTTGTTCCGGCGGCGCGGCGACCTGGAATTCGCCCCACCATTTGGTCAGACGCTGCAGTTCGCTGTTGTTTTCCGCCCCGGCGCGCAGCTCCAGCAGATCGTAGGCGGCACGGAATTTCGGATGCTCCATCAGTTTCCAGGCGCGTTTGCCCTGGCGACGGGACATGCGCAGCTGCAGCTGCCAGATATCACGAATAAGGGTAGTGATGCGTTTAGGGATCGCCAGCGTACGGCAGGCTTCGTCCAGGACATCGTTCATCGCCAGAGCGAAGGCGTCGTAGTACGCCAGGCCGCTCTCCTGGGCGATTTTTTGCGCCGTCTCCAGCAGCGGATACCAGAACATCACCGCGAAGAGGAAGGCCGGATTGACGCGCATGTCGTTATGAATGCGGTTATCGGTGTTCTTCAGCACCTGGCTGATGATCCGCTCCATCGGGCTGTCGCCGCGCTCGGTAAAGTAGCGGGTGATGGTCGGGAACAGCGGCTGGAACAGGTTGTATTCGCGCAGCAGCATGTAGGTCTGGTAGCCATACCCGGCCTGCAGCAGCTTAAGCACCTCTTCGAACAGGCGTGCCGGCGGCACGTCGTGGAGCAGGGTGGCCAGGCGCGGCAGTGGTTCAGCCGTTTCCGGGCTGATACGCATATCCAGCTTGGCGGCAAAGCGCACCGCGCGCAGCATGCGTACCGGATCTTCGCGATAGCGGGTTTCCGGATTGCCGATCAGGCGGATCACGCCGTCCTGCAGATCCTTCATGCCGCCGACGTAGTCGCGAACGGTAAAGTCAGCCACGCTGTAATAAAGGCTATTGATGGTGAAGTCGCGACGCTGGGCATCCTCTTCGATCGAACCGAAGATGTTATCCCGCAGCAGCATGCCATTCTGGCCCTGCTGGGAGGTCACGCGATCGGTGGTGTGCCCTTCGTGGTGGCCGCGGAAGGTGGCCACTTCAATGATTTCCGGCCCGAACATGACGTGCGCCAGGCGGAAACGTCGCCCGACCAGACGGCAGTTGCGGAACAGCTTGCGCACCTGATCCGGCGTGGCGTTGGTGGTGACGTCAAAATCTTTCGGCTTTTTGCCAAGCAGCAGGTCGCGGACACCGCCGCCGACCAGCCAGGATTCGTAGCCTGCCTTGTTGAGGCGGTACATGACCTTGAGGGCGTTTTCACTGATATCTTTGCGGGAAATAGCATGCTGCTCACGCGGGATCACCGTCATAGGCATGGGTTCGACGGCGGCTTCTGCCTCGCGCTCCTCACGGCTTAGCACCTTACGGCAAAAATTAGCGACTCGGGTAAAAATGGTGCACCTCGTAGTGTCAGACGGACTTCAGATCAACTGTACAGTATAAAAATAGCGGCTAATCATAGCTCAGCGGGAGCCATTTGAGAATGCTCGATTTTTGCGGGCTGCCAGTTGGCGACGGCCTGACTGAGTAAATCGTCCATGCTCAGGGCTTGCCAGTCCTGGGCGATGTCCTGATTAAGAAACCGGAGCGCCCGGACAATTTCGGGGCGCGGATCGCCTTCCGGCAGCGCCGGTGCGTGGTTTTGTTTAGAGAGTTTATTCCCGTCAGCATTGAGGGCCAGCGGCAGATGGAGGTAGTCCGGCGCCTGCCAGCCAAAATGCTGATACAGTGAAATCTGCCGGACCGTCGGCTCAATCAGGTCAGCGCCGCGGACGATCTCGGTGATCCCCTGAAAGTGGTCATCAACCACCACCGCCAGATTGTAGGCAAACAGGCCGTCGCGACGGTGGATAATAAAATCCTCGCGCGCCAGCGGCTCGTTGGCGACCAGCGTGCCGCGCAGGCGATCGGTGAACTGCAGCACCGGACGGGTCTGGCGCAGGCGCAGCGCGGCGTTTTCCGCCCCCAGCCCGAGGTCGCGGCAGTGACCATCGTAGATCCCGCCTACGGCATGGATCCGCGCGCGGGTGCAGGTGCAGTAATAGCTCAGCCCTTGTTCACCCAGCCAGGCCAGCGCCTCGCGGTAAGCTTCATGTCGTTGCGACTGCCAGAGCACGTCGCCGTCCCAGTGCAGACCGTAGTGGTCAAGCTGGCGCAGAATGGTGTCGGCGGCCCCGGGGACTTCGCGCGGCGGGTCGATATCTTCAATACGAACGCGCCAGATACCCTGGTTCGCGCGGGCTTGCAGGTAGCTGCCGAGCGCGGCAATCAAAGAGCCGAAGTGGAGTTCACCGGAGGGGGAGGGAGCAAAGCGCCCAATATAGCGTGAGTCAGTCATGTTACGGACAACAGAACCAGGCGGGAGAGACTCCCGCCAGAGAGTGAGGCAGCAGGGGATTAGCCCGCCATCTGTTTTTCGCGAATTTCCGCCAGGGTTTTGCAGTCAATGCACAGATCCGCAGTCGGACGCGCTTCCAGACGGCGAATGCCGATCTCCACGCCGCAGGATTCGCAGTAGCCGAAGTCTTCATCTTCAACTTTTTTCAGCGTTTTCTCGATCTTTTTGATCAGTTTACGTTCGCGGTCGCGGTTACGCAGTTCCAGGCTGAACTCTTCTTCCTGGGCGGCACGGTCTACCGGATCCGGGAAGTTGGCAGCTTCATCCTGCATGTGCGTTACGGTGCGATCCACTTCATCCCTGAGTTGATTACGCCATGCTTCAAGAATACGCTTGAAGTGCGCCAGCTGGGCTTCGTTCATATACTCTTCGCCCGGTTTCTCTTGGTACGGCTCCACCCCAGCGATGGCGAGAATACTCAGGGACGATGTTTTACGGTTTTGCCCTTCTTGCATGTTGCTTCTCCTTAACACGCACTATCGATCCCCATGTGGGGGAAAATCAGGCCGCTATAAATAGCAGATGCTTTTCCGGATAGCAATTATCTAAACGTTACACTTGACAACCCTGTGAAGAAAAGCGTATTCGCGCTTGCGACCCGAACACTATTTAGCCACTTATTTCCCGGGGTTTAACACCACGGCAATCGGCTTATTCAGAGTCATCTTCGTCGTAGAAAGTTCCGCCTTCCAGGCGAGAATTTCCACCCCCTTGTCGCGGGCTTCTGTTAACAGCTGTGCGTATCTGGCATCAATATGATGCGCGGGAGAGAAACGGTCAATTGCCGAATGCAAAACGGCAAATAAAATCACCGCACGGTCGCCATTTGCCGCGACGGCCATCAGCTCCCGCAGGTGCTTCTGACCGCGCGTGGTCACCGCATCGGGAAAATAACCGTATTCTTTCTCCGCCAACGTAACCGATTTCACTTCAATATAGCAGTTTTGTCGGTCATCTGCCTGTAACATAATATCGATACGGCTATTCTCTTCGCCATATTTCACTTCGCTTTTCAGCTGGTTATAGCCGGAAAGCTCAGGGATTATTCCGGCGGAAATCGCCTCTTTTGCCAGCGAATTCGCGCGCAGCGTATTGACGCAAATAACCGCGCCCTGTTGCGTTTCAGTTAATTCCCAGGTGTGGGCATATTTGCGCTTCGCATTGTCAGAAGTGGAATACCAGACGGTGTCGCCCGGGGCGGCGCAACCGGTCATTGCGCCGGTATTGGGGCAGTGAAGCGTCAGCTCACGGCCATCGGGGGTAACCACGTCAGCAAGAAATCGTTTGTAACGTTTAAGCAAAATAGCGGGCTGTAACGGCGGATCAAACTGCATCAACTTTCCTTATGAAACGGATAACGTTCCAGCGCCGTGTAGCGCGTGCGCCCCCGGCCGAAGCTGGACTCATAAAGCACGAACTCGTTCACCGGAAACGACCAGTGAAAGCCGGGAGCCGGGATCGGCACCGCCTGGCGGGCATCGCGCCACAGGGTAATATGCGGATGAAACGGCTGCGGGCTCTGATAGCAGCCGCTGCGCGCCGCCTGAGCGCGCAGCATACTGGCGAGCTGCAGCAGGCCGCGCGGCGGCTGACGGGTCCCGAGCCAGACCACCCGCGAGCGCAGCCACTGTCCGGCATCGTCCAGTGTCAGGGTAAAGCCCGGCTGGCGCAGCCGGCCAGCGAGGGCGGCCAGCGCCCGCTGTTTTTCCGCGCTCACCTCGCCGAGAAACGCCAGCGTCAGATGGAGGTTATCCGCCGCGACGGGCCTGCCGGCATCCTCGGGGAAGTGGCTTGCCCGCCACTGGACGATCTGTTTCTGGACGGCAGACGGCAGTTCAAGCGCAAAAAACAGCCTTTTCGGCTCAGACATGATAGAGACTCGGTAATGAATTAGGGGGATGCTACAATGCGAGCCCCTGAATGTTAACCCCCGGAGCCTTTTGTGTCCTCATTGCCGGTTGCCGCCGTCCTCCCAGAACTGTTATCCGCCCTGCAGCACGCGCCGCAGGTTTTGCTCAACGCGCCGACCGGCGCCGGGAAATCGACCTGGCTGCCGCTGCAGATCCTCGCCGAGGGCAACATCGCGGGACGCATTATCCTGCTGGAGCCGAGGCGCCTGGCGGCGCGTAATGTCGCGCAGCGGCTGGCTGAACTGCTTGGCGAAAAGCCGGGGGAGACCGTGGGTTACCGCATGCGCGCCGAAACCTGCGTCGGGCCGCAGACCCGCCTGGAGGTGGTCACGGAGGGGATCCTGACGCGCATGATCCAGCGCGATCCGGAGCTGGCGGGCGTGGGGCTGGTGATCCTCGATGAGTTTCACGAGCGTAGCCTGCAGGCGGATCTGGCGCTGGCCTTGCTGCTCGACGTCCAGCAGGGATTGCGTGACGATCTCAAGCTGCTGATCATGTCGGCGACCCTCGATAACGATCGCCTGCAGCGTCTGCTGCCTGAGGCGCCAGTGGTGGTCTCGGAGGGGCGCGCTTATCCGGTGGAGCGCCGTTTCAACCCGCTTCCCACGCACCAGCGCTTTGATGAGGCGGTGGCGGTGGCGGCAGCGGAGCTGTTGCGACATGAACAGGGATCGATGCTGCTGTTTCTGCCCGGCGTCGGTGAGATCCAGCGCGTTCAGGAACAACTGACGGAGCGCGTGGCGGAGGATGTCATCCTCTGCCCGCTGTACGGCGCGCTGCCCCTAAGCGAGCAGCGCAAAGCGATCCTCCCGGCGCCGGCCGGGAAGCGCAAAGTGGTGCTGGCCACCAATATTGCCGAGACCAGTCTGACCATCGAGGGGATCCGCCTGGTGGTCGACAGTGCCCAGGAGCGGGTCGCCCGCTTTGACCCGCGCACCGGCCTGACCCGGCTGGTGACGCAGCGCGTCAGCCAGGCATCGATGACGCAGCGTGCCGGACGCGCCGGCCGTCTCTCTCCGGGGATCTGCCTGCATTTGCTCGGCAAAGAACAGGCGGAACGGGCGGCGGCGCAGAGCGAACCGGAGATCCTGCACAGCGATCTGTCGGCGCTGCTGCTGGAGCTGCTGCAGTGGGGCTGCCACGATCCGGCCGCGCTGGCCTGGCTGGATCAGCCGCCCGCGGTGAACCTGGCCGCCGCGCGCCGCCTGCTGGAGGCGCTCTCGGCGCTGGACGGCGAGCGGCTGTCGGCGTTTGGCCGCAAAATGGCGACCCTCGGCAACGAGCCCCGGCTGGCGGCGATGCTGGCCGCCGCGCAGACCGATGACGAGGCGGCGACGGCGGCCAGGCTGGCGGCGATCCTTGAGGAGCCTCCGCGCGGCGGGCTGGTGGATTTGGGCGCCGTCTTTTCCCGTCAGCAGACCAACTGGCAGCAGCGGGCGCAGCAGCTGATGAAGCGTCTGGCCCGCCGCGGCGGCCAGCCCGATGCCGAAGGAATGGCGGGGTTGCTGGCGTCGGCCTTCGCCGATCGCATCGTCCGCCGCCGCGGTCAGGAGGGGCGCTACCAGCTGGCGAACGGCATGGGCGCGATGCTGGACGCCGACGACGCGCTGGGCCGCCATGAGTGGCTGATCGCTCCGCTGCTGCTGCAGGGCAGCGCCTCGCCGGATGCCCGCATGCTGTTGGCTCTGCCAGTGGATATCGGCGAGCTGATCGCCGCCCGTCCCGAGCTGGCGCAGCGTTCCGACACGGTGGAGTGGGATGAAGCGCAGGGGACGCTGAAAGCCTGGCGGCGGACGGTGATAGGCCAGTTGGTGATCAAGACCCAGCCGCTGGCGAAGCCCTCTGAGGCGGAGCTGCATCAGGCGATGCTCAACGGTATTCGTGAGAAAGGCCTCGGTGTGCTCAACTGGACGCCAGAGGCTGAGCAGCTGCGACTGCGGCTGCAGTGTGCGGCGCAGTGGTTGCCGGAAGAGGCGTGGCCCGCGGTGGATGACGCTTCGCTATTGGCCTCGCTGGAGGCATGGCTGCTGCCGCAGATGAACGGCGTTCACTCGCTGCGGGCGCTGAAGGCACTGGATCTGCGTCAGGCGCTACAGGATTGGCTGCCGTGGCCGCTGCGCCAGAAGCTGGATCGCGAGCTGCCGACGCACTATACCGTGCCGACCGGCAGCCGTCTGGCGATCCGTTACCATGCGGAGAACCCGCCAGCGCTGGCGGTACGTATGCAGGAGATGTTCGGCGAGGCCACGACGCCGGTTATCGCCGAGGGGCGGGTGCCGCTGGTGCTGGAGCTGCTGTCGCCCGCCCAGCGTCCGCTGCAGATCACCCGCGATCTGAGCGCCTTCTGGCAGGGAAGCTACCGCGAGGTGCAAAAAGAGATGAAGGGACGCTACCCGAAACACGTCTGGCCGGACGATCCGGCCAACACCGCCCCGACCCGGCGCAGCAAAAAATATTCGTAGTCGTCTGGCCGGGCAGTAACCGCTAGACCATCTGCTGCCAGAGAAAAATGCCCCCTCCGGCCAGCGCCAGCCAGGGGCCGAAGGCCAGCGGCTGCTGCAGCGACTGCCGGGTCCACAGGCGCTGCAGCAGGGTCCACACCAGCCCGCAGGCCGAGGCGAGCAACAGCACCTGCGGCAGAACCTGCCAGCCGCACCAGGCGCCCAGCGCCGCCAGCAGCTTAAAATCGCCATAGCCCAGCGCCTCTTTCCCGGTCAGCAGGCGGAACAGCCAGTAGACCGACCACAGCGCCAGATAACCGGCCATCGCCCCGGCGACCGCGTCCGGCAGGGCAATGTACACCTCGTTAAGATTGAACAGCAGCCCGGCCCACAGCAGGGGCAGCGTCAGACGGTCGGGCAACAGCTGGGTCCGGGCGTCAATCCGCGCCAGCATCAGCAGGAACGAGAGCAGCAGCAGGCCGCCCGCCAGCGGCAGGCCCGGCGCGAGCAGCGCCCCGGCGAGGATAAACAGCAGGCCGGTGGCCAGCTCGGTCAGCGGATAGCTCCACTCGATGGGCGCCTGACAGCAGCGGGCGCGACGGCCCAGCCAGAGGAAACTGAGCAGCGGGATATTGTCCCGCCAGGCGATCGGCTGGCGGCACTGCGGGCAGGAGGAGCCCGGGGTGCTGAGGGTTATCCGCTCGTCGTCCGCGGTCTGGGTCAACATGCGCGGCAGACGATAGATCACCACGTTGTAAAAGCTGCCCAGCGCCAGGCCGAACAGCAGCAGGAAGCCATACCAGACAAGGGGAAAGTGCAGCGATAATGCCGTTAATGTCGTCATTTTTGCTCCTGGGGTAACCATTTTCCCTGAATCTGCCACGGTGTGCGACCCGGCTCGTTTTTAGCGGCGGGGCGCGTCACCAGCAGCGCCAACAGCGGCGGCATTCCCTGCCGGGGCTGTAGCGTACCGCGAAACAGATAGCGGCCATCGGGCGACAGGGTCCCCTGGCCGCTGAGGCTCAGCTGATGAGAATCCTGGCGGAGGGTCAGCGCCACGGCGCCGTCCGCCGTACAGCGGAAGGTGCCATTAACCTGGGCCAGCTCCAGGCTGCCGACCGGGGAGTGCAGTCGGGCCTGACGCCACTGCGCGCCTCCGGCGGTGATTTGTCGGCAGCGCCCCTCGCTGAAGTGTGCTTCGGCCAGGCTGAAAGTGACCTCTCCCTCGGCGCTGACGGGCATGGTCGACATCAGCCAGCGGCTGAGCAGGCTGGCGGGGGCGGTGAGCCGCCCCTCCTGCAGGCGCAGATCGCGCAGGCCCCACAGCCGGGCCTGACCCTCCACACCGCGGGGATCGCTGAGAGAGACCTGCCAGCCAGCCAGGGTCAGCGACCACGCCAGTCGTTCAAGCCGTTCGCCATGCCAGTAGACCGGTTGCGCCGCGCCGCGCCAGACGCTGCCGCTGAGGCTGCCCACCTGTACGCCGGGCGGCAGCATCGGGACCAGCAGGCGCGCCGGGGCGGTAGCGGTGAGCCACAACAGATAGAGGACCAGCAGCAGTCCGCCCGCGATCCCTTTAGCTTTCATCGTCGCGCTCCAGCAGCAGATGGTTGACCATAACCCAGCCGGGCCGCGACGGCTGCCCGGTCACGGACAGGGAGACCGCGTTGACGCCACGCATCGCCGGGGCGTCGAGCCACGCCATCAGCGCCTGGAAGGTGCAGGGCTGGAGGGTGACCTGCAGACGTTTTCCCTGCGGCTGCAGGCGGGCGACGGCCAGCCCGTGGCTCGCCGCCTCGCGCATCACCAGGGCGGTGAGCGCCTCTTTTGCCGTCGGCGTGGGCTGCTGGCTGAGCTGCTGCAGGCGCGGAGTCTGCTGCGTCATCCAGCGCAGGCTGGCCTGCTCTTTCATCAGGGTTTGTCGCCACTGCGCCTCACGGGCTCGCCAGGGCTGCCACAATCCGTACCAGAGGGCGCATACCACCAGCAGCCCCGCGAGTCCGAGCAGCAGGCGTTGCTCGGACGGCGTGCGCTGCCGCCACCAGATAAGCAGATTAGCCATTGTTTTCCTCCAGCGTCAGTTGTCCCTCAATGCCATCCGGTTTCGTGGTCATGTCACCTGGCCGGACGCGAAACCGCGGCTGCGCCCGCTGGGTGAACTGCTCCAGCGCCCGGGAAGAGACCGCGGCGATATCCAGCTGCAGACGGTTGCCCGCGGCATCCCAGCTCAGCGTCCGCAGGCGGATCCCCGGCGTGTCGCTGAGGATGTTTTGCAGCGCGCTGAGGCGATCGACGAGGGGGGCATGCTGCGCCTGACGGGCGAGGGTTTGCAGGTGTTGCTGCATCTGCAGTCGCGGATTAATCACCTTTTTCTCCGTCGGAAACCAGCGGTGATAGAAAGCCCGGCTGGCCTGCTGCGCCGCCTCGGCCTGACGCGCCAGATCGAGATGGTCCAGCACGCTGTTTGTCCCCACCAGTAACGCCAGAGCCAGTGCGGCATATTGCGCCGAACGCCAGGTCGCCTGTGCAGGCCGCCGCCGACGGACGGCAAACTCCCCCTGCAGCAGACTGAGCTGCTGCGTTGCCGGATAGCGTGCGGCAAGGGTCAGCAATGTCTGCGCAGGTTGCGCCCGCCAGACGCCCGGCGCCGCGGGCGGCGGTGAATAGCTGTCGATGACTGGTTCTTCCGCCTCGCTCTGCAGCAGCTCCGTCAGCCAGACGTTTTCCGCCGCCATGCCGCCCCACGGCTGGTGGCGGATCAGCCACTGCTCGTCCACCTGCACCGCGCTCCACGCTGGCGGATGCCAGGGCAGGGCCAGCACGTCGGGCGTCAACGCCAGGGGCCGAAGGGAGAGCGACTCGCAGCGGGCCAGCCAGTCGCGCATTTTCTGCCGCTGTACGGCGACGATCTCGCACTGCGCCTGCTGGCGGTGGAGCAGGGCAAAATGGGTGGCTTCGACATCGTCGGCCAGCTGCTCTTCCAGCAGGAATGGGGCGACCTGCAGCGGCGGTTTACGCAAGCCCGCCGGCAGGGTGAGCGAGTGAAACGCGCAGTCGCTGGCCGGGATCAGCACCCAGGCGGGGTAGTGCGCCGCCAGCGCCGGGAAAGGGCTGGCGTCGTCAGCCGGCCACCGGCCGCTGGCCTCGTGGTGCGGCTCGCCGGGGGCGAAGAGTTGCCAGTGCAGCGGCGCCAGCCCGGGGGCGAAGCGCACGATCAGCATGGCCTGGGGAGAAGCGTTAAACTTATTCATCGACCACCATAGAAAGTCCATATCGCCGCTGGACGACGGTAAACGTGCGCCCCTCCTGTTGCAGGACGCTGTGCAGCTGAAAGCGAAGATTGCCGGTCGCCACGGTAAAGGCGGCGATAAAGCGCGTGCTGTGCACCGTCAGCCAGGGGCGGGCAAGCGTGGTATCGGTTTTCTGCAGCGTCGGCTGCGCGAGAAACGCAGCGACGCTGCTCCACCCGGTTCGCGGGCGGTTGTGCAGCAGTTGTTGCGCCTCCTGCAGCGTCAGCTCGCCGGGAAATAGGGCCACCAGCAGGGGGGCCTGGGAGGGCCGCAGGGTGTTGACATTGACCTGCAGCGCGTCATCCGGCTGGGCGCAGACGAAGGGGAGCAGGCGCTGATAGAGGGCGGCGTCCATACCCGCCAGCAGGCGCAGCTCGCTGACATCCTGCATCGGCTGGTTGGCGGCGAGATAGCCCAGGGTTTGCGCCATATAGACCTCATCCTCTGCTCCGTTCAGCCGCGGCTGGCCGTCGCTGTCCGTCCAGTCGCCAAGGGCGGCGGCGATCTGGCTGGCGCGCAGCGGCGATTCGCCGAGCAGCGCCAACAGCCGGACGAAGACGTCGGTCGGGTAGGGCGTTCCGCCGCTGGTTTCATCCGCGCGATGGTTGATGGCATTGAGGTTAAAGCAGGCGTGCCCGTCGCGGATCGTGGCGAGGATTTCGCCATCGTCGAGGGTAAAGCGGCGCCCCTCCTGCGCCCAGCTTTGCGCCAGGTTCGTTTGACTGGGTGAGTCCAGCGCGTCGCGTTGCAGGAGCGCGGCGGCCATGTTTTCCGCCGCCAGGGCGTACCATCTGGCCTGCAGATTATCGAGGGTCACGGCGGTATGCTGATACATGACCGCGGTGCGTTCGGTCATGGCGCTGGCGAGGATCATCATCAGGGCGAGGATGAACAGCACCATCAGGAGCGCGACGCCGCGTTGCCGATTTTTCACTGGCTGCCTCCCGGGGTGAGTAAAAACAGGCGGGTGATCTCCCCGCTGTTCGCCAGCGTCAGGGTGATCTCCAGCCCCTGCGGCAGCGTCTGCGAGCGATCCCAGGTCTCCTGCCAGCGTCCGTCGGCGTAGAACCGCAGGCGAAACGCCGTCACCTCGCGCAATACCACCCGAACCGTCGGCTGGCTGCCGGTCAGCGGATCCTGCAGATCGAAGCTCAGTCGCTCAAGCTGTTGCTGGCGCAGACGGTAGCTGACGTTCTGGATCTCCGAACGCGGGAGGATCCCCAGCGGGTTCGGCCAGCCGCTGCGGCTGAAGGCCAGCCCCCAGTCGTCGCTCTGCAACTGGAAACGTCCGGCGAAGAAAAGCGTGTCGCTGTTTCTGGCGCGACGGGGAATGATGTGCGTGACATCGTCGGCGATCTGGCGAAAGGCGCGCTGGAGGGCGGCGATCTGCTGGCTCTTCTCGCGGGTCAGGCCATCGGCGCGGATGACGTTCTGCAGTACCATCACGGCGGCGGCGCTAAGGACGGCGAGGATAGCCAGCGCCAGCAGCGTTTCAATCAGGGTGAAACCGCGCATTTTCGTTATCATGGCGGCGTCACCCAGGTGCGCAGGGTCGCCAGCGGCGCGGGATCGCTTTTTTGCCGCCGGACCTCCACGTCCAGCGCCCGCAGCTGCGGCAGCGCGGTTTCCACTCCCTGCCAGCGGACAAACCAGCGCGTTCCGGCGGCTTCCACGGTGGTTTCGGACCAGCTGAGGGCGGGCCAGCGTTTCTCCAGCCGCAGCTGCACCAGCTGATTATCCGCCAGCCAGCTGGCGAGGATTTTCTCTTCCATACGCCCAAGCTGGCGCGTCTGCTGCAGGGTGGACTGCATCACCGCCAGACCGGCGAGGGCGAAAATCACCAGCGCGACCATCACTTCGATAAGCGTCATCCCGGCCTGGCGTTTCATGGCTGCTCCCGCGCCGCCAGCGGCTGGCTGTCACCCTGGGCGTCGATGGTGATGCCCGTCGCGGCGTCAATCCGCAGCTGAAACGGTGTGACTTCGCCGCCTGGGAAGATCAGCACGTCGGGCTGCTCGCCTGGCGTCCACGCCTGGCCGTCGGGAAAGCGCAGCGTCAGCCTGGTCCGGGGGAGGGTTTCCGCCGTGGTGACGCGTCCGGCCTGCAGCGGCAGCCACTGCGCGTTGCCCCAGCGGTCATCAGCCGCCGCCGGAGCGTCTTCGTCGGCAGGCTGCAGGCGCATAAACTGCCAGCGGTCAGGGTGGATGACGATCCCGAAGAGCTGACCGGTTTGCTGCCCGCGCTCGCGGACAAAATCCAGCTGCGCCTGAAAGCGCGCCAGGATCTGTGTGGCCTCCTGGGTGCGGGCGGAGGGAAACGCCAGCAGCACCATGCTGGCGCTGACGCCAATCAGCAGCAGGACCAGCATCATCTCAAGGAGCGTGAAACCGCGCTGAGACACTATTTCTTCCCGAGGGTCCAGTTGCCGATGTCGTCATTGGTGTCGGGCATCCCGTCCGGGCCGACGCTGAAGACGTCGATGGCGCCATGCTGACCCGGGCTTAACAGCTGATACTCATTTCCCCACGGGTCCTGCGGCAGGCGGCGGATATAGCCGCCTTCCGGGTAGTTGCGGGCGTGCGGCTCGGCGGCCGGGGCGGTCACCAGCGCCTGCAGTCCCTGCTCGGTGTTGGGGTAGCGGCTGTTGTCCAGTTTATACATATCCAGCGCCCCCTCGAGCGCCACCAGATCGCTGACGACTTTCTGGCGGTCCGCTTTCTCCTTGTTGCCCATCAGGTTGGGCACCACCAGGCTGGCGAGAATGCCGAGAATGACGATCACCACCATAATTTCCAGTAACGTGAAACCGCGTTGCCGTTGCATAGTTTTCTCCATTAATACAGTTACATACTCATAAGGGTGTTCAGTTGCAGGATCGGCTGCAGGATGGCCAGCACGATAAACAGCACCATGCCGGCCATGGTGACCACCAGCAGGGGTTCAAACAGACTGAGGGCCATCTGGATCTGCGCGCTCAGCTCCCGGTCCTGGTTCTCCGCCGCGCGCTCCAGCATCGCGGTCAACTCGCCGCTCTGCTCGCCGCTGGCGATCATGTAGCGCATCATCGGCGGGAACAGGGCGGTGGATTCCAGCGCCCGATGCAGACTGACGCCTTCGCGTACCGATTCGCTGGCCGCCGCCAGCTGGCTGCGCGCCCAGGCGTTGCTGAGGACGCCGGCGCTGATGCGCATCGACAGCAGCAGCGGCACCGCGCTGGCATTGAGAATGCTTAAGGTGCGGGCGTAGCGTGCGCTGTTCACGCTGCGCGCCACGCGGCCGATGACCGGCAGGCGCAGCAGCATCCGGTCCCAGGCGAGCCGCCGGCCGGGCTGGCGCAGCAGATAACGCAGCGTCAGCAGCGCCAGTAGCGACAGCAGCACCAGCCAGGGCCCCGCGCTGCGCACGATATCGCTCAGGCTCATCAGCAGCCGGGTGGAGAACGGCAGGGCCTGTTTCAGATGAACAAACTGCTCAACGACTTTTGGGACCACAGTGGAGAGCAGAATGGCGATCACGCTGATGGCGACCAGCGTTAGCACGATGGGATAGATCATTGCCTGCTGCAGGCGGGCGCGAAGCTGCTGGCGCTGCTCGGTATAGTCCGCCAGCCGGTTCAGCACGCCGTCGAGATGGCCGGAGGTTTCGCCAGCCGCCACCATGGCGCAGAACAGTCCATCGAAGCAGGCGGGATAGCCGCGCATCGCCTCCGCCAGCGAATGGCCTTCGAGTACTTTGCTGCGCACCCCGGCCATTAACGTTCTTAGCGGCGCCTTTTCGCACTGCTGGGCGACGGCATCGAGCGCTTTTTCCAGCGGGATCCCGGCGGCAACCAGGGTGGCCAGCTGGCGGGTGAGCAGGGCTAAATCACCGGCGCTGGTGCGCCGGGTGAGGGATCCGCCGCGCCACAACCGGCGCGCCGGGTCGGCGGCGGTCACTTCCAGCGCCAGCCAGCCGTTGTCCCGCAGCAGCTGGCGGGCGTGGCGGGCGGAGTCGGCCTGCTGAACGCCGCGGCGGGTTTTGCCCTGCGGGTCCAGTGCCTGATAGCGAAACAGGGCCATCTCAGACGCTTTCCGTCGTTTGCTGTTCGGTGACCCGCATCACCTCTTCCCAGCTGGTGATCCCCGCCAGCGCTTTGTCGCGTCCGGCATGACGCAGGGTTTGCCAGGCTGGCCCCAGCTGCTGGATCAGGGTGATCTCATTCTCGCCGCGGTGGATGGCGGCGCGGACGCGGTCGTCAACCAGCAGCAGTTCATGAATACCGGTGCGTCCGCGATAGCCGATGAAATTACACTCCGGACAGCCTTTGGGCTGCCACAGCCGCGCGCCGACCGGGACCGCCATCTGCCGGGCGGTGTCGGCATCCGCCTGCGTGGGCTGACGGCAGTGCGGGCACAGTTGGCGCACCAGCCGCTGCGACATCACCGCCAGCAGCGACGTGGAGAGTAAAAAAGGCTCCACGCCCATATCCTGCAGACGGGAAATGGCGCCCAGCGCGCTGTTGGTGTGCAGGGTCGACAGCACCAGGTGTCCGGTCAGCGAGGCCTGGACGGCGATCTGGGCGGTTTCGCCATCGCGGATTTCCCCCACCAGTACCACATCCGGATCCTGGCGCAGTATGGCGCGCAGGCCGCGGGCGAAAGTCATATCGACTTTGGCGTTGACCTGAGTCTGGCCGATGCCCTCCAGCTCATACTCCACCGGATCTTCAATGGTCATGATATTGCGTTCGTGGGCGTCGAGGCGGCTGAGGGCGGCATACAGGGTAGTGCTTTTCCCCGACCCGGTCGGCCCGGTGACCAGAATAATGCCGTGTGGCCGGGCGATCAGCGCGTCGACCCGATCGAGCAGAGCGGGGGGCATGCCCAGCGTCAGCAGATCCAGGTTGACGCTGTTTTTGTCCAGCAGGCGCAGGACGACGCGTTCGCCGTGGCTGGAGGGCAGGGTGGAGACGCGCACGTCGATCGCCCGCCCGCCGATGCGCAGCGCCATCCGCCCATCCTGAGGGATCCGTTTTTCAGCAATATCCAGGCTGGCCATCACCTTGATACGCGAAATTAACAGCGCGGCCAGCCGCCGCTGCGGGCGCAGAATTTCGCGCAGCACGCCGTCGACGCGAAAGCGGATCTGCAGATGGCGCTCATAGGTTTCGATATGAATATCCGAGGCTTTCTCTTTGATGGCCTCGGTGAGCATGGCGTTGATCAGGCGGATGATCGGCGCGTCGTCCTCGCTGTCGAGCAGATCGTCGCTGTCCGGTAGCTCTTCGGCGAGGGTATAGAGGTCGAGCTCATTGCCGATATCGGCCATCATGCGGTGCGCTTCCGCCGAGTCGCGCTGATAGCTGAGCACCAGCACTTTCTCGAACGCGTCCGGCGCCAGACGGCTGACGCTCATCGGTCCGTCCGCCAGGCGACGCGCTTCCAGCAGCGCCCGGGCGGCGGTATCGGAGCGGCACAGCGCTTCGCAGCGTTCGCCGTCGCTGAGCAGCACAAGATGATGCGCGCGGGCCCAGGCAAAGGGCAGCAGCGGACGGCGTTCGGCGGCTGGCGTCATGGGCGGCCTCCGAGGTTAAAGGCGTCAATGGCGGCGCTGACCTGGCGGAAGGCCTGGGTCTCCTGCTTTGGATAGATGTGCAGCAGGTCATTACTGAGTGTCGCTTCGCTGCTGTCTTTGCCCCGCTGTTTGGTTTGCGCATTGTCGAATGCGGTGTACTGGCCGGAAGAGGCCTGACGGTACTCATCACGATCGCGAATGATGGTCGGACGGATAAACAGCATCAGGTTGCGTTTCGACACTTTCTTGCTCTCGGAGCGGAACAGGGCGCCGATCACCGGGATGTCGCCGAGCAGCGGCACTTTGTCGGCGGTATCGGTGACGCTTTTATCCAGCAGCCCGCCAACCACCACCGTTTCACCGCTGCCGACCAGCACGGCGTTATTCACCGTCCTGGTATTGAAGGTCGCGCCGAGATCGCTACTGGTGCTGGAGGCCGAGTCGGCGACGCTCGATACCTCCTGCTCAATCTCCAGCAGCACGGCATCGCCTTCGTTAATCTGCGGTTTCACCTTCAGCTTAATGCCGACGGTTTTGCGCTCGACGGTATTAAAGATGTTGTCGCCGGAGGTGGTTTGCGAGCCGGTTAATACCGGAACTTCCTGGCCGACGTTAAAGGTGGCTTGCATGTTGTCGAGGGTGACGATGCTGGGGGTGGCCAGAATATCGTTCTTGGTACTGCTGGAGAGGGCGGTGAGCAGCATCGCCCAGTTCCCCTGATAGAAGCCGGCGGCGATACCGTTAAACGAGCCCAGAGCGCTGGCCAGCGAGCTGCTGACGGTACCGTCTTTGTTGTATTGGTTGGCGCCAGCGATAACCGTGGAGATCGGCAGCCCGCTGTTGGTGAACTGGGTCATGCCGGCATTTTTATTGGCCCACTGGATACCGAGGTTGAGGCCGTCGGCATCCTGCACTTCGGCGATAATCGCCTCCACCAGCACCTGCGGGCGGCGGATATCGAGCTGGGCGATCACTCGCTCAAGATCGTTCATCACGTCCGGCGCCGCGGTGACGATCAGGGCGTTGGTCTGGCCGTGGGCTTTGATAATGATATTTTTGTCGATCGCGGCCACCGGTTTGGCGCTTTGCTTATCGTTCTGTAGTGAGCTGCTGATCCCGGTGAGGACCTCCACCAGATCGGCGGCTTTGGCGTACTTCAGGTAGATCACTTTGGTGTTGCCCTGCACCGCCTGCTGGCGGTCGAGCTGTTTGATCATGGCGATAATGCGCTGGCGCGAGTTCGGCTCGCCGCTGACCAGTACCGCGTTGGTGCGCTCATCGGCCACCACGTTCGCCACCATCGAGCCCGGCAGCGCCGACTTGCTGCTGTCTTTATTGAGCTCGGTAACCAGTTTGACCACCTCCGCGGCGGAGGCCCAGGAGAGGGGAACGGTCACCACGCTGCGATCCCCGGCGTTGTCGACGCGCTCGACAATGGTCAGCAGGCGTTTGATGACCGCTGCGCGGCCGGTCATCAGCAATACGTTGGAGGGCTCATAATGGACCACGCTGCCGGCGCCGGCGTTATCGTTCAGCTGGCGAAGCAGCGGGGCGAGATCGCGGGCGGCGACGTTGGTCAGGGGCACCACCCGGGTGACCACTTCATCGCCTTCGCCCGGTGCAGCCTCGCTGGCGACCGGGACGGCCGAGGTTTTTGCATCTTTAGCCCGCACCACCTTCAGTACGCCGTTATTCATATTGATCACGGCGAAGCCATACACATCCAGCACGCTAAGAAAGAATTGATAATACTGCTCTTCATTGAGCATATCGTAACTGCGTACGGTAATGGTGCCGCGCACGCTGGGATCGATAATCACCGTTTTATTCAGGTTTTTGCTGACGGTATTGATAAATTCCTGGATATCGGTGCCTTTAAAGCTGGCGGAAAATTCTTCTGCGATGGCCGGACGAAATAGCAGCGGCGTTAATATCAGCAGCACAGTCAGCATTTTCCGCAGTCGTTTTATGGTTGGCAATTATTCATCCCCCAGCGCGAAAGCGATATCGTGTCGTTGACCTTCTCGCTCAACGGTCAGCGTTATTTCGGTCTGTTCATTCAGGTGTTGCAGCGCCTGCTGTGCTTGCGCCTGATCGCGTAAATCAATGCCATTTAGGGCAATGGCTAAATCATTTTCCTGCAGGCCGGACTGACGAAATAGCGAGGCGTCTTTGCCTGGATTAAGGCGATAGCCCTGCAGTTTGTCGCCACTGAGCACCGGCGAAATAGATAAATAAGTGAGGATATTTTGCGGCTGTTCGCGGAGTTGCTTCACAAGAGGCGGAGTGGCCGCTGTAGCGGGCGATGACGACGGCGCGCGGGTATCGTTAAATAACAAAATGGCCTCTTTGCGTCCCTGATAGTTAACGATGATCCGGTCGGGAAGAATGGCGACGATCCGCGCATCATACCCCGGGATAGTATCGCCGGCGCTAAGGCTAACCTGCTGATTTCCTTTTTCTATAATGGCGATGGATCGTGCCGGGTTACTGCTGGCGAGCAGACCCGTAAGGCGTAGTTTCAGGCTGGAAACCGGCACCTGATTGAGGTGGGTTGCATCCGTTGGCGCGGGGTTGTTTTTTGCCACCAGACCAAACAGGGTAAATACAGGCCGTTCGGTTTTTAATTCCGACTCCGCCATTGGAGAAGCGGTTAATGGCAGGGCGGAAATATCCTCAGGACTCACAGGGAATACCACGCGCCAGGTTAATTTCGCCAGCTGGGGGATAGCGGTTATTAATATGATGAGCGTCACAATTTGTGGTAATAATTTAATTATCCCTTTATTTATATTTGTTAACCCCATCACAGAAACTGGCATTTTAATTCCTTTACTAATTTATTTTTCTGCACGTTGGCGTAATACCCTACCGAAACAGGTAGGTGATTATTGGCTTTTGAATTATTTATTGCCGGAGAGTGGCGATAAGCTTGGCGAATCATAATCAGTTTGCGGTTTCGGGTCGTCATTCCCTTTATTGATTTACTCCCCCGGTTTCCTACGCCCCCCTCTCATTTGTGGGGGATGATTGCGCCCCGGAAAGCAAAAATATCTAATTAGCGCGCTGTAAAGATATTCATCCTTTCTTACCTTTTATAATTTAATAAGCATATTAGGGACTATCGAATGCTCAGATATACCTGTCATGCCCTATTTCTTGGATCGTTAGTATTATTGAGTGGCTGTGATAACAGCTCTTCCTCTTCACCCTCTGGCTCACCGGGTTCACCAGGCAATCCTGGCAACCCAGGCACGCCCGGTACGCCCGACCCGCAGGATGTGGTCGTCCGCTTACCGGACGTTGCCGTCCCTGGCGAAGCGGCGCAGGCTTCCGCCAACCAGGCTGTCATTCACCTTGTCGATATCGCCGGCATCACCAGCAGCACGCCGGCCGACTATGCGACTAAAAACCTCTATCTATGGAATAACGAAACCTGTGATGCGCTGAGCGCGCCGGTGGCGGACTGGAATGATGTCAGCACTACGCCGACCGGCAGCGACAAATATGGCCCTTACTGGGTGATCCCGCTGACTAAAGAGAGCGGATGTATCAACGTTATCGTCCGCGATGGCACCAATAAGCTTATCGACAGCGACCTGCGCGTCTCTTTTGGCGATTTCACCGATCGCACGGTATCGGTCATCGCTGGCAACAGCGCGGTCTATGACTCCCGCGCCGACGCCTTCCGCGCCGCCTTTGGCGTGGCGCTGGCCGATGCGCACTGGGTCGATAAAACCACCCTGCTGTGGCCGGGCGGCGAAAATAAACCCATTGTGCGCCTCTATTACAGCCACAGCAGTAAGGTGGCCGCCGACAGTAACGGCGAATTTACCGATAAGTATGTCAAGCTGACTCCCACCACCGTCAGTCAGCAGGTGAGCATGCGCTTCCCGCATCTCGCCAGCTATCCTGCCTTTAAGCTGCCGGATGATGTCAACGTCGATGAATTGCTGCAGGGCGAGACGGTGGCGATATCCGCCGAAAGCGACGGGATCCTGAGCTCCGCCACCCAGGTACAGACCGCCGGCGTGCTGGACGATACCTATGCCGCCGCCGCCGAGGCGCTGAGCTACGGCGCCCAGCTAACCGATAGCGGCGTGACCTTCCGCGTCTGGGCACCCACGGCGCAGCAGGTTGAGCTGGTGGTCTACAGCGCCGACAAGAAGGTGGTGGCCAGCCATCCGATGACCCGCGACAGCGCCTCCGGCGCCTGGTCCTGGCAGGGCGGGAGCGACCTGAAGGGCGCGTTCTACCGCTACGCGATGACCGTCTACCACCCGCAGTCGCGTAAAGTCGAGCAGTACGAAGTGACCGATCCCTACGCCCATAGTTTGTCGACCAACTCGGAGTACAGCCAGGTGGTCGATCTCAACGACAGCGCGCTGAAGCCGGAAGGCTGGGACGGGCTGACGATGCCGCACGCGCAGAAAACCAAAGCCGACCTGGCGAAAATGACGATCCACGAGTCGCATATTCGCGATCTCTCTGCCTGGGATCAAACCGTTCCCGCCGAACTGCGCGGTAAGTATCTGGCGCTCACCGCCCAGGAGAGCAATATGGTCCAGCATCTGAAACAGCTGTCGGCCTCGGGAGTGACCCATATTGAGCTGCTGCCGGTCTTCGATCTGGCGACGGTCAATGAGTTCAGCGACAAAGTCGCCGATATTCAGCAGCCGTTCAGTCGCCTGTGCGAGATCAACAGCGCGGTGAAGAGCAGCGAGTTCGCGGGCTATTGCGACAGCGGTTCGACGGTCGAAGAGGTGCTGACCCAGCTGAAGCAGAACGACAGCAAGGATAACCCGCAGGTGCAGGCGTTGAATACGCTGGTGGCGCAGACCGACTCCTATAACTGGGGCTACGATCCGTTCCACTACACGGTGCCGGAAGGATCCTACGCCACCGATCCGGAAGGCACGGCGCGCATTAAAGAGTTCCGCACCATGATTCAGGCGATCAAGCAGGATCTGGGAATGAACGTCATTATGGACGTGGTGTACAACCACACCAACGCCGCCGGCCCGACCGACCGCACCTCGGTGCTGGATAAGATCGTCCCCTGGTACTATCAGCGCCTGAATGAAACCACCGGCAGCGTGGAATCGGCCACCTGTTGCTCCGACTCGGCGCCAGAGCACCGGATGTTCGCCAAGCTTATCGCCGATTCACTGGCGGTATGGACCACCGATTATAAGATCGATGGCTTCCGCTTCGACCTGATGGGCTATCATCCGAAAGCGCAGATCCTCTCGGCCTGGGAGCGCATTAAAGCGCTGAACCCGGACATTTATTTCTTTGGTGAAGGCTGGGATTCCAACCAGAGCGATCGCTTTGAAATTGCCTCGCAAATCAATCTGAAAGGCACCGGGATCGGCACGTTCTCCGATCGTCTGCGTGACGCCGTGCGCGGCGGCGGGCCGTTCGATTCCGGCGATGCATTGCGCCAGAATCAGGGGGTGGGTAGCGGCGCCGGCGTTCTGCCGAATGAGCTGACCAGCATGACCGACGATCAGGCGCGCCACCTCGCCGATCTGACCCGTCTGGGCATGGCCGGTAACCTTGCGGACTTTGTGCTGATCGACAAAGACGGCGCGGTGAAGAAAGGCAGCGAGATTGACTATAACGGCGCGCCTGGCGGCTATGCGGCTGACCCGACGGAAGTCGTGAACTATGTGTCAAAACACGACAACCAAACGCTGTGGGACATGATCAGCTACAAAGCTGCTCAGGAGGCGGATCTCGATACCCGCGTCCGGATGCAGGCGGTGTCGCTGGCGACGGTGATGCTCGGCCAGGGGATCGCCTTTGACCAGCAGGGCTCAGAGCTGCTGCGCTCTAAATCTTTTACCCGCGATTCGTATGATTCCGGTGACTGGTTTAACCGCGTGGATTACTCCCTGCAGGACAACAACTACAACGTGGGTATGCCGCGCAGCAGCGATGATGGCAGCAACTATGACATCATCGCCCGGGTGAAAGACGCGGTGGCTACTCCGGGTGAAACGGAGCTCAAGCAGATGACCGCGTTTTATCAGGAGCTGACCGCGCTGCGTAAATCGTCTCCGCTGTTTACCCTCGGTGACGGCGCGACGGTGATGAAGCGCGTGGACTTCCGCAACACCGGCGCCGATCAGCAGACGGGTCTGCTGGTGATGACCATCGATGATGGGATGCAGGCTGGCGCCAGTCTGGACAGCCGTGTCGACGGCATCGTGGTGGCGATCAACGCCGCACCGGAAAGCCGGACGCTGCAGGACTTCGCCGGCACATCGCTGCAGCTGAGCGCCATCCAGCAGGCGGCAGGCGACCGTTCGCTGGCGAGCGGCGTGCAGGTTGCCGCTGACGGCTCGGTCACGCTGCCGGCCTGGTCGGTAGCGGTTCTCGAGCTGCCACAGGGGGAATCGCAGGGCGCTGGCCTGCCGGTGAGCAGTAAATAACATAACGTGGGGCGCCCGTAAGGGCGCCTCTGGCTGATGACAAACCTGTTTCGTTATTGTGCTCGCCTTTCTGCCGGGTGGCGGCTTACGCCTTACCCGGCCTACGAAAGACTGCAATATCAAACAGTTATGCGGTTATCTGTCGGCCCGCACTAGCGTAGCGCCGCCGGGCAATCTCTGAAGAATGCACTTTGTCAGCAGTCTGGGGCGCCCGTAAGGGCGCCTTCTCTGCACCGTGAGGGAACAGGAGACGGTTGTGATTGTTCGTGATGATAGTGAAAGAGGCATCCCGCCTCTGGTGGCGCATCAGCCGCCGTCCGCGCAGGCAGACGCGCCGGTAAGTCGCGGCCGGATGGTGCAGATCCCCGGCTGGATTATCCCGCTGTACGCCGGATTATTTATCGCGCTCGGCTGGTTTGGCGGCGAGCAGTGGCGCCATCCGTCACCGCCGCAAACGCTGCCTCTGCCGGTGGCTCATGCGGCGCTTTTGCCGTTAACCGCCGCCGGGGAGACCGCGCCAAAAAACCCGCCGTCGGCGGTAAAACCCAGCGCGCCAGCGGCGCCGGTAGTGGACAGCGATACGCTGCCGCCCCTGCGCTACAGCGCCCATGTCTACGCCTCGCTACCGGAAAAGCGCAGCATTGTGTTAAACGGCAAAGCGTGGTCGGAGGGTGATTCCCCGCTGCCCAATCTGGTGGTGGAGCAGATCCAGCAGGATGTGACGATCTTTAGCTTCAACGGCACAACATTTACCCTGGCGGCGCTGGATGACTGGCCCGGCGGGAAAATTGACGAGGAGCCGAAAGGGGAATAAGGGCTACGCGCAATAAAATGCGCGTTGAGAATATTTTGTTTAGTCGCTGCGCAAGCTGGCAATAAAGGGAGCGAGCTGGCGATTAAATTGACTACACTGTGTGGCTTCCGGAGTGCTGTCCTGCAAAAGTTGTTGATAAAGCCGGTCGCTATTTTGGCTTAACGTCGCCACGTCAATATTTCCCCACCCGCGCGCTTTGCCGACATTCACCGCTGCCCGATATATCGTTTCATCGGCGGGCAGATCGCTACGATTACATTTATTCTTGAGATAGCGCGTCCCGGCTGCTACCGACGAGAGCTGCTCCAGCTGCGCCTGGCTGCTGATGGCCGGGCTGAGCGTTGAGGCGGGTTTCTGTTGGCAGCCAGAGAGCACGGCGACCACGCAAAGCGAAAATATAAGCGGAATGCGCATAGTAAAGTAATCAAAATAATGAATCACTGGCCGCTAGTTTAACAAAGATTTTCCTGGTGTCATCATAAAATATTATTCTGCATAAATGTTAACAGGCTCTCATTTTTATTGGAAGAAACTCGATTAATTCCCTTTACTTCTCTCAATAATAAATGTTGTCGTCCGGGAAATATATTTTCGGTGTGAGGCGATGCCGCCGCATTTGGCATCAGGGCGAGCGTCATTTTTTATGTTATTAAAAAACATACTCTTTCCCATCTTGTTACGTGCGCAGGAGGTAAAATGCTGGTTAAGAATGTCGCATTTTAGTGCTATCCTGTATGCCCTGAACATTACGTGCTATGTTCTGACCATTTCTGCTGATGATGCGTTTAACATAATGATTTTATGGTGAATTTTTATTGTTAATATCATGTAAAACGAAGCAAACCAACCTCATGAAAGGCTGGCGGCATGTCCTGCCTGCCAGCAGGTTGTCGTCCGAAGGATAAGCAGCCTGGACGTTAATTTGAGAGATTTCTTCTTCCTCTGTGCAGGGGAAGTATTGAGAATCAGGCCCTTGCGCCTGAACGTTGCGGAGAAAAAGCATGGCGGGAGATGACCGCGAGCCTATCGGACGTAAGGGGAGACCCTCACGTCCGACAAAACAAAAAGTTACCCGTCGCCGGGTCCGGGAAGAGGACTACGACGACGAGTATGATGACGATGATTATGAGGATGAGAAACCGGTGCCGAGAAAAGGAAAAGGCAACGGTGGCAAACCTCGTCGTAAGCGCCGCTGGCTGTGGCTGCTGGTCAAGCTGGGGATTGTCTTCGCGGTGCTGATTGCCGCCTATGGCGTCTACCTCGATCAGAAAATCCGCAGCCGCATTGACGGTAAAGTCTGGGAGCTGCCGGCCGCGGTTTATGGCCGGATGGTGAATCTTGAGCCGGATATGCAGATCAGCAAAAACGAGATGGTGCGTCTGCTGAACGCCACCCAGTATCGTCAGGTCAGCGCGATGACGCGCCCGGGCGAATACACCGTGCAGGCCAACAGCATCGAGATGATCCGTCGTCCGTTCGATTTCCCGGACAGTAAAGAAGGGCAGGTGCGCGCGCGTCTGACCTTCGATGGCGACCATCTGGAGACCATCGAGAATATGGATAATAACCGCCAGTTCGGTTTCTTCCGTCTCGATCCGCGTCTTATTACCATGCTGCAGTCGCCGAACGGTGAGCAGCGCCTGTTCGTGAAGCGCAGTGGCTTCCCGGATCTGCTGGTGGATACGCTGCTGGCGACCGAAGACCGCCACTTCTACGAGCACGATGGTATCAGCCTGTATTCCATCGGCCGCGCGGTGCTGGCGAACCTGACGGCAGGTCGTACGGTGCAGGGGGCGAGTACCCTGACCCAGCAGCTGGTGAAAAACCTGTTCCTCTCCAGCGAGCGCTCCTACTGGCGTAAAGCCAACGAAGCGTATATGGCGCTGATCGTCGATGCCCGTTACAGCAAGGATCGCATCCTTGAGCTGTATATGAACGAGGTGTACCTCGGCCAGAGCGGCGATAATGAAATTCGCGGCTTCCCGCTGGCCAGCCTGTACTACTTTGGCCGTCCGGTGGAAGAGCTGAGCCTCGATCAGCAGGCGCTGCTGGTGGGGATGGTGAAAGGGGCGTCGGTGTATAACCCGTGGCGCAACCCGAAACTGGCCCTTGAGCGACGCAATCTGGTGCTGCGTCTGCTGCAGCAGCAGCAGGTTATCGACCAGGAGCTGTACGATATGCTGAGCGCGCGTCCGCTGGGCGTGCAGCCGCGCGGCGGGGTGATTTCACCGCAGCCGGCCTTTATGCAGATGGTTCGTCAGGAGCTGCAGGCGAAGCTGGGCGATAAAGTGAAAGATCTCTCCGGCGTGAAGATCTTCACCACCTTCGACTCGGTGGCGCAGGATGCGGCGGAAAAAGCGGCTACTGAAGGGATCCCGGTACTGAAGAAACAGCGCAAGCTGGCAGACCTGGAAACCGCCATGGTGGTGGTGGACCGCTTCACCGGCGAAGTGCGGGCGATGGTCGGCGGCGCGGAGCCGCAGTTCGCCGGCTACAACCGCGCGATGCAGGCCCGCCGGTCGATTGGTTCTCTGGCCAAGCCGGCGACCTATCTGACCGCGCTGAGCCAGCCCAATCAGTATCGCCTGAACACCTGGATCGCCGATGCGCCGGTGACCATTCGCCTGTCCAACGGCCAGACGTGGTCCCCGCAGAACGACGATCGTCGCTTCAGCGGCCAGGTGATGCTGGTGGATGCCTTGACCCGCTCGATGAACGTCCCGACGGTTAACCTCGGGATGGCGCTGGGCTTGCCGGCGGTCGTCGATACCTGGACTAAACTGGGGGCGCCGAAGAATCAGCTCAACGCGGTGCCGGCGATGCTGCTGGGTGCGCTGAACCTGACGCCGATTGAAGTGGCGCAGGCCTTCCAGACGATTTCCAGCGGCGGCAACCGTGCGCCGCTGTCCGCCCTGCGGTCAGTGATTGCGGAAGATGGCACGGTGCTTTACCAGAGCTACCCGCAGGCGGAACGCGCCGTGCCTGCCCAGGCGGCCTACATGACGCTGTGGACCATGCAGCAGGTGGTGCAGCGCGGCACGGGGCGTCAGCTGGGCGCGAAGTATCCGGGCCTGCATCTGGCGGGAAAAACCGGGACCACCAACAATAACGTCGATACCTGGTTCGCCGGCATCGACGGTAGCCAGGTGACCATCACCTGGGTGGGCCGCGACAACAACCAGCCGACCAAACTGTACGGCGCCAGCGGCGCGATGTCGATTTACCAGCGCTATCTGGCGAACCAGACGCCGACGCCGCTGGCGTTGACGGCGCCGGAAGACGTGGTCGACATGGGCGTGGACAGCAACGGCAACCTCGTCTGCAGCGGTGGCGTCCGTTCGCTGCCGGTCTGGACGACGCAGCCGGATGCGCTGTGCCGCCAGGGCGAGATGATGCAGCAGCAGCAGTTGCAGCAGCAGGAAGCGAACAACCCGTTTAATCAGTCCGGGCAACAGCAGCCGCAGCAGCAACAGCAACAGCAACAGCCGAAGCAGCAGGAAAAGAGCGACGGCGTCGCGGGCTGGATCAAGGATATGTTCGGCAGTAACTGATTTTGGCCGCACAACCCGACCCCTTAATACGAAAGTATTAAGGGGTTTTTTTATACCTGTAAAAAAGTTAACGCCTCTTTAACTCCATAATAACTATCTGGTTATTAATTCGGCCTTCGGTCTCGCCAGGCTGGCATATCGCTTGCCTTGCCTTCGGCGTTTCGCCTATTATATCGCCCGTCATAATAATAATTATCGTTTACGTTATCATTCACTTTCATCAGAGATATACCCATGGCGCGTCCAAAAACTGCTCAGCCAAATCACTCGCTGCGTAAAATCGCAGTCGTAGTAGCCACGGCGGTTAGCGGCATGTCTGTCTATGCACAGGCTGCGGAACAACCGAAACAAGAAGAGACTATCACCGTCGTTGCGGCACCGGCCGCCCAGGAAAGTGCCTGGGGACCGGCGCCGACCATCGCGGCAAAACGCTCTGCCACGGCGACGAAAACCGATACCCCGATCGAAAAAACGCCGCAGTCTGTCTCGGTGGTCACGCGCCAGGAGATGGAGATGCGCCAGCCGACCACGGTAAAAGAGGCGCTCTCCTATACGCCGAGCGTCTTCTCCACCCGCGGTAGCTCGACCACCTATGATGTGGTCACCATCCGCGGTTTCACTACCTCGACGACCGTCAATACCAACCAGTATCTGGACGGCATGAAGCTGCAGGGAAATAACTACTCTGAAGTCTCCATGGACCCGTATTTCCTCGAGCGCGTGGAAGTGATGCGCGGGCCAACCTCGGTGCTGTACGGCAACAGCAACCCTGGCGGTATCGTCAGCATGGTCAGCAAACGCCCGACCACTGAGCCGCTGAAAGAAGTGCAGTTCAAGATGGGCACCGACAACCTGTGGCAGACCGGGTTTGACTTCAGCGACGCCATTGATGATGCCGGCGTCTGGTCCTATCGCCTGACCGGCCTGGGCCGCAGCCAGGATACCCAGCAGCAGATGGCGAAGTCTACACGCTATGCGGTGGCGCCGTCCTTTAGCTGGCGCCCGGACGATAAAACCGACTTCACCTTCCTGAGCAACTTCCAGAATGACCCGGATGCGGGCTACTACGGCTGGCTGCCGCGCGAAGGCACCGTGGTGCCGTATTACGATGCCAACGGGAAGGCGCACAAGCTGCCGACCGATTTCAACGAAGGCGAGGCGGATAATAAGATCTCGCGCCGCCAGAAGATGGTGGGTTATAGCTTCTCCCATCAGTTTGATGACACCTTTACCGTGCGGCAGAACCTGCGCTATGCCGAAGTCGATACCTTGTATCGCTCGGTGTACGGGAATGGCTATGTCGCCCCGGGCTACATGAATCGCGCCTATGTGCGTTCTGATGAGCACCTGAACACCTTTACCGTCGATACCCAGCTGCAGTCTGCTTTCGCCACCGGCGCGGTCAGCCATACGCTGCTGACCGGCGTGGATTACTCACGAATGCGCAACGATGTGGATGCCGACTACGGGACGGCGGATCCTATCAGCATGAGCAACCCGCAATACGGCAACCCGAATATTCAGGTCACTTTCCCGTACGCGGTCCTCAACCGAATGGAGCAGACGGGCCTGTACGCGCAGGATCAGATGGAGTGGGATAAGTGGGTCATGACCCTGGGCGGCCGTTACGATTACGCCACCACCTCAACGTTAACTCGCTCCAGCAACAGCCTGGCGGAGAATCACGACCAGCAGTTCACCTGGCGCGGCGGTATCAATTACCTGTTTGATAACGGCATCTCTCCGTACTTCAGCTACAGCGAATCCTTCGAGCCGGTATCGGGCTCCGGGCTTAACGGCCAGCCGTTCGATCCGTCGCGTGGCAAGCAGTATGAAGCTGGCGTGAAATATGTGCCGAAAGATATGCCAGTGGTGGTCACCGCCGCGGTCTATCAGCTGACCAAAGATAAGAACCTGACGGCGGATCCGGCTAACCAGGCGTTCAGCATCCAGACCGGCGAGATCCGCTCCCGCGGCCTTGAGCTGGAGGCGAAAGCGGCGGTGAACGCCAATATCAACGTCACCGCGGCCTACAGCTATACCGATGCGGAATACACTCACGATACGGTGTTCAACGGCAAGCGTCCGGCGGAAGTGCCGCGTAACATGGCGTCGCTGTGGGCGGATTACACCTTCCACGAAACCGCGCTCAGCGGTCTGACGGTCGGCGCCGGGGCGCGCTATATCGGTTCTACGGTCAGCTATTACAAAACTGACACCAGCACCGGTAACAAAAATGATGCCTTCAATGTGGCCGGTTATGCGCTGATGGATGCGACGGTCAAATACGATCTGGCGCGCTTTGGCCTGCCGGGCTCTTCGGTCGGCGTCAACGTCAACAACCTGTTTGACCGCGAATATGTCTCCAGCTGCTATAGCGAATACGCCTGCTACTGGGGTGCGGGACGTCAGGTTGTCGCGACCGCAACCTTCCGCTTCTAACTACTCACGGGCGCGGTTCGCCGCGCCCAACATCAGGTTGTTGCTATGCAGGAACAGACTCCGCACTCTGAGACCACCTTTGCGTTAAATGGCGTGACCTTTCGCGTACCGGGTCGCACGCTGCTTCACCCCCTTTCGTTAACCTTCCCGGCAGGAAAAGTGACTGGCCTGATAGGCCATAACGGTTCCGGCAAATCCACATTACTGAAAATGCTCGGCCGCCATCAGCCGCCTTCCGCGGGCGAGGTGCTGCTGGACGGCCAGCCGCTGGAGAGCTGGAGTAGCAAGGCGTTTGCCCGCAAAGTGGCCTATCTGCCGCAGCAGCTGCCGGCGGCGGAAGGGATGACAGTTCGCGAGCTGGTGGCGATAGGTCGCTACCCGTGGCATGGCGCGCTGGGGCGCTTCGGCGCGGCGGATCGCGAAAAGGTGGAAGAGGCGATCGCGCTGGTGGGGCTGAAGCCTTTGGCGCAGCGGCTGGTGGACAGTCTCTCCGGCGGCGAGCGTCAGCGGGCGTGGATCGCCATGCTGGTGGCGCAGGATAGCCGCTGTCTGCTGCTTGATGAACCGACCTCGGCGCTGGATATCGCCCATCAGGTCGATGTCCTGGCGCTGGTGCATCGTCTCAGCCAGCAGCGTGGCCTGACGGTGATCGCGGTCCTGCATGATATCAATATGGCTGCCCGCTACTGCGATTATCTGGTCGCGCTGCGCGGTGGGGAAATGATCGCCCAGGGGACGCCAGCAGTACTGATGCGCAGCGACACGCTGGAACAAATCTACGGCATCCCGATGGGGATCCTGCCGCACCCGGCGGGCGCGGCGCCGGTAAGTTTTGTCTATTGATGATGAACCCAACTCTGATAACCCGACGCCGCCTGCTGACCGCGATGGCGCTCTCGCCGCTGCTGTGGCAGATGCGCGGCGCGCAGGCGGCGAACATTGACCCGCAGCGCGTCGTCGCGCTGGAGTGGCTGCCGGCCGAACTGCTGCTGGCGCTTGGCGTCACGCCCTACGGCGTGGCCGACATTCCCAACTATCGCCTGTGGGTGAACGAACCCGCGCTGCCCGCGTCGGTAATCGATGTCGGCCTGCGCACCGAACCCAATCTTGAGCTGCTGACGCAGATGAAACCGTCGTTTATCGTCTGGTCGGCAGGCTATGGCCCGTCGCCAGAAAAGCTGGCGCGTATCGCGCCTGGCCGTGGTTTCACCTTCAGCGACGGCAAACGGCCGCTGGCGATGGCCCAGCGTTCGCTACTGGAAATGGCCGACCTGCTGGGTAAACAACAGCAGGCGAAGCGCCATCTGGCGGAGTTCGACGCGCTGATGGAGAACCTGCGTCCGCGATTTGCCCGGCGTGGCGATCGCCCACTGCTGATGATTTCGCTGCTCGATGCCCGCCACGTGCTGGTATTTGGTGAGAACTGCCTGTTCCAGGAGGTGCTTGACCGCTTTGGCATTCAAAACGCCTGGCGCGGCGAAGCGGCATTCTGGGGCAGCGTCACCGTCGGTATTGACCGGCTGGCGGCATTTAACGAGGCCGATGTGATCTGTTTCGATCATGGCAACGATCGGGAGATGGCCCAGCTGTTGGCGACCCCGCTGTGGCAGGCGATGCCGTTCGTGCGCGCGGGGCGTTTCCAGCGGGTTCCGGCGGTGTGGTTCTATGGCGCGACGCTGTCGGCGATGCATTTCGCCCGCGTGCTGGCCGATGCGCAGGGGAGGGCGGCGGTATGAACGCGCGTCTCTCGCCGTTAGCCATTTTCCTGCTGACCGGGCTGCTGGTTGCCGCTTTCGCGCTGAGCATCGTCAACCTCAATGTCGCTTTACCTTACGCGCAATGGCGTCAGGCGCTGTGGCAGCCGGATATCGATAATATCGCCCAGATGCTGTTCCATTACAGCCTGCTGCCGAGGCTGGCGATATCGCTGCTGGTCGGCGCCGGGCTGGGGCTGGTCGGCGTGCTGTTCCAGCAGGTGCTGCGTAACCCGCTGGCGGAGCCAACCACGCTCGGCGTCGCCACCGGCGCACAGCTGGGAATGACGGTGACGACGCTATGGGCCATCCCTGGCGTGCTGGCCTCGCAGTTTGCGGCGCTGGCTGGGGCTTGTCTGGTGGGGGCGCTGGTGTTTGGCGTCTCGTGGGGCAAACGTCTGTCGCCGGTGACGCTGATCCTGGCCGGCCTGGTAGTGAGTCTCTATTGCGGCGCGGTCAATCAGCTGATGGTGATTTTCCATCACGATCAGCTGCAAAGCATGTTCCTGTGGAGTACTGGCACCCTGACGCAGACCGACTGGAGCGTGGTGCAACGCCTGTGGCCGCAGCTGCTCGGCGGCGCGATGTTGACGCTGTTATTGCTACGCCCGTTAACCCTGATGGGACTCGATGATGGCGTGGCGCGCAACCTTGGGCTGGCGCTGTCTCTGGCGCGGCTTGGCGTGCTGACGCTGGCGATTGTCATCAGCGCGCTGCTGGTTAACGCGGTCGGCATTATCGGCTTTATCGGTCTGTTCGCGCCGCTGCTGGCGAAAATGCTCGGCGCCCGCCGCCTGCTGCCGCGATTGCTGCTGGCGGCGCTAATTGGCGCGTTGATCCTGTGGCTTTCCGATCAAATTATTCTCTGGCTCAGCCGGGTCTGGCGGGAAGTCTCGACCGGGTCAGTCACCGCGCTGATTGGCGCGCCTTTATTGCTGTGGCTGCTGCCGCGGCTGCGCAGCATCAGCGCCCCGGTGATGAATGGCGGCGATAAAGCGTTGATCGAGCGCCGCCACGTGCCGTGGTTCGCGCTGGGCGGCTTAGCGCTGCTGCTGTTGGCGATAACCGCCGCGCTGACCTTTGGTCGCGATGCCCATGGCTGGCAGTGGGCCAGCGGCGATCTGCTGGCGCAACTGATGCCCTGGCGCTGGCCACGTGTGCTCTCGGCGCTGTTCGCCGGGGTGATGCTGGCGGTCGCGGGCTGCATCATTCAACGCCTGACCGGCAACCCGATGGCCAGCCCGGAAGTACTGGGCATCAGCTCTGGCGCGGCGTTCGGTGTGGTATTGATGCTGTTCTTCGTGCCGGGCAACGCCTTTGTCTGGCTGCTGCCTGCCGGCAGCCTTGGCGCGGCGGCAACGCTGCTGGTTATTCTGATCGCCGCCGGGCGCGGCGGTTTCTCGCCGCACCGGATGCTGCTGGCGGGGATGGCGCTGAGTACCGCCTTCACCATGCTGTTGATGATGCTGCAGGCCAGCGGCGATCCGCGCATGGCGCAGATCCTGACGTGGATGTCCGGTTCGACCTATAGCGCGACGCCGGAGATGGTGCTGCGTAGTGGCGTGGTGATGCTGGCGCTGCTGGCGCTGGCGCCGCTCTGCCGCCGCTGGCTGACCATTTTGCCGCTGGGCGGCGAGGCGGCGCGGGCGGTGGGGATGGCGCTGACGCCATCGCGTATCGGGTTGCTGCTGCTGGCGGCGAGCCTGACGGCGACGGCGACGCTCACCATTGGGCCGTTAAGTTTCGTTGGCCTGATGGCGCCGCATATTGCGAGGATGCTGGGATTCCGCCGGACGATGCCGCATATGGTGATTTCCGGGCTGACGGGCGGGATGCTGCTGGTGTTCGCCGACTGGTGCGGGCGGATGATCATGTTCCCCTACCAGATCCCGGCGGGGCTGTTGTCGACCTTTATCGGCGCGCCGTACTTTATCTATTTGCTGAGAAAGCAGAGCCGCTAACGATCCTGGATGGCCTCAATATCCCCGGTGGCGCTAGCGCTTACCGGGGCTACAGCGCTGTGCGATTTGGTAGCCCGGACAAGGCGCAGCGCGCCGCCTCCGGGAAAATCCCTGCGCCACCAGGCCTTCAAGTACCTTACAGTTTGGCAAACACCCGACGGGCGGCGTCGATGGTGTTGTTAATGTCCTCTTCGCTGTGAGCGATGGACATAAAGCCGGCTTCAAATGCCGACGGCGCCAGGTACACACCTTCCTCCAGCATCAGGTGGAAGAAGCGCTTGAAGCGTTCGACATCGCACTTCACCACGTCCTGATAGCAGGTGACGGTTTCGGCATCGGTAAAGAAGATGCCGAACATGCCGCCGACGTTATTGACCACCAGCGGGATCCCGGTTTCGCGCGCCGCGTTCAGCAGGCCATCCGCCAGCTGGTTGGTCAGATCGGTCAGGGTTTCATGCACACCCGGCTGCGCCACTTCACTTAAGCAGGCGAAGCCAGCGGCCATGGCGATCGGGTTACCGGAGAGCGTACCAGCCTGGTACACCGGGCCGGTCGGCGCCAGCGCGTCCATCACTTCGCGGCGGCCGCCGAAGGCGCCCACCGGCATCCCGCCGCCGATGATTTTCCCGAGACAGGTCAGATCCGGCTCCACGCCGTAATAAGCCTGGGCGCCCGCCAGCGCCACGCGGAAGCCGGTCATCACTTCGTCGATGATCAGCAGGGCGCCAAATTCGTCGCACAACGCGCGCAGGCCCGGCAGGAACTCCGGCTGCGGCGGAATGCAGTTCATATTCCCGGCGACCGGCTCGACGATGATGCAGGCGATATCCTGTGGATATTGCTCGAACGCCGCGCGTACCGAGGCGAGGTCGTTATAGGTGCAGGTCAGGGTATGTTTCGCGAAATCGGCTGGCACGCCCGGCGAATTTGGCTGGCCGAGGGTCAGCGCGCCGGAACCGGCTTTCACCAGCAGACAGTCGGCATGGCCGTGATAGCAGCCTTCGAACTTAATGATCTTATCGCGGCCGGTGAAGCCGCGGGCCAGGCGAATGGCGCTCATGGTCGCTTCGGTGCCGGAGTTCACCATCCGCACCATATCCATGGTCGGGACCAGCTCGGTCACCAGCTCCGCCATTTTCACTTCCATTTCGGTCGGCGCGCCAAAGCTCAGGCCGCGGGACGCCGCTTCGATCACCGCATTGCGGATAGCCGGGTGGTTGTGGCCCAGCACCATCGGACCCCAGGAGCCGACATAATCGATATAGGCCTTCCCGTCCACGTCATAAAGATAGGCGCCATCCGCGCGTTCGATAAACAGCGGCGTGCCGCCGACGCCGGTGAAGGCGCGCACCGGCGAGTTAACGCCGCCGGGGATCAGTTCGCGCGCAGCATGGTATAGATTTTCAGATTTGCTCATGGCCAGGGTCCTGGTTCGTGAAAAATGTTTTATCGGCTATTCTAAGTTATTCCAGGATGGTTATGAAAGTTTTGCCCAATTGAAACAATGTGCCGCAAGGGCATTTTTTTGACGACGCAGCGCGCCGGGACGGCTAAAATGCCTCTCTCTTCATTTTTATTACCAATAATTGATAATGGCATGAAAGCAGAAACTCCCTCTTTTGAAGCACATCAGTTCGTGCGGGTACGTCGCGGCGATGCGGTGCGCCGTTTGATTCAGCGCGATAAAACGCCGCTGGCGGTCCTGTTGATGGCGGCGGTGGTTGGCACGCTGGCCGGTCTGGTGGGCGTGGCGTTTGAAAAGAGCGTGAACTGGGTGCAGAACCAGCGGATCGGCGCGCTGGCGCAGGTGGCCGATCATTGGTATCTGGTCTGGCCGCTGGCGTTTATCTTGTCGGCGCTGCTGGCAATGGTCGGTTATTTTCTCGTGCGCCGCTTTGCGCCGGAGGCGGGCGGCTCCGGGATCCCGGAAATCGAAGGGGCGCTGGAGGAGCTGCGGCCGGTGCGCTGGTGGCGCGTGCTGCCGGTGAAATTCATCGGCGGCATGGGGACCCTGGGCGCCGGAATGGTGCTGGGACGCGAAGGGCCGATGGTGCAGCTTGGCGGCAACATTGGACGCATGGTGCTGGATATCTTCCGCATGCGCAGTCCGGAGGCGCGGCACACGCTGCTGGCGACCGGTGCGGCGTCGGGGCTCTCGGCGGCCTTTAATGCGCCGCTGGCCGGTATTCTGTTTATCATCGAAGAGATGCGCCCGCAGTTTCGCTACAACCTGATCTCCATTAAAGCGGTATTTACCGGCGTGATCATGTCGAGCATTGTGTTTCGTATTTTCAATGGCGAAGCGGCGATCATTGAGGTAGGCAAGCTGAGCAACGCCCCGGTGAATACCCTGTGGCTGTATCTGGTGCTGGGCATGCTCTTTGGTTGCTTTGGTCCGCTGTTTAACTTCCTGGTGCTGCGCACCCAGGATATCTTCCAGCGCATCCACGGTGGCAATATCAAAAAATGGGTATTGATGGGCGGGGTCATCGGCGGGATCTGCGGCCTGCTGGGGCTGATGCAGCCCTCCGCGGTGGGCGGTGGCTTTAACCTGATCCCCATCGCCGCCGCCGGTAATTTCTCCGTCGGTTTGCTGCTGTTTATCTTTATTGCCCGCGTGGTGACCACGCTGATCTGCTTCTCTTCCGGCGCGCCGGGGGGGATCTTCGCGCCGATGCTGGCGCTGGGCACCTTGCTGGGCACGGCGTTCGGCATGGCGGCTATTCCGCTGTTTCCGGCCTACCATCTCGATGCCGGCACCTTCGCCATCGCCGGGATGGGGGCGCTGCTGGCCGCCTCGGTGCGCGCGCCGCTCACCGGGATTGTGCTGGTGCTGGAGATGACGGATAACTATCAGCTCATTTTGCCAATGATTATTACCTGCCTTGGCGCAACACTACTGGCGCAATTCCTCGGCGGTAAGCCTTTGTATTCGACCATTCTGCAACGTACGCTGGCGAAGCAGGAGGCCGAGCAGGCGGCAAAAGCGCAGCAGGCACCGCGGGAGAATACTTGAACGATTTACCAGGGTATTAGATAATGGCTCAAAAGGTCCGGTTATTCTTTAACCGGCCGGAAGTATCAATGGGAGCAAAAAATGAGTGATGACGTAGCGTTGCCGCTGGAGTTTACCGAAGCCGCAGCCAACAAAGTAAAACACCTGATTGCGGATGAAGATAATCCGAACCTGAAACTGCGCGTGTATATCACCGGCGGCGGTTGCAGCGGTTTCCAGTATGGCTTCACCTTTGACGATCAGGTGAACGAAGGCGATATGACCATCGAGAAACAGGGCGTCGGCCTGGTGGTTGACCCAATGAGCCTGCAGTATCTGGTCGGCGGCGCCGTCGACTATACCGAGGGTCTGGAAGGTTCGCGTTTCATCGTGACCAACCCGAACGCGAAAAGCACCTGCGGCTGCGGTTCCTCATTCAGCGTTTAAAGCGAGTGCGACCGGGCGCCTTCTCCTCCAGCGAGAGGGAGCCAACGCGAAAAACGGTAACCTTAAGGTTACCGTTTTGCTTTTACTACCGCCCGTTATCGTCCAGGGCAAACGTCGGCAGCTTCAGGTGCCAGCGGATCGCCGCCAGACGGATCACCAGTGTCACCACCATGCCCATCATCGCCGAATTCTCCAGCGGGAGATGAAAGGTGTCGTGCGCTGTAGCGTGGACAATGCCGCCGACAATACAGGCGGTGGCGTAGATCTCGGTGCGCAGAATCATGGGAATTTCGCGCGCCAGCACGTCACGGATAATCCCGCCGCCGACGCCGGTGACCACCCCCATGCAGACCGCCACCAGCGGACCACTGCCGGCGAGAAAGGCTTTATTGACGCCGATGCCGACAAACACCGCCAGACCGACGGCATCAAGAACGGGCAGTATCCATTTCGGCAGCCGACGCGGCTGGCGGACCAGCAGGATGGTCAGCATGCTGGTGACCATCGCCACCACCAGATCGGTGGGATCTTTGACCCAGAATACCGGGCCATTCGCCAGCGCCATGTCGCGGATGGTTCCGCCGCCCACCGCCGTCACCACGCCTAACACCAGCACGCCGAATGGGTCCATGCGTAATTTTCCCGCCAGCAGAACGCCGGAGATCGCGAAGACAGCCGTGCCAATAATATCCAGCCAATAGACAAGCATCGTTGATTCCCACTGAACATCCGGTGTGCCGGATGATTATTTTACCTGGTCAAGCGCCGCACAAAGTTGTTTGGCGGCGAGGATAATACGTGGGCTTGCGCGTTCAAACCAGTCGCTGTGTAACGCAATCAACGAAATGGTGAGCTGATGTTGCCAAAAGCGCTGCGCTTCGGCAATGCGGCTGGCGTCGCCGGTCACCACGATCGCCTGCGGCTGGCGGGCCAGCACCTGTTCGCGGCTCACCTGCGGCCAGGGAACACGGCTGGTGGCAAAGATATTCTCGCCGCCGCACAGCCCCAGCACCTGATCCTGAATCGAACCGGGACCACTGGTGAATAGCGGCGCGGATCCGAACTGCAGGAAGACGCGTTTCTTCGGCGCATTGGCATAGCGCGCTTTCAGCGTATCGTATTCCTGCTGCATCGCCTGCGCCGCCTGCTGCGCTTTTTCCGGCTGCGGGCTCCACTGCGCCAGCTGACGCAAGGTGGCGATGATCTCTTCTATCGTCGAGGTCTGCACCCAGAGGACATGAATACCCAGCGACTGCAGCTGGTTAACCTGGCGTTCGGCATTGCCCCCGCGCCAGGCCAGCACCACGTCTGGCTTTAGCGCCACGATGCGCTCCAGGTTCATCCCCTGCCAGCTGGCAACCTGTTCTATGGTTTTGGCCTGCGGCGGATAATCGGAATAGCTGCTGACGCCGACCGGCGTGATCCCGGCGGCAAAGGCCAGTTCGGTATTGGCGGGGGAGAGGGTGACCACCCGCGGCGCGGCCAGTAGCCACGCCGGGGCGAGTAACAGCAGCGCGGCAAGCGCGAAGGATAGCGACTTAGCCACGTGCCAGGTTCTGTACCAGATTCTCCACCATCAGGGTGGACTGTCTGGCGGCGACCGCAAGGAACTCCTCAAAACTGAGGTGGGACTGCTGATCGGCCACGTCGGAGATGGCGCGAACCACCACGAAGGGAACCTTGAAGTTATGGCAGACGTGAGCGATGGCGGTCGCTTCCATTTCCACGGCGATTGCCTGCGGGAAATTATGGCGGATCTTCGCCAGCGCGACGGAGCCGTTAATGAAGGCATCGCCGCTGACGATCAGGCCGCGAACGGCATTGAGATCTAACGCTTTAATGCAGTCTTCGGCGGCGGCCACCAGCTTATCGTCCGCTTTAAAGCCCGCCGGGCAGCCAGGCAGCTGGCCATACTCATAACCGAAGGCGGTGACGTCGGCATCGTGGTAGCGCGCTTCATCGGAGACGACGATATCGCCGACCTTCAGCGTCGGCGCGAGGCCGCCGGCAGAACCGGTATTAATGATCACGTCAGGCTGGCAGCGCTCCAGCAGCAGGGTCGCGCCCGTCGCCGCCGCCACTTTCCCGATACCAGACTTCAGCAGAGCGACGTCAACGCCGTGAAGTTGGCCGGTATAGATTTCGCTCCCGCCAATAGTGATAGTCTGGCGGTTTTCGATTTTGTCGCGCAGGAGGGTAACTTCCTCTTCCATAGCGCCAATAATGCCAATTTTCATAGATTTACTCGCGATGTGTCAGGTTTAGTTGCATAGTCTATCATGCGCTTAAGGGGAAGCGTATTGCTCGCGCGGGAGAGGCTATGGCAAAGATTGATTTTCGCAACAAGATAAACTGGCGTCGACGCTTCCGTTCGCCGCCGCGGGTGGAGACGGAGCGCGACATCCTGCGGATCTTCGAAAGCGATCGCGGGCGGATCGTCAACTCGCCGGCCATCCGCCGCCTACAGCAAAAAACCCAGGTCTTCCCGCTGGAGCGCAACGCGGCGGTCCGTACTCGCCTGACCCACTCGCTGGAGGTGCAGCAGGTGGGGCGCTATATCGCCAAAGAAGTGCTGAGCAGGCTGAAAGAGCAGAAGCTACTGGAAGAGTATGGCCTGGAAGAGCTGACCGGGCCATTCGAGAGCGTGGTTGAAATGGCCTGCCTGATGCACGACATTGGCAACCCGCCGTTTGGCCACTTTGGCGAGGCGGCGATTAACGACTGGTTTCGCCAGCGCCTGGCCCCCGGCGATGCGCTCGGCCAGCCGTTGACCGACGATCGCTGCGAGGTGCAGGCGTTACGCCTGCACGAAGGGGAAACGGCGCTGAATGCGCTGCGGCGTAAAGTGCGCCAGGATCTCTGCAGCTTTGAGGGCAACGCGCAGGGGATTCGTCTGGTCCACACGCTGATGCGGATGAATCTGACCTGGGCGCAGGTGGGCTGCATCCTGAAATATACCCGACCGGCGTGGTGGTTCGAGGCGACGCCAGCCAGTCACAGTTATTTAATGAAGAAGCCTGGCTATTATTTAGCCGAAGAAGAGTATGTCGCGCGCCTGCGTAAAGAACTGGATCTGGCACCTTACAATCGATTCCCATTAACCTGGATTATGGAGGCCGCGGATGACATCTCATATTGCGTCGCGGATCTCGAGGACGCGGTTGAAAAACGTATTTTCAGCGCCGAGCAGCTTTATCAGCATCTTTACGACGCCTGGGGCAACCATGAAAAAGGATCGTTATTCTCTCAGGTAGTGGAAAATGCCTGGGAAAAATCGCGAGCTAATTACCTGCGACAGAGCGCGGAAGATCAGTTTTTTATGTATTTGCGGGTAAACACGCTGAATAAGCTGGTGCCCTACGCGGCGCGCCGATTTATTGATAACCTGCCGGCCATCTTCACTGGCGACTTTAATCATGCGCTGCTTGAGGACGATAGCGATTGCAGCCAGCTGCTGGAACTCTATAAAAATGTAGCGATGAAACAGGTCTTTAGCCATCCGGATGTCGAGCAGCTGGAATTGCAGGGCTACCGGGTGATTAGCGGCCTGCTGGATATCTATCAGCCGCTGCTGAAATTATCTCTGGAGGATTTCAGCGAATTAGTGGCGCAGGAGCGGGTACGGCGGTTACCCATTGCCTCCCGGCTGTATCAGAAACTTTCAACCCGTCACCGGCTGGCCTATGTTGAAGCAGTAAATAAGCTGGTGCGCACGGCGCCTGAATTTGCGCTGATGGAATACTATTATCGCTGCCGTCTGATCCAGGATTATATCAGCGGAATGACGGATTTGTATGCGTGGGATGAATATCGGCGACTGATGGCGGTGGAATAGGCTGGAGTTTTGTAAAGATGGACAATAAATTTTTACTTTTTCCAGAAACTTAATTCCGGAACTTAGCGCTATAAAATGACTCTGATAGTCACGTACACAGCAACTTTCGTTATCTGATATTGAGATTGAAACTGATGAAAAAAACCACGTTAGCAATGAGTGCACTGGCTCTGAGTTTAGGTCTGGCGTTGTCCCCGCTCTCTGCGAGCGCGGCAGAAACGGCATCTTCGGCCACTAATGCACAGCAGATGCCAAGCCTGGCCCCGATGCTGGAGAAGGTGATGCCATCGGTGGTGAGCATTAACGTTGAAGGTAGCACCACTGTTAATACCCCACGGATGCCGCGTAACTTCCAGCAGTTCTTTGGCGATAATTCGCCGTTCTGCCAGGATGGTTCTCCTTTCCAGAGTTCACCGTTTTGCCAGGGCGGTGGACAGGGCGGTCAGCCTGACGGCGGCCAGCAGCAGAAATTCATGGCGCTGGGCTCCGGCGTCATCATTGATGCGGCCAAAGGGTATGTGGTGACCAACAACCACGTTGTGGACAACGCCACCACGATTAAGGTTCAACTGAGCGATGGCCGTAAGTTTGATGCCAAAGTCGTGGGCAAAGATCCGCGCTCCGATATCGCGCTGATTCAGATTCAGGATCCGAAAAACCTGACGGCGATTAAGCTGGCTGATTCTGACGCGCTGCGCGTCGGCGACTACACCGTGGCTATCGGTAACCCGTTTGGTCTGGGCGAAACCGTGACCTCCGGGATTGTCTCCGCGCTGGGCCGTAGCGGCCTGAACGTGGAAAACTACGAAAACTTTATCCAGACCGATGCGGCGATTAACCGCGGGAACTCCGGCGGCGCGCTGGTGAACCTCAACGGCGAGCTGATCGGCATTAACACCGCCATCCTGGCGCCGGACGGCGGCAACATCGGTATCGGTTTTGCTATCCCGAGCAACATGGTAAAAAACCTGACCGAGCAGATGGTGAAATATGGCCAGGTGAAACGCGGTGAGCTCGGCATCATGGGTACCGAACTGAACTCTGAACTGGCGAAAGCGATGAAAGTCGACGCCCAGCGCGGCGCCTTTGTCAGCCAGGTGATGCCAGGTTCGGCAGCCGCCAAAGCGGGCATTAAAGCCGGCGACGTGATCACCACCCTCAATGGCAAGGCGATCAGCAGCTTCGCCGCGCTACGTGCTCAGGTCGGCACCATGCCTATCGGCAGCAAAGTTGAGCTTGGCCTGCTCCGCGACGGCAAACCGGTCACCGTTACCGTCGAACTGCAGCAGAGCAACCAGACCCAGGTGGATTCAAGCACCATCTTCAACGGGATTGAAGGGGCGGAAATGAGTAACAAGGGTCAGGATAAGGGCGTGGTGGTCAACAATGTGAAAGCCGGCACCCCGGCGGCGCAGATTGGCCTCAAGAAAGGCGATATCATTGTCGGGGCGAATCAGCAGCCGGTGAAAAACATCGCCGATCTGCGGAAAATCTTCGACGCCAAACCGTCCGTGCTGGCGCTGAACATTCAGCGCGGCGACGCCTCTATCTACCTGCTGTTGCAGTAATCGTCAGCGCAAGCGCCACAGCCCCTTCCCTCGCCGAGGGCAGGGGCTTTTTTTTCGTTCTGTGACCACTTCCACAACTCCACATATCTCGCCCCGCCTTCGGGCATATGCACAATGCAGCAGGACGGAGACTCTTTTATGCTGGTGCCCTGCATAGGGGAGGATTACATGGCTGGCTGGCATCTTGATACCAAAATGGCACAGGATATTGTGGCGCGCACGATGCGCATCATCGATACCAACATCAACGTGATGGATGCCCGCGGGCGGATTATCGGCAGCGGCGATCGGGAAAGAATTGGTGAATTGCACGAAGGCGCGCTGCTGGTGCTTTCCCAGGGGCGGGTGGTGGATATCGACGATGCGGTCGCTCGCCATCTGCACGGCGTGCGTCAGGGGATCAACCTGCCGCTACGCCTCGAAGGTGAAATCGTCGGGGTGATCGGCCTGACCGGCGAGCCGGAGTCGCTGCGGAAATATGGCGAGCTGGTGTGCATGACGGCAGAGATGATGCTGGAGCAGTCGCGGCTGATGCATCTCCTGGCGCAGGACAGCCGCCTGCGCGAAGAGCTGGTGATGAACCTGATTCAGGCGGAAGAGCATACCCCGGCGCTGAACGAATGGGCTCAGCGGTTAGGTATCGATCTCAATCAGCCGCGGGTGGTGGCGATGATTGAGGTGGACAGCGGCCAGCTCGGCGTGGACAGCGCGATGGCGGAACTGCAGCAGTTGCAGAACGCGCTGACCACCCCCGATCGCAATAATCTGGTGGCCATTGTGTCACTCACGGAAATGGTGGTGCTGAAACCGGCGCTGAACAGCTTTGGCCGCTGGGACGCCGACGATCACGTCCGCCGCGTCGAGCAGCTTATCGCCAGGATGAAAGAGAATGGTCAGCTCCGCTTTCGCGTGGCGCTGGGCAACTTCTTCACCGGTCCCGGGAGTATCGCCCGCTCTTACCGTACCGCACGGACGACCATGATGGTGGGTAAGCAACGAATGCCGGAGAGCCGCAGCTATTTCTATCAGGATCTGATGCTGCCGGTGCTGCTCGACAGCCTGCGCGGCGGCTGGCAGGCCAATGAACTGGCCCGTCCGCTGGCGCGTCTGAAGGCTATGGATAACAACGGTTTGCTGCGGCGTACGCTGCAGGCGTGGTTTCGCCATAACGTGCAGCCGCTGGCGACATCAAAGGCGCTGTTTATTCATCGCAATACCCTGGAGTATCGGTTGAACCGTATCTCGGAGCTGACCGGTCTGGATCTCGGCAGCTTTGACGATCGGCTGCTGCTCTATATAGCCCTGCAGCTGGATGAGCAACGATAGGGAGTCGAGATAAAAATGCCGGGAGGCGGTTCGCCTTACCCGGCCTGGAGGATGCATGGCGTAAGCGGCAGATTATATTGGTTGCCCGGTCAGGCGGTGCGCCGCCGGGAACGCTGTCACTTACGGGTAAGTTTTTCCAGATCGGCTTCGATTTCGCTGATCTTATTGGTGACCACGCTTTCCAGATGGCGTAAATCGTCGAGGATTTTACGCTTGAGATCGATTTCAGTGCGATCGCGCTGGCAGATCTGATCCAGTTCGTCGATGACGTAGCGCAGATTGGGGCTGATCTCCTGGACTTCTTTGTAGCCCTGGCCGACGCCGTCGGCGACAACGGTTTTGCGCTGACGCGGGTATTTAAACTTCACGCTCTTGGCGAAGAATTCGCCTTTGTCTTTCTGAAAATAGATTTTCAGGATGTCGTTGTTAGCTTCCTGCCGCAGGCTATAGCGATCGATCTCATCAGGGTTGGTAATGCCAAGACTTTTCAGATTATCGTACATAACGGTACCTTTGATAGCATCATAACCATTGAATAATTAACGAAAAAATCCATTTTCGCCAGCATCAAATATAAAAAAAGCGGGATATCTCCCGCTTTTTATTTGCTTTAGTCGATGGTGCGCAGCAGTTCGTTAATGCCGACTTTGCCGCGGGTTTTGGCATCGACTTTCTTAACGATCACCGCGCAGTACAGGCTGTATTTACCATCCTTCGACGGCAGGTTGCCTGACACGACTACCGAGCCAGCCGGTACGCGGCCGTAGAAGACTTCACCGGTTTCGCGATCGTAGATTTTGGTGCTCTGACCCAGGTAAACGCCCATGGAGATGACGGAGCCTTCTTCGACAATCACCCCTTCAACCACTTCAGAGCGCGCGCCGATGAAGCAGTTGTCTTCGATGATGGTCGGGTTCGCCTGCAGCGGCTCCAGTACGCCACCGATGCCGACGCCGCCGGACAGGTGAACGTTTTTACCGATCTGCGCGCAGGAGCCGACGGTAGCCCAGGTATCAACCATGGTGCCTTCGTCAACGTAGGCGCCGATGTTAACGTAGGACGGCATCAGCACGGTGTTGCGGGCGATGAATGCGCCCTGACGTACCGCTGCCGGCGGCACCACGCGGAAACCTTCTTTCTGGAAACGCGCTTCGTCATAGTCAGCGAATTTCATCGGTACTTTATCGAAGTAGCGGCTTTCCGCACCATCGATAACCTGGTTATCGTTAATACGGAAAGAGAGCAGTACCGCTTTCTTCAGCCATTGATGCGTCACCCACTGACCATCGATCTTCTCAGCGACGCGCAGCGCGCCGGAATCCAGAAGGGCGATAACCTGGTTTACCGCTTCGCGGGTCACGGTATCCACATTGGCCGGCGTGATGTCGGCGCGACGCTCGAAGGCGGACTCAATAACGTTCTGTAACTGCTGCATTGTTTCTTTCCATTCACTAAAAAAAATACGTCACCCTTTATCGTTTGGATTGAGGGCCTCTGTCAACCGTTGTTGCACTTCTTGTTGTAGCTCATTATTAAGGCCACGCCGGTCGGCGGTGGCGATTATAAATAAATCTTCTACTCGCTCACCAATTGTCGTAATTCGCGCCCCGTGAAGCGAAATACCGAGGTCGGCGAACACCTGGCCGACGCGGGCGAGCAGCCCTGGCTGATCGAGCGCAATCAGCTCGAGAAACGATTTTCGATCGGTATGGGTCGGCAGGAAATTCACCTCTGTCGGCACAGAGAAGTGACGCAGTTTTGCCGCCTGACGACGCGGGGCCGGGGGTTCCCAGCTGCGCTGAGTTATCGTCTGTTCAAGACCGTGGCGAATCGCGTCGTGGCGGTCAGCGGAAAGCGGGCTGCCGTCGGGTTCGAGGACAATAAAGGTATCCATCGCCATGCCGTCGCGGGTGGTGAAGATCTGCGCGTCGTGGACGCTAAGGTTGCGGCGGTCCAGTTCGCCGCACACCGCGGCAAACAGATAAGGGCGATCCGGGCTCCAGATAAAAATCTCCGTACCGCCGCGGGTGGCCTGCGAACTCAGCAGGATCATCGGCTTATTCAGATCGTGACGCAGCAGGTTGCGGGCGTGCCAGGCGAGCTGCGTCGGCGTATGCCGCACGAAATAGTTGGCGCGGCAGCGGTTCCAGATCTGATGCAGCGCCTCTTCATTAATATTGTCCATCCGCAGCAGGGCCAGCGCCTGCAGCTGATGATGACGCACCCGTTCGCGCATATCCGGGGTGCTTTGCATGCCCCGACGCAGCTGTTTCTCGGTGGCGAAATAGAGTTCGCGCAGCAGACTCTGCTTCCAGCTGTTCCACAGCGTTTCGTTGGTGGCGCAGATGTCGGCGACGGTCAGGCACACCAGATAGCGCAGGCGATTTTCCGTTTGCACTTCCTCGGCGAACTGCTTAATCACCTCCGGATCCTGAATGTCGCGCCGCTGGGCGGTGACCGACATCAGCAGATGGTGACGCACCAGCCAGGCGACCAGCTGCGTTTCGCGAGAGTTCAGTCCGTGCAGCTCGGCAAACTTCAGCACATCCTGCGCGCCGAGGATCGAGTGGTCGCCGCCACGCCCTTTCGCAATGTCGTGGAACAGGGCGGCGATTAAAATCAGCTCCGGGTGCGTTAAGCGCGGCCATAGCTCCACGCACAGCGGGTGGCGGCTGCGGGTTTCTTCTTTGGCAAAGCTCTCCAGCTTCAGCATCACGCGGATGGTGTGTTCATCGACGGTGTAGGCGTGAAACAGATCGAACTGCATCTGGCCGACGATATGTGACCACTGCGGCATATAGGCCCACAGCACGCTGTGGCGATGCATCGGCAGCAGTCCGCGGCTGACCGCCCCCTGATGGCGCAGCATGCTGAGAAAGAGCGTGCGCGCCTCCGGGATATAGCACAGCGGCTGGGTCAGATGGCGCCGGGCATGGCGCAGATGGCGCAACGTCGTGGAGTAGATGCCGGTGATGGTGCTGTTGCGTACCATCATATAAAACATGCGCAGAATGGCCTGCGGTTCGCGAATAAACAGCGTGTCGTCACGCAGATCGATAAGGGTGCCGCGCAGCTGGAAGTCATCGTCTATCGGGCGCGGTTTTTCATCCTCGGTCAGGGCGAGAATAGCCTCTTCAAACAGCTGAAGCAGCATCTGGTTCAGCTCGCTCACCCGGCGGGTGACGCGGAAGAAGTCCTTCATCATATGCTCAATCGGCTGGTTGCCGTCGCCTTCATAGCCAAGCCGGCGGGCGACGCTGAGCTGGCGGTCGAAAAGCAGACGGTTGTCATAGCGAGTGAGCTCGAGATGCAGCGCGAAACGGATGCGCCACAGCTGATGCAGACACTCGTTGAGCTCATTGCGCTCGGCTTCGGTCAGAAAGCCGAAGCCGACCATCTCATCCATCGAGGTGGCGCCAAAATGACGGCGAGCCACCCACTGTAGCGTATGGATATCCCGCAGGCCGCCGGGGCTGCTTTTCACGTCCGGCTCCAGGTTATAGCTGGTGCCGTGATAGCGTTGATGACGGACGTTCTGCTCTTCCACCTTGGCGGCGAAGAACTTTTCCGATGGCCAGAAGCCGTCGCTAAAAATATGTTTTTGCAGTTCAAGGAACAGCGCGACGTCGCCGATCAGCAGGCGCGATTCAATCAAGTTAGTGGCGACGGTGAGATCCGAAAGTCCTTCGAGCAGACACTCTTCGAGGGTGCGCACGCTGTGGCCCACCTCCAGCTTGACGTCCCACAGCAGCGTCAGCAGTTCGCCGACCTTTTGCGCCTGGTCGTCCGGCAGCTTTTTGCGGCTGAGGATCAGCAGGTCGACGTCAGAGAGCGGGTGCAGCTCGCCGCGGCCATAGCCGCCGACGGCCACCAGCGCCAGATCGCAGACGGATTCAAAACCGTAGGCGATCCACAACCGCTGCAGCAGCTGGTCGATAAATTCGGTGCGCGCCGCAATGAGCTGCTCCGCGGCGATGCCGGAGTCAAACGCCTCGCCCAGCCAGTGCTGGAAGGTATCGATGTGCGCCTTAATTGCAGCACAGTTCAGATCGCCCTGCGGCCAGCTCACCGGATGTTCCGGCGGGACGGGCAGAAGAGGGGAGGCTGTGTCAGGTAATGAGTTGCTCATCGCGTCACCATAAGAAAAAACTATCTAATAAAAAAGCCGGCGGGCGCCGGCTTTTCATCATTCATCGTGCGAGATTATCGCCGGGATGGTGTCATCCTTGCGTAGCGTCAGAATTTCGCAGCCGTTGTCTGTCACCACAATAGTATGCTCGTACTGCGCAGACAAGCTCCGGTCTTTAGTTTTCACCGTCCAGCCGTCTTTCATGCTGCGGATCTCTTTTTTACCCGCGTTGACCATCGGCTCGATGGTGAAGGTCATGCCGGGTTTGAGCACAACGTTGGTTTCTGGTGAGTCGTAGTGCAGCACCTGCGGCTCTTCATGGAAGCCGCGGCCGATACCGTGGCCACAGTATTCGCGCACCACGGAAAAACCTTCGGCTTCAACGTATTTCTGGATCGCCCCGCCGATAGTGCGCAGGTTGATCCCCGGCTTCACCATTTTCAGCGCCAGATACAGGCTTTCCTGAGTGATGCGGCACAGGCGCTCGCCGAGAATCGTCGGTTTACCGACGATAAACATTTTGGAGGTGTCGCCATGGAAATCATCTTTAATGACCGTCACGTCGATGTTAACGATATCGCCATCTTTCAGCAGTTTGCCGTCGTCAGGGATACCGTGGCAAACCACTTCGTTGACCGAAATGCAGACGGACTTCGGATAGCCGTGATAGCCGAGGCAGGCGGAAATGGCCTTCTGCTCGTTAACGATATAGTCGTTACAGATGCGGTCCAGTTCGCCGGTGCTGACGCCAGGTTTAACCCAGGGTTCGATCATTTCCAGCACTTCAGCGGCCAGGCGGCCGGCAACGCGCATTTTTTCAATGTCTTCAGATGTCTTGATAGAGATAGCCATGGAGTATGTCCAGCAGTGTCGATATTTTCGACAATAATAGAGTAAGTCCTGCCAATGGTAACAGTCCGGGCAGGCTGGTGCCAAATTGAGAATCATTAACAGCACGTGGCGTCAACAAGAGTTGGTGTCTGGGCGGATTTTGTGGTATAAAGCGCGCCGGACTTCCGTTCCATCTCAGATACACAAGGATGGGACGTAAGCGACATACTCATATTGTGTAAATAACACACACGTATCGACACATATTCCGGGGTGCCCTTTGGGGTCGGTAATATGGGATACGTGGAGGCATAACCCCAATTTAATCTATAGAGGTTTTAAACATGGCAACTGTTTCCATGCGCGACATGCTCAAGGCTGGTGTTCACTTTGGTCACCAGACCCGTTACTGGAACCCGAAAATGAAGCCTTTCATCTTCGGCGCGCGTAACAAAGTTCACATCATCAACCTTGAGAAAACGGTACCGATGTTCAACGAAGCTCTGGCTGAGCTGAACAAAATCTCTGCCCGTAAAGGCAAGATCCTGTTCGTGGGTACTAAGCGCGCTGCAAGCGAAGCGGTAAAAGAAGCTGCTAACAGCTGCGACCAGTTCTTCGTGAACCATCGCTGGCTGGGCGGTATGCTGACTAACTGGAAAACCGTTCGTCAGTCCATCAAACGTCTGAAAGACCTGGAAACTCAGTCCCAGGACGGTACTTTCGACAAGCTGACCAAGAAAGAAGCGCTGATGCGCACTCGTGAGCTGGACAAGCTGGAAAACAGCCTGGGCGGTATCAAAGACATGGGCGGCCTGCCGGACGCACTGTTCGTTATCGACGCTGACCACGAGCACATCGCTATCAAAGAAGCAAACAACCTGGGTATCCCGGTATTTGCTATCGTTGATACCAACTCTGATCCGGACGGCGTAGACTTCGTTATCCCGGGTAACGACGATGCAATCCGCGCAGTAAGCCTGTACCTGGGCGCTGTTGCTGCTACCGTTCGTGAAGGTCGCTCTCAGGACCTGGCTTCTCAGGCGGAAGAAAGCTTCGTAGAAGCTGAATAATAAGGTTTAAGCCCTTATTAGTACCGTGTATGAATAGGGGCCCATTACAGGCCCCTTTTTTCAATTTACGCTGTTTGGCCGTAGGCCGGGCAGTATCCACATCTCCCGAGGATTTTAGAATGGCTGAAATTACCGCTTCCCTGGTAAAAGAACTGCGCGAACGTACTGGCGCAGGCATGATGGATTGCAAAAAAGCGCTGACTGAAGCGAATGGCGACATCGAGCTGGCAATCGAAAACATGCGTAAATCCGGCGCGATCAAAGCGGCGAAGAAAGCAGGCAACGTGGCTGCTGACGGCGTGATCAAAACCAAAATCGAAGGCAACTACGGTTACATTCTGGAAGTTAACTGCCAGACTGACTTCGTTGCTAAAGATGGTGGTTTCCAGGCATTTGCTGACAAAGTACTGGACGCTGCTGTTGCGGGTAAAATCTCCGACGTTGAAGTTCTGAAAGCGCAGTTCGAAGAAGAACGCGTTGCGCTGGTTGCTAAAATCGGTGAGAACATCAACATCCGTCGTATCGCTGTTCTGGAAGGCGACGTACTGGGTAGCTACCAGCACGGTGCGCGCATCGGTGTTCTGGTTGCCGCTAAAGGCGCTGACGAAGAGCTGGTTAAGCAGCTGGCAATGCACGTTGCAGCAAGCAAGCCGGAATTCGTTAAGCCGGAAGACGTGTCTGCTGAAGTGGTAGAGAAAGAGTACCAGGTTCAGCTGGACATCGCGATGCAGTCCGGTAAGCCGAAAGAAATCGCAGAGAAAATGGTTGAAGGCCGCATGAAGAAATTCACCGGCGAAGTTTCTCTGACGGGTCAGCCTTTCGTAATGGAGCCGAGCAAATCTGTTGGTCAGCTGCTGAAAGAGCACAACGCTGACGTGACTGGCTTCATCCGCTTTGAAGTGGGCGAAGGCATCGAGAAAGTTGAGACTGACTTTGCAGCAGAAGTTGCTGCGATGTCCAAGCAGTCTTAATTTTTACAAGGAGCCGCCTGAGGGCGGCTTCTTTTTGCGCCCATTTTGTAAATTCAGCCAACTGCGTATAGTGACCGCGCTGAAATGCGACATACAATGTCGCCAGAATTCTCATATCTCATTCGTTGACAGTCTCAGGAAAGAAACATGGCTACCAATGCAAAACCCGTCTACAAACGTATTCTGCTGAAATTAAGTGGCGAAGCGCTGCAGGGCTCAGAAGGCTTCGGTATTGATGCAAGCATACTTGACCGCATGGCTCAGGAGATCAAAGAGCTGGTCGAGCTGGGTATTCAGGTTGGCGTAGTAATTGGTGGTGGTAACCTGTTCCGTGGTGCTGGTCTGGCGAAAGCGGGTATGAACCGCGTTGTGGGCGACCACATGGGCATGCTGGCAACGGTCATGAACGGCCTGGCAATGCGTGATGCGCTCCACCGCGCCTATGTGAACGCTCGTCTGATGTCCGCCATCCCGCTGAACGGCGTGTGCGACAACTACAGCTGGGCAGAGGCGATCAGCCTGCTGCGCAACAACCGCGTGGTGATCCTCTCCGCAGGCACCGGCAACCCGTTCTTTACCACCGATTCCGCAGCCTGCCTGCGTGGTATTGAAATTGAAGCCGACGTGGTGCTGAAAGCGACCAAGGTTGACGGTGTGTTTACCGCGGATCCGGCAAAAGATCCTTCTGCCACCATGTACGATCAGCTGACCTACAGCGAAGTGCTGGATAAAGAGCTGAAAGTGATGGATCTGGCGGCCTTCACCCTGGCGCGTGACCACAAATTGCCGATTCGCGTCTTCAATATGAACAAACCCGGCGCCCTGCGTCGCGTGGTCATGGGCGAAAAAGAAGGCACATTGATCACGGAATAATTCCCGTCAGCGCCAAATCCGGGTAATATTCCGCTTTACTTTCGCGGGGATATTGCCCGGAGATTTTCATTAAATCTGACTATACTTAGCTCATTTTCCGACGGGTGTCCCGTCTGGTCTGACTGAGACAAGCTTTCAAGGATTCGTAACGTGATTAGCGATATCAGAAAAGATGCTGAAATCCGCATGGAAAAATGCGTCGAAGCATTCAAAAACCAAATCAGCAAAATTCGCACGGGTCGTGCTTCTCCGAGCCTGCTGGACGGGATTGTTGTTGAATACTACGGTACGCCGACTCCGCTGCGCCAGCTGGCCAGCGTCACCGTCGAAGACTCCCGTACCCTGAAAATCAACGTCTTTGACCGTTCTATGTCTGCGGCTGTCGAAAAAGCGATCATGGCGTCTGACCTCGGTCTGAACCCAAGCTCCGCCGGCAGCGATATTCGTGTTCCGCTGCCGCCGCTGACCGAAGAGCGTCGTAAAGATCTGACCAAGATCGTCCGTGGCGAAGCTGAGCAGGCGCGTGTCGCCGTGCGTAACGTTCGCCGTGACGCGAACGACAAAGTTAAAGCGCTGCTGAAAGAGAAAGAGATCAGCGAAGATGACGATCGCCGTTCTCAGGACGACGTGCAGAAAATGACTGACGCCGCCATCAAGAAAGTTGACGCGGCGCTGGCAGATAAAGAAGCGGAACTGATGCAGTTCTGATGCTCTGCTGTTGCTCGGGCCGATACTTCCTGGCCTGAGTAAAATCTGAAACGCCGTACAGAAGACTGTACGCTCAATTCTCGGGATTGCGTTGAGCCGGCTGGCCTTGTAGCCTTTAGCGCTAAGTTGAAGGCCTGATGCCGCCGCCTTATCCCCGATAGTTGTTGCGTAGGGGCTTGCTGGCGGCGTTTTGCTTTTTATTCTGTTTCCTTTCTTCTGGACGTCTCATGAAGCAATTAACCGTTCTCGGTTCGACCGGCTCCATTGGCTGTAGCACGCTGGACGTGGTACGCCATAACCCTGGTTGCTTTTCCGTCGCCGCGCTGGTCGCGGGGAAAAACGTTGACCGCATGGTTGAACAATGCCTGGAATTTACTCCGCGTTACGCCGTGATGGATGATGCGCAAAGCGCTGAGCGGTTGCGCATCCGTCTGCATGAGCATGGCTGCCGTACCGAGGTGCTGAGCGGCCAGCAGGCGGCGGCTGAGGTCGCGGCGCTGGATGAGGTCGATCAGGTGATGGCGGCAATCGTCGGCGCGGCGGGGCTGGTACCGACGCTGGCGGCGATCCGCGCCGGGAAAACCGTGTTGTTGGCGAATAAAGAATCGCTGGTGACCTGCGGTCGCTTGTTCATGGAGGCCGTTCAGCGGTCGGGGGCGCGATTGCTGCCGGTCGATAGCGAACATAACGCGATTTTTCAGAGTATGCCGGAGACAATTCAACAGCATCTGGGATACGCTGACCTCACCCGGAATGGCGTCTCGTCCATTCTGTTAACCGGTTCCGGGGGGCCTTTCCGCGAGACGGACGTGGCTGAACTATCGGCGATGACCCCGGATCAGGCCTGCCGCCATCCCAACTGGTCGATGGGACGTAAGATCTCCGTCGATTCAGCCACGATGATGAACAAAGGTCTGGAATATATTGAAGCGCGCTGGCTGTTCAATGCTTCGGCGCAGCAGATGGAAGTGCTGATCCACCCGCAGTCGGTGATCCACTCGATGGTTCGCTATCAGGACGGCAGCGTGCTGGCCCAGCTTGGGGAGCCGGATATGCGCACGCCGATTGCTCATACCATGGGCTGGCCACAGCGCCTGAGCTCCGGGGTCAAACCACTGGACTTCTGCCAGCTGAGCAACCTGAGCTTCTCCGCGCCGGACTACGCCCGCTATCCCTGCCTGAAGCTGGCGATGGACGCGTTTGACGTCGGCCAGGCGGCCACCACGGCGCTGAATGCGGCCAATGAAGAGTCGGTTGCCGCGTTTCTGCATGGCGATATCCGCTTTACCGATATTGCGGCGGTGAATCTGGCGGTGCTGGATAAGATGAACCTGCAGGAGCCGCAAAGCATTGATGATGTTCTGGTTATCGACGCTGACGCTCGTGCGGTAGCTCACCAGCAGCTTAATCGTTTGGGCGCGCAGGCGTAACGCGGTGGTATTTGTGGGCGAAAGGCTTCGGTGATATAGTCTGCGCCACCCGATCGTTGCATTTTGTTGTTAAAGATTACGGTGGCCGTGGCAAAACACGGCTTTTTTGCGTAAAGCTTTTGGTTGTTCTCTGCGATTGGCTGCAGCCCCGGCATCGGATAAAAATGCGTATCCAGCGCGGCCCGGTGGCCTCTGTTTGGTGGCTAGTTAATCCTTATTATGGACTTAAAACGCGTGATGTTGTCTGCTAATCAAACTGTCAGCGAAATATCGCCAACACATGGCTGCCGTCATGTCGCCATTATTATGGATGGCAACGGCCGTTGGGCGAAACGGCAAGGTAAAATTCGCGCTTTCGGGCACAAGGCCGGTGCGAAATCCGTGCGTCGCGCGGTCTCCTTCGCGGCGAATAATGGAATTGAGGCGTTAACGTTATACGCGTTCAGCAGCGAAAACTGGAACCGTCCAGCCCAGGAAGTCAGCGCGCTGATGGAACTGTTCGTCTGGGCGCTGGATAGCGAAGTCAAAAGTCTGCACCGACACAATGTGCGTTTGCGGGTCATTGGCGACACCACGCGCTTCAATGCGCGCCTGCAGGAACGCATCCGCAAAGCGGAAGCGTTGACCGCAAACAATACCGGCTTAACGCTGAACATTGCGGCAAATTACGGCGGTCGCTGGGATATTACCCAGGGCGTTCGTCTGCTGGCGAAACAAGTACAGGACGGGACGCTGCTGCCTGAAGAGATCACGGAAGAGATGCTGAGTCAGCAGGTCTGCATGCATGAACTGGCTCCCGTTGATTTAGTTATTAGGACCGGGGGAGAGCACCGAATAAGTAACTTTTTGATTTGGCAAATTGCCTATGCCGAACTTTACTTTACGGATGTTCTTTGGCCCGATTTTGCTGAACAGGACTTTGAAGGTGCACTCCATGCCTTTGTTAATCGAGAGCGTCGTTTCGGCGGCACTGAGCCGGGTGGCAGTCATGCCTGATGGGGGTCACTTTTGCTGAAGTATCGCCTGATATCTGCTTTCGTCTTAATTCCCGTCGTCATTGCGGCGCTGTTCTTATTGCCGCCGATGGGATTTGCTATCGTGACCCTCGTGGTCTGCATGCTCGCCGCGTGGGAGTGGGGGCAACTGAGCGGTTTCACCTCAACGTCGCAGCGGGTCTGGCTGGCGGTGCTGTGCGGCCTTCTGCTGGCTGCCATGCTTTTTCTGCTGCCTGAATACCATTATGACGTTCATCAACCGATGGTGGAAGGTTCACTATGGGCCTCATTCGCCTGGTGGATCGTCGCGCTGTTGCTGGTGTTATCGTACCCGGCGTCGGCGGCATTCTGGCGCCATTCCAAAGTGCTGCGCCTTATCTTCGGCATATTGACCATTGTTCCGTTTTTCTGGGGCATGCTGGCGCTGCGCGCCTGGCACTATACCGATAATCACTACAGCGGTGCGGTGTGGCTGCTGTACGTCATGATCCTGGTCTGGGGAGCCGACTCTGGCGCCTACATGTTTGGCAAAATGTTCGGCAAGCATAAGCTGGCGCCGAAGGTTTCACCGGGAAAAACCTGGCAGGGTTTTTTTGGCGGTTTGCTGACGGCGGCCGTGATCTCCTGGGCTTACGGGGTGTGGGCGCATCTTGACGTCACGCCGACGGTGCTGCTGGTCTGTTCCGTGGTGGCGGCCCTGGCTTCCGTGCTGGGCGATCTGACGGAAAGTATGTTTAAGCGCGAGGCCGGCATTAAGGATAGCGGGCACTTGATTCCCGGACACGGCGGTATTCTCGATCGTATCGACAGCCTGACGGCGGCGGTACCGGTCTTCGCCTGTCTGCTACTGTTGGTCTTCAGGACGATTTGACGGAAGGTTATATGCTGAGCGTGCTCTGGAATCTGGCAGCTTTTATCATTGCGCTTGGCGTACTGATTACGGTGCATGAGTTTGGCCATTTTTGGGTGGCGCGCCGCTGCGGCATCCGGGTTGAGCGTTTTTCTATCGGCTTTGGCAAAGCGCTGTGGCGGCGGATGGATAAGCAGGGCACGGAGTTCGTGATTGCCCTGATCCCGCTGGGCGGCTACGTCAAGATGCTGGACGAGCGCGTCGAGGCGGTGGCGCCGGAGATGCGCCACTACGCCTTCAACAATAAAACCGTCGGCCAGCGTGCGGCGGTGATTGCCGCCGGCCCCATCGCTAACTTCATTTTCGCTATCTTTGCTTACTGGCTGGTCTTTATTATCGGCGTTCCTGGCGTGCGACCGGTGGTGGGTGAAATAACGCCCAATTCGGTTGCCGCGCAAGCACAAATTGCAAAAGGAACGGAACTTAAAGCGATAGATGGTATCGAAACGCCTGATTGGGATGCGGTGCGTATGCAGCTGGTCGCCAAAATCGGCAACCCGCAAACAATACTTACCGTCGCCCCTTTCGGGACCAATCAGCGCCAGGATAAAATCGTCGATCTGCGGCACTGGGCGTTTGAGCCAGACAAGCAAGATCCCGTGACCTCGCTGGGGATCCAGCCGCGCAGCGCGCAGATTGATACGGTGCTGGCGGAGGTCCAGACGGGCTCGGCAGCTCAGAAAGCGGGTTTGCAAGCGGGCGATCGGATCGTTAAAGTCGATGGTCAACCGTTAACGCAGTGGATGACGTTTGTTAATCTGGTGCGCGATAATCCGGGCAAAGCGCTGGCGCTGGAGATTGAACGGCAGGGGAGTGCGCTGCCGTTAACCCTGACGCCGGATGCGAAAACGGTAAAAGGTAAGGCAGAAGGGTTCGCAGGGGTGGTGCCAAAGGTCATCCCGCTACCTGAGGAATACAAGACAGTACGTCAGTACGGACCGTTTGCCGCCATCGCTGAAGCCACGGATAAAACCTGGCAGCTGATGTCACTGACGGTCAGGATGCTGGGTAAATTGATAACCGGTGATGTCAAACTGAACAACCTCAGTGGGCCGATCTCTATCGCTCAGGGGGCTGGAATGTCAGCGGAGTTTGGGTTGATTTATTATCTGATGTTCCTTGCGCTGATTAGCGTGAACCTCGGAATCATCAACCTGTTCCCACTGCCCGTACTGGATGGGGGACATCTGCTGTTTTTAGCGATCGAAAAGCTGAAGGGCGGGCCGGTATCCGAGCGAGTTCAAGACTTTAGTTATCGCATTGGCTCAATACTGCTGGTGCTGTTAATGGGGCTTGCACTTTTCAATGATTTCTCTCGGTTATAAGAGAGTTTGTTAGGAAGAACGCATAATAACGATGGCGATGAAAAAGTTGCTCATAGCGTCGCTGCTGTTTAGCAGCGCGACTGTATACGGTGCTGAAGGGTTCGTGGTGAAGGACATTCATTTCGAAGGCTTGCAGCGTGTCGCTGTTGGTGCCGCCCTCCTCAGTATGCCAGTGCGTCCTGGCGATACGGTGACCGACGATGATATCAGTAACACTATTCGCGCGCTGTTTGCCACTGGCAACTTTGAGGACGTCCGCGTCCTGCGCGATGGTGATACCCTGCTGGTGCAGGTGAAAGAGCGTCCGACGATCGCCAGCATCACCTTCTCCGGCAATAAGTCGGTGAAAGATGACATGCTCAAGCAGAACCTCGAGGCCTCTGGTGTTCGGGTGGGCGAGTCGCTTGACCGCACGACGATCGCGGATATCGAGAAGGGTCTGGAGGATTTCTACTACAGCGTTGGTAAATACAGCGCCAGCGTCAAAGCGGTTGTGACGCCGCTGCCGCGTAACCGTGTCGATCTGAAGCTGGTCTTCCAGGAAGGCGTCTCCGCAAAAATTCAGCAGATCAATATCGTCGGCAACCATGCGTTTTCGACCGATGAACTGATCTCCCACTTCCAGCTGCGCGATGAGGTACCGTGGTGGAACGTGGTCGGCGACCGTAAATACCAGAAGCAGAAGCTGGCGGGCGACCTTGAAACCCTGCGCAGCTACTATCTGGATCGCGGTTATGCCCGTTTCAATATCGATTCTACTCAGGTTAGCCTGACGCCGGACAAGAAAGGGATCTACATTACCGTCAACATCACCGAAGGCGATCAGTACAAGCTTTCCGGGGTGCAGGTAACGGGCGATCTCGCGGGCCATTCGGCCGAAATCGAAGCGCTGACCAAAGTCGAGCCGGGCGAACTGTACAACGGCGCGAAAGTAACCAAGATGGAAAACGACATCAAGAAACTGTTGGGTCGTTATGGTTACGCCTACCCGCGCGTTCAGTCGCAGCCGGAAATCAACGACAGCGATAAGACCGTCAAACTGCACGTCAACGTCGATGCGGGTAACCGCTATTACGTGCGTAAAATTCGCTTCGAAGGTAACGACACCTCCAAAGATGCCGTCCTGCGCCGCGAAATGCGCCAGATGGAAGGCGCATGGCTGGGGAGCGATCTCGTCGATCAGGGTAAAGACCGCCTCAACCGTTTAGGCTTCTTCGAAACGGTGGATACCGATACCCAACGCGTGCCGGGCAGCCCGGACCAGGTCGACGTTGTCTACAAGGTGAAAGAGCGTAACACCGGTAGCTTCAACTTCGGTATCGGCTACGGTACCGAAAGCGGCGTCAGCTTCCAGGCGGGCGTCCAGCAGGATAACTGGTTAGGTACCGGTTATGCGGTCGGGATCAACGGCACCAAAAACGATTACCAGACCTATACCGAACTGTCGGTGACCAACCCGTACTTCACCGTTGACGGTGTGAGCCTCGGCGGCCGTATCTTCTATAATGACTTTGATGCGAACGATGCGGATCTGTCTGACTATACCAACAAAAGCTATGGTACAGACGTCACGCTGGGCTTCCCGGTCAACGAATACAACACGCTGCGCGCCGGGGTCGGTTATGTTCATAACTCCCTGTCCAATATGCAGCCGCAGGTGGCGATGTGGCGTTACCTGAACTCGATGGGCCAGTATCCGGACAACACCAACGACCGGAACTCGTTCAGTGCGAATGACTTCACCTTCAACTACGGTTGGACCTATAACAAGCTTGACCGCGGCTTCTTCCCAACGGAAGGTTCGCGCGTCAACCTGAACGGTAAAGTGACCATTCCGGGCTCAGACAACGAATACTACAAAGCGACGCTGGATACCGCCACCTATGTGCCGATCGACAACGATCACCAGTGGGTAGTGCTGGGTCGTACCCGCTTTGGCTATGGCGATGGTATCGGCGGCAAAGAGATGCCGTTCTATGAGAACTTCTATGCCGGTGGTTCCAGCACCGTGCGTGGCTTCCAGTCGAACACCATTGGTCCGAAGGCGGTGTACTTCCCGTCGAGCAGCCGTCATGATGGCGATAGCGGTTATACCAATGACTGTAAGAGCACCGAATCCGCGCCGTGTAAATCCGATGATGCGGTGGGTGGTAACGCGATGGCGGTGGCCAGCCTGGAGCTGATTACCCCGACGCCGTTTATTAGTGACAAATATGCGAACTCGGTCCGTACTTCCGTCTTCTGGGATATGGGTACCGTATGGGATACTCACTGGGATTCGAACGCCTATGGCGGTTACCCGGATTACAGTGATCCGAGCAACATCCGTATGTCTGCGGGTATTGCCGTGCAGTGGATGTCGCCGTTGGGGCCGTTGGTCTTCTCCTACGCCCAACCGTTCAAAAAGTACGATGGAGACAAAGCCGAACAGTTCCAGTTTAACATTGGTAAAACCTGGTAATTGTTGGCGGCAACGGAATGCAAGTGCAGTATAGCGCTGACTGTAGGCGATAACGCGGTTATCGCCTCGCCACGCAAATAACGGTACCCCTGGGTACTCATGGGATGGTAAGGAGTTTATTGTGAAAAAGTGGTTATTAGCTGCAGGTCTGGGTTTGGCAATGGTAACTTCCGCTCAGGCGGCAGATAAAATTGCCCTGGTGAACATGAACAGCCTGTTCCAACAGGTTGCCCAGAAAACTGGCGTTTCCAACACGCTGGAAAACGAGTTCAAAGGCCGCGCTAGCGAACTGCAGCGTATGGAAGGCGACCTGCAGTCTAAAATGCAGCGTCTGCAGTCCATGAAGCCGGGCGCCGATCGTACCAAACTGGAAAAAGACGTGATGGCTCAGCGCCAGACCTTCTCCCAGAAAGCGCAGGCGTTTGAACAGGATCGCGCACGTCGTTCCAACGAAGAGCGTGGCAAACTGGTTACCCGCATCCAGACTGCTGTACAGAGCGTAGCGAAAGATCAGAGCATCGATCTGGTGGTTGACGCAAATGCCGTTGCATACAACAGCAGCGATGTAAAAGACATCACCGCTGATGTGCTGAAACAGGTTAAATAAGTAATGCCTTCAATTCGACTGGCTGATCTCGCGCAGCAGTTGGATGCAGAATTACACGGTGATGGCGATATCGTCATCACCGGCGTTGCGTCCATGCAGAGCGCGAAAACGGGCCAAATCACTTTCATGGTCAACCCTAAGTACCGTGAACACCTGGCCGCTTGTCAGGCTTCTGCCGTTGTCATGACGCAGGATGATTTGCCTTTTGCCCATAGCGCCGCGCTGGTAGTGCGTAATCCCTACCTGACCTACGCGCGCATGGCTCAAATTCTTGATACCACGCCGCAGCCGGCACAGGATATCGCGCCGAGCGCGGTCATCGATCCGTCGGCGAAGCTGGGTAACAACGTGGCGATCGGCGCTAACGCGGTTATCGAATCCGGTGTTGTACTGGGCGATAACGTGGCGATCGGCGCAGGCTGCTTCGTTGGGAAAAATACGAAAATCGGTGCCGGCTCGCGTTTGTGGGCCAATGTGACCATTTACCATGAGATTGAGATCGGCGAGAATTGCCTGATCCAGTCCAGCACGGTGATCGGCGCGGATGGCTTCGGTTATGCTAACGATCGCGGTAACTGGGTCAAGATCCCGCAACTGGGTCGCGTCATTATTGGCGATCGCGTGGAGATTGGCGCCTGCACCACCATCGATCGCGGCGCGCTGGACGATACCCTTATCGGTAACGGCGTTATCATTGATAACCAGTGTCAGATTGCGCATAACGTGGTGATTGGCGACAATACCGCGGTTGCCGGCGGCGTTATCATGGCGGGCAGCCTGAAAATTGGCCGCTACTGCATGATTGGCGGCGCCAGCGTGATTAACGGCCATATGGAAATCTGCGATAAAGTCACCGTCACGGGGATGGGGATGGTGATGCGTCCTATCTCTGAACCTGGCGTATACTCCTCCGGTATTCCGCTGCAGCCGAACAAGGCGTGGCGTAAAACTGCGGCGCTGGTGATGAATATTGACGAGATGAGCAAGCGCCTGAAAGCGATTGAGCGCAAGGTTAATCAACAAGACTAATTCATCATTTGGTCACATGACATTTCCGGCCTGTTGCATTCGCTAAAAGATTGCCGCAGGCCGTGTTATTATTGCCTTTTAGTACATTTAGACAGGAAGAGTATTTTGACTACTGACACTCATACTCTGCACATTGAAGAGATTCTGGAACTTCTGCCTCACCGTTACCCGTTCCTGCTGGTAGACCGCGTGCTGGATTTTGAAGAAGGTCGTTTTCTGCGCGCAGTAAAAAATGTTTCTGTAAACGAGCCGTTTTTCCAGGGGCACTTCCCTGGTAAGCCGATTTTGCCTGGCGTGCTGATTCTGGAAGCGATGGCGCAGGCCACCGGGATTCTGGCATTTAAAAGCGTCGGAAAACTGGAGCCAGGCGAGCTGTATTATTTCGCAGGCATCGACGAAGCGCGCTTCAAACGTCCGGTAGTACCAGGCGATCAGATGATTATGGAAGTCACTTTCGAGAAAACCCGCCGCGGCCTGACCCGTTTCAAAGGCGTCGCGCTGGTTGACGGTAAAGTGGTATGCGAAGCGACGATGATGTGTGCGCGTAGCCGGGAGGCCTGATACGTGATTGATAAAACCGCTTTTGTTCATCCTACCGCCATTGTAGAAGAAGGCGCCGTCATTGGTGCTAACGTTCACATTGGTCCGTTTTGTATTGTTGGCGCTAACGTCGAAATTGGCGAAGGCACCGTACTGAAGTCTCATGTCGTCGTTAACGGCCATACCAAAATCGGCCGTGACAATGAGATCTATCAGTTCGCTTCCATCGGCGAAGTTAACCAGGATCTGAAATATGCTGGCGAACCGACCCGGGTGGAAATTGGCGATCGCAACCGCATCCGCGAAAGCGTCACCATTCATCGCGGCACAGTACAGGGCGGTGGATTAACAAAGGTGGGCAACGATAACCTGCTGATGATCAACGCCCATGTGGCGCACGATTGTACGCTTGGCGATCGCTGCATTCTGGCCAATAACGCAACCTTGGCCGGTCACGTATCTCTGGATGATTTCGTCATCATCGGCGGCATGACCGCAGTACACCAGTTCTGCATCATCGGCGCACACGTCATGGTAGGCGGATGCTCCGGCGTGGCGCAGGATGTTCCGCCGTTCGTGATTGCCCAGGGTAACCACGCGACGCCGTTTGGCGTCAACATCGAAGGGCTGAAACGCCGCGGCTTTAGCCGTGAGGCGATTACCGCGATTCGTAACGCGTATAAACTGCTGTACCGCAGCGGCAAAACGCTGGACGAAGCCAAACCGGAAATCGCCGAACTGGCGACTCAGCATCCTGAAGTTCAGCCGTTTGTTGATTTCTTTGCCCGTTCCACTCGCGGCTTGATTCGTTAATGGCTGAACCGCGTCCCCTGACGATTGCCCTGGTCGCCGGAGAAACCTCCGGCGATATTCTTGGTGCAGGCCTCATCCGGGCTCTCAAAGCGCGCATCCCTGACGCGCGCTTTGTCGGCGTGGCGGGGCCGCTGATGCAGGCGGAAGGGTGCGAAGCCTGGTACGAAATGGAAGAGCTGGCGGTGATGGGCATTGTTGAGGTGCTCGGTCGCTTACGCCGTCTCCTGCATATTCGCGCCGATCTTACCCGCCGCTTTGGCGAGCTGCGCCCCGATGTCTTCGTCGGCATCGACGCCCCTGACTTCAATATTACCCTCGAAGAGAATCTGAAAAAGCAGGGCATCAAAACGATTCACTACGTCAGCCCGTCGGTCTGGGCCTGGCGACAAAAACGCGTTTTCAAAATCGGCAGAGCGACCGACCTGGTGCTGGCTTTTCTGCCTTTCGAAAAAGCGTTTTATGACAAATTTAACGTCCCCTGCCGCTTTATCGGCCATACCATGGCGGATGCGATGCCGCTGGATCCTGACAAAGGCGCTGCGCGCGACCGGTTAGGGATCCCGCACAATGTGCGCTGTCTGGCGCTGCTGCCCGGCAGCCGCGGCGCGGAAGTCGAAATGCTCAGCGCGGACTTTCTGAAAACCGCGCAGTTGTTACGCGTCACCTATCCCGATTTGCAGGTGGTAGTGCCGCTGGTCAATGCCAAACGGCGGGAGCAGTTTGAGCGAATCAAAGCTGAGACGGCGCCGGATATGATCGTGCATATGCTGGACGGTCAGGCGCGCGATGCGATGATCGCCAGCGACGCCGCGCTGCTGGCCTCCGGGACGGCGGCGCTGGAGTGCATGCTGGCGAAGTGCCCGATGGTGGTTGGCTACCGCATGAAGCCGTTCACCTTCTGGCTGGCAAAGCGTCTGGTGAAAACCGACTACGTCTCCTTGCCGAATCTGCTGGCCGGTCGCGAGCTGGTCAAAGAGCTACTGCAGGATGAGTGCGAGCCGCAGGCGCTGGCCGCCGCCCTGCAGCCGCTGCTGGCCGATGGCAAAACCAGCCACGAGATGCATGAGACGTTCCGCGCGCTGCATCAGCAGATCCGCTGCAACGCCGATGAGCAGGCCGCGGACGCCGTACTGGAGTTAGCAAAACAATGATGGAGTTCGTCTATCCGCATACCCATCTGGTTGCCGGCGTTGATGAAGTTGGCCGCGGGCCGCTAGTTGGCGCGGTCGTGACCGCGGCGGTGATCCTCGATCCGGCGAAGCCGATTGTGGGTTTGAATGATTCCAAAAAACTCAGCGAAAAGCGTCGCCTGGCGCTGTGCGATGAGATTAAAGAGAAAGCGCTGTGCTGGAGCCTGGGGCGTGCCGAGCCGCACGAAATCGACGAGCTGAATATTCTGCATGCCACTATGCTGGCGATGCAGCGCGCCGTCGCCGGCCTGAGCATTGTTCCTGAGTTTGTCCTGATCGATGGCAACCGCTGTCCGTCGCTGCCGATGCCCTCTCTGGCGGTGGTGAAAGGCGACAGCCGGGTGGCAGAAATCAGCGCAGCGTCTATTCTGGCAAAAGTCACTCGTGACGCCGAAATGGCCACGCTGGACCTCGCATTTCCCCACTACGGATTTGCCCAGCATAAAGGCTATCCCACCGCTGTTCACCTGCAGAAGCTGCAGGAACACGGCGCAACAGAGCATCACCGGCGCAGTTTTGGCCCGGTGAAGCGTGCCCTGGGCCTGGCGTCCAACTAAGTCACCGGGATCTAAAGATGGCTGAACCACGTTTCGTACACCTGCGGGTGCACAGCGACTATTCCATGATCGATGGGCTGGCAAAGACCGGGCCGCTGGTCAAGAAGGCGGCCTCGCTTGGCATGCCGGCGCTGGCGATCACCGATTTCACCAACCTGTGCGGGCTGGTGAAGTTCTACGGGACGGGACACGGCGCGGGTATTAAGCCGATTGTCGGCGCCGATTTTCACGTGCAGTGCGACCTGCTCGGCGATGAGTTTACCGAGCTGACCGTGCTGGCGGCGAACAACACCGGTTACCAGAACCTGACGCTGCTCATTTCCCGCGCCTATCAGCGCGGCTACGGCGCGCTGGGGCCGTGGATTGACCGCGACTGGCTGGTGGAACACCAGGAAGGGCTGATTCTGCTTTCCGGCGGCCGTAAAGGCGACGTCGGCGTTAGCCTGATCCGCGGCAATATGCCGTTAGTGGAACAGTGCGTCGCGTTCTATGAAGAGCATTTCCCGGACCGTTATTTTCTTGAGCTGATCCGCACCGGTCGTCAGGATGAAGAGGCCTATCTCCACGCCGCCGTGGCGCTGGCGGAAGCACGCGGCCTGCCGGTGGTGGCGACCAACGATGTCCGCTTCCTCGACACCAGCGATTTCGACGCCCATGAAATCCGCGTCGCGATCCACGACGGCTTTACGCTCGACGACCCGAAACGGCCGCGCAACTACTCGCCGCAGCAATATATGCGCAGTGAGGAGGAGATGTGCGAGCTGTTCGCCGATATCCCGGAAGCGCTGGAGAACAGCGTCGAGATCGCCAAACGCTGCAACGTCACCGTGCGGCTTGGCGAATATTTCCTGCCGCAGTTCCCGACCGGCGATATGACCACGGAGGATTTCCTGGTCATGAAATCGAAAGAGGGTCTGGAAGAGCGGCTGGAATTTCTCTTCCCGGATCCTGCCGTCCGTGCTGAAAAGCGCCCGGAGTATGACCAGCGTCTGGATATTGAACTCCAGGTGATCAACCAGATGGGGTTCCCGGGCTACTTCCTGATCGTTATGGAGTTTATCCAGTGGTCGAAGGATAACGGCGTGCCGGTTGGCCCGGGCCGCGGTTCCGGCGCCGGCTCGCTGGTGGCCTACGCGCTGAAGATCACCGATCTTGATCCGCTGGAATTCGACCTGCTGTTCGAACGTTTCCTTAACCCGGAACGTGTCTCGATGCCCGACTTCGACGTCGATTTCTGCATGGAGAAACGCGATCAGGTTATTGAGCACGTGGCGGACATGTATGGCCGCGATGCGGTATCGCAGATCATCACCTTCGGTACCATGGCGGCGAAAGCGGTCATCCGCGATGTGGGCCGCGTGCTGGGTCACCCGTACGGCTTTGTCGACCGTATCTCCAAGCTGGTGCCGCCCGATCCGGGTATGACGCTGGCGAAAGCGTTTGAAGCCGAACCGCAGCTGCCGGAAATCTATGAGGCGGACGAAGAAGTTAAAGCGCTGATCGACATGGCGCGTAAGCTGGAAGGGGTGACGCGAAACGCCGGTAAACACGCCGGTGGGGTGGTTATCGCTCCCACTAAAATTACTGACTTTGCGCCGCTGTATTGCGATGAGCAGGGGCTGCATCCGGTTACCCAGTTTGACAAAAACGACGTGGAATACGCCGGGCTGGTAAAATTCGACTTCCTCGGTCTGCGTACGCTCACTATCATTAACTGGGCGCTGGAGATGATCAACAAGCGGCGGGCGAAAAACGGCGAAGGGCCGTTGGATATCGCCGCTATCCCGTTGGATGACAAGAAAAGCTTCGACATGCTGCAGCGCTCGGAAACCACCGCGGTCTTCCAGCTTGAATCGCGCGGCATGAAAGATCTGATTAAGCGTCTGCAGCCTGACTGCTTCGAAGATATGATCGCGCTGGTGGCCCTGTTCCGCCCGGGTCCGCTGCAGTCGGGGATGGTAGATAACTTTATCGACCGTAAGCACGGCCGCGAAGAGATTTCCTACCCGGACGTGCAGTGGCAGCATGAGAGCCTGAAACCGGTGCTGGAGCCGACCTACGGCATTATCCTGTATCAGGAACAGGTCATGCAGATTGCCCAGGTGCTCTCCGGTTATACCCTCGGCGGCGCGGATATGCTGCGCCGTGCGATGGGTAAGAAAAAACCGGAGGAGATGGCCAAGCAGCGTTCTATCTTTGAAGATGGGGCGAAGAAAAACGGCGTTGACGGCGAACTGGCGATGAAAATCTTCGACCTGGTGGAGAAATTCGCCGGTTACGGATTTAACAAGTCGCACTCCGCCGCCTACGCGCTGGTCTCCTACCAGACGCTGTGGCTTAAGGCGCACTATCCGGCTGAGTTTATGGCGGCGGTAATGACCGCCGATATGGACAACACCGAGAAGGTCGTTGGCCTGGTGGACGAGTGCTGGCGCATGGGGCTGAAAATTTTGCCCCCGGATATTAACTCCGGCCTGTACCATTTCCACGTTAACGACGACGGCGAGATTGTCTACGGCATCGGCGCCATCAAAGGCGTTGGCGAAGGGCCGATCGAAGCGATCATTGAGGCGCGCAACAATGGCGGTTATTTCCGCGAGCTGTTCGACCTCTGCGCGCGGACCGATATTAAAAAGCTCAACCGCCGGGTGCTGGAAAAACTGATTATGTCCGGGGCGTTCGATCGTCTCGGTCCGCATCGCGCGGCGCTGATGAACTCGCTGGGCGATGCGTTGAAAGCCGCCGACCAGCACGCGAAAGCGGAGGCTATTGGCCAGGCCGATATGTTCGGCGTACTGGCGGAAGAGCCTGAACAAATAGAACAGTCCTACGCCAGCTGCCAGCCATGGCCTGAGCAGGTGGTGCTGGATGGTGAAAGGGAAACCCTGGGGCTATACCTGACCGGGCACCCGATTAACCAGTACCTGAAAGAGATTGAGCGCTACGTCGGCGGCGTGCGGCTCAAAGACATGCATCCGACCGATCGTGGTAAAGTGACCACGGCGGCGGGGCTGGTGATTGCGGCGCGGGTAATGGTCACCAAGCGCGGCAATCGTATCGGCATCTGTACCCTGGATGACCGTTCCGGGCGTCTGGAGGTGATGTTGTTCACCGACGCGCTGGATAAATATCAGCAGTTGCTGGAAAAAGACCGCATACTTATCGTCAGCGGACAGGTCAGCTTTGATGACTTTAGCGGGGGGCTTAAAATGACCGCCCGCGAAGTCATGGACATTGACGAAGCCCGGGAAAAATATGCTCGCGGGCTTGCTATCTCGCTGACGGACAGGCAAATTGATGACCAGCTTTTAAACCGACTCCGTCAGTCTCTGGAACCCCACCGTTCGGGAACCATTCCAGTGCACCTCTACTATCAGAGGGCGGATGCACGCGCGCGGTTGCGTTTCGGCGCAACATGGCGCGTCTCTCCGAGCGATCGTTTACTTAACGATCTGCGTGGCCTTATCGGCTCGGAGCAGGTGGAACTGGAGTTTGACTAATACAGGAATACTATGAGTCTGAATTTCCTAGATTTTGAACAGCCGATTGCAGAGCTGGAAGCGAAAATCGATTCCCTGACTGCGGTAAGCCGTCAGGATGAGAAACTGGATATTAACATCGACGAAGAAGTGCATCGTCTGCGCGAGAAAAGCGTAGAGCTGACACGCAAAATCTTCGCCGATCTCGGTGCATGGCAGGTTGCGCAACTGGCGCGCCACCCGCGCCGTCCTTATACCCTGGATTATGTCCGCCTGGCGTTCGACGAATTTGACGAACTGGCCGGTGACCGCGCCTACGCTGACGATAAAGCGATTGTCGGCGGTATCGCGCGTCTTGATGGTCGTCCGGTGATGATCATCGGCCACCAGAAAGGTCGCGAAACCAAAGAGAAGATCCGTCGCAACTTTGGTATGCCGGCCCCGGAAGGCTACCGCAAAGCGCTGCGCCTGATGGAAATGGCCGAGCGGTTTAAAATGCCGATCATCACCTTCATCGACACCCCTGGCGCCTACCCGGGCGTCGGCGCGGAAGAGCGCGGCCAGTCGGAAGCGATTGCCCGCAACCTGCGTGAGATGTCGCGTCTGAGCGTGCCGGTTATCTGCACCGTGATCGGCGAAGGCGGCTCCGGCGGCGCGCTGGCGATTGGCGTGGGCGACAAGGTCAATATGCTGCAGTACAGCACCTATTCGGTGATTTCGCCGGAAGGCTGCGCGTCCATTCTGTGGAAAAGCGCGGATAAAGCACCGCTGGCCGCGGAAGCGATGGGTATCGTCGCACCGCGTCTGAAAGAGCTGAAGCTGATTGATTCTATCGTTCAGGAACCGTTGGGCGGCGCGCACCGCAACCCGGAAGCAATGGCAGCGAGCCTGAAAGCGCAGCTGCTGGCAGACCTGGCCGATCTCGATCTGCTCAGCGAAGAAGAGCTGCTGAACCGCCGCTATCAGCGTCTGATGAGCTACGGTTACGCCTAAGTTTTCCGCTAGCGAAAAACACTAAGGGCCGGATTTTCCGGCCCTTTTTTTGTGTGCGATGCGCCCAGGGGATTGCTATGATGCTTGACTTAGGTGAATACCAGGAGGAAAGCGTGAATATTATCGCCATCATGGGGCCTCACGGCGTCTACCACAAAGACGAGCCGATCAAAGAACTGGAAGCGGCGCTGCAGCGCCAGGGCTTCCAGACCATCTGGCCGCAAAACAGCGCCGACCTGCTGCAGTTTATTGAGCACAACCCGCGCATCTGCGGGGTGATCTTCGACTGGGATGAATACAGCGTCGATCTGTGCAGCGATATCAATCAGCTCAATGAATATCTGCCCCTGTACGCCTTTATTAATGCCCACTCCACGATGGACGTCAGCAGTCAGGATCTGCGTATGACGCTGTGGTTCTTCGAATATGCGCTGGGACTCTCCGAAGAGATCGCCACCCGCATTGGGCAGTATACCCGCGAGTACCTGGACAATATCACCCCGCCGTTTACCCGCGCGCTGTTTAACTATGTGCAGGAGGGGAAGTATACCTTTTGTACACCGGGCCATATGGGCGGTAGCGCCTATCAGAAAAGCCCGGTGGGCTGCCTGTTCTATGATTTCTTTGGCGGAAATACGCTGAAGGCGGATGTCTCGATTTCGGTCACCGAGCTGGGCTCCCTGCTGGATCATACCGGCCCGCATCTGGAGGCGGAGGAGTATATTGCCCGCGCCTTTGGCGCTGAACAGAGCTACATGGTGACCAATGGCACCTCGACGTCCAACAAAATTGTCGGTATGTACTCGGCGCCCGCCGGCAGCACGCTGCTGATTGACCGTAACTGTCACAAATCACTGGCCCACCTGCTGATGATGAGCGATGTGGTTCCCCTGTGGCTGAAGCCGACCCGCAACGCGTTGGGGATCCTCGGCGGTATCCCCCGACGCGAATTTACCCGCGACAGCATTCAGCAGAAAGTGCGCGACACGGGCGGGGCGCAGTGGCCCGTGCATGCGGTGATCACCAACTCCACCTACGATGGTCTGCTCTATAACACCACCTGGCTTAAGGAGACGCTCGACGTCCCGTCGATCCATTTCGATTCCGCCTGGGTGCCCTATACCCATTTCCATCCGATATATCAGGGGAAAAGCGGCATGAGCGGTGAGCGGATCCCCGGAAAAGTCATCTTCGAGACGCAGTCCACGCATAAGATGCTGGCCGCGCTGTCGCAGGCCTCGCTGATCCACATTAAGGGCAACTATGATGAAGAGACCTTTAATGAAGCCTTTATGATGCATACCTCGACGTCGCCGAGCTATCCCATCGTCGCGTCGATTGAGACCGCGGCGGCGATGCTGCGCGGTAACTCCGGTAAGCGCCTGATCCAGCGCTCCATTGAGCGGGCGCTGGATTTCCGCAAAGAGGTGCAGCGACTGCGCGAGGAGTCGGACGGCTGGTTCTTTGATATCTGGCAGCCGGAAGCGGTGGATAAAGCCGAGTGCTGGCCGGTGGCGCCTGGCGAAGACTGGCACGGTTTCAAAGATGCCGATGCGGATCATATGTATCTCGATCCGGTGAAGGTCACCATTCTGACGCCGGGCATGGACGAGCAGGGGAATATGGATGAAGAGGGGATCCCGGCGGCGCTGGTGGCGAAGTTCCTCGACGAGCGGGGCGTGGTGGTGGAGAAAACGGGCCCCTATAACCTGCTGTTCCTGTTCAGCATCGGTATTGATAAAACCCGGGCGATGGGGCTGCTGCGCGGCCTGACCGAGTTCAAACGCGCCTACGATCTCAATCTGCGGGTGAAAAATATGTTGCCGGATCTGTACGCGGAAGATCCCGACTTCTACCGCAACATGCGGATCCAGGATCTGGCGCAGGGGATCCACCGCTTGATCCGTCAGCACCAGCTGCCGCAGCTGATGCTCAGCGCCTTTGACGTCCTGCCGGAAATGAAAATGACGCCGCATCACGCCTGGCAGCGCCAGATTAAGGGTGAGGTGGAAACCATTGAACTGGAGAACCTGGTCGGCCGGATTTCGGCCAACATGATCCTCCCTTATCCGCCGGGCGTACCGCTGCTGATGCCGGGAGAGATGATCACGGAGGAGAGCCGGGCAGTGCTCGATTTCCTGCTGATGCTCTGCTCCATCGGCCGTCATTACCCGGGGTTTGAGACCGATATTCACGGGGCGAAGCGCGATGAGGACGGCGTGTATCGGGTACGAGTCTTAAAAAATGACGAAAGGCTTGCGCGTTAACGGCGCGCACGAGTAACGTGGCTGGCTTAACAGAAGGAGTTTGACCATGCTGGGTTTGAAACGGGTTCACCATATTGCCATCATTGCGACTGACTACGCCCGCAGTAAAGCGTTCTATTGCGATATTCTGGGGTTTACGCTGCAAAGTGAGTTCTATCGCGCCGAGCGCGACTCCTGGAAGGGCGATCTGGCGCTCAATGGCGAGTACGTGATTGAGCTGTTCTCGTTCCCGTTTCCCCCGGCCCGCCCCAGTCGCCCCGAAGCCTGCGGGCTGCGTCATCTGGCCTTTAGCGTGGATGATATCGACGCCGCGGTAGCGCATCTGACGGCGCATGGCGTCGAGTGCGAAGCGATTCGCGTCGATCCCTTTACCGGCAAACGCTTTACCTTCTTTAGCGATCCGGACGACCTGCCGCTGGAAATATATCAGCAGTAAACCTTGCCAGCGCGACCCTGGCCCGGTAACGTGCCGGGCCATCACTTCTCGGTATGTTCGTGGATATGACGGCTGATATTGCGCATACGCTTCATCCCCATCGCCAGCTGCTGGTGGCCTTCAGCGGCGGTCTGGATTCGACGGTTCTCCTGCACCAGCTGGTGCTGCTGCGGGAACAGGATCCCTCGCTGACGCTGCGGGCGGTGCATGTTCACCACGGCCTGAGCGCCCATGCAGACGACTGGGTGGCGCATTGTCGGCAGATTTGCCTGCAGTGGCAGGTGCCGCTGGTGGTGCATCATGTGACGTTAGCCAGGGGCGGTCTCGGCGTGGAGGCCCATGCCCGTGCGGCGCGCTATCAGGCCTTTCAGGATACGCTCAATGCCGGCGAGGTGTTAGTGACCGCCCAGCACCAGGATGACCAGTGCGAAACGCTGCTGCTGGCGTTAAAACGCGGCAGCGGTCCTACTGGTCTGTCGGCGATGGCGCCATCCTCTGCCTTTGCCGACAGTCGACTACTGCGTCCTCTCCTCAATGAAACCCGCGAATCGCTACGCCAGTGGGCGCTCGCCCATCAGCTGTCGTGGATTGAAGATGAGAGTAATCAGGACGATACCTATGACCGCAACTTTCTGCGCCTGCGGGTGATCCCGGTCCTGCGCGAGCGCTGGCCGCATTTTAGCGAGGCCGTTGCCCGCAGCGCCAGCCTGTGCGCCGAGCAGGAACAACTGCTGGACGAAATGCTGGCGGCGGAGCTGGCGTCGCTGGTGGCCGAAGATGGCTCGCTGGCTATCACGCCGCTGACGTCGATGAGCCCACCCCGTCGCGCGGCGCTGCTGCGTCGCTGGCTCGCCGGGCAGCAGGCGCCGATGCCGGCCCGGGAGGTGCCAGAGCGCCTCTGGCATGAGGTGGCGCTGGCGCGGGAAGATGCCAGCCCTTGTCTGCGGCTCGGGGATTTTACCGTCCGCCGTTTTCAACAGCGTTTGTACTGGGTGAAGTATCTTCCCGGCCAGACGGAAAGTGTCCAGCACTGGCCCGACTGGCGCCAGCCGCTGCGGCTGGCAGACGGTCTCGGCGAGCTGATGCTGCAGCCCGGCGGCAGGCTGCGCCCGCCGTCTGCGGATGAGCCGGTCACTGTCCGCTTTCGCGCCAGCGGCCACCTGCATATCGTCGGACGCCACGGCGGACGTAAGCTGAAGAAGATCTGGCAGGAGCTGGGCGTTCCTCCCTGGCGACGAGACACTACGCCGCTGCTGTTTTACGGCGAAACGCCGATCGCTGCAGCGGACGATCTGTTTGTGACCACCGAAGGTGAAGTGAAGGACGGGGAAGGGGTCAGGCTGTCATGGAGGAAAACGGGCGGTTAAGCCCGTTTTGATTCAGGATTCGCTCACCACCACGGTGCCGATTTCCGGGTGACTGAAGCTGGCGATTTTATCCAGGCGCAGCTCGCGGACGTTGCCGGCGAGTTCGACCACCAGATACTCGATATTTTTACGCGAGATTAGATCGCTGGCCTTTGCCTGCAGCTGTTCGCCATCCTTCAGCGCCAGCGTCAGCACCAGGTGATGCTGGCAAGCCAGTTCCAGGTTGTCGTAATCATCGCAGTTAATGGGTTGATAAGTATCATTCATTGACATAATCGCTCACCAGTAAGTTTGCTGCCGCATAAGCGGCCTTTTCCCTGACTGACTCCGAAAGGGCCTCATCCGCCGCAATCTCATTCAATACTTTCAACACGCAACCCAGCGCATCCGGGATATACCCTAAGTCTCCGCTGGCTATTTCCGCATACCGCTTGCGTATTAACTCACAATAGTGGTCCACATGCCCTCCTGTCAGCGTTCTGACTCAACCGTGGGATGCAAGTTTAAGCCTACGAAGATAAACTCTGTTTAGCAAGGGAACTATATCATAGTCATTTAAGCAATTTCAGCAGGATGAAACAGGTTGCTGCGATTGACGACAGCCTTTTGCCGCCAGTTTCGCTACAATGTCCGCCATTCTTTTCAGGAGTTTATTCATGGCGCTGAAAGCGACAATATATAAAGCTGCGGTAAATGTAGCCGATCTGGATCGCAACCAGTTTCTGGATGCTAACCTGACGCTGGCGCAGCACCCCTCGGAAACCCAGGAGCGCATGATGCTGCGCCTGCTGGCGTGGATCAAATATGCCGATGAACGGCTGCAGTTTACCCGCGGCCTGTCGTCGGACGACGAGCCGGAGCTGTGGCTGCTTAACGATCATCTCGGGGTCGATCTGTGGATCGAACTGGGTCTGCCGGATGAGCGGCGGATTAAGAAAGCCTGCTCACGGGCGCAGGCGGTGGCGCTGTTTGCCTATAATAGCCGGGCCGCTGAAATCTGGTGGCAGCAGAATCAGAACAAGCTTGCGGCGTACCCGAAGTTAACCATCTGGTATCTTGATGACGCGCAACTGGCGCAGCTTAGCGCCTTTGCCGACCGTACCATGACACTGCAGGCCACTCTGCAGGACGGTAGTATCTGGTTATCCGATGCTCGGAATAATCTGGAAATTCATTTGACGTCCTGGCAAGCACCGGCATGATTACCATTAGCCGCAGCGTGACCCTTGCCGATAACGAGGTCACGCTGGAAGGTATTCGTGCCCAGGGGGCCGGGGGCCAGCATGTGAACAAAGCGTCGACGGCAATCCATCTGCGCTTTGATATTAAAGCTTCAAGCCTGCCGGAGTTTTACAAAGAGCGCCTGCTCGCCGCCAGGCACCACTTAATTTCTGCTGACGGTGTGGTTATCATTAAGGCTCAGGAATACCGCAGCCAGGAGATGAACCGCGAAGCGGCGATTGCCCGGCTGGTGGCCCTCATAAAAGAATTAACCGCAGTGCAAAAAAGTCGCCGGGAGACGCGACCGACTCGGGCATCCAAAGAGCGACGCCTTGCTTCCAAGGCACAGAAGTCCTCAGTCAAGGCGCTGCGTGGGAAAGTTCGCCAGTGAAGACGTCGGCGAACGGGTGAAATGGATGATAAGGAAAGCAAAGTGAAGAAAATCGTATTCTCCGTGATAGCGGCCTGCTCGCTGTTCGCGCTGTTTGGTTGTAACCATCGCGCCGAGACTGACACCGTACAGCCAGCGGCGATGGAAGAGCTCAAACCGATGCAGCAAAGCTGGCGTGGGGTGCTGCCTTGCGCGGATTGTGAAGGTATCGACACCTCGCTGTTCCTGGAAAAAGACGGTACCTGGGTGATGAACGAGCACTACCAGGGCGCTCGTCGTGAACCGTCATCTTTTGCCTCTTATGGCACCTGGGCTCGCACAGCGGATAAACTGGTGCTGACCGACAGCAAAGGCGAGAAATCATATTTTCGCGCGAAGGGCGACAAGCTGGAGATGCTTGACCGCAACGGGAGCCCCGTTCAGTCTCCTCTCAATTATACCCTGGAGCCGGTGAAGGCCAGCCTGCCGACCACCCCGATGGCGATGCGCGGCATGTATTTCTATATGGCCGATGCGGCAACCTTTACCGATTGCGCGACCGGTAAACGCGTCGCGGTGGCGAACAATGCCCAGCTTGAGCGGGATTATGCCGCTGCCCGCGGCAATGATTCACGACCGGTGCTGCTGGTGGTGGAGGGGCACTTTACCCTCGAGGCGAACCCGGACACCGGCGAAATGATGAAGACGCTGATGACGGACCAGGCCGGCAAATTTATTCCCGGTAAAGACTGTAGCCATTGATTGTCAGGCCCCTGCCCGGGAAACGGGCAGGGGATGATCCCACACAGTACCCCCTACTTGCTCCTGCTATTCGCCCTGTCATATACAGAGTGAGCGTGGGTCTGGCTGGCGGAAAAGCGCAAATCTGTTCTTTACTCCGCATCGTCCTTCGGTTTATTCAGCCCCACCAGCTTGCCGGCCTGAAGATAAACGCCTGGTTTCAGATGCCCAACATACTGTAGCTGCGTTTCGGGTTTAAACGTGGCGACGTCTCCTTCCCGCATGTGCAGCAGATCGGAAGGACTGATCCACGCAGCCTGCGCCAGGGTCAGCGGATGCCCGGCTCTGACGAAGGCCTCGCTGACAAACTCCGAGCAAAACCACGCTTTCTTGTCGGCGCTTGCCGCATCGCCCAGTTGCGCTTTGGCCAGGCCGCTCACGCACTGCTGACGAAAGTTACGCGAGAAAGGGTTGAGCGAGCAGAGCGGTTTGGTGACCATATAAGGGATAAACTGAATAATGCCGCGATAGTTATACCCGCTGTCTTTGACCTGCCAGGCAAAATTTTTCATCGCCGTTGCCTGGTCCGGCGTCAGGTCGGGCACCCTGAGGGCAAAGAGTTTATCGCTATGCGCCAGCGCCTGCTGAACAGAAATCACCTGTACGCCAGCGCCGGTGGCTTCCGCGATCTGACCCTCGCCAAGATACAGTGCGACGTGGCTAACGGAAGAGGCGCTGAAGGCGCGGATCCCAAGCGAAGTGATACCCAGGCTGGACGAGAAGAGCAGGTCGCCGGAACGGAGATCGCTTTCGTCAATTTCGTGGAGCCCGCTGCCGGCAATCGAGCTTTGACGCTGGAGAGTGACAGCCCATGGCGGGGAGCGGCCCTCGGTAGCGGATGCGGAAGCGGCGCTGCGGCCGACGTCTATGGTGCAGGCGGTAAGCAGCAGCAGGGCGGAAGTAAGCAGTCCGCTGCTGAGGATAGGTGCAGTCATGGGTACTTTCCTTGTAAAAAAAAGGCCCTGACATCCGTTCAGGGCCCTGAGGTGGTTGCTTAGCCTTTTATCGCTTTAACCAGATATTCCACGATATCACCGGTTTTAATCAGCTGCTTCTCACCATTGCGACGATACTTGTATTCGATATCATCGTTATCGAGGTTCCGATCGCCCAGCACGATGGTGTGCGGAATACCGATCAGCTCCATATCGGCGAACATCACGCCCGGACGCTCTTTACGGTCGTCCATCAGCACATCGATGCCGTGCGCACGCAGCTCGGCGTACAGCTTCTCGGCCAGCTCCTGCACGCGATAGGACTTGTGCATATTCATCGGCAGAATCGCCACCTGGAACGGCGCGATGGCGTCTGGCCAGATAATCCCGCGATCGTCGAAGTTCTGCTCGATAGCGGCGGCCACCACGCGGGTCACCCCAATACCGTAGCAGCCCATGGTCAGGATCTGGTTACGGCCATCTTCGCCCTGAACTGCGGCATTCATCGCCTGAGAGTACTTTGTACCCAGCTGGAAGATATGACCCACTTCGATACCGCGCTTGATAAGCAGAGTACCTTTGCCGTCCGGGCTCGGATCGCCGGCAACGACGTTACGAATATCGGCGACTTCGGGCGTGGCAACGTCACGATCCCAGTTGATGCCGAAGTAGTGTTTGCCATCGATGTTAGCGCCAGCGGCGAAATCGCTCATCACCGCGACGGTACGGTCGATAACCACCGGGATCGGCAGGTTCACCGGACCCAGGGAGCCCGGACCCGCTTTCACCAGAGCGCGGATCTCTTCTTCGGTGGCGAAGGTCAGCGGGCTGGCGACCTGCGGCAGTTTTTCCGCTTTCACTTCGTTCAGCTCGTGATCGCCGCGCACCAGCAGGGCAATCAGCGGGGAGGCGCTACCTTCAACCGCTTTCACCAGCAGGGTCTTCACGGTTTTTTCGATCGGCAGATCGAACTGCTCAACCAGCTCGGCGATGGTTTTGGCGTTCGGCGTATCAACCAGGGTCATCTCCTGGGTGGCGGCTGCGCGCGGCTCTTTTGGCGCAACGGCTTCCGCAAACTCGATGTTTGCCGCGTAGTCGGAGCTGTCGGAGAAGATCACATCGTCTTCGCCGCTCTGCGCCAGCACCTGGAATTCATGAGAGGCGCTGCCGCCGATAGAACCGGTGTCAGCCTGTACCGCACGGAAATCCAGCCCCATACGACTGAAGATTTTGCTGTAAGCGGTATACATCGCGTCGTAGGTTTCCTGCAGCGATTCCTGAGAGGTATGGAAAGAGTAAGCATCTTTCATCAGGAATTCACGGGAGCGCATCACGCCGAAACGCGGGCGCACTTCGTCGCGGAATTTGGTCTGGATCTGATAGAAGTTCAGCGGCAACTGCTTATAGGAGTTCAGCTCGTTGCGGATCAGATCGGTAATGACCTCTTCGTGGGTTGGACCGAGGACAAACGGGCGATCGCCACGATCGGCAATGCGCAGCAGCTCCGGGCCATACTGCTCCCAGCGACCGCTCTCCTGCCACAGTTCAGAGGGCTGAACGACCGGCATTAACACCTCGATCGCACCGGCATTATTCATTTCTTCACGCACGATGTTTTCGACTTTTTTCAGGACGCGCACGCCGGTCGGCAGCCAGGTGTATAACCCGGAGGCCAGCTTGCGGATCATCCCGGCGCGCAGCATCAGCTGGTGGCTGATTACCTCGGCGTCGGCAGGTGTCTCCTTCAGAGTGGAGAGCAGATATTGGCTAGTACGCATGTTGTAACGGTTCCAGTTAAACGAGCGGAACAGGCTGGTTGCCCAGCCTGAAACAAAAAAAGTGGTTTAGTTTACCAGTGTGGCAAAGATGCCAAAAGAGAGGAAAAATAAAATTAGCGCGCTTCGAGGGCAAAGACTTCAAAACCAGAGGCAATCACCCGCCAGCGGACGTTGAAATCCAGCAACCAGACGGCATAATTTTTTCCTGCTTCTTCCTCTTTACGGTAGGCCGGGCGCGGATCCTGCGCCAATACTTCGCGGATAAACGCTTTGATATGCGGGTAGCGTTTTTCCAGGGTCAGTAACTGTGCTTCTGTTTCCGGTGTAAAACTGACGTTCATACCCGCCAGCGGCGCCTGTTGCGCATAGCTGGCGCAGGCATCCGGCAGGGCTTCGGCGAAAGGAAGATACGGTTTGATATCAACCACCGGCGTCCCGTCGACGAGATCGAGGCTACCGAGTTCCAGGATCACCTGATCCTTCTGACAGCGAATGCCTTTCAGCTCAACCAGCGACATGCCGATGGGGTTGGGGCGAAACGTCGAACGGGTGGCGAAGACGCCCATCCGCGCATTGCCTCCCAGTCGGGGAGGGCGCACCGTCGGACGCCAACCGCCTTCCATGGTCTGATGAAACACAAACAGGATCCACAGATGGCTGAAGTTTTCCAGGCCTCGCACGGCGTCGGCCTGGTTGTAGGGCGCAACCAGATGCAATTCTCCGCCGCCGTGTTTCACCAGACCAGGCTGGCGAGGAACGGCAAATTTCTCTTTATACGGCGAGCGGATAACGCCTATCTGCGCGAACTGGAATGCACTCATTGTGCCGAAACGTTAAGCGCCGAGCCCAGACAAACCGCCTGACGGTAGCAGCCTGGCGTGCCGCTGGTCACTTCGCAGCGGTGAAGCAGGACGGCATTGGCTTTCATGCGTGCCGCATTCACCTGCAGACGCTTGCGGGCGGTTGGGATGTTCGGCGGAGAATCCTGATTTGAGGCCTGGCATGACTCACCAGTCACTTCACCCAGATCGCGGAACGGTTTTCCCACCAGCTCTGACGCATCGGTATAAATACGTACCGGCGCCGGACGGGTTGCGCGTGGTTTGCTCGGCTCAGATTTAACCGGGGGGGTTGCAGTGCTTTGAACAGGTTCAACGGGGGATCTGCTTAGCATGGAACAACCGCTTAACATGAGTGCTAACAAACAGACCGGTAAAGCACGCATAGTATTTCCTCAATGAATAAAAAACAGGGCGTTATTGAATCAGGTGCTTGCATAAATGACAAGACGGGCGTGAAGCCCGTCCTGAATGATATTACGGTGAGAAAAGATTACCAGCCTTTCACTGCGCCGCCGTTAAAGATCTTGTTCGCCGCTTCGTAAACTTCATCGCTCTGGTAAGCCTGAACGAATTTCTTCACATTCTCAGCATCTTTATTGTCTTCACGCGCCACAATCAGGTTCACGTAAGGAGACTCTTTGCCTTCAACAAAGATACCGTCTTTCGCCGGGGTCAGGCCAATCTGGCTGGCGTAAGTGGTGTTGATGACGGCCAGCGCAATCTGTGCGTCGTCCAGCGAACGCGGCAGCTGTGGCGCTTCCAGTTCAACAATTTTCAGGTTTTTCGGGTTCTCGACGATATCCAGCGAGGTCGGCAGCAGGCCCACGCCGTCTTTCAGTTTGATCAGACCCACCTGCTGCAGCAGCAGCAGGGAACGGCCGAGGTTAGTCGGATCGTTCGGGACGGCGATCTGCGAGCCCGGCTGCAGTTCGTCCAGCGATTTGATTTTCTTCGAGTAACCCGCGATCGGATAGACGAAGGTGTTGCCAACGGAGACCAGCTTATAGCCACGGTCTTTAATCTGCTGGTCGAGATACGGTTTATGCTGGAAGGCGTTCACGTCGATATCGCCTTTGCTTAGCGCTTCGTTTGGCAGCACGTAATCGTTGAAGGTCACCAGCTCAACATCGAGACCATACTTCTCTTTTGCCACTTTCTGCGCAACTTCAGCGACCTGCTGTTCCGCCCCGACGATAACGCCGACTTTAATATGATTCGGATCTTTTTCATCCTGACCGCAACCCACCAGCGCCAGAGAACCGATTAACGCGCCAACTGCCGCAAAGGTTTTGAAATTAAAGGCCATGTTATTTCCTTCCTGTAAGAATGAGTGTTGTCTGCCAATAACGTTATTTATGAGTCACAGCCCGGACGATACGATCGCCAGAGAATTGAATTAAATAAACCAGAATAACCAGTAACACCAGTACGGTATTCATCACCGTTGCGTTGTAGCCGATATAACCGTACTGATAACCAATCTGCCCCAGACCACCGGCGCCCACCGCGCCGCCCATGGCGGAGTAGCCTACCAGGGTAATAAGCGTGATGGTGGCGGCGTTGACCAGCCCCGGCAGCGCTTCAGGCAGCAGAACCTTGCGGACGATCTGCAGCGGTGTGGCGCCCATCGCGCGGGAAGCTTCGATGAGCCCGGTCGGGATCTCCAGCAGGGCGTTCTCCACCATGCGGGCGATAAACGGCGCGGCGCCCACCGTCAGCGGAACGATTGCCGCCTGCAGGCCGATCGAGGTGCCGACGATTACGCGGGTAAACGGGATCATCCAGACCAGAAGGATAATGAACGGAATGGAACGGAAAATGTTCACCAGCGCCGACAGAGTACGGTACAGTTTGGCATTGGCGACGATTTGCCCCGGCCGGGTCACATACAGCAGCACGCCCACCGGCAGACCAAGGACAAAACCGAAGAAGCCGGAGACAAAGGTCATTGCCAGCGTTTCCCAAACGCCGCGCAACAGCAGCCACATCATTGCCTCAGACATAACCCAATACCTCTACTTTTACATGATGTTCCTGCAGCCAGGCGATGGCCGCCTGAGTGTCTTCCTGTGTACCGTGCATTTCGGTGAGCATGATGCCGAACTTCACCCCGCCGGCATAATCCATCTGCGCGCTGATAATGTTGTTATTCACATTGAAGCGACGCGCGGTTTCAGAGAGCAGCGGCGCATCGACGGAGTGGCCGGTAAATTCCATACGCAGCATCGGCACGCTATCCGCTGTGGCAGTAGATTTCAGGCGCGCCTGGTAGTCATCCGGAATATCGAGGTGCAGCGTGGACTGAATAAACTGCTGGGCCAGCGGCGTCTTCGGATGGGAGAAGACTTCGCTCACCGTATCCTGCTCGATCAGTTGACCGTTGCTAATGACCGCCACGCAGTCGCAGATGCGTTTCACCACATCCATTTCGTGGGTGATCAGCAGAATGGTCAGTCCCAGACGCCGGTTAATGTCTTTCAGCAGTTCGAGAATGGAACGGGTGGTGGCCGGGTCGAGGGCGCTGGTGGCTTCATCGCACAGCAATACCTTCGGGTTGCTGGCCAGCGCGCGGGCAATAGCGACGCGCTGTTTCTGGCCACCGGATAGATTCGCCGGGTAGCTGTCGTGCTTATCACCCAAGCCGACGAGATCCAGCAACTCGGTGACACGGCGTTTGATTTCAGCCTGCGGGGTGTTATCCAGTTCCAGGGGCAACGCGACGTTGCCGAAAACGGTCCGGGAAGCCAGCAGGTTAAAATGCTGGAAAATCATGCCAATCTGACGGCGCGCGCGGGTTAGCTCTTTTTCCGACAGTGCAGTCAATTCCTGACCGTCAACCTGTACGCTGCCCTCGGTCGGGCGCTCCAGCAGGTTGACGCAGCGAATCAGCGTACTTTTACCGGCGCCGGAGGCACCGATGACGCCATAAATTTGTCCGGCAGGGACATGCAGGCTGACGTTATTCAGCGCCTGAATGCTGCGATTCCCCTGCTGGAACACTTTGGTGATATTGGAAAGTTTAATCATCAGTTATTTATTATCGTTTAGCCGTTTGCCGTGGCATTTTCTTCTGCCGTATCCAGGCGATGCCTGGCAATGAAATGGATGTTAAGGCATCCAGACGTCTAAATCAATCTGACTCTTTATAATGAGCACTTTCTTGCATGCTGAAACATGCGATACTAACGGCACTAGCCTTTTTCAGGAGCAAACCGGTGGCAAAGTCAGTACCCGCAATTTTTCTCGACCGTGACGGCACTATTAATGTCGATCATGGCTACGTCCACGAAATCGACAATTTTGAATTTATCGATGGCGTCATTGACGCGATGCGCGAACTAAAAGAGATGGGCTATGCGCTGGTGCTGGTCACTAACCAGTCCGGTATTGCTCGCGGTAAATTTACCGAAGCCCAGTTTGAAACGCTGACCGAATGGATGGACTGGTCTCTGGCCGATCGTGGCGTCGACCTGGACGGTATCTACTATTGCCCGCATCACCCGCAGGGTGCGGTGGAGGAGTACCGTCAGACCTGTGATTGTCGTAAACCGCATCCGGGGATGCTGATCTCCGCCCGCGATTATCTGCATATCGATATGGCTTCTTCCTATATGGTAGGGGACAAACTGGAAGATATGCAGGCTGCTGCGGCGGCAGATGTCGGTACTAAAGTGCTGGTGCGTACCGGTAAGCCCCTGACTGAAGAAGCGGAAAAAGCGGCTGACTGGGTGCTAAATAGCCTGACAGAGCTGCCTGCGGCGATTAAAAAGCAGCAAAAATAAGCGTTGCGTTTAAAAGATGAGCGGTTGAAATAAAATTGTATTTTTCCGCTTGTCATTCCCGGAGAGCTCCCTATAATGCGCCTCCATCGACACGGCGGATGTGAATCACTTCACACAAACAGCCGGTTCGGTTGAAGAGAAAAATCCTGAAAAACGGGTTGACTCTGAAAGAGGAAAGCGTAATATACGCCACCTCGCGACAGAGCGCTAAAGCGCGTCGCAACTGCTCTTTAACAATTTATCAGACAATCTGTGTGGGCACTCAAAGTGACATGGATTCTTAACGTCCTCGGACGAAAAATGAATACCAAGTCTCTGAGTGAACATGCGTAATTCATTACGAAGTTTAATTCACGAGCATCAAACTTAAATTGAAGAGTTTG
>NZ_JANCOB010000059.1:0-1104 GCF_024296565.1 Klebsiella sp. SWET4 | reverse complement strand
GCAGGTCGCCACCCGGAAGCTCGACGGCGACCTCGATCGTCGCCCGGGTCTTGACGGCCTGTTCGAGCTCGCGCTCGAGCCACGCGGCATCCGCGTTCTCGCTGTGGGCGGCGCGCAGTCGGGCGATGAGGGGCGCGTAGCGCTCGGTCGGCGGGACGGCCGCGACCGGTGCCGGGCTCGCGGTTCGGCGCCGCAGACGTTCGACATCGCCGCCCGCGTCGATCGCGGCGGCGGAGTAGCGGGCGTCGACGAGGGTCCAGAAGACGGCGTCGCGCGAGACGCGGGACACGAGCCGGTCTCCGTCGCGCACGAGGCCGACCGGTCGCACGGCCTGGTCGACGGCGATGGTGGCGAGCATCTGCGGATCGTCGGCGGAGACGACGGTGTGCCCCGACACGGGGTCGATTCCCACCCGCGCCACCGTGCGACGGTCGGCGGCCTCGTCGATCAGGTAGTCAAGCGGCTGCGGGATGCCGGTCAACGAGATGCCGGCGATGAATGCGCGGAGGCTCTCGGCCGTCTCGCCGGCGGCGACGGCGGCACGCAGCGTCTCGGCGCTGAACCGGTAGGTCGAGGCCTGCGCGCGCGTCTCGCGGTGGGCCATGGCGCGCAGGCGCAGCTCGACGGACGGCACCAGCGTGCCGGGCGCGATCACCGACAGATCGGCTTGCACATAGACCCGGTCGATCTCCGGGGCGAGATGCTGGGCGAGTGCGGCGACGTCGGCGGGAGCGCCGGCGCGCAGCGGCGCGGCCCACGCGGGCTCCGAGCCGTCGGCGGCGATCAGCCCCCATCGGGTGGCCTGCGAGACGAGGGACGCCGCGGCGGCGGGCCAGGCGGTGTCGCGCGGGTAGGCACCCGGCCACACCGTGGATGCCGCGTATCCGCCGTCGGGTGAGCGGATGCCGCGGGGCAGGGCCCGCGCGAACGCCTCCGCCACGCGCCGCCACCGGTCGACGGTGCCGAGTTCGAGCCATTCGGCGCCGTCGGGGGTCGCGAGCCATTCGCGGTCGACGGCCGTGAGGAGACCGGCCGTCGCGCCGAGCGCGACCAGGTCGTCGAGCTCGGCGGCGGCGGTGATCGCGCCCGCCTCGATGAGTCGCT
>NZ_JANCOB010000058.1:0-1109 GCF_024296565.1 Klebsiella sp. SWET4 | reverse complement strand
GACGCGCTCCCTCTATGGCTTCTTCAGGCATACAAACCGAATGATCTAGCTGGGTCCTGATAGCTCGGCGTACCCGGCCTACGGTGGGGTGGATCCCGACGGCGCAAGTCACAAGTGACCCGAAACGCCCCGGAGGAAACTCCGGGGCGATTTGCTTTGCGCGTCGGCTTGCAACCCTGGCGTTGTCCGGCCAAGCTGCGGCGCTCGCGTCGGGCGGGCGCGTTGCAGCGCGGGCGACCCCCGCGTGCGGAGGAGTTTCGCGTGTTCGCCACACTCGCCTTGGTCGCCGTTCTCGCCCAAGCCGCGCCGACCGCCGCCCCATCGTCTCCGGATCCCTGCGCCTATGACCGCGCGGCGATGCTGACCTTGACGCCGGACGCCTTCGATCAGGACGTTGAAGGCGGCTGGCGCGCACTGTCTTCCAGGCCTGGATGCCGGGCGGCGGCGGCCGACCTGCTCGAAACCTATCGGAAGGCGCACTGGGGGACGCTGACGCCAGCCGAGCTTCATTTGAACTACTGGCACGAGGGGCAAGAGCGGGCCTCGCTGGATCAGCGCGCTCGCTCCAAGCCGCTTCTGCTGGCCGGCGTCAATCCGAGCGCCCCCGACGCGTATGCGAATGCCTTCGCGGAATACGCGATTGGCTCGGTGGCGTTCCTGGACAACGACCGGGCCGCGCTCCAGGCCGCGCGGGATCGTCTGGCGGCCGTCCCGGCGCCGAAAGATTGGCCCCAGCTGGCGGCTGACTTTCGCAAGAAGTTCGGCGCCGAGATGAAGTGGCCGATGAACCTCAATGTCCTGGACCACATGCTGGCGTGCTTCGGCCGCAGCTATGACGAGGCCTATGAGGGCTGCAAAAAGAAATAGCCCGTAGCCGCCTCGCGTTGGCGCGGCGCCATGCTAGATGCGCGACATCCTGGTCACGTCTGAAGCCGCTCCGATGAAACTCACCCGCGCCGATCGGAAGATCCTCCAGATCCTGCAGGAGGACGGCAAGATCTCGAACGTCGATCTGGCCGAGCGGGTCGGCCTGTCGCCCAGCCCCTGCCTGCGGCGGGTCAAGCAACTGGAGGCCTCGGGGCTGATCAGCGGCTATGTGGCGCTGCTGG
>NZ_JANCOB010000057.1:0-1120 GCF_024296565.1 Klebsiella sp. SWET4 | reverse complement strand
ACAGCCACCGCGCGCGCGAGTCCTGGAACGCAAAGCTTTCGTCGAACAGCACGACGTCGTCCCATTGCGAGCCCTGCGACTTGTGCACGGTCAGCACGTAGCCGAAGTCGAATTCGTCATAGGGCTTGCGCTGCTCCCACGGCACGCCCTCGACGCCGCCGTCGAAGCATTCGCCGCGCACCGAGACCTTGGTCACCTTGCGTCCGAGATCCTCGTCGGGCGCGACGCGCATCGTGACGATCTTGGACTTGGAGGTGGCGCGCGACTTCACCCGCCACAGGCCGCCATTGAACAGGCCCTTCTTGCGGTTGTTGCGCAGGCAGACCAGCTTGTCGCCGGCGACGGGGAGGGGATCCTCGATGTTCAGCCGCTGCCGCACCCGCATGTTGTAGGCGCGGCGGGTGTTGTTGCGCCCGACCAGCACCTGGTCGGCGCTCATCACGCGGTCCGGATCGAGCTCCTTGCGCGACACCACCTCGCTCTCGCCGTGGCGGCCGATCTCGAGCTCGCGGCCTTCGCGGATATCCATCGACATCCGCACGATCGGATCGTCCTGCGCCTGGCGATGCACCTCGGTCAGCATCGCGTCCGGCTCGGCGTCGGTGAAGAAGCCGCCGCCCTGGATCGGCGGCAATTGCGCGGGATCGCCGAGCACCAGCAGCGGGCAATCGAACGACATCAGATCGCGGCCGAGCTCGGCATCGACCATCGAGCATTCGTCGATGATGATCAGCTTGGCCTTGGACGCCGGCGCGTCGTCCCACAATTCGAAGTTCGGCTGCTCCTCGCCGCTCTCGCGGGCGCGATAGATCAGTGAGTGGATGGTGGAGGCGTCGTCGCAACCCTTGTTGCGCATGACCAGCGCCGCCTTGCCGGTGAAAGCGGCAAACTTCACCTCGCCATCGACGCCCTCGGCGATGTGCCGCGCCAGCGTGGTCTTGCCGGTGCCGGCGAAGCCGAACAGGCGAAACACCGGCGGCGTGCCGTTGCGGCCCGGTTTTGCCTTGAGCCAATCGCCGACGGCCTTGAGCGCGGCATCCTGATGCGGGGTGAAAGTGGCCATATCTGTCTTGAGAAGGGGCGAAACGAAGCGATTCGCCATCCCTCAAAACTAACCATT
>NZ_JANCOB010000056.1:559-1143 GCF_024296565.1 Klebsiella sp. SWET4 | reverse complement strand
CCGAGCAAGGCTTCCGCGCCGGCCTCGGCATCCTCAGGCTCGCCGGCTCCTATGGGCGCGGACGGCTGGACGCCGCGGCTGCGCGGGCGATCGACATCGGCGCGCGCACCTACGGCTCGGTCAAATCGATCCTCGCCAACAATCTCGATCGGCGTCCCGCTCATCAGCGCTCCGCGGACGATGCGCCGATCCTGCATGCCAACATCCGCGGACCGCGCTACTACAATTAGGAGACCGTCCCTTGCTCACCCATCCGACCCTCGACCGCCTCAACGCCCTCGGCCTCCACGGCATGGCCAATGCCTTCGTCGATATCGAAGCAACCGGCGAGGCCGCAAGCCTCGGTCACGCCGAATGGCTCGCGCTGCTGCTCGAACGTGAAGCATCACTGCGCCACGATAAGCGGCTCGCCACCCGCCTGCGCTATGCGAAGCTGCGTCAGCAAGCGTGCGTCGAGGACATCGACTACCGCACCCCGCGCGGCCTCGACCGCCCGCTGTTCGCCAAGCTTGTCGAGGGCCGCTGGATCGATGACCATGCCAACCTGCTGATCTGCGGCCCGGCCGGCGTCGGCAAGAGCTGGC
>NZ_JANCOB010000056.1:0-549 GCF_024296565.1 Klebsiella sp. SWET4 | reverse complement strand
GCGCTCGGCCACAAGGCCTGCCGTGACAATCGCTCCGTGCTCTATCAACGTGTTCCGCGGCTGTTCGATGACCTCGCTCTCGCGCGCGGCGACGGTCGCCATCCGCGCCTATTGCGCGGGCTCGGCCGTGTCGATCTGCTGATCCTCGATGACTGGGGGCTCGAGCCGCTCGACGCTGGTGCCCGTCACGACCTCCTGGAAATCCTCGAAGATCGCTATGGTCATCGTTCCACCATCGTCACCAGCCAGCTCCCCGTGGACCAGTGGCATGTGCTCATTGGAGATCCTACCTATGCCGACGCCGTGCTCGATCGCCTCGTCCACAATGCCCATCGGCTCGACCTTACTGGCGAGAGCCTGCGCCGAACCCGGCAATCCGCCCGAAAGACCTGAGCCCGTGACGCTGTGGACATGCCGCTGCGCTTGGACAACGCCAAGGCGTTGCCCACATGCCCACAGCAAACGCAACAGAAACACAACAAGCTCAAGCCGCGATTCCAGTTGACCGTGCGGCTTGCCCAATGCCAGAGAACCTCAGCAGCTAGAACG
>NZ_JANCOB010000055.1:0-1145 GCF_024296565.1 Klebsiella sp. SWET4 | reverse complement strand
AGCGGCGTTGGCCGCCGGATGGCCAGGATCATAGGCTTGCGGGAAGGGCTTGGGATCGGCCTTAACGCCGCTCAGCACCACCCCCTCGTCCCCGCCCATCTGCTCGACCTTGAAGACCGGAATCTGGCGGCGGTAGGGCTCTCCGCCGGCGGTTCGAGCCGTCGAGTTGGCGTTGGCGATGTTCTCGGCGAGGATCTGAATACGCTTCTTCTGGGCTTGTAGTCCCGACACGGCGATCGCCGTGCTTCCCCCTTCAATCGGCTTACTCATTCAAGTGCTCCGCAGGTGGATGTGAAGAACGAGCGGCGCGCCGAGACCAGCTCGACGCGCCGCCCCAGGCTCAGGCTTGTTCAGGACTCCCGGTTTCGGCCTTGCGCAGGACGAAGCGACAGATGGCCGGCAGGACGAAGAGCGTCAGGGCCGTGGCGGTGATCAGGCCGCCGATGACGACCGTGGCTAGCGGACGCTGGACTTCAGCGCCGGTGCCGGTCGCCAGGGCCATGGGCACGAAGCCCAGCGAGGCCACCAGGGCCGTCATCAGCACGGGGCGCAGCCGGTTGAGCGCGCCTTCGGTCACGGCGTCGGGCACGCTGGCGCCCTGTTCGCGCAAGGTTCTGATCCAGGAGATCATGACCAGGCCGTTGAGCACGGCCACGCCCGACAGCGCGATGAAGCCGACGGCGGCCGAGACCGAGAACGGGATGCCCCGCAGCGCCAGGCCAAACACCCCACCGGCCAAGGCCAGCGGAATGGCCGAGAACACGGCCGCGGCCGGCGCGATGCCACCCAAGGCCATATAGAGCAGGCCGAAGATCAGCAGGAAGCAGAGCGGGACCACGAGCGCCAGGCGGCCTTGGGCAGCCTTAAGGTTCTCGTACTGACCACCCCAGACCAGCCAGGAGCCGGCCGGCAGCTTGACCTGCGCATCGACCTTCTGCTGGGCCTGCGTGACGAACGAGCCCAGGTCCGCGCCGCGAACATTGGACTGGACGACGACGCGACGCTTGCCGTTCTCGCGGCTGACCTGGTTGAGGCCTTCCGAATAGGAGAACTTGGCCACGTCGCGCAGCGGCACAGATGCGCGGGACCCGCCACCGGCCCGTTCCGGCAGCATCACCGGCAGGGCGCCGACGGCGTCCAGGTCG
>NZ_JANCOB010000054.1:0-1149 GCF_024296565.1 Klebsiella sp. SWET4 | reverse complement strand
CCAGCATGCCGAACACGCGCTGTTCCTCGAACAGCTCGACGTGCCGGTCCTCGCGATCCTGCTTCTCATCGCTGTTGGCCATGAGCACGGTGAGGTCGTCGGTGGATGCGCGCTCCTCCGCACCGCGGGCGACCTCGGTGAAGAACGGGTTGCGCATGTCGAGCACGACCAGGCCGATGCTGCGGCTGCGACCCGCGCGCAGTTGGCGGGCGGCGTCGTTGCGCACGAACCCGAGGAGGTCGATGGCGCGGTGCACGCGGGCCACCGTCTCCGCCGACACCTTGTCGGGGCGGTTGAGCACGTTGGAGACGGTGCCGACGGACACCCCGGCGGCTTCGGCGACGTCGCGCACGCTGACGGCCACAGCTCTCCTCCTCACGTCCTCGGGCGGTGAGAGTGAAACGAATCAATAACGCCGGAAGACTACGGGCAAATTCGCCTTGACACCATCCTGACGAGGCCCTAACGTCGTTCCGGCAGGGATTGAAACGATTCACTCCCTCAATGGAGAGGGTGAGTTATCTCATGACCGACAGCCCCGTGCTGGAACTGCGGGACGTGCAGAAGTCCTTCGGCTCCGTCGTCGCACTGCGCTCCGGGACGATCTCCGGCGACGGCGGATCGATCCACGCCCTCGTGGGTGAGAACGGTGCCGGCAAGTCGACGCTCGTCAAGATCGTCGCCGGTCTCTACCAGCGCGACGCCGGCGTGTTCCGCCTCCGCGGCGAGGCGGTCGACTTCTCGTCGACCGCCCAGTCGAAGGCGGCGGGCGTCGCGGTCATCTACCAGGAGCCCACACTCTTCCCCGATCTCTCGGTGACCGAGAACATCTTCATGGGGCGCCAGCCGACCAGCCGATTCGGCCGCATCGACCGCAAGGCGATGCGCCACGAGGTCGAGCGCCTCTTCACCCGTCTCGGCGTGCTGATCGATCCCGATCGACCGGCCGAGGGTCTCTCCATCGCCGACCAGCAGGTCATCGAGATCGCCAAGGCCGTCTCCCTCGACGCGTCGCTGCTGATCATGGACGAGCCGACCTCGGTGCTGACGCCGCAGGAAGCCGACCGCCTGTTCATGACCTTGCGGCAGTTGAAGGCCGAGGGGTTTTCGATCCTCTATCTCAGCCACAAGCTGGCCGAGATCCAGGCG
>NZ_JANCOB010000053.1:0-1166 GCF_024296565.1 Klebsiella sp. SWET4 | reverse complement strand
AAACATGATTCAACCGAACGCTCGGGAACCGTGTTCGTCACGGGCCCTTTCATGGCGTTCCCCAACCCTAGAGACCAAAGATCAGCATGGCTGACGATATGAGCTTCAATCCGACGCGCGACGACTTCGAAGCGCTCCTCAACGACTCGATGGGCGGCCGCGACTTCGCGGAAGGCAGCGTCGTGAAGGGCAAGGTCGTCGGCGTCGAAAAGGACTTCGCGATCATCGACGTCGGTCTGAAGACCGAAGGCCGCGTCCAGCTGAAGGAATTCGGCGTCGACGAAAACGGCAAGGCCACGGTCAAGGCCGGCGACACCGTCGAAGTCTTCCTGGAACGCCTCGAAAACGCGATGGGCGAAGCGGTCATTAGCCGCGAGAAGGCCAAGCGCGAAGAAGCCTGGACCCGTCTGGAAGGCGTCTACGCCCGCAACGAACCCGTCATGGGCGCGATCGTCGGCCGCGTGAAGGGCGGCTTCACGGTCGACCTGGGCGGCGCCTCGGCCTTCCTGCCGGGCTCGCAAGTCGACATCCGTCCGGTCCGCGACGTCGGCCCGCTGATGGGCAAGGAACAGCCCTTCGCCATCCTGAAGATGGACCGTCCGCGCGGCAACATCGTCGTCTCGCGCCGCGCCATCCTGGAAGAAGCCCGCGCCGAGCAGCGCACCGAACTGGTGTCGCAGCTGCAAGAGGGTGAAATCCGCGAAGGCGTCGTCAAGAACATCACCGACTACGGCGCGTTCGTCGAGCTCGAGCCGGGCATCGAAGGCCTGATCCACGTCTCCGAGATGTCGTGGACCAAGAAGAACATGCACCCCGGCAAGATCGTTTCGACCTCGCAGGAAGTCGACGTCGTGGTTCTGGATGTCGACGCCTCCAAGCGCCGCATCTCGCTGGGCCTGAAGCAGGCCCAGGACAATCCGTGGGACGCCTTCGTCGCCAACCACCCGATCGGTTCGACCGTCGAGGGCGAAGTCAAGAACGCCACCGAGTTCGGCCTGTTCATCGGCCTGGACAACGACATCGACGGCATGGTGCACCTGTCGGACATCGACTGGAGCGTGCCGGGCGAGGAAGCCATGGCCCGCTACAAGAAGGGCGACATGGTCAAGGCGAAGGTTCTCGACGTTGACGTCGAGAAGGAACGCATCTCGCTGGGCATCAAGCAG
>NZ_JANCOB010000052.1:0-1172 GCF_024296565.1 Klebsiella sp. SWET4 | reverse complement strand
CGGCCTCGGAGCAGGTCAGCCAAGGCGCGACCGAGCAGGCCGCCTCGGCCGTGGAGGCCTCGGCCTCGATGGCGGAGATGGCCGCCAACATCAAGCAGAACGCCGACAACGCCGCCCAGACCGAGAAGATCGCCCGCCAGTCCGCGCAGGACGCCGAGGTGTCGGGCAAGGCGGTCGCCCAGGCCGTGGAGGCCATGCGGACCATCGCCGAGAAGATCACCATCGTTCAGGAGATCGCGCGTCAGACGGATCTTCTGGCCCTGAACGCGGCCGTCGAGGCGGCGCGGGCCGGCGAGCACGGTCGCGGCTTCGCGGTCGTCGCTTCCGAGGTGCGCAAGCTGGCCGAGCGCAGCCAGACCGCCGCCGCCGAGATCAGCGCGGTGTCCGCCGACACGGTCAAGGCCGCGCAGTCGGCCGGCGAGATGCTGGCCAATCTGGTGCCGGACATCCGCAAGACCGCCGAACTGGTCGCCGAGATCAGCGCCGCCTGCCGCGAGCAGGATGTCGGCGCCAGCCAGATCAACGAAGCCCTGCAGCAGCTGGACAAGGTGACCCAGCAGAACGCCGACGCGTCCGACAAGATGTCGGCGACCTCGGAAGAACTGGCCGCCCAGGCCGAGGAGCTGCGGACCTCCATCGCCTTCTTCCGCATCGACGGGGTCGACGCCCCCGTGGCGGCGCGGCCGGTGTCCAAGGCTTCGGCCCGGCCCGCCAAGAAGGCCGTCGCCGCCAAGTCGGCGAGCCGGACTTCCGTCGCGGCCCAGCAGGCCCGCGCCAAGGGCTTCGCCCTGGACATGACCCAAGGCGGCCCGGACGCGGACGACGCCAACTTCAAGGACTACGCCGCCTGAGACGGCGCGGCGCGGGTCCGGCCTTGACCCGCGCCGTCGCCCACGCCACACCCCGCGCTCATGGAAAAGCTGACCATCCTGCTCGTCGGGTCCGGCGGGCGTGAGCACGCCCTGGCCTGGAAGATCGCCCAGTCGCCGCTGTGCGGCCGGCTGGTCGCCGCGCCCGGCAATCCGGGGATCGCCGCCGTCGCCGAGCTTCGGAACGTCAAGGCCACGGACGCGGACGGGCTGACGGCCTTGGCCCGGGAGATCGGCGCCGACCTCGTGGTGGTCGGCCCGGAGTCGGCCCTGGAGGTCGGGCTCGCCGACAACCTCGCCGAG
>NZ_JANCOB010000051.1:0-1173 GCF_024296565.1 Klebsiella sp. SWET4 | reverse complement strand
CGTAATTCATTACGAAGTTTAATTCACGAGCATCAAACTTAAATTGAAGAGTTTGATCATGGCTCAGATTGAACGCTGGCGGCAGGCCTAACACATGCAAGTCGAGCGGTAGCACAGAGAGCTTGCTCTCGGGTGACGAGCGGCGGACGGGTGAGTAATGTCTGGGAAACTGCCTGATGGAGGGGGATAACTACTGGAAACGGTAGCTAATACCGCATAACGTCGCAAGACCAAAGTGGGGGACCTTCGGGCCTCATGCCATCAGATGTGCCCAGATGGGATTAGCTGGTAGGTGGGGTAACGGCTCACCTAGGCGACGATCCCTAGCTGGTCTGAGAGGATGACCAGCCACACTGGAACTGAGACACGGTCCAGACTCCTACGGGAGGCAGCAGTGGGGAATATTGCACAATGGGCGCAAGCCTGATGCAGCCATGCCGCGTGTGTGAAGAAGGCCTTCGGGTTGTAAAGCACTTTCAGCGGGGAGGAAGGCGGTGAGGTTAATAACCTCATCGATTGACGTTACCCGCAGAAGAAGCACCGGCTAACTCCGTGCCAGCAGCCGCGGTAATACGGAGGGTGCAAGCGTTAATCGGAATTACTGGGCGTAAAGCGCACGCAGGCGGTCTGTCAAGTCGGATGTGAAATCCCCGGGCTCAACCTGGGAACTGCATTCGAAACTGGCAGGCTAGAGTCTTGTAGAGGGGGGTAGAATTCCAGGTGTAGCGGTGAAATGCGTAGAGATCTGGAGGAATACCGGTGGCGAAGGCGGCCCCCTGGACAAAGACTGACGCTCAGGTGCGAAAGCGTGGGGAGCAAACAGGATTAGATACCCTGGTAGTCCACGCTGTAAACGATGTCGATTTGGAGGTTGTGCCCTTGAGGCGTGGCTTCCGGAGCTAACGCGTTAAATCGACCGCCTGGGGAGTACGGCCGCAAGGTTAAAACTCAAATGAATTGACGGGGGCCCGCACAAGCGGTGGAGCATGTGGTTTAATTCGATGCAACGCGAAGAACCTTACCTGGTCTTGACATCCACAGAACTTTCCAGAGATGGATTGGTGCCTTCGGGAACTGTGAGACAGGTGCTGCATGGCTGTCGTCAGCTCGTGTTGTGAAATGTTGGGTTAAGTCCCGCAACGAGCGCAACCCTTATCCTTTGTTGCCAGCGGT
>NZ_JANCOB010000050.1:0-1176 GCF_024296565.1 Klebsiella sp. SWET4 | reverse complement strand
GCTTTTATCAATGGCGTTAGGTTAATAGATAACATAATTATGACCGAATAATTCCCGGGGAAATCTATCTTTGCAAACTCAAGTGCATTTTATTCTAATGTAGAGATGTGCTCTTGAGTGTTTAATATACCATTCTACTTGTACATTTTATTCTAACGCAGGGATGTGCTAATTTGTAAGATCAACAAATTCCTGCATTATGTCTGCAGCTCAAAATGCTTTTAAAAAGGTCACTACCAATACTTTGCTGAAAATGAAAGCAAAGCAAGAAAAAATTGCTATGCTTACAGCTTACGATTATTCCTTTGCCAAAATATTCGATGCCGCCGGTATTGATGTTATTTTGGTGGGAGACAGCGCCAGTAATGTTATGGCCGGATATGAAACTACGTTGCCCATTACTTTAGATCAGATGATTTATCACGGGCAATCGGTTGTTCGCGGCACCAGCAGGGCATTGGTAGTGGTAGATATGCCATTTTGTTCTTATCAATCCAATAACAGTATTGCATTGGCAAGTGCCATTAGAATAATGAAAGAAACGGGAGCGCACGCTATAAAATTGGAGGGGGGTGAAGAAATTTTAGAAAGTGTTGAAAACATTGTAAAAGCCGGTATCCCTGTGATGGGACATTTGGGTTTAACACCACAAAGCATTTACCAGTTTGGAACCTATGCCACCAGAGCAACTGAAAAAACGGAAGCCGATAAACTAAAAAACGATGTTCGTTTATTAGAAAAAGCAGGATGCTTTGCAATTGTGGTAGAGAAAATTCCGGCGATTCTTGCGAAAGAATTATCAGAAAGCGTACATATTCCCATTATTGGTATTGGAGCAGGGCCCTATTGCGACGGGCAGGTACTGGTAATGCACGATATGCTGGGTATTAATACAGAATTTAACCCAAGGTTTCTGCGCCGTTATTTAAACTTAAACGAACAAATCACTCAGGCGATACAGCGGTATTCTGATGATGTAAAAACAAGTGCTTTCCCTAACGAGTCTGAGTCTTATTAATATTATAATAGTCTTTTATGATGATAGAAGTATTGAAATCGAAAATTCATCGTGCAGTAATTACAGAAGCCAACCTGCAATATATTTGCAGCTTAACTATTGATGAAGATTTGATGGATGCAGCCGATTTAACCGAGTTTGAAAAAATTACTGTTGTA
>NZ_JANCOB010000004.1:0-389189 GCF_024296565.1 Klebsiella sp. SWET4 | reverse complement strand
TGGCGGACCGCCAGGCGGCGTTCCCGGCGTCGGGGGAGATCAACCGCAAGCTGGGGAACGCGGCGGAGGCGATAGCGCGCATCCGGGCGCAGTATGAGCCGGCGGCCGCACACATCGACACAACGGACGGTATCAGTATTGAATACCCTGAGTGGCGCTTTAACCTGCGCACGTCCAATACCGAGCCGGTGGTGCGTCTGAACGTTGAGTCCAGAGCGGATACTGCGTTAATGAATGAGAAAACGACCGAGCTGTTACACCTGTTAAGCGGGGAATAAGGTGAGAGATTTACTAACGACGATTTATCGTTATCGGGGATTTATCTGGAGCAGTGTTAAGCGTGATTTTCAGGCACGCTATCAAACCAGTATGCTGGGCGCGTTATGGCTCGTTTTACAACCGCTCTCTATGATCTTGGTCTATACCCTGGTCTTTTCCGAGGTGATGAAGGCCAGAATGCCCGACAACACCGGGCCGTTTGCCTACAGTATTTATCTCTGTTCTGGGGTACTGACCTGGGGATTGTTTACAGAGATGCTGGATAAAGGTCAGAGCGTATTCATCAATAATGCTAATCTGATCAAGAAACTAAGTTTTCCGAAAATTTGTCTGCCGATCATCGTGACGTTATCAGCAGTGCTTAATTTCGCGATTATCTTCAGCCTGTTTCTGATTTTTATCATTGTCACTGGTAACTTCCCTGGCTGGCTGTTTTTCTCGGTGATACCGGTTCTGCTTTTGCAGATCCTTTTTGCCGGTGGGCTGGGTATGATCCTCGGTGTGATGAACGTCTTTTTCCGGGATGTGGGGCAACTGGTTGGGGTTGCACTGCAATTTTGGTTTTGGTTCACTCCCATTGTTTACGTACTGAATTCATTACCAGCATGGGCGAAAAATCTGCTGCTTTATAATCCGATGACTCGGGTCATGCAATCTTATCAGTCCATCTTCGCCTACCATCAGGCGCCCAACTGGTATTCGCTATGGCCAGTATTGGCTCTCGCCATTATTTTCTGCGTCATCGGTTTCAGGATGTTCCGCAAGCATGCGGCGGATATGGTGGATGAATTATAATGAGTTATATCAGAGTAAAAAATGTCGGTAAGGCATATCGCCAGTATCACTCAAAAACTGGGCGACTGATCGAATGGTTATCCCCTCTGAATACAAAACGCCATAATCTTAAATGGATCCTCAGCGACATTAATTTCGAAGTTGCTCCGGGAGAGGCGGTTGGTATTATCGGTATCAACGGTGCGGGCAAGAGTACCCTACTTAAACTTATTACCGGTACGTCCAGGCCAACGACCGGAGAGATTGAAATCTCAGGCCGTGTCGCTGCCTTACTCGAACTGGGTATGGGGTTTCATTCTGATTTCACTGGCCGACAGAACGTTTATATGTCAGGGCAACTGCTGGGGTTATCCTCTGAGAAAATTACTGAGTTGATGCCGCAAATCGAAGAGTTTGCGGAGATCGGGGATTATATCGACCAGCCGGTGCGCGTCTATTCCAGTGGTATGCAGGTTCGATTAGCTTTTAGCGTAGCGACCGCTATCCGTCCTGATGTGCTGATTATTGATGAAGCGTTATCCGTTGGGGATGCCTATTTCCAGCATAAAAGTTTCGAACGTATCCGTAAATTCCGTCTGGAAGGAACCACGTTGCTGCTGGTATCTCATGATAAACAGGCGATCCAGAGCATTTGCGACCGGGCTATTTTGTTGAACAAAGGCCACATTGAGATGGAAGGCGAGCCTGAAGCGGTGATGGATTATTACAATGCGCTTCTTGCCGATAAGCAAAATCAGTCCATTAAACAAGTTGAGCACAACGGTAAAACGCAAACTGTTTCAGGCACTGGTGAAGTGACAATCTCTGAGGTTCATCTTCTCGATGAACAGGGCAATGTGACTGAATTTGCCTCGGTAGGGCATCGGATCAGCTTGCAGGTTAATGTTGAGGTTAAGGCTGATATCCCTGAGCTCGTCGTCGGTTATATGATCAAGGATCGACTTGGGCAACCGATTTTCGGGACCAATACGCATCATCTCAAACAAACACTCACCAGCCTGAAAAAAGGCGAAAAGCGTTCGTTTTTATTCTCTTTTGATGCGAGGTTGGGGGTTGGCTCCTATTCTGTCGCTGTCGCGTTGCATACTTCCAGTACGCACCTCGGCAAAAACTATGAATGGCGCGATCTGGCCGTGGTATTCAACGTCGTTAACACGGAACAACAAGAGTTTGTCGGCGTGTCCTGGTTGCCACCTGAACTGGAGATTTCTTAATGGGTTCGTCGTTTTATCGTTCATTTGAAGAACGACACAGAGGTTCGGTTGAAGATATCAAGAACCGCCTGAGTTTTTATTTACCTTTCTTGTCTCGTCTGAAGGATCTTTATCCCGAAGGCGTGATTGCGGATATTGGCTGTGGACGTGGTGAATGGCTGGAAATCCTGACTGAAAATGGTATTGCGAACATCGGCGTCGATCTCGATGATGGCATGCTGGCACGTGCCAAGGAAGCCGGGCTGAACGTGCAGAAAATGGATTGTCTGCAGTTTCTGCAAAATCAAGCAGACCAGAGTCTGATAGCGTTGACTGGTTTCCATATTGCTGAGCATTTGCCCTTTGAGGTATTGCAGCAGCTCGTCATGCATACCTTACGGGTGCTGAAACCTGGCGGTTTGCTAATCCTCGAAACGCCGAACCCGGAGAATGTAAGCGTCGGGACCTGTTCATTTTATATGGATCCAACGCATAATCACCCTTTGCCGCCGCCATTGCTTGAGTTTTTACCTATTCATTATGGTTTTAACCGGGCAATTACCGTTCGTCTACAGGAAAAAGAGGCTCTCAAATCCCCGGACGCAGCGGTTAATCTGGTCGATGTGCTTAAAGGTGTTAGCCCCGATTACAGCATCATTGCTCAGAAAGCAGCGCCTGCAGATGTTCTTGAACGCTTTGAAACCCTGTTTACCCAACAGTATGGTCTGACGCTGGATGTCCTGAGCAACCGTTACGATGCAATTTTACGCCAACAGTTCTCATCCTTTGCCTCACAGCTGGAGACGTTAAACCAGACATATACGCGCCAGCTAAGCAAAATGGCAGAGAATATTCAGACGTTGCAAGGCCAGGTTGACGAACTAAATCATGTCATTGGTCAGAACAATCAGCTTCATCAGCAAGTGGCAGATTTGCATAACAGCCGTTCATGGCGTATCACTCAACCTCTACGCTGGCTGTCTTTGCAACGCCAATTACTGCGTCAGGAAGGGGCTAAAGTACGAGCCCGTCGGGCGGCGAAAAAAATATTGCGCAAAGGGATGGCGCTCTCGCTGGTCTTTTTCCATCGTTATCCTAAGTCAAAGGTTTATCTGTTTAAATTTCTAAGAAAAACCGGCTGCTACACATTGCTACAGCGTTTGTTCCAGCGCGTAATGCTGGTGCAATCTGACACGATGATGATGCAGTCCAGAAGATATGATGTGGGTACTGAAGAAATGACAAGTCGCGCGTTGAGTATTTATAACGAATTAAAAAATAAAAATACGGAGAAATAACGATGCGTATTGTCATTGATTTACAAGGCGCGCAGACGGAAAGCCGCTTTCGTGGCATTGGTCGTTATAGTATTGCTATCGCCAGAGCGATTATTAGAAATAACAATCGACATGAGGTTTTCATCGCGCTATCCGCTATGCTGGGTGAGTCGATTACTGATGTTAAGGCGCAATTTGCTGATCTCCTGCCAGCAGACAACATAGTCGTCTGGCATGCTGCAGGACCAGTACGTGCAATGGATAAAGGTAATGAATGGCGTCGGGAGAGCGCAGAACTGATTCGGGAAGCGTTTCTTGAATCATTGCGTCCGGATGTCGTTTTCATTACAAGCTTGTTTGAAGGTCATGTCGACGATGCGGCCACTTCGGTACACAAATTTAGTCGTCAGTACAAAGTAGCCGTACTGCATCACGATCTTATTCCCCTGGTGCAGGCTGAGACCTATCTGCTGGATGATGTATTCAAATCCTATTATTTACAGAAAGTGGAATGGTTAAAAAACGCTGACCTTCTGCTAACTAACTCCGCTTATACGGCACAGGAAGCGATTGAGCATCTGCATTTGCAGGGCGACCATGTGCAGAATATTGCAGCTGCAGCCGATCCTCAGTTTTGTATGGCGGAAGTGACAGCGAGCGAGAAAGAGTCCGTCCTTGGCCATTACGGTATTCAGCGCGAGTTTGTGCTGTATGCACCAGGTGGATTTGACTCCAGGAAAAACTTTAAGCGATTGATTGAGGCCTATGCAGGACTCAGTGATGCTCTACGTCGCAGCCATCAATTGGTTATCGTTAGTAAGCTGTCCATTGGGGATCGTCAGTATCTGGAATCCCTGGCGTCAGGTAATGGGTTGCAGCAGGGTGAACTGGTTCTGACTGGCTACGTGCCGGAAAATGAGCTGATTCAACTCTATCGTCTGTGTAAGCTTTTCATCTTTGCTTCGCTGCATGAAGGCTTTGGGCTGCCTGTTCTGGAAGCAATGTCGTGCGGCGCACCGGCCATTGGCTCAAATGTCACCAGTATTCCTGAAGTCATCGGTAATCCTGAGGCATTATTCGACCCGTATTCTGTCTCTTCCATTCGGGAAAAGATCGCGCAATGTCTGAATGATGCTCCATTCCTGGCGCGCCTGAAGGAAATGGCTCAGCAGCAAGCACGTAATTTCTCCTGGGACAACGCTGCCGTGACGGCTCTGGAAGCTTTCGAGAAGATTGCGACAGAAGACGCCGGCACCCTGCAGGTCTTGCCTGAGGCACTAATTCAGCGGATCCTTGCTATTTCTCACTGTCAGCCAGAAGAGCGCGATCTGCGTTTGTGCGCAACGGCCATCGATTACAATCTGAAGACGGCTGAGCTGTATCAAATTGATGATAAGGCGCTGACCTGGCGTGTGGAAGGTCCCTTCGATAGCTCATATAGTCTGGCGCTGGTGAATCGGGAGTTTGCCCGGGCACTCTCAGCCGATAGTGTAGAAGTACTATTGCACTCCACTGAAGGGCCGGGCGATTTTGCGCCGGATGTCTCGTTTATGGCACAGCCGGAAAATAGCGATCTTCTGGCATTTTATAATCAATGTCGTACCCGCAAGAGTAACGAAAAGATAGATATTCTTAGCAGAAATATCTATCCACCGCGGGTTGCCGATATGGATGCCAAAGTAAAACTCCTTCATTGCTATGCCTGGGAAGAAACGGGTTTTCCACAGCCGTGGATTAATGAATTTAACCGGGAACTTGACGGCGTGCTGTGTACTTCAGAACATGTCCGTAAGGTATTGATTGACAACGGCTTGAATGTGCCTGCATTTGTTGTAGGCAATGGCTGCGATCATTGGCTCACCACAGCAGCTGAAACGGCAAAAGATGTGGATGAGGGAACCTTCCGTTTCCTGCATGTCTCTTCCTGCTTCCCACGAAAAGGGGTGCAGGCAATGCTTCAGGCTTGGGGCAGGGCGTTCACTCGTCGTGACAATGTTATCTTGATCATTAAGACTTTTAACAATCCACACAATGAAATTGACGCGTGGCTGGCACACGCCCAGGCTCAATTCGCGGACTACCCCAAAGTTGAAATAATCAAAGAGGATATGTCAGCCAGCCAGCTTAAAGGGCTTTATGAAAGCTGCGATGTTCTGGTTGCTCCAGGTTGCGCCGAAGGCTTTGGTTTACCTATCGCTGAAGCAATGCTGAGTGGGCTTCCAGCCATCGTCACTAACTGGAGCGGTCAACTAGATTTTGTTAATTCACAAAATTCATGGCTGGTTAACTATCAGTTTACCCGGGTAAAAACACACTTTGGTCTGTTTGCCTCGACATGGGCCAGTGTGGACATTGACAACTTAACGGATGCGTTAAAAGCTGCAGCCTCGACGGATAAATCAGTGCTGCGTGACATGGCTGATGCTGGTCGCGAGCTTATTCTGCAGCAGTTTACCTGGAAAGCGGTGGCTGATCGTTCTCGTCAGGCAGTTAAGACGCTGCGTGCGCATATTGATATTGCTCAGCATCGGGCGCGAATTGGCTGGTTGACGACCTGGAACACGAAATGTGGGATCGCAACCTATTCTCAGCATTTGCTGGAGAGCGCACCGCATGGCGCGGATGTTGTTTTTGCTCCCCAGGTCAGCGCTGGAGATCTTGTGTGTGCAGACGAAGAGTTTGTACTGCGCAACTGGATTGTGGGTAAAGAAAATAACTATCTTGAAAATCTCCAGCCACAAATTGATGCTCTGCGACTTGATGTCATCGTGATCCAGTTTAACTATGGATTCTTTAATCATCGCGAACTGTCGGCGTTTATTCGTCGCCAGCATGACGCCGGTCGAGCGGTTGTCATGACGATGCATTCAACTGTGGATCCGCTGGAAAAAGAGCCGACCTGGAATTTCCGCCTTGCCGAAATGGCGGATGCGCTGGCGCTTTGTGACCGATTGTTGGTGCATTCAATTGCCGATATGAACCGCCTTAAAGATTTAGGCTTAACCGATAATGTTGCTTTATTTCCGCATGGTGTTATCAACTACGCTGCTGGGAGCGCCGCGCGTCAACAGCAGGCTTTACCGTTAATTGCGAGCTATGGCTTCTGCTTACCGCATAAGGGCCTGATGGAGCTGGTAGAATCCGTCCATCGCCTCAAGCAGGCGGGGAAACCGGTTCGTTTGCGTCTGGTTAACGCGGAGTATCCGGTTGGAGAATCACGCGATCTGGTGGCAGAACTTAAAGCGGCAGCTCAGCGGCTAGGTGTTAACGATCTCATTGAGATGCATAATGATTTCCTGCCTGATGCGGAAAGTTTGCGGCTGCTCTCAGAAGCTGATCTACTGATTTTTGCTTACCAGAATACGGGTGAGTCAGCTAGCGGAGCGGTACGTTATGGCATGGCAACCCAAAAACCTGTTGCGGTAACACCCCTGGCGATATTTGATGATCTGGACGATGCGGTCTTTAAATTTGATGGATGCAGCGTCGACGATATCAGTCAGGGGATTGACCGGATCCTTCATTCCATCCGTGAACAGGACGCCTGGGCTACCAGGACTCAACAACGTGCCGATGCATGGCGTGAACAACATGATTATTATGCTGTTTCACGCCGCCTGGTTAATATGTGTCAAGGCTTAGCTAAAGCTAAATATTTTAAATAAAAATATTCCCCCTTGTATTTTTTGCCTTTGAATACAAGGGGAGCTAGATGATGATGTGTCATTTATTATGAAAATTATTTTTGCTACTGAGCCAATTAAATACCCATTAACGGGCATCGGTCGGTATTCCCTGGAGCTGGTTAAGCGGCTGGCGGTTGCCCGTGAAATCGAAGAGCTGAAGCTGTTTCACGGCGCGTCGTTTATCGATCAGATCCCCCAGGTGGAGAATAAAAGCGATACCAAAGCCAGCAATCATGGTCGTCTGTCGGCGTTTCTGCGTCGCCAGCCGCTGCTGATTGAGGCGTATCGCCTGCTGCATCCGCGGCGCCAGGCGTGGGCATTGCGCGATTACAAAGACTACATTTACCATGGTCCCAATTTCTATCTGCCGCATCGCCTGGAACGCGCCGTGACCACGTTTCATGACATCTCCATTTTTACCTGCCCGGAATATCATCCAAAAGATCGGGTTCGCTATATGGAGAAGTCCCTGCACGAGAGCCTGGATTCGGCGAAGCTGATCCTGACCGTCTCCGACTTCTCGCGCAGTGAAATCATCCGCCTGTTCAACTATCCGGCGGATCGGATCGTCACCACCAAGCTGGCCTGCAGCAGCGACTATATTCCGCGCAGCCCGGCGGAGTGCCTGCCGGTCCTGCAGAAATATCAGCTGGCGTGGCAGGGGTATGCGTTATATATCGGCACCATGGAGCCGCGTAAAAATATCCGCGGTCTGCTGCAGGCCTATCAGCTGCTGCCGATGGAGACCCGCATGCGCTACCCGCTGATCCTCAGCGGTTATCGCGGATGGGAAGACGATGTGCTGTGGCAGTTAGTCGAGCGCGGTACGCGTGAAGGGTGGATCCGTTACCTGGGCTATGTCCCGGATGAAGACCTGCCTTATCTGTACGCGGCGGCCAGAACCTTTGTTTATCCCTCTTTCTATGAGGGATTCGGTTTACCTATTCTTGAAGCGATGTCTTGCGGTGTGCCGGTAGTATGTTCCAATGTCACTTCTTTGCCTGAGGTGGTTGGCGATGCCGGCCTCGTTGCCGATCCTAATGATGTAGACGCGATTAGCGCGCATATTTTGCAGAGCCTGCAGGATGATAGCTGGCGGGAAGTCGCCACCGCGCGCGGTCTTGCCCAGGCGAAACAGTTTTCGTGGGAGAACTGTACGACCCAGACCATTAACGCCTATAAATTACTCTAAGGGTGTCAGTTGAGAGTTCTACACGTCTATAAGACCTACTATCCCGATACCTACGGCGGTATTGAGCAGGTCATTTATCAGCTAAGTCAGGGCTGCGCCCGCCGGGGAATCGCAGCCGATGTTTTTACTTTTAGCCCGGACAAAGAGACAGGTCCTGTCGCCTACGAAGACCATCGGGTCATTTATAATAAGCAGCTTTTTGAAATTGCCTCCACGCCGTTTTCGTTGAAAGCGTTAAAGCGTTTTAAGCAGATTAAAGATGATTACGACATCATCAACTACCATTTTCCGTTTCCATTCATGGATATGTTGCATCTCTCGGCGCGGCCTGACGCCAGAACGGTGGTGACCTATCACTCGGATATTGTGAAACAAAAACGGTTAATGAAGTTGTACCAGCCGCTGCAGGAGCGATTCCTCGCCAGCGTAGACTGCATCGTCGCCTCGTCGCCCAACTACGTGGCCTCCAGCCAGACCCTGAAAAAATATCAGGATAAAACCGTGGTGATCCCGTTTGGTCTGGAGCAGCATGACGTGCAGCACGATCCGCAGCGGGTGGCGCACTGGCGGGAAACCGTCGGCGATAACTTCTTCCTCTTCGTTGGCGCTTTCCGCTACTACAAAGGGCTGCACATTCTGCTGGATGCCGCCGAGCGTAGCCGGCTGCCGGTGGTGATCGTCGGGGGCGGGCCGCTGGAGGCGGAAGTGCGGCGTGAGGCGCAGCAACGCGGGCTGAGCAATGTGGTGTTTACCGGCATGCTCAACGACGAAGATAAATACATTCTCTTCCAGCTCTGCCGGGGCGTGGTCTTCCCCTCGCATCTGCGCTCCGAGGCGTTTGGCATTACGTTACTGGAAGGCGCGCGCTTCGCCAGGCCGCTGATCTCCTGCGAGATCGGCACCGGGACCTCGTTCATTAACCAGGACAAAGTGAATGGCTGTGTGATCCCGCCGAATGACAGTCAGGCGCTGGTGGAGGCGATGAATGAGCTCTGGCATAACGATGAAACCGCCAGCCGCTATGGCGAAAACTCGCGTCGTCGTTTTGAAGAGATGTTTACTGCCGACCATATGATTGACGCTTACGTCAATCTCTACACTACGCTGCTGGAAAGCAAATCCTGAGGTCAGCTACCCCCGCCGTTGCGGCGGGGGTTAACGCGTTAGTGACGACTCTTCAGATTATCAATCACTTCCCCGAGATCCAGCCCCTGGTCCTGCAGCAGCACCAGCAGGTGGTACATCAGGTCCGACGCCTCATTCTTCAGCTCGAAGCGGTCGTTCACCGTGGCGGCCAGCGCGGTCTCCACGCCTTCTTCCCCCACTTTCTGCGCAATACGCTTGGTGCCGCTGGCGTACAGCTTCGCCGTGTAGGAGCTCTCCGGGTCGGCGTGCTTACGCTCGGCCAGCAGCTGCTCCAGCTGATAGAGGAACAGCCACTGGTGGCCGGTTTCGCCGAAGCAGCTGGTGGTGCCTTTGTGGCAGGTCGGCCCGATCGGGTTCACCAGCACCAGCAGCGTATCGTTGTCACAGTCCGGCGTGATGCTCACTACGTTGAGGACATTGCCCGAGGTTTCACCCTTGGTCCACAGTCGCTGTTTGGTGCGTGAGTAAAAGGTGACCTTGCCGGTGGCTTCGGTTTTCTCCAGCGCCTCCTTGTTCATGTAGCCCAGCATCAGCACTTCGCCGGATACGGCGTGCTGCACGATGGCCGGCATCATGCCGTCCGTTTTTTCCCAGTCCAGCTGTTCAGTCAACATACCCTTATCTCCACGCCCTGTGCCGCCAGGTACGCTTTCAGTTCGCCAATATTAATAATCTGTTTGTGGAATACCGAGGCCGCCAGCGCGCCGTCAACGTTGGCGTCGCGGAAGGCTTCGAGGAAGTGTTCCATGGTGCCCGCGCCGCCGGAGGCGATCAGCGGGACATGGCACACCGCGCGAACCTTCGCCAGCTGCTGCAGGTCGTAACCGTTGCGCACCCCGTCCTGGTTCATCATATTGAGGACGATCTCGCCCGCGCCGCGCTTCTGCACTTCCTCCACCCAGTCGAGGGTTTCCCACTGCGTCACCCGGGTGCGGGTCTCGTCGCCGGTATACTGGTTGACGTGATATTTGCCGGTCTCTGCATCAAACCAGGTATCAATCCCCACCACGATACACTGCACGCCAAAGCGGTCGGCAAGGCGGGTGATCAGCGTCGGGTCGGCGAGAGCAGGGGAGTTAATCGAAATCTTATCGGCGCCGAAGGAGAGGATCTGCGCCGCGTCTTCCAGCGACTTGATCCCACCCGCCACGCAGAAAGGAATGTCGATCACTTCCGCCACGCGCGACACCCAGCTCTTGTCGACCACCCGGCCGTCGCTGGAGGCGGTGATATCATAGAACACCAGTTCGTCGGCTCCTTCGTCGGCATAGCGCTTGGCCAGCGGGACGATGTCGCCAATGATCTCGTGATTACGGAACTGCACGCCTTTCACTACCTGGCCGTCGCGGACGTCGAGGCAGGGGATTATCCGTTTTGCCAGCATTGAATGGCCTCCGTTACGTTGAATTTGCCTTCCAGCAGCGCGCGACCGACAATCACGCCGCGCACCCCGGTGCCGCGCAGCGCGGCAATATCTTTGAGATCGCCGATGCCGCCGGATGACTGAAACGCCACCTGCGGGTAGCGGGCGCAGACTTCCTCGTACAGCGAGACGTTAGAGCCTGCCAGCGTGCCGTCGCGGGAGATATCGGTGCACAGCACATGCTGCAGGCCGACCGGCAGATAACTTTCCACCAGTTCCTCCAGCGTCACGCCGGAGTTTTCCTGCCAGCCGCTGACCGCCACCTGCTTGTTGCCGTCGGCGTCAATGCGCACGTCGAGCGCCAGCACCAGCCGTTCAGGGCCAAAGCGTTTAAACCAGCCTTTCACTTCCTCCGGGGATTTCACCGCGGTGGAGCCGACCACCACGCGGGCGACGCCGGCCTCAAGCAGGGCCGCGACATCCGCTTCGGTCCGCACGCCGCCGCCAACCTGTACCGGGACGTCAACGCCGGCGACCAGAGATTTCAGCAAGGGGATCTGGCGTTTCGCCGGATCCTTCGCCCCGGTCAGGTCGACCAGGTGCAGGACTTCCGCCCCCTGAGCGGCATAGGACTGCAGGCGCGGCAGCGGATCGCTGCCATAGTCGCGCTGCTGGCCGTAATCGCCCTGGTGGAGACGAACGACGGTGCCGTCGATTAAATCTAAAGCAGGAATAATCATCACATCTCCAGGAAGTTTTTCAGCAGCTGCGCCCCGGCGCTCCCGGAGCGCTCCGGGTGGAACTGCACGCCAAAGAAGTTATCTTTCTGCACCGCGGCGGTGAACGCCTCGCCGTAATTGCACTGGGCGATGGTGTACGGGTTGACCGGCATGGCGTAGCTGTGCACGAAGTAGAAATACGCGCCTTCTTCAATGCCGCGGAACAGACGATCGCCTGCTTTGGCATACACCCGGTTCCAGCCCATGTGCGGCAATGGCAGACCGTGGTCGGTCATCTTCGGCACCTCTTCTTCGATAATGCCCAGCAGATCGACGCCGTTGTTCTCCTCGCTGCGCTTGCCGAGCAGCTGCATGCCCAGGCAAATCCCCAGCACCGGCTGGGTACAGGCTTTGATCAGGTCGATCAGATCGCGGTCGCGCAGCTGGTCCATCGCCGCCTGGGCGGTGCCGACGCCGGGAAGAAACAGTTTATCGGCACGCAATACCACCTCCGGATCGCGGCTGACCACCGGCTCATAGCCGTGGCGGCCAATCGCCGATTTCACCGAATTGAGGTTGGCGCACCCGGTATCAAGGATCACCACATTCATCACAGCACCCCTTTGGAAGACGGCAGGGCATCGCCCTGGACGCGGATCGCCTGGCGCAGCGTACGGCCAAAGGCTTTGAACAGGCTCTCCACGCGGTGGTGATCGTTCTTGCCCTTGGTTTTCAGGTGCAGGGTCACCGCCATGGTGTAAGAGAGCGAGCGGAAGAAGTGTTCCACCATCTCGGTGCTCAGATCGCCGACGCGCTGATAGGTGAAGTCCGCCTTATACTCCAGGTGCGGACGGCCGGAGATATCCAGCGCGCAGCGGGCGAGACACTCGTCCATCGGCAGCACGAAGCCGAAGCGGTTGATGCCGCGCTTGTCGCCAAGCGCCAGCTTCAGGGCTTCGCCGAGGGCCAGGCCGGTATCTTCCACGGTGTGGTGATCGTCGATGTACAGATCGCCGCCGACGTTGATCTCCATGCGGAAGCCGCCATGGGTGGCGATTTGGTCGAGCATATGGTCAAAAAAGCCGACGCCGGTGTGGATCTTGCTGCCGCCTTCGCGGTCCAGCCACACCTTCACGTCCACCTGGGTCTCTTTGGTGATGCGCTCGACGTGGGCATAGCGGTCGCGGCGGGTCAGCTGCTCGCTGATGGTCGGCCAGTCCAGGGTCTCACGGTCATAGCGCAGGCCGGTAATTCCCATGTTATCCGCCAGCTCAAGGTCGGTGGCCCGGTCGCCAATCACATAGCTGTGGCTTTTATCCAGTACGCCGTCTTCCAGCCACGGCAGCACCAGCTGCGTTTTCGGTTTGCGGCAGGCACAGTTGTCGCCCGGGAAGTGCGGACAAATCAGCACCTCTTCGAAATTGACGCCCTGCGAGGCGAAGATCTGCATCATCAGGTTGTGCGGGCCATCAAATGCTTCCTGCGGCAGACTGTCGGTTCCCAGGCCATCCTGGTTGGTGATCATCACCAGCTTATAGCCTTCCTGCTGCAGCTTCAGCAGCGCCGGGATCACCTGCGGCTCAAACGCCAGCTTGTCGAAACGGTCCACCTGGAAATCCACCGGCGGTTCGGAAATCAGGGTGCCGTCACGGTCAATAAAGAGATACTTCTGGGTCATACATTCTCCGCAGTCAAGGCGTCAATCACGCGCTGGCTCTCGGCACGGGTACCGATAGTGATACGCAAACAGCCGCTTAATGAAGGTTGTTTATTCTGGTCACGTAAGATAATGCCCTGATCCCACAAAGATTTAAACACTGCGCTGGAGGCGGTTATCCGCGCCAGAACGTAGTTCGCCTCGGAATCGAAGACCTGCTCCACGCAGGCGATGCCGCGCAGCTGTTCCACCAGGTAGCGGCGCTCGTCGAGGATCTGCGCCACGCGCTGGCGCATCGCGGCGATGCCTTCCGCGCTCAGCGCCTGGGCAGCGATATCGGCCACTGGCGTAGAGAGCGGATACGGAGCGATCACTTTCAGCAGCACGTTAATCACCTCGGCGTTGGCGAGGGTGAAACCGCAGCGCAGGCCGGCGAGGGCGAAGGCTTTGGACAGCGTGCGCAGCACCACCAGGTGCGGATAGTCGCTGAGCCAGCCGGCGAGCGTCGCCTGCGGGCAGAATTCAATATAGGCTTCGTCAGCGACCACGATGGCTTTATCGCGAGTCATCTCCAGCAGGTCGCGTATCGACTGCGGATCGATGATCTGACCGGTCGGGTTGTTCGGGCTGCAGACAAAGACCACCTTCACGCCGTCCAGCTGCGCCTCGATACCCGGCAGGTCGAGCTGCCAGTCGGCGAGGGTCGGCACGGTGCGGCATTCGACGCCGATGGTCTCGGCGCTGACGCTGTACATGCCGTAGGTGGGCGGGCAGTAGAGTAGCGCGTCTTTGCCGGGCTCACAGAAAGCGCGGATCAGCAGCTCAATCCCTTCGTCGGCGCCGCGGCTGACCAGCACCTGCTCCGGTTTGACGTCGGCGTAGCGGGCGTAGCTCTCGATGACTGCCTTCGGCTGCGGCTCCGGATAGCGGTTCATCGTTTGCGCGGTAAGCTGGAAAGCCACGGCGGTCGGGAATTCGTTGGCGTTCAGCCAGACGTCGCCTTTGCCGCCCAGACGGCGAGCGGATTGATACGGGGTCAGCGCACGGACGTTGGCGCGGGCTAAATCTTCAATGCTCATGCTTGCTCCTTCAGGGCGGCAACGCGCAGCGTTACGGCGTTTTTGTGGGCGTCAAGGCGCTCGGCGGCGGCCAGGATCTCAATCGTTGAGGCGAGGGCGGCAAAGCCGTCGCGCGACAGCTCCTGCACGGTCATCCGCTTCTGGAAGTCGGCCAGGCCGAGGCTCGAACAGGTGGCGGTATACCCATAGGTCGGCAGGACATGGTTGGTGCCCGAGGCGTAATCGCCCGCGGATTCCGGTGACCAGTCGCCGAGGAAAACCGAACCGGCGCTGGTGATGCTGTCCACCAGCTCGCGGGCCTGACGGGTCTGAATGATCAGGTGCTCCGGACCATACTGGTTGGAGATAGCCACGCACTGCGCCAGGTCGCGGGCCACGATGATCCGGCTGGCGGAGAGGGCCACGCGGGCGGTTTCCGCGCGCGGCAGGGCGGCCAGCTGGCGTTCGACGGCCTCAGCGACGCGGCTGCCGAGGTCGGCGTCCGGGGTCAGGAGGATCACCTGCGAGTCCGGGCCGTGTTCCGCCTGCGACAGCAGGTCGGAGGCGACAAAGTCCGGGGTGGCGCCGCTGTCGGCGATTACCAGCACTTCCGAGGGGCCGGCCGGCATGTCGATGGCTGCGCCGTCCAGACGCTGGCTGACCTGACGTTTGGCTTCCGTGACGTAAGCGTTACCCGGGCCAAAGATTTTATCCACCTTCGGCACCGACTCGGTCCCGAGGGCGAGGGCGGCGATGGCCTGGGCGCCGCCGACGTTAAAGATGGTTTTCACGCCGCACAGCTGCGCGGCATAGAGGATCTCATCGGCGATCGGCGGCGGCGAGCAGAGCACCACCTGCTGACAGCCGGCGATGCGCGCCGGCGTCGCCAGCATCAGCACCGTGGAGAACAGCGGCGCCGAGCCGCCCGGAATATACAGCCCGACGGAGGCGATAGGGCGGGTGACCTGCTGGCAGCGTACCCCCGGCAGCGTTTCGACATCCACCGCCTGCAGCTGTTGCGCGTTGTGGAAGGTCTCGATGTTTTTCACCGCCACCGCCATCGCCTGCTTCAGCTCGTCGCTGAGGCGTTCGCCGGCGGCGGCGATCTCCGCCTCGCTCACCTGCAGCGCGGCGACGGTGGTTTTATCAAACTTCGCGCTGTATTCGCGCAGCGCCGCGTCGCCGTTGGCTTTGACGTTATCGAGGATCTCTGCCACCGTTTTACTGATGCTGTCGGAGGCGGAAATCGCCGGGCGCGTTAAGAGTTGTTGCTGTTGGTCTGCGCTACAGCCGTTCCAGTCGATGATTGTGTTGAAGCTCATGATTGTTTTCCCCTGTGTGTCCCGTGACCGGCTGGCCGATTACTCCATCATCTTCTCAATCGGCAGCACCAGAATGGAGCTGGCGCCCAGCGCTTTCAGTTTTTCCATGGTCTCCCAGAACAGGGTTTCGCTGCTGACCATGTGCATCGCCACGCGCTGCTTGTCGCCTGCCAGCGGCAGAATAGTCGGACGCTCGGCGCCCGGCAGCAGGGCAACCACTTCTTCCAGGCGTTCGGTCGGAGCGTGCATCATGATGTATTTCGACTCGCGGGCCTGGATCACGCCCTGAATACGGGTCAGCAGGCGGTCAATCAGCTGCTGTTTGGCGTCGGCCATCTCGCCGTCGCGCTGGATCAGGCAGGCTTTGGAGCGGTAGATCACTTCCACTTCGCGCAGTCCGTTGGCTTCCAGGGTGGCGCCAGTGGAGACGAGGTCGCAGATGGCGTCGGCGAGGCCGGCGCGCGGCGCCACTTCCACGGAGCCGTTCAGCAGACAGGATTTAAAGGAGATACCTTTTTGATCGAGGTAGCGCTTCAGCAGGTGCGGGTAAGAGGTGGCGATGCGTTTGCCGTCCAGCGCCGCCGGGCCGTTCCAGGCTTCATCCACCGGGGTCGCCAGCGACAGGCGGCAGCCGCCGAAGTCGAGACGGCGCAGGGTGAAGTAGCGCGGGTCTTCGCCCTGAGCGCGGCGGCTGAGCAGCTCTTCTTCCAGCACGTTTTCGCCGATAATGCCGAGGTCGACAACACCGTCCATCACCAGGCCCGGGATATCGTCATCACGCACGCGCAGAATGTCGATTGGCATATTTTCCGCCAGCGCAATCAGACGCTGGGTGTGCAAATTGACTTTAATGCCGCAGCGGCTGAGTAATTCGCGTGAATCTTCGCTTAAACGGCCTGATTTCTGAATAGCTATGCGTAAACGGGTGTTGTCTAACATTGTTCTTTTCCTCTGAATACCTGTCTGAATCTGTCCGAATTTGGTCCAAAAAAAAGCCCCCGGAAGTGAATCTTCCGGGGGCTCTCTGCGCGTTCATGCACCACTGGAAGATCCAAATGTCTTCCAGCACACATCGCCTGAAAGACTAGTCAGGATGATGGTGATGATGGTGGTGTTTAAATTGAACGCGGTTCATAAAAATTCTCTGTGAATGACTATGCATTTGATGTCCTTTAACCTAAACCACTTCCGCCGCAGAAAGCAAGGGCTTTTTTCTATCATTAATTCATTTCACATTGAGCGAAGAAATTGTCAGTTGCCGCTGGCTGGCGTAGCCTGTAATCAGCACAGCGAAAGAGTCAGGAGCCTGGGATGAAAAAGGTCGCGATAGTCGGTTTGGGATGGCTGGGAATGCCGCTGGCGCTGTCATTGATGGCGCGAGGCTGGCAGGTCACCGGCAGTAAAACCACGCAGGATGGCGTGGAGGCGGCGCGGATGTGCGGGATTGACAGCTATCCGCTGCGCCTGGAGCCGCAGCTGGTCTGTGATACCGAGGACCTCGACGCGCTGATGAACGTCGATGCGCTGGTGATCACGCTGCCGGCCCGGCGTACCGGGGCGGGAGAAGGGTTTTATCTGCAGGCGGTGCAGGAGATTGTCGATACCGCGCTGGCGCACCATATTCCGCGGATCGTCTTCACCAGTTCCACCTCGGTGTATGGCAACGTCAACGGCACGGTGAAAGAGAACTCCCCGCGTCTGCCGCAAACCGCCAGCGGGCAGGTGCTCAAGGAGCTGGAGGACTGGTTGCACAACCTGCCGGGAACCTCGGTGGATATTCTGCGTCTGGCCGGGCTGGTGGGGCCTTCCCGTCATCCGGGACGTTTTTTTGCCGGCAAGTCGGCGCCGGATGGCCAGCACGTGGTCAATCTGGTGCATTTGCAGGATGTGGTGGCCGCTATCGAACTGCTGTTGCAGGCCCCGAAGGGCGGGCACATCTATAATCTATGTGCGCCCCGCCATCCGGCGCGCGGCCTCTTTTATCCGCAGATGGCCCGTGAACTGGGGCTGCCGCCCCCGGTGTTCAGCGACAGCCCGGACGGTGGTCAGGGCAAGATTGTGGATGGCAATCGTATCTGCAATGAGCTGGGGTTTGAGTACCAGTACCCCGATCCGCTGGTGATGCCGATGGAGTGATCTACCAGCGGTGATTCGCATACCGTAAGGGGGTAGCGATGAAACCACTGCTGGATGTCCTCTTGATCCTCGACGCGCTGGAAAAAGAGGGGAGCTTTGCCGCCGCGTCGGCAAAGCTCTTTAAAACGCCCTCGGCGCTGAGCTACACCATTCACCGGCTGGAAAGCGATCTCAATATTCAGCTGCTCGACCGCAGCGGCCACCGCGCGCGCTTTACCCCCACCGGACAAATGCTGCTGGAGAAAGGGCGGGAGGTGCTGCATATCGCCCGCGAACTGGAGATCCGGGCGGTCAAACTGCAGCAGGGGTGGGAGCACACCCTCCGCCTGGCGGTGGACTGCACTTTTCCCGTGACGCAGCTTTCGCCGCTGATTGCCGCATTTTATCAACAACAGCCGCTGACCCGGCTGCACTTCACGCAGAACCCCTCGCTGCTGGACTGGCGCCCGCTGACCGACGGGCAGGCCGATCTGCTGCTGGGCGCCCTTGGCGAGCCGCCGCCGCTGAGCGGTTATGACTATCTCCCCCTCGGCGAGCTGGAGCTGCTGCTGGTGGTTTCCCCGCAGCATCCGCTGGCGCGACACCGCGCTCCGCTGAGCTGGCGGACCCTGCGCCGTTATCGGGCGGTGGCCACCGGCGAGGGCGGGGCGCTTCTCAGCGATCAGGAGACCCTGACGGTGTGTGACGCCGCGGGGCAGCTGGCGCTGCTGCGCATGGGGCTGGGCTGGGGCTGTCTGCCGCGTTACCAGGTGCAGGGGCTGCTGGAGAGCGGCGAGCTCATCAGCATGGCGGTTCGCGGGCTGTCGCCCCGCCAGCATGCCTGGATCGCCTGGAATGACGCCACCTGCGGTTTGGCCAGCAAATGGTGGCGGGAAATGCTATTAGCAAATAGTGCTATTTTTACAATTTATCATACGGAAATCGTATAGATATTAGCGCGTTAAAAAATACGCTTACGCAATGAACTTCATAACATCTTGTCAACGCCGTTGAATTTGTTGCAAAATATGCGGCCTGAAAACCAGAGACTAGCCGACGCTTTTTTTAAAAGTGTCGGTTATTTTTTTGGTCGAAAGACACATCATTCAATACCAAGAGGCCGGGCTTCGTACCGGATAGATATTTACTAAAAACCGACAGTCGTTGTCGCTGAGGAATAGAAAGAAATGGGGCAATTTTTTGCTTACGCGCTGGCGTTCACCGTAAAAGGGGATAACTATGTCGCATAACGCTACTCCAAATACCTCTCGCGTGGAATTACGTAAAACGCTTACGTTAGTTCCGGTTGTAATGATGGGCCTGGCCTATATGCAGCCGATGACGCTGTTCGATACGTTTGGTATCGTCTCTGGTATGACCGACGGTCACGTGCCGACGGCCTACGCCTTTGCGTTAATCGCCATTCTGTTTACTGCCCTGAGCTATGGCAAGCTGGTACGTCGTTACCCTTCTGCCGGCTCGGCGTATACCTATGCGCAGAAATCCATCAGCCCGACCGTTGGCTTTATGGTGGGGTGGTCCTCGCTGCTCGACTACCTGTTCGCGCCGATGATCAACATTCTGCTGGCGAAAATCTATTTTGAAGCGCTGGTGCCTTCGATTCCGTCGTGGGTGTTTGTTATCGCGCTGGTCGCCTTTATGACCGCCTTTAACCTGCGCAGCATTAAATCCGTGGCCAACTTCAACACCGTGATCGTGGTGCTGCAGGTGGTGCTGATTGCCGTTATTCTCGGCATGGTGATTTATGGCGTGTTTGAAGGCGAAGGCGCCGGTACGCTGGCCAGCAGCCGTCCGTTCTGGTCCGGTGACGCGCACGTGATCCCGATGATTACCGGGGCGACGATCCTGTGCTTCTCGTTTACCGGCTTCGACGGCATCAGCAACCTGTCTGAAGAGACCAAAGATGCAGAGCGCGTCATCCCGCGGGCGATCTTCCTGACCGCGCTGATCGGCGGCCTGATCTTCATCTTTGCCACCTACTTCCTGCAGCTGTACTTCCCGGACATCTCTCGCTTTAAAGATCCGGATGCGTCACAGCCGGAAATTATGCTCTACGTAGCAGGTAAAGCCTTCCAGGTTGGCGCGCTGATCTTCTCCACCATCACCGTGCTGGCGTCCGGTATGGCGGCGCACGCTGGCGTGGCGCGTCTGATGTACGTGATGGGCCGCGACGGCGTGTTCCCGAAAAGCTTCTTCGGCTATGTTCACCCGACCTGGCGCACCCCGGCGATGAACATCATCCTGGTCGGCGCTATTGCGCTGCTGGCGATTAACTTCGACCTGGTGATGGCGACGGCGCTGATTAACTTTGGTGCGCTGGTGGCGTTTACCTTCGTTAACCTGTCGGTGATTTCGCAGTTCTGGATCCGTGAGAAACGCAACAAGACGCTGAAAGACCACTTCCAGTATCTGTTCCTGCCGATGTGCGGCGCCCTGACCGTTGGCGCGCTGTGGGTCAACCTGGAAGAGAGCTCGATGATTCTGGGCCTGATCTGGGCCGGTATCGGTCTGGTCTATCTGGCCTGCGTGACCAAAAGCTTCCGCAACCCGGTGCCGCAGTATGAAGATGTGGCCTAAGGCATAGCGTGATGTAAATGAGAAAAGCCGGAGGGAAACCTCCGGCTTTTTTTCGTTTGGCCCGGTGCGATACCTTTTGCCCGGCGGCGCTGCGCTTGCGCGGGCCTACGGTGATGGTTAACCATCTGAAATTTAATGGTTATGTAGGCCGGGTCAGGCGTAGCCGCCACCCGGCAATATGTTGGGCACGGAAACGACGACCGGACGGTTCCCTCTCCCTCCGGGAGAGGGTTAGGGTGAGGGGAAGCACTGCAGTGTGGTTGTTTATGTTATCTGTGGCTTCAGCGTAGTTTGCGCTCCCGGTTAGTCTTCTGCGTTATGTCTCTTATGGTGCTGGGAGCGCACAGGGGGCGGCCAGTCGCCGCCGCCCCCTGTACCCCCGGGCTCCGGCCAGCAACATCGCCACTTCGTGGTACCTTCGACTTATCCCTGCAGGCTTCGGGTCGGGCCGAGGCAGCGTCCGTGCAAAACACGGCCCTCAGCCCGCATCCATGCGGGCTGCCCCGGCCTGCCGGGAACGTCTCAGCGATTTTGAGGCCGCCAGCACCGGCAGTTTCAGCGGCCCCTGATCCAGTGGTGATTTGGGGTTGTAGGCCGGGTCAGGCGCAGCCGCCACCCGGCAATATGTTGGGCACGGAAACGACGACCGGACGGTTCCCTCTCCCTCCGGGAGAGGGTTAGGGTGAGGGGAAGCACTGCAGTGTGGTTGTTTATGTTATCTGTGGCTTCAGCGTAGTTTGCGCTCCCGGTTAGTCTTCTGCGTTATGTCTCTTATGGTGCTGGGAGCGCACAGGGGGCGGCCAGTCGCCGCCGCCCCCTGTACCCCCGGGCTCCGGCCAGCAAAATCGCCACTTCGTGGTGCCTTCGACTTATCCCTGCAGGCTTCGGGTCGGGCCGAGGCAGCGTCCGTGCAAAACACGGCCCTCAGCCCGCATCCATGCGGGCTGCCCCGGCCTTCCGGGAACGTCTCAGCGATTTTGAGGCCGCCAGCACCGGCAGTTTCAGTGGCCCCTGATCCAGTGGTGATTTGGGGTTGTAGGCCGGGTCAGGCGCCGCCGCCACCCGGCAATATGTTGGGCACGGAAACGACGACCGGACGGTTCCCTCTCCCTCCGGGAGAGGGTTAGGGGGAGGGGAAGCACTGCAGTGTGGTTGTTTATGTTATCTGTGGCTTCAGCGCTCATTGCGCTCCCGGTTAGTCTTCTGCGTTATGTCTCTCATGGCGCAGGGAGCGCACTGAGGGCGGCCAGTCGCCGCCGCCCCCTGTACCCCCGGGCTCCGGCCGGCAAAATCGCCACTTCGTGGTACCTTCGACTTTTCCCTGCAGGCTTCGGGTCGGGCCGAGGCAGCGTCCGTGCAAAACACGGCCCTCAGCCCGCATCCATGCGGGCTGCCCCGGCCTTCCGGGAACGTCTCAGCGATTTTGAGGCCGCCAGCACCGGCAGTTTCAGTGGCCCCTGATCCAGTGGTGATTTGGGGTTGTAGGCCGGGTAAGCGAAGCGCCACCCGGCAGAAACCCGCGTAAAGCGCTAAAACGCGAGTGTGGTTGGGTCAGCCGCAGGGGGCTGCGGCTTGTTTATAGCGGTGGCGGTTCGAAGCAGAGGCTGCGCTCCAGGCACTCGTCGCAGCTTGGCGATCGGCAGACAATCTCCCCCTGCGACTGCAGGCAGCGCTGGCGGTAAAAGAACTTTTTCCAGCGCATATGGTGGACGTTCTGCACCACCAGCAGTGGAAAGCAGTCGCTCATCAGCCGGCCCAGTTCCGCCCGCGAATCGAGTCCCAGATCCTCCCACAGATGGTTAAACGCCAGCGCTACCTCGGCGACGATCTGCGCCATCGGTTCGGCCCCCGGCGCCATCCACTCCGTCAGCCACTGCCCCAGCTGCCGACGCTCTTCGTCGCGGGTAGCATTCAGCTCGGTCATCAGCCGACGGCGGCTCAGCGTCGCGCTGTCCAGCGGCGTCGCCACCTCGCCCAGCCGCTGCTGCAGCGACCGCCATGCCGCGGGCGTCAGCCCCATCCGCAGCGGAAAGCAGCCTTTTCCGGCGTGATACAATCGCCACAGGCGGGTCAACCAGTCGACCGGCGCCATCAGGCGACCCCCTGACGCAGACGCGATGCCGCCAGGCTCTGGCGCCGCCGCTGCCACCAGGCAGGCAGCACCTCGGCGACCGAACGCCACGCGCCGTCCACCTGCGGCTCAATGCCCTGTAATTCCAGCTGCTGCCATGGCGTATGGCCGATACGCACGCAGAACACCGCTTTTACGTCGGCGAGCAGCGCCAGCAGCGCCGCCAGTCTGGCCTCGTTCTCCTGTGGCTCACACTCCTCTTCGCCGCGGCAATATTTCGGTGTAAAGCGCTCGCCCACCAGCACCATACCGGCGGCCGACAGGCTGTAGATCGAGAAGCGGTCGGCATGGCCAAAATGACAGTCAATGACCTCGCCGTGGCGGGAGGCCACGGCCACCAGACAGGCGTCATCCGCGTCCGACTCCCCCTGCGTGGCGAGGCTGGCATGAAGTTCGGCGCGCTGGTGGAGGATGGGCAGCCAGTCGGGGAGGCTGTCCGGGTCCGGCAGCCGGGTGAACTGCTGGCTGCGATCTTCGCCCAGCATGCCGATGGCGTCGGCACGGCACTGGTGGCAGTGGGTCATCTGCGGCATCACCTCCCCGCACTGGCTGCGGATCGCGGCGAGCATCCCGGCGTCCGGCTCCGGCTGGCCGTTGAGACCAAAAACCGTGCCGTGCTCCGGTCTGGCAATCAGCGGCATAATATTGTGAATAAACGCGCCGCTTTCCCGCAAACGACGGCCGACCTCGGCCATGCCGCCGTCGTTGATCCCCGGGATCAGCACCGAGTTTATCTTGACCAGCACCCCCGCGGCGGTCAGCCTGCGGACCCCTTCAAGCTGGCGGGCAATCAGGATCTCCCCGGCTTCCCGGCCGCGGTAGCGTTCGCCGTCGAGCCACAGCCAGGCATAGATTTGCCCGGCGATATCGGCATCCAGGGTATTGATGGTCACCGTGACGTGATCCACGCCGACCTCCAGCAGGCGATCGACCGCGTCGGGCAGCATCAGCCCGTTGGTTGACAGGCATAATTTGAGGTCCGGAAGCTGGTCGCGGACCAGCTCCAGGGTGCGGAAGGTGCGGGTCATATTGGCCAGCGGATCGCCGGGCCCGGCTATGCCGACCACCGACAGCTGCGGGATGGCCTGGGCCACCTGGCGCACTTTCAACACCGCCTGCTCGGGGGTCAGCAGCGTCGATGACACCCCGGGGCGGGATTCATTACTGCAGTCGAATTTACGGTTGCAGTAGTTGCACTGCAGATTGCAGGCCGGGGCGACCGGAAGATGCATCCGGGCGAAACGGTGATGCCCGCTGCGAGAGTAGCAGGGGTGCGCGGCGACCTTGTCGGCCACCCGCGGCGCTAACGCGCTGGCGTCCGCCGACTGACAGGCGTTACCGCCGGAAAAAGAAGAGCAGGAAGTCATGGTCGTACCTTCATGGTTGGGCGATACCTTCCTGCTGCAAACGACGTACCAGTGACGAATTTTTTATCTGGCTGAAAAATAAAGCGTTATCCCGCATCCCTGCGGCTCAACATTGTCGCGTTCCTGCCGTACTGACGACAATGTCCTGAACCTGACACCGCGGCCTACAGACGCGGCAGGGTGATATCCATGATCTGGATCCGATAAGCGACCTGGCGCGGCGTCATCCCCAGCAGCCGTGCCGCCTTGGCCTGCACCCAGCCGGCTTTTTCCAGCGCGGCGATCAGTCGCTGACGTTCGTCCAGGCTGTTGTCCAGCCAGCTGTCTTCTGCTGACCCGCTGGCAGGCAGGGCTTTGGCGGGACGATCCTGGTGAGTGAAGAGGATCACGTCGCGATCGATCAGGCCACTCTCCGACATCACCGCCGATCGTTCGAGGCAGTTCTCCAGTTCGCGAACGTTACCCGGCCAGCTGTACTCCATCAGCAGGCGGATCGCGCCCTCGCTGATCCGCAGCGTGCGTCCCTGATGCTGGCCGATTTTGCGCACCAGGAAGTGCGCCAGCTCGGCGATGTCCTCCTGACGTTCGCGCAGCGGGGGCAGGGCGATGGGCATCACGTTCAGACGATAATAGAGATCCTCGCGGAAATGGCCCAGCCGGACCTCCTCCTCCAGGTGACGGTTGGTGGCGGCGATGATGCGGACATTCACCCGCAGGGTCTCATCGCCGCCGACCCGCTCCATCTCCCCCTCCTGGAGGATACGCAGCAGCTTGGCCTGGAACGAGGCGCTGCTTTCACCAATCTCATCGAGGAACAGGGTGCCGCCATCCGCCAGCTCAAAACGTCCTTTACGCTGACGCACCGCCCCGGTAAAGGCGCCTTTCTCATGGCCGAACAGTTCGCTTTCCAGCAGGGTGTCCGGCAGCGCCGCGCAGTTAAATTTGACGAAGGCGGCGCCAGCCCGTGGCGAATGGTGATGGATGGCGTTGGCGATCAGCTCTTTCCCGGTGCCGCTTTCGCCGCGTACCAGCACGGTGGTGTCCCAGCGCGAGACCTGACGGATCACCTCCACGATCTGGCGCATCGCCGGGCTCTTGCCGACCATATTGTCAAGGCCCACGCCGCGCGACGACGAGCAGGCCGGCGGCCGTTCCACCTTCGGCGGCTGGCGGCTCGACAGGGCGGGTGAGGCCGGAAGGATCATCAGCCGGATGGTCTGGGCGACGAGGTTGGCGACGGTTTCGAGAAAACGGGTGCAGGCCGGCAGCCGCTCTTCCTGGCGCGCCATCGGCTGGGCCGCCAGCACCCCTATTGGCCGGGCGTTGGGCCCCATCAACGGTACGGCGATAAACGGCAGATCGTAATCGTAGAGGCTCAGGCGGTCGAGAAAACGCTGATCGTCGGCGACCCGGGGCAGCACCAGCGACTGCCCCTGGGCCAGCACGGTCCCCACCAGTCCCTCGCCGGGGCGATAGCGGATCTGCGTGCTGCCGGGGAGGGGCTGCTGGCCGGTTTGCTGCAGCGCTTCGATACTGAGGATCTCCTGCTCGCTGTCGTACAGGCAGATCATCCCGTGCTGCATAAAGGCATCGTTGTGCAATACGCTGAGCACCTCCTGCAACGTTTTGCTGGCCTCGGTGGCCCGGCTCAGCACCACGCTTATCCGCTGCATGGCGGTGAACTGCTGAGAGAGGTCGAAGCGTCTGACGGAGGTGTCCGGGTCGGATTCAGGGATCATGCTTCACCTCCGGTCAGGGTGTTAAACAGCGGGAAACGCAGGGTCAGGCAGGTGCCGCCCTGCGGTCGGGAAGCCAGCTCAATGGCCCCGCGATGATGCGCCACCAGGGTCTGGATCAGCCGCAGCTCCATGCCTTTGCCCGGCGAGTTCAGCGCGTCGGGGGAGTGGGCGTAGCGCACCTGCAGCAGCGGTACGTTGTCAGTCAGGTACAGCGACAGCCAGCCGTCGTTCTCCTCGGCGTAGAGCTGCATCGCCAGCGGCACGGAGGGCAATTCGGCGGCGAGGGCCAGGGTGCGGTCGAGCCACAGGCTTAAGCACGCCAGCAGCGGGGTGCGCTGGCCAAAGCCGATCAGATGCGGTGAGGCCATGTCGACCTGCAGCCCGTCGGGATCGAAGCGGGTACGGTAGAGGGCGCACAGATCGTCGAAAAAGGGCTGCAGCGGCCAGACGGCGGGGTTTTCGAGTTCCAGCGATGGGCGACAGCGCTGGAGCCGCGCCATCGCCTCTTCCCCTTCACGCCAGGCGGCCTCCAGCGCCACATTCCCGCTTCCCTCGCCGTTCAGCCGACGGGCTGCCGCCAGCATATTAATCGGGCAGTTCAGCTGGATCAGCGCGGCGTCCAGCGACTCGCGGATCGCCGCCAGCAGCTTGCCGGCGGTCATTTGCTGCTTCAGCCGGTCAAGGCGTCCTTGCTCCTGCTGCTGACGCTGCTGGGTACAGTCGGCGATCACCACCAGGGTCCGCGCCAGCGCGCTGTCGATAAAGTAGCGGCTGGCCTCTTCGCTGACGCCGGGCAACGGCCAGCAGGTTACCGACAGCCAGCGCGCGGCCCCGCGCAGCGCCACCGGCAGGATCGCCTCCACGCCGGGCGTCATCCGGCCAGGGGAGACCTGCAGCTCGGTGAGCAGCTCCCGGCCGCCGCAGTCAGCGCAGAAGGTTTTGTAGGCGAGGTTGTCCATCACCACCCGATCCTGCTCGTCCACCACTACCACGGCGGCGGGGATATTATTCAGCACCGCCTCCATCAGGGTCATATGGTTGCGCAGCCGCTGCTCGAGGGTGTAGCTGACGCTGATATCCCGCTGCATCGCCAGATAATGCTCCAGTTCCCCTTGCGGGCTAAGCACCGGGGTGATGTCAATCTCCACCAGGTACAGGCCGCCGTCCCGACGCTGATTAATCAGCTGGCCGCGCCAGGGCTGACGCTGGAGCAGGGTATGCCACATCTCCTGATAGATCTCGCGCGGCGTCTGGCTGCTGGCCAGCAGGCGTGGGTTCTGGTTTAACAATTGCGCCAGCGAATAGCCGGTCTGGCGGCAAAACGCCGGGTTGGCGTAAATGATCCTGGCGCTGGCATCGGTGAGGGAGATGGCCACCGAGGCCTGTTCCACCATGGTAAAAAACAGCCCCGGATGTTGTTGAGTCAGCGCGCCGGCGATGGCCTCCGGCGCGGCGTTATCGAGCATCATATTCAGGGTCATCGCAAACTCCTGTGTCGCAGTTATGACAAATTGTCCGACACCGTGCGCAAAACGCGGCGGGGTAAGCCGAACCCGGATAACCATGCAAAGTGTGCGCCCTTATCGGAACGACCACGCGAAACATTGATCCGACAGGGGGAAAATTCACGGATTTTTACCTTTCGCCCCGCCGGGTGCGCCTTTGGCGCGCGGCATCGTGATGCGAAGCGATCCTGATGGGGCAGGGATGGGCCGTCGCGGTGCAGGGCAACCTGGCACAGCCTTCGCAATACCTCTGTCGTCATTCCTTTTTTCAACACCATTCCGACAGGAGCGTACTATGGCGAACATTGGCATTTTCTTTGGTACCGATACCGGTAAAACCCGCAAGATCGCGAAAATGATCCACAAGCAGCTGGGGGAGGCCGCCGCCGCCCCGGTCAATATTAACCGCGCCACGCTGGCGGACCTGCTGGCCTACCCGGCCCTGCTGTTGGGGACGCCGACGCTGGGCGACGGCCAGCTGCCGGGCCTCGAGGCCGGGGGCGAGAGCGAGTCGTGGGCCGAGTTTATCCGCAACCTCGGCGACGTCAGCCTGCAGGGGAAAACGGTGGCGCTGTTTGGCCTCGGCGATCAGCGTGGCTATCCGGATAACTTCGCCAGCGGGCTGCGGCCGCTGTACGACGCCCTGCGTGCCCGCGGGGCGACGATGATCGGCAGCTGGCCGAACGAGGGGTATGAGTTCAGCGCCTCATCGGCGCTGGAGGGGGATCGCTTTGTCGGACTGGTGCTGGATCAGGATAACCAGTTCGACGAGACCGACGCGCGGCTGGCGACCTGGCTTGAGGAGATTAAACCGCATCTGCTGTAGGCGATGGCGGGTAGCCTGTCGGCTACCCGCACAGCCCCGGCTGGCGCGCTAACATCTCGGCCAGCCACTGGCGCTGGTGGCGGCGCTGGCTCTGTTGACTGAGGTAATCGCGGGCGCTTTCCAGCGCCTGCTCAGGCGTCATCGGCGCGGCAGGGCGAATGGCCTCACACCAGATCAGATGCCAGCCGAGCTCACTGGCCACCGGCGCGCTCAGCGCATTTTCCACCAGCGCAAACAGCGCCTCCTCCAGCTGCGGATAGAGCAGCCCCCGGCCGATCCACCCCAGCCGCCCGCCGTCCAGCGCGCTCGGGCAGTGGGAGTGTCGCTGGGCCAGCGGCGCAAACGCCTCGCGAGAGGCTTCGATTTGCCCATGAAGCTCCCGTATGCGCGAGTAAACCGCCTGGTCGTCGCCATCGACGGTGAGCAGCAGATGGCGGGTCAGGCGCTGTTCCGGGCGCATAAACTGCGCCTGATGCCGCAGATACCAGGCCTGCACCGCGGCGGGATCCGGCCGCGGCGCCTGGCTGGCAATCCCGGCGAAGGCGGTTTCCAGCCGGGCGTGGTGCAGGACGATCGCCGCCCGCTCCGCTGGCGTAAATCCTCCCTCATCCAGCCAGGCGCCCAGCGAAGTGGCGAGGCCCTCCAGCAGCGCGGCGGGGATCGCCTCCGGCGCAATTTGGGCGACGATGAGCTGCTCCATCTGGGCCTGGCGCTGCCAGGCCGTCTCGAAGGCCTGCCGGTCGACCGCGTCGATGGCCGCCGGCTCGCAGTTCCAGCGGCTCTGCGCCAGCCGCTGCCGGCCAAATCGTTGCCATGGCTCCATTATTCTTCCTCCTCTGCCAGCGCCAGCGCGCTTACCGGGACCTGGAACCAGCGGCCGCCGAAGTCGACGATATAGCCGTCGCCATGCTCGCCCCGGTCGGTGGCTTCGATGCGCCCCAACTGACCTACGCTGACCACCATCTCGCCCTGCATCGCCAGCGCCGTCTGACAGATTACGCTATCGCCATACTGCAGATTGCCGGCCAGCCAGGGCCGATCGCCGGCAATCAGCTCCTGTTCGCGACAGCCGACCACCCGGTCGCAGTCCGGGAAGTGGATCTGGTAGATGATCTGGTCCTGCAAGAATACTCCCCAGTCGCGGACATAGCCGATGCTGCCCCGGCGCACCAGCAGGGCGCCGGACGGCAGGCCCGCATAGGTGCCATCGTTACGGATGGCGCGCACGACGCGGACCGCTTCGCTAAAGGTAAATCGGGGTCTCATGGCGTGTTCTCCTCGAACTGTTGCTGATAACTCTCCGCCAGCAGTCGGCGCGCCAGCAGCCAGTGCGCGCGCGGGTTATCCTCCAGCTGGTTGAGCAGAGGCACTTCCGCCTTCAGCTTGCGGTGAAAGGTGGCCAGCACCGGCAGGCTGCAGTGCGCCAGGCGCTCGGGCTGGTAGGGAACGGCGAAAAACTGAAAGAACGCATCGGCGGAGCGCAGGTCGCCCACGCCGGGGATCTGATAAAACCACTCCATACTCACCCCCTGGCCTGCAGCGTTTCGGCGCCGCAGAGCGCGTGGTAGATTGCCGCCAGCTCATCATCCCGCGGGCTGCGTTTGCCGTTTTCGGCAAAGCGACGGAGCGCTGGCAGCAGCTGGTCAATTTGCGCTGATGTCAGGTGATAACCCATCCGATCGAAGACGCCGTTAACCGCCTGGCGACCGGAGTGTTTGCCCAGCACCAGCCGATAGCCGCGGCCCAGCAGGGCGGGGTCGATCGCCTGATAGCTCTCGCTGTCGCGCAGCAGCGCCGCAACATGTACGCCGGATTCGTGGGTAAAGACCAGCTCGCCCACCAGCGGCTGCTGGGGGTCCACCGGGCGGCGGGTGGCGAGGGCCACCTGTTCGCACAGCGCCGGCAGGGCGGTGAAACGCACGCCGGTCTTGACCTCCAGGCAGCGCTCTAGTCCGAGCGCCACGGTCTCCAGCGCCGCGTTGCCCGCGCGTTCGCCCAGGCCCAGCACGGTGGTGTTCACGCTGGTGGCCCCGGCGCGCACCGCCGCCAGGGTGTTGGCGGTAGCCAGGCCCAGATCGTTATGGGCGTGCATCTCGAGTTCGCCGGGCCAGACGCGGCGCAGGGCGGCGATCTGCGCCGCGGTGGTGAACGGGTCGAGGATACCGACGGTATCGGCATAGCGCAGACGGGTGGCTCCCGCCTCCCGGGCCAGGCGGGCAATGTCCTGCAGCGTCGCATCGCTGGCTCGCGAGGCGTCCTCACAGCCAATGCAGACCTTCAGGCCAAGGGTGTGGGCGAGGTGGATCAGGGCCGCCAGCCGCTCCAGCAGCAGCGGTAAGCCTTCGCGCAGTTTGTACTGCCGCAGCTTGTCGGAGGCGGGGATGGAGATATCCACCCAGTCCATGCCCAGGTCGGCGCTCTGGCGAATTTCTCCCGCCTGCATCCGGCACCAGGTCATCAGCGTGGCGCCCGGGAGCTGTCGGCGCACCTGCCGGATACGGGCGCACTCCTCCTCGCCCATCGCCGGGGTGCCGACCTCCATGGCCTCGATCCCCGCCGCGTACAGCGCCTCGGCGATGGCGATCTTTTCGCTGGCCTGAAAGGCCACGCCGGGACTCTGTTCACCATCGCGCAGGGTAGTGTCGTTAATCAGTACGCGTCCCATCATTGTCTCCCCGCCTTAGCCGTAGACCGGCGTGAAGGCGCCATCCTGCAGGTGCGGCTGACCCTGTCGCCAGTAGGGCGACAGGGCGCGCAGCCGGTCGATAACCGACGGCAGGGTGGCGATGACGTAGTCGATCTCTTTTTCCCGGGTATAGCGTGAGAGGGAGAAGCGGATGGTGCCGTGGGCCGCAGTGTAGGGGATATTCATTGCCCGCATGACGTGCGACGGCTCCAGCGAGCCGGAGGTGCAGGCGCTGCCGCTGGAGGCGGCGATCCCGGCCTGATTCATCAGCAGCAGGATTGCCTCGCCCTCGATACACTCGAAGGCCAGATTGAGAGTGCCGGGCACCCGCGGCTGGCTGCCGCCCATCACCGTCACCGCCGGGATAGTGGCCTGGAGATGTTGTTCAAGACGATCGCGCAGTTGGCTAATCTGCGCCATGCCCGGCAGATGAACCTGCGCCAGCTCGCTGGCGGCGCCCATTCCGACAATGCCGCTGATATTTTCCGTACCGGCCCGCCGGCCATGCGCCTGGTGGCCGCCGCGCAGTAGCGGGCGAAATCGTGTTCCCCGCCGCAGCCAGAGGCAGCCCACCCCTTTGGGACCGTGGAATTTATGCGCCGAGCAGGAGAGCATATCGATCCGCGTCTGGCTGAGCGCCATCGGGATTTTGCCCACCACCTGCACCGCGTCGCAGTGAAACAGCGCGCCCTGCTCATGAGCCAGCTCCGCCAGTTCGGGCACCGGGAACATGACGCCGGTTTCGTTATTGGCCCACATGATGCTGACCAGCGCCACGCGCGGGCTAAGCGCCGCCCGAAATTGCGCCATATCCAGGGCGCCCTGCTGATCCACGGCGATACGGTGGATCAGGTATCCCTGGCGCTCCAGCTGCTCACACACCGCCAGAGTGGCGGGATGTTCGACCGCGCTGGTGATGATCTCGCGCCGCTCCGGCATCAGGGCCACCGCCGAGGCGATGGCGGTGGTGGTGGCCTCGGTGGCACAGGAGGTAAAGATGATCTCGCTGGGGTAGTCGGCCCCGAGCAGGGCGGCCACCTGCTGGTGCGCCCGTTCAAGGGCCGCCTGCGCCGGCAGACCAAAATCGTGTATCGACGAAGGGTTGCCGTAAAAGTCGGTTAAAAAGGGCATCATCGCGTCGAGAACCATCGGGTCGAGACGGGTGGTGGCGTTGTTATCGAGATAAACAGGTTTCATCGTATCCCCCTTGGGTTAGTTAACCGCGGCCGGGGCCGCCACCACGTCCATGTAAGTTCCGGTACGCTCCATCAGCTTTTGCTGCAGCCAGGCGAGGGTCATGTCGGTCATCATGCAGCCGCTGCAGCTGCCGGAGAGGCTGACGGTCACCTGACGCGGGGTGACGTTGAGCAACGTCATGTCGCCGCCGTCGGCCTGAATGTGCGGGCGCAGTTCGTTGATGGTATCGACCACGCTTTGCCAGTGCGCATCGTGGGTCGTCTCCGCTGGCAGGGGGGCTGGCGGCTGTTGGGCGAGGATCGCCGCCAGCGCCAGCTCAATTTTTTCATGGCAGGCGGTGCAGCCGCCGCCGGCTTTGGTGTAGTTGATCACTTCCTCGAGGGTGGTCAGGCCATTGTTCACCACGGCCCGGCGAATATGCCCTTCGTCGACGCCGAAGCATTTACAGATCAGCTTGCCCTCCTCATGCTCCTCCTCAAGGCTTTCGCCGCGAAAATGGGCGATGGCCGCACGCAGCGCTTCCTGGCCCATCACCGAGCAGTGCATTTTTTCCGGCGGCAGACCGTCGAGGTAGTCGGCGATCTGCTGGTTGGTGATCTGCCCGGCTTCGGTCAGGGTGTGGCCGATAATCAGCTCCGTCAGCGCGGAAGAGGAGGCGATGGCGCTGCCGCAGCCGAAGGTCTGGAAGCCCGCCTCCTCGATGATCTCGGTCTGCGGATCAACCCGCAGCATCAGGCGCAGCGCATCGCCGCAGCTTAATGAACCCACATCGCCCACCGCGTTGGCGTTGTCGACCACGCGCGCGTTGCGGGGATGAAAAAAATGGTCTTTCACTTTCTCGGAGTAGTTCCACATGCTGTCAGCTCCAGGGATGATGACGAAAACGCCGGGGCGCGGTACACCGCAGACTGGCGGTGGTACTGACCCCCAAGCAATTGCGATACCAACGCATAAAAACCTTATTTGTTAATGACCTGGCGGGTTAATCGCCCCCGACAGGGCCGACACTGTTGTGGCGTTTTGTGGGCTTTGTCACATAAACGACAGGATCAGGGGAGCGGGTCGGGTTCCTCCCGCCACGCCGGCTCCTCCAGCAGGCGGTTAAAGCGCTGCGGATCGCGTTGCCGCGCGCTGCGGCGCTGCGCTTTTTCATACCAGGAGAGTTGGATCTCCTGCAGCAAGCCGAGGATGGTGGTCTGGTCTGGGACACGTTCGGCGCGGACGCCCACCTGCAGCAGCTGGCGAAAAACCGCCTCGCCAATCGCCACGCAGAACAGGGTGACGCAATCCTCAAGGGCATGGATGCGCTCGGCTATCTTCTCGGTCTGGTGACCGCTGGCGACCGGGAACTCCACCACCCGCAGCAGGGTGACCCGGTCGGCTTTGACGCCGTAGACCACCAGCCGCGGCGTGGCGCCGAAATGCTGATCGACGTGGCGGTAATCGGAGCTGGCGAAGGCGACTTTCATCGACCACTCGTCGGCGTGGACCATATCAAACTGACGGTTAATGGGCGGCATAAGCGTCTCCTGAAGCCGGCTGGGGGTCGGCGCCCTGGCGAAGCGGCGAGCGGTAGAGGGCGGTGTGGTGATGGCGGTCGCGCAGCAGATTGGCCAGCTCAAACAGCGTATCTCGCATGCCGGCGTACCCCTGGCGGACCCGACGAAACTCACCGAGCCGGTCGAAGAGGGGAAAACCGACGCGGATCAGCGGCAGGGCAAACTGCTCCGCCAGATCGCGGGCGTGAGAGTTAGCCACCAGCAGATCGGCGGGTTGGTGGCTCAGCAGCTGCTGCAGATCCTCAAGATCCCCCGGCACGACTTGCTCGACCGGCAGCTGGCGCAGGCTGGGGTGGCTGGTGGGGGCGACCAGCGGGCCGGGCTGCATCCCCTGGCTGCGGGCGAAATCACACCACGCCGCCAGCAGGTCGCCCTCCGCCGCCATCGCCATGCGCTGGCCCTGAAGCCACATATGGCAGTCGATCATCGCATCCTGCAGCTGGCCGCGCTGGCGCTCAATCCAGGCCGGTACGCGGCGTCCGGACATCTTCGCCAGCTGATGGATAAAGGTATCGCAATGGTCGAGGGTCATCAGATGCGGCAGGGCGATCACGTCGCCGCGGCTGCGTTGGGTCAGGAGCGATGCCGCCCGCTGGAGCGACACGCCAATGGCGAAGCTGCCCAGACTCTGGCCCATCTGGGCAATCTGGCGCAGCGAGGCGCCGCCCTGGGTCAGGGGCGTAAAATCCCCTTCACCGAGGTGGCCATCCATTGACTGTGAGAGGTCCGGCAGGATCACCGGCTGCAGGCCAAAGGCCTCCACGCAGCGGCCCAGCCATTCGATATCCCCTGGCGAACAGAGGTGGCTGACCAGCAGGTTGACCCGCCGGGGCCGCTGCCCCGGACGCGGCGTCGGCGCGACCCACTGCTCGATCACGCTCTCGATCACCGCGCTGTAGCCGTTTTCCATAGAGCCAAAAAAATCCGGGGTATTGACGGTGAGGATCGCCACGCCGTTATGGCGCGGATGCGCCTCACGAAACTGGCGCACCACCCGGGCGATATCGCTGCCCTGCGCTTCCGCCAGACCGGTGCTGAGCAGCACGATGGCCTGCGGGCTGTGGCGCTGGCAGAGGGTGTCGAGCGCGGTGAAGATATTGCCGTCGGCCCCCATGATCGTGGCGGTCGGATCCATGGCCGTCGACTGCAGCGGCACCGGGTCATGGAAATGCTGAATAAAGAAAACTTTGGCGAAGGCGCTGCAGCCCTGGGCGCCGTGGACCAGCGGGATGGCCTGGGCCAGCCCGAGGCTGGCGAGGATCGCCCCGAGCGGTTGCCCGGTTTTAATCGGGCTCACCGCCAGCGGTTTTTCACTGCGGATAATGTCTGCCATGGTGTTCTCCTAGCGCCACGGGGCGCGGGTATGCGTTTGCGGCCAGACGGGACTGGCGAGGGTCAGACAGAGCTGGCGGGCGAGGGTGATGATGCCCTGATAGCCGGCGTAGGCGTGCTCGCGCTCCTGATTGATATCGAGAAACGGCAGCCGGGCTTTCCAGGCGGTGTACATATTGCGTCCGCCGGCGATCATCAGGTCGGCCTGATAGCGGTACACCACGTCGAGCAGGGTGCGGGCATTGCCCTCCTCAAGCATCACCGCCTCGTCGCCCATCAGCTCACGGATCCGCTGTTTGTCCTCCTCGGTGGATTTCCGCGTGCCGGTGGCCACCACGGTCATGCCGAGATCCTGCAGGGCCGAGACCACCGACCAGGATTTCACGCCGCCGGTATAGAGCAGCACTTTGCGCCCGCGGAGCTGCTCGCGCCACGGCGCCAGCGCCTGCTCCGCCGCCTGCTCTTCGCGGGCGATCAGCGCCTCGGTGCGGCGGCACAGGTCGTCATCCCCCAGCAGCGTCGCCAGCTGGCGCAAGGCGTCGGAGGTGGCGCGGATCCCGTAGAAGCTGCCTTCAAACCACGGCGTGCCGTAGCGCAGCTCCAGCCCCCGGGCGACGTTGATCAGCGCGCGCGAGCACACCAGCATATTGGCCTGCGCCCGGTGCAGGGTCTGGATCTCGGCAAAGCGGCCGTCGCCGGAGAGGCTGCCGAGGACGCGGATCCCCAGCTCATCCAGCAGCGGCTGGACCTGCCAGAACTCGCCGGCGATATTGAATTCGCCAATCAGGCCGATATCGTGGCGCTGGGCCGGGGCAAAGGGCGTGTTGTCTGGCCACGGGGCCGGTTCGCGCTGGCCAATCACCTGCCTGAGCATCACGTCGCCCGCCATTCGGTTGCCAAGATTTTTACTGCCGTAGAAACCGGCGGCGTCAATGGCGATGACCGGGACGCCGGTGGCGGTCTGTGCGGCCTGGCAGACGGCCTCCAGGTCATCCCCCTCCATCGCCGGTACGCAGGTGTTGTAGATAAAGACCGCCGCCGGATGATAGCGGTCGACGATGTGACGGACGGCGTGGAACAGGCGGCGTTCGCCGCGGCCCATAATCACATCCTGTTCGTTGAGATCGGTGGTAAAGCCGAGCCGGTTGAGGGCCGGGCCGGCGCTGACGCTGCCGCGGTTATCCCACGAGCTGCCCGCGCAGCCGATGGGGCCGTGCACCAGGTGCGCGACGTCGGCGATGGGCAGGAGCGTTATCTGCGCGCCGTCGAAGGCGCAGCCGCCGGCGGTAGCGCCGGGCTTAGGAGCGCTGCAGCCGGATTTTTGCTTCTGGTTGTGCTCGCAGGCGGGTTCGTCCAGCAGTGCCAGAATTTCCTTTCCCTTCATAGTGACCTCGTTGACGGTGGGAGACCGGAGAAGTGATGCAATTCGCGCTCCAGGGAGAGGGAGATTGATTTTTAAGGGAAAAGGGTTGTGGGTTTTGCGACAAAGGCAACAATCAAACAGGGGGAAGGCATGATTTATCGCGCTGATAACTGGATTTACCGCGACAGTATTGCCGCATATTGGCGAATGACGGGAAGGGTCGATAAGGTGGAATATTCCGTTCACTGACCTTCCTCACTATTTCATTGCGCCCTCTGCGGGTGAACGGCATGGGGGGCGTTTCGCCCGCCCCCCATGACCCCCAGCATGGCGCTGAAAATTGCCGCTGCGCGGTCCGCTCCACTCCGGCTTCATCTGGCGGAACGGGCGGACTCGACATCCTTGTCTCGACCGCCCTCTGGCCGCCGTCCTGGCGGCCAGTCCTGGATGCGCGCCTGCGTTCTCGCCAATTTTCCTGATGCGCCCAACCCCCGGCTGTTACTTTTGTCCCTGTCCTGCGGCGCTTGCCTTGCTGAAAGAATGTTCCCTGCGGGGGCAAAAAAAGGCCCGCGGGGTCGGCGGGCAACAAGCAAAACGCAACGATTAAAAAACACGTTCCTCCAGAGGGTTATCCCGGTTGAGGCGCTTCGCCAGCCACGGCGGCAGCCGACCGGCCAGCATCGTGCTTACCGCGTCGCACTGAGCCTGAATCGTCGTGCCCGGCGGCGCTTTCATCGGATGGATCTGATGGCGGATCAACCTCGCGGCGGCAGGCCCGCCAATCTCCTGACAAAACAGCAGATGGCAATCCTCCAGCAGCCTGGCGCGCATCTCGCTGGCGTCCGACGCCGCAGAAGAAGACGCATAGCGGCGCAGATCCGCCAGCCAGCTGCCCTGGTCATCGAAGGCATAGATAAAAAACAGCCGGCTCTGGCCAAAATGACCATTGATGGCCAGGCCATCCTGCGAGCAAAAAGCGACCCGCAGCTGCGGCGTTCGCTGAGGGGGGCGGGCGATGCGCAAATGGCCGGGCAGCACCCCCTGCAGGCAGGCGATGACCCGTGCCCAGCGGGCCGGGGACATCACCGCCGTCGCCGAAGGAAAGCTGGCGGCCAGCTGAGGCTGCGTCAGGGTGGTTAACCGTGCCGGGGTCAACGTTTCGCCGCACTCCTGCGCCAGCCAGTCGACGACTTGCACCGGCTGCAGCTCCGGCAGCGTCTGGAACAGCGCCAGCAGACGCCAGAAAAGGGTATCGTTGTCGGACATTTCCAGCTCCTTATAGCAGCGTGCTGCGGGTGGCGCGCAGGCTTATCGGGAAGACGGGTCGCCCCGGCTGCGGATTGACGTAGTAGCGACGTCCCCCCTCGAGGGCAATCGCGCCGCCCCAGCGGTCCGTCTCGTCATGTTCGACCTGGAGCACCCGGGCCTCCAGATCCTGTTTGGCGATATAGGCATACAACGCCTCGCCGCGCTCACGGAAAATCACGATGGGCATACTCCCTCCTGGCCCCGCCTGCGGCGGGGCGCCTGATGGTTAACGAACGAGGTCGAAGCTGTAATCGGTTTTGCCCAACTGGCTGGTGTCGTGGTCCAGTTTTTCCAGCACGGCGTTCACCAGCGTCGTGACGATGTTCATTGCGCCTTCATAGCCCCAGGTGGTCTGGCGGTGCAGATGATGGCGGTCGAACAGCGGAAAGCCCAGACGGATCAGCGGCACTTCGAAGGCTTTGCCTTTCGCCAGGGTATCGCGCTGGATAAACTTGCCGTAGGAGTTACCGATCATAAAGTCCGGCTGACGGGTGAACATCAGCGACCGGAAGTGCCACAGGTCGCAGTTGATGAACACTTCGCTTTCCTGACCGTACGGCGAGGCATCGAGCATTTTCTTCATCGCTTTTTGCCAGCGTTTATTGGCGTTATGGCTGAGGATCACCGTCGGCTCGCAGCCCAGCTCCAGCAGGAAGCGCGTCAGCCCCATTACGAAATCCGGATCGCCGTAGAGGCCGAATTTTTTGCCATGCAGCCAGGTGTGGGAATCCAGCATCATGTCGACCAGCCGGCCGCGCTCCAGGGTCAGAGCGTCGGCGATCGGTTTGCCGGTCAGCTGACTGACGGTCATCAGCAGCGCGTCGGTGGCAGCCAGGCCCAGCGGAACGGCCACCTCGGTGGCGGGCTGGTTCCACATCTCCTGAACCACCTTTTTGCTTTTCACCAGCTGCCACGGCTGCAGCAGCAGGGTGTCAATGGCGTCCGGCGCGGTTTTGATCTCCTGCTGGCTGGTGCCGCCGGCGTACATCCGGTAATGGCCGTCGGCAGGGGTGTCGAGCACCTCTGATGGGTCGGAGAGCAGGCTGCACGGGACATCCATCTGCGCCATCATCCGCTTCAGCACGCGGAAGTTGCCGAGATAGGTCTCAAATCCGGTCACCAGATTGAGCTTTTGCTGTTTGCCCGGCTGCCCGGCGTAGTCAGCGGTAAAGGTCTTCGCGAACCCTTCGAACATATTGTCCCAGCCGGTGACATGGCTGCCGATAAAGCTGGGGGTATGGGCGTAAGGAATGGCGATGCTGTCGTCAACAAATCCCTCTTTTTTGGCGTTGGCGATAAACGCCTGCAGATCGTCGCCGATCACCTCGGCCATGCAGGTGGTGGAGACGGCGATAATCTCGGGTTTATACAGCGCGCTGGCATTCTGCAGGCCCAGATTCATGTTGTTGTTGCCGCCGAACACCGCCGCGTCCTCGGTCATGGAGTCGGAGACGCAGGCGACCGGCTCTTTAAAATGGCGGTTAAAGTAGGTGCGAAAATAGGCGACGCAGCCCTGGGAGCCGTGCACGTAGGGCAGGGTGCCGGCGAACCCCAGCGCGCAGAGTACGGCGCCGAGCGGCTGGCAGGCTTTGGCCGGGTCGACGGTCAGCGCCTCGCGCTGGAAGTTCAGCGCTTCATACTCGGCGGTGGTGGTCCAGGCAAAAACCTCCTGCACACGCTGCGCGTCGTGCGCCTCTTCAAGGGTCTTTTTATTCTGGAACAGGGTCTGGTATTCATCCTGTTCAAACAGCGGATAACAGCTGTGAATTTTATCGATCGTTTGGCTCATGGTGTTCTCCTCCCGCGCCACAAATCGGTGGACTGACGGGACAGTGAAGGGGCAATCACGCAGACTTCAGCCACGGGGCAGTCAGTTCGTTCCACGCCGGATTGTTCAGGGTCATATCCATATCGCGGGCAAAGATGGCGAAGCCGTCATAGCCGTGATAGGGGCCGGAATAGTCCCAGGAGTGCATCTGGCGGAACGGCACCCCCATTTTCTGGAAGATATATTTCTCTTTGATCCCGGAGCCGATGAGGTCAGGTTTCAGCGCTTTGACGAAGGCCTCCAGCTCATAGCTGCTGGCATCGTCAAACAGCAGAGTGCCCTCTTTCAGGTCCGGCAGGGTGCGGTCGTAATCATCGTTATGGGCAAACTCGTAGCCGGCGGCGATGATCTCCATCCCGAGATCCTCATAGGCGCCGATGACGTGGCGCGGCCGCAGCCCCCCCATGTACAGCAGCACTTTGCGCCCCTCCAGCCGCGGGCGATATTTGGCGATGATGGCCGCCATCTGCCCCTCATATTTGGCGATCACCGCTTCCGCATTGGCGCGAATGGTGTCATCAAATTGATCGGCGATCTTGCGCAGCGATTCGGCGATTTTGGTCGGGCCGAAGAAGTTATATTCCATCCACGGGATCTGATGTTTCTCCTCCATATGGCGGGCGATATAGTTCATCGAACGGTAGCAGTGGACGAGGTTAAGCTTAACGAATGGGGTGTTCTCCATCTCCACCAGAGTGCCGTCGCCGGACCACTGCGCCACTACGCGCAGCCCCATCTCTTCCAGCAGAATGCGCGAGGCCCAGGCGTCGCCACCGATGTTGTAATCGCCAATGATGGCAACATCGTACGGGGTGCTGGCAAACGGCTGCCCTTCGCGATTGTTCAGCACCCAGTCGCGCACCACGTCGTTGGCGATATGGTGGCCCAGCGATTGCGATACGCCGCGAAAGCCTTCGCAGCGCACCGGGATCACCGGTTTATCCAGCGCCTTGCTGCTGGCGTTGGCCACGGCGCTGATGTCATCGCCGATCAGGCCCACCGGGCACTCCGACTGGATGGTGATCCCTTTGGTCAGCGGGAACAGCAGCTCCATCTCTTCGATCAGTTTGGTCAGCTTTTTATCGCCGCCGAAAACAATATCGCGCTCCTGAAAATCAGAGGTGAAGTTCAGGGTGCCGAAGCTGTCGACACCGCTGACGCCGGTATAGTAGTTGCGCCGTCCGGCGCGCGAGTACTGGCCGCAGCCGATGGGGCCGTGCGAGATATGGGCCATGTCTTTGATTGGCCCAAACACCACCCCTTTCGAGCCCGCATAGGCGCAGCCACGCACGGTCATCACCCCGGGCTGCGATTTACGGTTCGAGATAATGCACTTGCCGACGCTCTCCATCTGCGGATCGCTGATCATCATGTGCTTTCTGCGCTCTTTGCGCGCGGTTTCGGGAAACACCTCCAGGACTTCCTGGATGAGCGCAAGGTTACGTTCGCCTGTTGCGTTGGTCATGGTGAGGATCCTGTGCTCAGGCCGCGTTTTCTTCAGCGGCGGTTTTACCAATGATGCTGGTGTCTTCTTCTTCCATGATGCCGAACTCCATCAGCAGCGATTCCAGCTCGTCCATGGTGCACGGCGTTGGCACCACTTTTTTGGTGTTATTGACGATCTTCTGCGCCAGTTGACGATATTCATTCGCCTGCTGACAGGTCGGGTCGTACTCGATCACCGTCATCCGGCGGATCTCCGCGCGCTGCACAATGTTGTCGCGGGGAACGAAGTGGATCATCTGCGTGCCAAGCTTCTCCGCCAGGGCGATGATCAGTTCGTCTTCCCGGTCGGTTTTACGCGAGTTACAGATCAGGCCGCCGAGGCGCACCTTGCCAGATTTGGCGTACTTCACGATCCCCTTGGAGATATTGTTGGCGGCATACATCGCCATCATCTCGCCGGAGCAGACGATGTAGATCTCCTGGGCTTTGTTTTCGCGGATCGGCATGGCGAAGCCGCCGCAGACTACGTCGCCGAGGACGTCATAGAAGACGAAATCCAAATCTTCCTCATAGGCGCCTTCTTCCTCGAGGAAGTTGATGGCGGTGATCACCCCGCGTCCGGCACAGCCGACGCCTGGCTCCGGGCCGCCGGATTCGGCGCAACGGACATCGCCATAGCCGATTTGCAGCACGTCTTCGAGCTCCAGATCCTCGACCGAGCCCACTTCCGCCGCCATCTCCATGATGGTGTTCTGGGCTTTAGCGTGAAGGATCAGACGGGTGGAGTCCGCTTTCGGATCGCAGCCGACGATCATCACTTTCTTACCCATCTCGGCGAGGGCCGCGACGAGATTCTGGGTGGTGGTGGATTTACCGATACCGCCTTTACCGTAGATAGCGCATTGACGCATGGTCATGGTGACTTCTCCTGTTGTTGAGTGTTTGCCAGCAGAGAAGTGCAGGGAACGTACCAGCTGCGAATTTTTTCTCAGTTATTTGATAAATAAGTATTTTTTGTAAAGCAGTCGCGCAGGGAGGCTGAGCAAACGGCACAATAACGCTACCAAATGTGCGAAACAGAACAATTTCCCGCCACGGGCCCGGCGCGGCGCTTTGTCACCTGTTCAACAGCTTGTCGCGCACAGTGTCTTATTCCCCGCAATCCCGCCGGACGGGCCTGCGCGTTTCTTCCCTTAACCTGTTGAATTGATGAGTGACAGGCGGCAATTTGCGAGCTGGCACAGGCTGTGCTTGGAGAGGTGACAGGGTTTGCCGCGGGCTGCCGCGGTAAAGAGAACGCTCACCTTTGAGGATTGAACGATGTCCGGAAACATGAAAACAATGGATGGCAACACGGCGGCGGCCTGGATCTCCTACGCCTTTACCGACGTGGCGGCCATCTACCCCATCACCCCCTCCACGCCGATGGCGGAAAATGTCGATGAATGGGCCGCTAAGGGGAAAAAGAATCTGTTTGGCCAGCCGGTGCGCCTGATGGAGATGCAATCCGAAGCCGGTGCCGCCGGGGCGGTGCACGGCGCGCTGCAGGCGGGAGCGCTCACCACCACCTACACCGCGTCGCAGGGGCTGCTGCTGATGATCCCCAATTTGTACAAAATTGCCGGTGAACTGCTGCCGGGTGTTTTTCACGTCAGCGCGCGGGCGCTGGCGACCAATTCGCTGAATATTTTTGGCGATCACCAGGACGTGATGGCGGTACGGCAGACCGGCTGCGCCATGCTGGTAGAGAATAACGTTCAGCAGGTGATGGACCTGTCGGCGGTGGCGCACCTGGCGGCGATCGCCGGGCGGATCCCGTTTATCAACTTCTTCGACGGCTTTCGCACCTCGCACGAAATACAGAAGATTGAGGTGCTGGCGTATGAGCAACTGGCGACGCTGCTGGACCGGCCGGCGCTGGAGCGCTTTCGTCGGCAGGCGCTGCACCCGGATCATCCGGTGATCCGCGGCACCGCGCAAAATCCAGATATCTACTTCCAGGAGCGGGAGGCCGGTAACCGCTTCTACCTCGCACTGCCCGATCTGGTGGAAAGCTATATGGCGAAGATCACCGCGCTGACTGGGCGGGAATATCACCTGTTTAATTACCACGGCGCGCCGGATGCCGAGCGGGTGATTATCGCCATGGGCTCAGTGTGCGACACCGTCCAGGAGGTGGTGGAGACGCTGAATGCGGCGGGGGAGAAGGTGGGGCTGCTCAGCGTCCATCTCTATCGGCCGTTCTCGCTGGCGCACTTTTTCGCGCAACTGCCCGCCAGCGTGCAGCGTATTGCCGTCCTTGACCGCACCAAAGAGCCGGGGGCGCAGGCGGAACCGCTGTGCCTCGACGTCAAGAACGCCTTCTATCAACGCGACGATGCGCCGCTGATCGTCGGCGGACGCTACGCGCTCGGCGGTAAGGACGTGCTGCCCAACGATATCGCCGCGGTGTTTGACAACCTCAGGCAGCCGCAGCCGAAGGACGGCTTTACCCTGGGTATTGTCGATGATGTCACTTTTACCTCGCTGCCCGCCCGGCAGGAACCGCTGGCGGTCTCCCATGCCGGGATCACCGCCTGTAAATTCTGGGGGATGGGCTCGGACGGCACCGTCGGGGCGAACAAAAGCGCCATCAAGATCATCGGCGATAACACGCCACTCTACGCCCAGGCCTACTTTTCCTACGACTCGAAAAAGTCCGGGGGGATCACCGTTTCGCACCTGCGCTTTGGCGACCGGCCGATCACCTCGCCCTACCTGATCCACCGGGCCGATTTTATCGCCTGCTCTCAGCAATCCTATGTCGACCGCTACGACCTGCTGGAGGGGCTGAAGCCGGGAGGCACCTTTCTGCTCAACTGCAGCTGGTCCGAGGCAGAGCTGGAGCAGCACCTGCCGGTCAGCGTCCGGCGCTATCTGGCGCAGGAAAAGATCGACTTTTATACCCTTAATGCGGTGGACATTGCCCGCGAGCTGGGCCTCGGCGGGCGCTTTAACATGCTGATGCAGGCGGCGTTCTTTAAGCTGACGGCGATTATCGATCCGCAAACGGCGGCAGACTATCTCAAGCAGGCGGTGGAGAAAAGCTATGGCAGCAAAGGGGCGAGCGTCATAGAGATGAACCAGCGGGCTATCGAGCTGGGGATGGCGGCGCTGCACCGGGTGACGGTACCCGCCCACTGGGCGACCCTCGAGGCGCCGGCACCGCAGGCGAGCACCCTGATGCCGGACTTCATCCGCGATATCCTGCAGCCCATGAACCGCCAGCGTGGCGACCTGTTGCCGGTGAGCGCCTTCGCCGGGATGGAAGACGGCACCTTTCCCTCCGGCACCGCCGCCTGGGAGAAGCGCGGCATCGCGCTGGAGGTGCCGGTCTGGCAGCCTGACGGCTGTACCCAGTGTAACCAGTGCGCCTTTGTCTGCCCGCATGCGGCGATCCGCCCGGCGTTACTGAGCCCTGAAGAGCAGGACACGGCTCCCGCCGGGCTGCTGAGTAAACCCGCCCAGGGGGCCAAAGACTATCACTATCATCTGGCCATCTCGCCGCTGGACTGCTCCGGCTGCGGCAACTGCGTGGAGAGCTGCCCGTCGCGCGGCAAGGCGCTGCAGATGGTCTCCCTCGACAGCCAGCGTGCGATGGCTCCGGTCTGGGATTACGCCCTGGGACTGGCGCCAAAAGATAACCCGTTTCGCAAAACGACGGTCAAAGGCAGCCAGTTCGAAACGCCGCTGCTGGAGTTTTCCGGCGCCTGCGCGGGTTGCGGAGAAACGCCCTATGCCCGGCTTATCACCCAGCTGTTTGGCGACCGGATGCTGATCGCCAACGCCACCGGCTGCTCTTCGATCTGGGGCGCCAGCGCGCCTTCGATGCCCTATACCACCAACCATCGCGGCCACGGACCGGCGTGGGCAAACTCGCTGTTTGAGGATAACGCCGAGTTCGGTCTCGGCATGATGCTTGGCGGCCAGGCGATCCGCCAACAGATCGCCGAGGAGCTGACCGCCGCGCTGGCGCTGCCGGTCAGCGACGCGCTTCACGCCGCGATGCGGCAGTGGCTGGCGCAGCAGGATGAGGGGGAGGGGACCCGTGAGCGCGCGGACCGCCTCAGTGCGTTGCTGGCGGAGGAAAAAGAGGGCGTCCCGCTGCTGGAGCAGCTCTGGCAGAACCGCGACTATTTCGTCCGGCGTTCGCAGTGGATCTTCGGCGGCGACGGCTGGGCCTACGATATCGGCTTCGGCGGCCTCGATCATGTGCTGGCCAGTGGGGAAGACGTCAATATTCTGGTGTTTGATACCGAGGTCTACTCCAACACCGGCGGCCAGTCGTCCAAATCGACCCCGGTGGCGGCGATCGCCAAATTTGCCGCTCAGGGAAAACGCACGCGCAAAAAAGATCTCGGCATGATGGCGATGAGCTACGGCAATGTTTACGTCGCCCAGATCGCCATGGGCGCCGATAAAGATCAGACCCTGCGGGCCATCGCTGAGGCCGAGGCCTGGCCGGGACCGTCGCTGGTGATCGCCTATGCCGCCTGTATCAACCACGGCCTGAAAGCCGGGATGCGCTGCAGTCAGCGCGAGGCGAAGCGGGCGGTGGAGGCGGGATACTGGCACCTGTGGCGCTATCATCCGCAGCGGGAAGCCGAAGGCAAAACGCCGTTTATACTGGACTCCGAAGAGCCGGAAGAGAGTTTCCGCGACTTTTTGCTCGGCGAGGTGCGCTATGCCGCGCTGCATAAAACCACGCCGGATCTGGCGGACGCGCTGTTCCGGCAAACGGAGGACGATGCCCGGGCCCGTTTCAGGCAGTATCAGCGGCTGGCGGGAGAGGAGTAGGCTGTGGGTTAGCGATTCACGGCTGCTGCATGACGTTCAGCAGCGTATCCAGCAGGCCGGGAAAACGGGCGTCCAGATCTTCCCGGCGCAGCGAAATCATGTTCTCCCGTCCCTGAGGCCGTTGCCAGATCACACCGCTGTCGCGCAGGACGCGCCAGTGGTGGGTCATGGTGGACTTGGCCACCTCTTCCTGGCGCAGAGCGTTGCAGCTCATCTCGCTGCCGTCGGCCAGCGTGCGGATGATCTCCAGTCGCAGTGGGTTACCGAGCGCGGAAAGGACATTTTCCAGGCGAATTTGTTCTCGTTCGGGGTGATTGGCGATCATAATAATCCTGTGTCGGCGGTGGCGCGGCGCATGGCAGCCGCAGCCCATATCGGCGGCTGGCGGCTACTATACCCAAACTCCGGTTCTGATGCCACGCGCGCCGCCGCAACCTGACCAATCATAATAATAGCAAAAATAGTTCGAATATACTCGTACAGTTGTACTATGATAGGCGGCAGTTAAATGAACTGCGGATCATTCCGACCGCAGACTGACAGTCAAAACGACTAAGGACGCATCATGCCCCGACCCATCCCCCTCGAACGTTATCGCAACATCGGTATCTCCGCGCATATCGATGCCGGTAAAACCACCACCACCGAGCGCATCCTGTTTTACACCGGGATGAGCCATAAGCTGGGTGAAGTACACGATGGCGCGGCAACCACCGACTGGATGGCCCAGGAGCAGGAGCGCGGGATCACCATTACCTCGGCGGCGGTGAGCTGCTTCTGGCCGGGTATGGACCGCAGCTTCGAGCCGCACCGGATCAATATCATCGACACCCCGGGGCACGTGGATTTCACCATTGAGGTGGAACGTTCCATGCGCGTGCTCGACGGCGCGGTGATGGTGTATGACTCCGTCGGTGGGGTGCAGCCCCAGTCGGAAACCGTCTGGCGCCAGGCAAATAAATACCACGTTCCGCGGCTGGCCTTCGTCAACAAGATGGACCGCCCCGGCGCGGACTTCTTCCGCGTGGTGCAGATGATGATCGACCGCCTGAAGGCCAACCCGGTGCCGATTGTGATCCCCATTGGCGCCGAAGAGCATTTCACCGGCGTTGTCGATCTGGTGAAAATGCGCGCCATCCTGTGGGATGACGCCACCCAGGGCATGACCTTCAGCTATGGGCCTGTCCCTGACGATCTGCTGGCGACGGCACAGCAGTGGCGGGAGAAAATGGTCTCGGCGGCGGCGGAAGCCAGCGACGCGCTGATGGATAAATACCTGGAAACCGGCGAGCTGGACGAGGCGGAGATCGTTGCCGGTCTGCGCCAGCGCACGGTGAAGGGGGAAATCCAGGCGGTGCTCTGCGGGAGCGCCTTTAAAAACAAAGGCGTGCAGCGCATGCTCGATGCGGTGGTGGAGCTGATGCCGTCGCCGCTGGATATTCCGGCGATACAGGGCGTTGATGAGAAAGGCCAGCCGGCGGAACGCCATCCGAGCGACGATGAGCCGCTGTCGGCGCTGGCGTTCAAACTGATGACCGACCCCTACGTCGGCCAGCTGACCTTTATCCGCGTCTACTCCGGGACGCTGAAAAAAGGCGATGCGGTGTGGAACCCGGTGAAGGGCAAGAAAGAGCGCATCGGGCGTATCGTGCTGATGCAGGCCAACGACCGCCACGAAGTTGACGAACTGCACGCCGGGGATATCGCGGCCTGCGTCGGTCTGAAGGATGTGACCACCGGTGATACGCTGTGCGATCCGGATGCGATCATTACCCTCGAACGGATGGAGTTTCCGGAGCCGGTGATTTCGCTGGCCATCGAGCCGAAGACCAAAGCGGATCAGGAGAAAATGGGCATCGCGCTGCAGCGGCTGGCGGCGGAAGATCCGTCGTTCCGTCTACATACCGATGAAGAGTCCGGCCAGACGATTATCTCCGGTATGGGCGAGCTGCATCTGGAGATCATTGTCGACCGGATGAAGCGCGAGTTTGGCGTCGAGGCCAACATTGGTCGTCCGCAGGTCACCTACCGCGAAACCCTGCGCAAGAAAGTGACGGACGTGGAAGGCAAATTTGTGCGCCAGTCCGGCGGCAAAGGGCAGTACGGGCACGTCGTGCTGACCCTGGAGCCGCTGGAGCCGGGCAGCGGTTTCGTCTTCGAGGACGCCACCAAAGGCGGCGTGGTGCCACGCGAGTACATCCCTTCCGTGGAGAAAGGACTGCGCGAAGCGATGGGCACCGGCGTGCTGGCGGGCTATCCGGTGGTTGACGTGAAAGCGACCCTGACCTTCGGGTCGTACCACGACGTGGACTCCTCGGAGATGGCGTTCCGCATGGCGGCGATCTTTGGCTTCCGGGAAGGCGCGCGCAAAGCGGATCCGGTGATCCTTGAGCCGGTGATGCACGTCGAGGTGGAGACGCCGGAAGAGTACGCCGGGAATATTATGGGCGATCTCTCTTCCCGTCGCGGGATGGTGCAGGGGATGGAAGAGCGCTTCGGCAGCCAGATCATCCGCGCCGACGTGCCGCTGGCGGAGATGTTTGGTTATTCCACCACGCTGCGCTCGATGTCTCAGGGACGGGCAACCTACAGCATGGAGTTCCACCATTACGCGGAAGCGCCGCGTAATGTGGCGGATGAAATCATCGCCAGCCGCGCGAAAAGCTAAGCAACGTTCCCGGGTGCGACGCGAGGCGTCTTACCCGGGCTACGAGTCCAGCCATCGTTTGTAGCCCGGGTAAGGCGTTAGCCGCAACCCGGGAATTTCAGCCAATCAGACAATATCCTGTGCGTATTGCCACAGCGCCTTCAACTGCGCCAGCTTCTCTTTATCATCCGCATACTGTTGATACAGCATCTGCAGCTCATCGGCATAGGCCTGCAAAAACTCTGGCGTAAACACCTGACGACGGTGCTCTAACCAGCGCTGCTGCTCATGTTCATCGAGCGTGCCGGGGAAGTTGCGCGCCCGATAGTTAAACAGCAGGCGTTCGATACGCTTATCGGCGAAGGTAATATCCAGCGCCGGCAGATTGCGCGGTTCGGTTTCCAGCACGATTTTCATCGCCGCGCGGTCGGCATCGCTAAAGAACCCATTGTAAAGCTGGGCGTCGACGTTTTCGGACGGCACGAACGGCTCGGCTTCGGCATAGACCGCCACCACTTTCTCGCGCACCTGCGGATTCGCCCGCAGCAGCTGGGCATTCTCCAGACAGCGCTGAATGGAGATCCCCAGCCGGTCGGCATCCAGCGGGCGCAGGGTATTGGCCTGAGCCAGCACCGGACATTTATTGAGATGCACCAGCTTGATCGGCGCCGCCGGCAGATCGCCAAGCTCGGCGCGCGGGGTGTAAAGCCGCTCGCGCAAGGCATCGGCATCGAGCTCCAGCAGCGGCGCCATATCGCCCGCCAGATCGACCATAATCACCGCATTGCGGTTTTCCGGATGCCAGGCCAGGGGCGCCACCAGGCTGGTGTTGCCGCGCGCGGCGCCAAACATGCCGGAGACGTGCACCAGCGGTTTCATCTGCGGCACGTCGATGAGCGTCGCCAGCTTGCGCTTATTGCGGTGGCTGTGGAGATAATCAAATAGCCGCGGCTGCCGGGTTTTCACCAGCTTCGCCATGGCGATGGTGGCGTACACATCGGCCATCGCGTCATGGGCGTTCTGGTGTTCAATACCGTTGGCGACGGTCAGATGTTCAAGCCGGAAGCTGGGTAAACCCTCGTCATTCTCCGGCCAGGTGATCCCTTCCGGACGCAGGGCATAGCAGGCGCGCATCACGTCGAGCAGATCCCAGCGCGAGTTATCGTGCTGCCAGCTCCAGGCATAAGGGTCATAGAAGTTGCGATAGAAGATATTCCGCGTCACTTCGTCATCAAAGCGCACGTTGTTATAGCCGACGATGCAGGTTTGCGGCACCGTGAACAGATCGTGGATGCGGCGGGCAAACGCGGCCTCATTATCCCCTTTGGCCAGCGCTTCCTGCGGGGTGATCCCGGTGATCATCACCGCCTGCGGCTGCGGCAGATAATCGTCAGCGGGCTTGCAGTAAAACACCTCGGGCTCGCCGATCACGTTCAGCTCCGCGTCGGTGCGGATGGCGGCGAACTGCGCCGGCCGGTCGAGGGAAGGGCTGGTGCCGAAGGTTTCATAATCGTGGAATAAAAATCCGGGCTGGTTGACGCTATCTTGCATAGTCTGTTCATTATCCGTGGTGGCGTGCGACCGGTATGGTAAACGATTTGCCCGGTCATCAGAAGGGTAACGGCAAGCAACTTCCTCTGCTGTGTCATATTTTCTTGCAATTAAACCCTGATATGAAACGCGAAGTTCCGTAAAAAGGACGGCGGATCTGTAAATCTAGAGGATATGCCGTTGAAAGGCCGTTTGTTTATTGCTGTATCTTTGCTCGCTTCGAGCGTTTCCTGCGCATTTGCCGTCGACTTCCCTGCTACGGTCGCGCCACCGGCTATTCAGGCTGGCTCCTGGGTGCTGATGGATTACACCACCGGTCAGGTCCTGACCGCGGGTAACGAACATCAGCAGCGCAATCCTGCCAGTCTGACCAAACTGATGACCGGCTACGTGGTCGATCGCGCCATCGACAGCCATCGTATCACCTTTGACGACATCGTCACCGTGGGTAAAGACGCCTGGGCGAAGGGCAACCCGGTGTTCGACGGGTCATCCCTGATGTTCTTAAAACCAGGGGATCGGGTCAGCGTCCGCGACCTCAGCCGTGGGCTGATTGTCGACTCCGGTAACGACGCCTGCGTCGCGCTGGCCGACTATGTCGCCGGCGGCCAGCCGCAGTTTGTCGCCCTGATGAATCAGTATGTCGAAAAACTGCACCTGCGGGACACCCATTTCGAAACCGTCCACGGCCTCGACGCCCCGGGCCAGCACAGTTCGGCCTATGACCTCGCGGTGCTGTCGCGGGCGATTATTCATGGCGAACCTGACGTCTACCACATGTACAGCCAGAAAAGCCTGACGTGGAACGGGATCACCCAGCAAAACCGTAACGGTCTGCTGTGGGATAAAACCATGAACGTCGATGGCCTGAAAACGGGCCACACCTCGGGCGCCGGGTTCAACCTGATCGCCTCGGCGGTGGATGGCCAGCGCCGGCTGATCGCCGTGGTGATGGGGGCGGACAGTCCGAAAGGCCGCGAGCAGCAGGCCGCGAAACTACTGCACTGGGGGCAGCAGAACTTCGACACCGTGCAGGTGCTGCAGAAGGGCCAGAAGGTCGGCACCGAACGCATCTGGTACGGCGATAAAGAGCAGATTAAGCTCGGCACCGATCAGGATTTCTGGTTAGCGTTGCCGAAGGCGGAAGTGTCGCGGATTAAAGCGAAATATGTGCTGGATAAGAAGGATCTGGAGGCGCCGATCGCCGCCAACCAGCGGGTCGGCGAGATTTCGCTGTATGACGGCGACAAGGTGGTGGGGCACTATCCGCTGGTCACCCTCGAAAGCATCAATAAAGGCGGGGTGTTCTCGCGAATGAGCGATTACCTGCACCACGAGCTGTAACCATGATAACCGCCTCTTTGCAGGCGGTTTTTTTTCGTCTGTCGCTCCTGCTGGCGGGGCGCCTGTTTTTTCAGCAGTGTGATGGCGACTCTGTGAATTCGCGCACATACTGAGGGGGGATCTCCTGTTAAATTAACTGTATATTCATACAGTCATTTATCCCCAAAGGAGGCAAGATGAACTACAGTATCACCACCCTCGGCAAGAAAACCATTGCCGGTTTCCATCTGGTCGGGCCCTGGGATCAAACGGTCAAGCAGGGGTTTGAGCAACTGATGATGTGGGTTGAGAACCATCAGGTGCCCGCCCGTGAATGGCTTGCCGTCTACTACGATAACCCGGAGGAAGTGCCGGCGGAAAAACTGCGCTGCGCCACCGTGGTCGCCGTTGACGAGGATTACGTCATTCCCGCCAACAGCGAAGGGGTGATACTGGCGGCGATTGCCGGCGGGGATTACGCCTGCGCCCGCGCGCGGGTGGTGGATTACGATTTTGCCACCCCGTGGATGCAGTTTTTCGACAGCCTGCTGCAGAGCACAACGTATCGCGTGGCCCCCAGGCCCTGTTTTGAGATCTATCTCAACGACGGCAACCACGACGGCTACTGGGATATCGACATGTATGTCCCCGTTGAGCGCGTAGCGTCGTAGCGGTTTACCCCTGTTCCGGACAAGGATTTTTACATTCCCGGCACGCTCCGGGCGAAAAAGCAGTTACAATTGGCCTTTTCGTTTTGCCGGAGAGGGTTGTGCGCGCTGATAAATCACTCAAGCCATTTGAGATCCGCTTGTATCGCCATTATCGGGTGGTGCATGGCGTGCGGATTGCGCTGGCCTTTGTGCTCACTTTTTTGCTGGTGCGGCTGCTGAACGTGCCTGAGGGGACCTGGCCTCTCATCACCCTGGTGGTGGTGATGGGTCCGATCTCCTTCTGGGGCAACGTCGTGCCGCGGGCGTTTCAGCGCATCGGCGGCACGATCCTCGGCTCGGCGCTGGGGCTGGTGGCGCTGAAGCTTGAGCTCATCTCCCTGCCGCTGATGGTCCTCTGGTGCGCGGCGGCGATGTTCCTCTGCGGCTGGCTGGCGCTGGGCAAGAAACCCTATCAGGCACTGCTGATCGGCATTACCCTGTCGGTGGTGGTCGGGGCGCCGCCCGGCGATATGCATACCGCGCTGTGGCGAAGCGGCGACGTGATCTTCGGCTCGCTGCTGGCGATGCTGTTTACCGGTATCTGGCCGCAGCGGGCGTTCATCCACTGGCGCATCCAGATGGCCAGCTATGTCACCAACTTTAACCGCCTCTACCAGGCCGGCTTCTCGCCAAATCTGGTGGATCGGCCGCGGCTGGAAAAGCATCTCCAACAGGCGCTGAACGACGTCGTCAAAATGCGCGGGCTGATCACCCCCGCCAGCAAAGAGACGCACATCCAGAAGGCGATCTTCGAGGCTATCCAGACCGTCAGCCGCAACCTCGTCTGCATGCTGGAGCTGCAGATCAACGCCTGGTGGGCCACCCGTCCGGGTCATTTTGTGATGCTCAATGCGCACACCCTGCGGGAGACGCAGCAGATGACCCAGCAGACGCTGTTGGCCATCGCCCACGCCTTGTATGAAGGGAACCCTCAGCCTGTGCGCGCCAACAATGAAAAGCTGAATGAGATCGTTCTCGAACTGCGCCAGCTGATGAAAGAGCAGGGTGACGACAGCCTGGCGGAAACCCCAATTCATGGCTATGTTTGGCTCTCGATTGAACTGGCGCGCCAGCTGGAGCTGCTGTCGCATCTGATCTGCCGCGCGTTGCGCAAATAAGCACCAGATGCACCGGGTAACTGCATGGGTTGTTTCGATTCAGCAGCGTTTAGGGTTATGATAAACGCAAAGGAAAAAACATTGTCATCAGCGACTGCTAGCAGTTATGTTAGCCCTATAACGCAGTCGCTTTACGAATCCGAATCTCAATTATTAGGGGTGTAAAAAATGGAAACAACTAAGCCTTCTTTCCAGGACGTACTGGAGTTTGTTCGTCTGTACCGTCGTAAGAACAAACTGCAGCGTGAAATTCAGGACGTTGAGAAAAAGATCCGTGATAACCAGAAGCGCGTTCTGCTGCTGGACAACCTCAGCGACTACATCAAACCGGGCATGAGCGTGGAAGCTATCCAGGGCATCATCGCCAGCATGAAGAGCGATTACGAAGATCGCGTTGATGATTACATCATCAAAAATGCCGAGCTGTCCAAAGAGCGCCGCGACATCTCCAAAAAACTGAAAGTGATGGGCGAAGCCAAAGTCGAAGGCTAATCCCTGCCGGTCCGGCGGCGATCGACGTCGCCGGGCTGTTCTGCTCTACCTCCCCATTCGTCTCTTTTTCTGCAAAACTTTGTCCCGGCAACTGACTCTCCTCACCGACTCTTTGCTATACTGCCCCGCGAAAACGTATTGATATCGGAAAGGTTTCTCTCATCCTGGCCGGGCATCTGACGCAGCGGCGTCAGAGCGATATCTCAACACCTCTCACCTCTCCGACGATCGATTCGCCAGAAGACAAACTCAGGTGCTGACCGGGCGCGACCGAACTCTTCCGCTGCTTTCGCCGACAGGAGTCAACCTCACGTGATTAAGTCATTCTTTGCTGCACTCTCGTTTATCAGCCGCCTGCCGGTCCCGGCGCGGTTATCTCAGGGCCTGGAGATCGAACAGTACCAGCGCAGTATCGTCACCTTTCCGCTGGTCGGTTTACTGCTCGGCGCCATCGCCGGCGCGGTGGCGCTCCTCCTCCAGCCGTGGTGCGGCGTCCCGCTGGCGGCGCTGTTCGGCGTGCTGGCGCTGGCGCTGCTCACCGGCGGATTTCACCTTGACGGGCTGGCTGATACCTGCGACGGCATCTTCTCCGCCCGCACCCGCGATCGGATGCTGGAGATCATGCGCGACAGCCGGCTGGGCACCCACGGCGGGCTGGCGCTGATCTTCGTGCTGGTGGCGAAAGTGCTGGTGGTCGGCGAGCTGCTGCTGCGCGATACCCACCCCATCGCCGCGCTGGCGGCGGCCTGCGCCGTCGGTCGCGGAATGGCGGTGCTGCTGATGTATCGTCATCGCTACGCGCGGGAAAAGGGGCTGGGCAATCTGTTTATTGGCAAAGTTAGCCTGCAGCAGACGCTGGTGACGATGGCGATGGGGGTAGCGCTGGCCACCGTCCTGCTGGGGCTGCAGGGTCTGCGCGCCGCGCTGATCACCCTGGTGCTGATCTGGGGTCTGGGATGGGCGCTGAAGCGAACCCTCGGCGGGCAGACCGGGGATACTCTCGGGGCGGCGATTGAGCTGGGTGAATTACTCTTTTTACTGGCGCTGCTGTAAGGCCTGGCGCCAACGATGAGGAACAGAATGGAAACACTTTCTGCGTTACTGGCTGCCATTCCGCAGCCCGATGTGGCGGGCATGGCGCGCGCTCAGCAGCATATTGATGGCCTGTTAAAGCCGCCCGGTAGCCTTGGACGTCTGGAGACGCTGGCCGTGCAACTGGCTGGTCTGCCGGGGCTGCAGGGGCAGCTGGCGCTGGCGGAGAAGGCGATAGTGGTCATGTGCGCCGACCATGGCGTCTGGCATGAAGGCGTGACGCCTTCGCCGCAGGTGGTGACGGCCATTCATGCCGGCAATATGGTGCGGGGCAACACCGGCGTCTGCGTGCTGGCGGCGCAGGCCGGGGCCAGGGTGCAGGTGGTGGATGTCGGCATCGATGCCGACCCGCTGCCGGGCCTGATTAACCTCAAGGTGGCCCGCGGTAGCGGGAATATCGCCCGGACGGCGGCGATGAGTCGCCAGCAGGCGGAGACGGTGCTGCTGGCCAGCATGCATCTCACCCGCCAGCTCGCCGCCGACGGGGTGAAAGTTTTTGGCGTCGGCGAACTGGGAATGGCCAATACCACCCCGGCCGCAGCCGTGATCAGTGTCCTGACGGGCAGCGATCCTGACGCCGTGGTGGGCTGTGGGGCCAATCTGCCGCTGGCGCAGCGGGGCCATAAGGTGGCGGTGGTGCGCCAGGCGATAGCCCTTAACCAGCCGAACCCGGAAGAGGGGCTGGATGTCCTTGCGAAGGTGGGCGGTTACGATCTGGTGGGCATGACCGGGGTGATCCTCGGGGCGGCCTCCTGTGGCCTGCCGGTGGTGCTGGATGGCTTCCTCTCCTATGCCTCTGCCCTGGCGGCGTGTCGCATGGCCCCGGCGGCGCATCCTTATCTTGTCCCTTCGCACTTGTCGGCGGAGAAAGGGGCGCAGATCGCCCTGGACGCGCTGGGTCTGCGGCCGTATTTCGATATGGACATGCGCCTGGGAGAGGGCAGCGGCGCCGCGCTGGCCATGCACCTGCTGGATGCCGCCAGCGTGATGTACAACCAGATGGGAACGCTGGCGCAGAGCAACATTGTACTGCCCGATACCGCGCCGTCGTCCTGATGGTAGAGCGCATCGTCTCCACGATGGGGGGACGATGCGCTGCGTTTACAGCGCCTGCTGCCAGATCGCCTGGGGCAGGAGGTAAACCTGCGCCGGGGCGCGCATGCCGTCGGTGACAATATGGCGGATGCCGCTGGCCATCACCGCCAGGGTGACGTCAAAAGCGTTCAGGCTGTCGCCGAAGCCCGCGGTCAGGTTGAGCATCGAACCATTGGCCAGCAGATAGATGGTTTTGTCGGCCATGCGGTAGGCGTTGATATACGGCATCACCTCTTCCTGAGGATACTGGCGCAGGTACTCGCCGTCGATCTCTTCCGCCACGTGGCCGACGTTAAGGATAAAGACTCCCGCTTTCGCGCGCTCCAGCGCCTGGCGATTAACCACGTTTTTCCCGCCTGTCGCCGTGGCCACCACGTCCGCCGAGGCGATAGCCTCCTGCAGATCCACCACGTGCCAGCCGTCGTAGGCCGCCTGCAGACGACGGGCAGGATCGATCTCCGCCACCATCACCTGACCGCCAAAGGCTTTTGCCGCCGCCGCGACGCCCTGGCCGACCAGGCCGTAGCCGATCACCAGCACTTTTTTCTCATGCAGGGTGAGATGAGTGGTCTGGAAGAAGGTGTGCCAGGCGGTGAGACCGACCATATGGCGGTTGTGCAGCCCCTCTTTGACCGGCAGATCGTCCCAGTTAAAGATCGGATAGCCTGGCTGAATATCGCCCAGCCGATTGACGCCCGAGCCAGTGGCTTCCAGACCCGCCACGATGTTACCGAACTCGCCGCGCTGGTGGAGCAGGGTGGTGATATCGGCGCCCATCTCGCACAGGTGAGTGGGCTGCCAGGCAATCGCTTTTTCCCATGATTGTTGCCAGTCGGCGTCGCTCATATTGCGCCACGCGCAGGCCTCGGCGCCGCGCTCCACCAGCCAGGCCACCACGTCGTCCTGCACGGTGGTGGGGTTACAGGTGGTTAAAAAGACCTGAGCGCCCTTGTCGAGGATCCCCTGCACCAGCGGGATCATTTTCATGTCGAGGTGCATACAGCAGGCCAGGCGCACGCCGCTGAGGTCGGGCAGGGCGGCGACCTGACGCAGGGTACGCGGCATATTCTGACTGGCCCATGCCACTTCTTTCGCTAAAGAGATTTTATTATTCACTGGGTTATGACCTTCAGTTCGCAAAAGGGGTATCCCCCTGACAGAAAAGGGATTCTATCAGCCCACGCGAGAATTCACAGCCCTGTGCCCTCTGGACGATATTGCCTACGCTATCCCCCTGTGAAATACATGGTTGTTAATGTAAGGTTAAAAAAAGAAAATAAAATATAAGTAATTCCTATGACCTAAGCGATAAAGCGATGTTGAGTGTCATTTCTGCGGGGCTGTTTTCACGGCTGCGGATTTTCCTTGGGCGCCTGAAGCCGCACGCGCTACCGGTGGCCCGCCGGCATATCGTGCTGGGATCCATTGGCGCCGGCACCGGGCTGGCGGTGACCAGCATGTTCAGCCACTGGCTGCTCGGCGAAGTCAATTTGTGGTTTATTGCCCCCATGGGCGCGTCGGCGGTGCTGTTATTTGGCGTGCCGAGCAGCCCGCTGGCGCAGCCGTGGTCGATTGTCGGCGGTAATGTGCTGTCGGCGCTGATCGGCGTCACGGTGGGCATGCTGGTTCCCGACCCGGCGCTGGCCTGCGGGCTGGCGGCCGCGCTGGCGATCGCCGGGATGTATTTTCTGCGCTGTCTGCATCCCCCCGGCGGCGCGGTGGCCCTGACGGCGATCCTCGGCGGCGCCGGGGTGCACAGCGAAGGCTATCACTTTGTACTGACGCCGGTGCTGCTCAACTCGCTGATGCTGGCGCTGCTGGCCATCGTATTTAATAACCTGGTTGGCCGCCGCTATCCGCATCCGCTGGCGGCGGAGGAGGTCAAGCCCCGGGCGGTGCCAATGGGCATCTCGGTCACCCGGGAGGATATTCACGCCGCGCTGCTGGAAGGCCAGTTCCTCGACATTGATGAAGACGATGTCCAGGAACTGCTGGAGAATATCGAGCAGCAGGCGCGCCAGCGCATCGCGACGGCTGCCCGCCGCTAAGGGCGCGCTTCGGGCTGCGGGTTACAGATCGCCGGTAAGATACTGCGCGACCCCGCGGCCAAAGCTCCAGTCACCTTTCTGATTACTGATAATCGACACCATCACATCATCGCCGCTCAGGCCGCAGTGCTCCGCCAGCTCCTCCTGCAACAGGGCGAAGAAGCGTTGCTTCTGCGCCTCGCTGCGCGGGCTGGTATAGACCCGCACCACCACCAGATCCCGCGAGCGGGTCAGTCCGAGGCCGGTATCGTCAATCACCATATGGTGGGCTTTGTTTTCGTGAACAATCTGGTAGCGGTCGCGTTCCGGTACCTCGAAGGCACGCAGCACGGCGCGATGGGCGGCATCCAGCAGGGTTCTGATCTCCTGTTCCGTACGGCCTTCAATCAGGTCAAATGTCAGTAATGGCATGCAGGTGTTCCTTATCGTTAGGGAATAATGACGGGCTGAACAGGATGCTAGCCGATGCCGTCGCGGGCAAAAACCGCTATAGTTGAATACATTGTTTTTACTGGTGAACAATCACATGAGCGAGAGTCGTCCGGAGAGTTACTGGGCCCATCTGTACTGGCTGACGGTGCTGGAAGAGCAAAAAAGCTATACCCGGGCCGCGGAAAAGCTGGGGATCAGCAAGTCGGCTATCAGCCAGAAAATCAGCGAGCTGGAGCGGGTGACTGGCAAAACCCTGGTCCATCGCACTACCCGCAGCGTGAGCCTCAGCGAAGACGGACTGCGGCTGGTGGCGGAGCTCAACGAGCCGTTTGGTCAGTTGCGGGATATTTTCACCGGTGCCTGCGATGAGGGCGGGCCGCTGCGGGGAACGCTGCGCCTGACCGCGCCGGTGGCCTTTTCCCGCCAGCAGCTGGTCCCGGCGATCGCGCCGTTTTTGCATCAGCATCCCCAGCTGCATTTGCAGCTTGAGGTGACCGACCGGCTGGTCTCTCTGGCCAGCGAAGGGTTCGATCTTGCCATTCGCCACTGTCGGCGCGAGGCGCTCCCGGACACCCACGTCGCCTGGCCGCTGTGTCACACCGCGACGCTGATCGTCGCGTCCGCCGACTATATTCGCCGCTATGGCCGCCCGGAGACCCCCGACGATCTGCGCCACCACCAGTGCCTGACCTATCCCCGTGGGCCACAGCGCCCGCAGTGGACGTTCGCCTCCCGCCAGGCGCCCGATGAACGGGTGACCATCAATGTGCAGGGGCCCTTCGCCACGAATAACAGCGAGTCGCTACGCGATGCCGTGCTGGCGGGGCTTGGGGTGGCGCTGCTGCCGGATTTCAGCGCCCTGGAGGCCATCGGTCGCGGGCTGGTGCAGGAGCTGCTCCCGGCGTGGCAGCCGGTGGAGGTGTTTGCCGATAAGCTGTACGTCATCCGGCCCTATACCCCGCGCGTGTCGCGCGCGGTGGAAACCTTCAGCCGCTACCTGAAAGCGACCTTTAGCGAGCCGCGTCCAGCTCCCGCGCCAGCGCCTCGCTAAAGCGGGGAAGCAGATGGCGCTCGCCGGGAAGCCGCTGCGCGAGGGTGACGGTTTTGTCGGCGCAATAGACCCGCTCGCTGCCGAGCTGCGCTTCAAAGGCGTTCGCCGCCTGATGCGCCGCGCTCAGATCGGCGTCAATAAGGATCACCGCATGGGCCAGCACCACATGGCCGCGGCCTGCCGTCAGCGGCCGCCAGTACTGGGCGGTACCGACAATCTTGCGCGCCGCCTCGCCCTCCCCGCAGGCGAGGTTATACCGGCCATCGCAAAAGGAACCGTTTACCGCCCGGGCGTGGCTGGCAACGCCGAAGCGCGCGAGGGTACGCTGCAGCACCGCGCACAGCGAGTGATAGATGGGTTCGGCGGCCTCGCCGAGCGACTGCTGCACCGGCCAGGCGAGGCTAAGGTTGATAATGCCCGGCCCCTGAGGCACCAGACCGCCCCCGGAGCGGCGAAGCCATACCGGCCAGCCGCGCGCGGCAAAATGCGCACTGACTGCCGGCAGATCCGCAAACTGACGATAGCTCCCGGGCACCACAAATCCCTGCGGCGCCTGCCAGAGTTGGGCGACGGCCTCCCCGGCGCTGGCTTTGGCAAACAGCGGCTGTTCCGCCTGGGTGGGGTCCTCGCAAAACTGCAGCGCCAGCGAGGAGGGGGTAAAACGGCGAGGCCAGCAGTCGGCCAGCGATAACAGAGACATGCATTCTCCTTACCGGAGGGCGCGGGTCACGCCCTCCGCTGGTGGGTCAGTGGACGGTCTGTTTTTTCATCAGCATGGCGGTGAGCGCCGACAGCAGGCATCCCGCGGTCAGATAGAGGGCCACGCTGTGCCATGAACCGCCGGAGAAGGTGACCAGCGCCGCGGCGATAAACGGCGTAAAACCGCCGCCGACCACGCTCGCCACCTGGTAGCCGACGCCGGCGCCGCTGTAGCGATAGCTGGCGCCGAACAGCTCGGTAAACATCGGCTGCTGGACGCAGACCACCATATCATGGGCGATATTGGCCAGCATCAGGGCGAAGAACAGGATCCAGAAAACAGACTGACTCTCCAGCGCCATAAAGAACGGAAAACCGCTCAGCGTGCCGATCAGCGCGCCGGTGATATAGATCCGTCGGCGACCAAAGCGGTCTGCCAGCCAGGCGAAGCAGGGGATAGTCAGGCAACTGAGTCCGCCCACCAGCAGGCCGATGTTGAGAAACAGCTCGCGCGGCAGGCCGAGGTTTTGCGTGGAATAGTTGAGGGCGAAGGCGGTGACGATATACATCGTCAGCAGTTCGCACAGCCGCAGGGCGATAATCAGTAAAAACGCTCCCGGATGGCGAAGCAGGGCTTCCACCACCGGTAGTCGCTTTTTCTCCGGCTGAAGGTTGGCCTGGCTCTGCTGCGCTTCAAATTCCTGCGATTCCGCCATGCCGTTACGGATCCACAGCGCAATAAGGACCAGCACCACGCTGAACAGGAACGGTAAGCGCCAGCCCCAGCTGAGGAACTGCTCGTCGGTGGTCAGGCTGCTGATCAGCGATACCAGCCCGGTGGAGAGCAGCAGGCCGACGCCGTAGCCTACCTGCACCCCGCTGCTGTAAAAGGCTTTTTTCCCCTGCGGGGCGTTCTCCACCGAGAGCAGCGCCGCGCCGCCCCATTCCCCGCCGACGGCAAACCCCTGAACGGCCCGCAGGAACACCAGCAGCGCCGGCGCCCACCAGCCGATCTGGCTGAACGAGGGGAGCAGGCCGATGCAGGCGGTGGCGATACCCATCATCCAGACGGTCATCATCAGCATCCGTTTACGCCCGAGGCGGTCGCCGAAGTGGCCAAAGATAATCCCGCCGAGCGGGCGAAAGAGAAACCCGACGCCGAAGGTGGCAAAGGCGGCAAGCGTCCCCATCGCCGGGCCGATCTGCGGGAAAAACTCGCGGTTAAACACCAGCGCGGCGGTAATGCCATAGAGAAGAAAATCGTACCAGTCGACCACCGCGCCGGCAAAACTGCCCCATGCCGCCCGCCGGGCGCGAAGCAGTGAATCTGGCGCCTCGGCGGGCTGCACGCTTATTGTTGAATCCATACCCTGTCCTGTCTGTCACATAATTTGTCGTTATTGGAATGAGACGCTTTTACTGTTGCGTCAGCGTTGAGACTACCGCGCAGCGGCCGTGGAGGAAAGTAGTTTGCCTGCTAAGCGGGGAGATGGCGCAAAAAAGAAGCGACGGGAAAGGCGGGCTAAATCACACCCTGTACTAAACAATCTGGCAATTTGCCAGCCAGCTTATACTTTTAATTAAATCAACGGATAACAAAGAGGGACACCTTTTAAGAATTGACGTAAATGGTTTACACTTAACATGTCTCCTTCTCTGGAATGGTGAGTTAAATGCGTCTACTTCTTGCAGTGTTATTTTGTTCTGTCATGTTGCCTTCCGCTTACGCTGAAAAACTGCCTGCGCCGACAGGAAAACCTGTACTGACCATTTCCGGAAAAATCGGGAATACGAACGTCGGTGACAAAGCCGTTTTTGACCTCGCGGCGCTGGAAAAACTGGGGATGAAAACGGTGGAAACCACCACCCCCTGGTACACCGGTAAGGTTCGTTTCGATGGCATTCCCCTTAATAAACTCATGGATTTAGTCGGCGCTAAGGGCAAATCCGCGCGCGTGCTGGCGCTTAACGACTACACCACCATTATCCCGATTGATGATTTTTATAAATTCCCGGTCATTATGGCCTTAAAAATGAACGGCGAATATATGCGCGTTCGTGATAAAGGTCCATTATTTATCGTCTACCCTTACGACAGCAGCACTGAATTACAAAACCAGATCTATTATTCCCGATCGGCCTGGCAAGTTTCTAAGATTATTATAGAGTAAGGGTTGGATCTTGAATCGAATACTCACGGCTATTATTTTGTCGTTATTTATTGTTACCGGATATATTACCTATCTGGTGCATGAGCGACAAAGTGAGTTGCAAAAATTTACCCGCTATACAGACTCCTGGTCAATGTCGCAGATGGTGTCGGAATATATGCGACTGGAGTCTCGTCTGGCGGGAATGGCGATCGGGGCCGAAGGGGCGGACCACGATGAGGTGCGCCTGCGCCTGGAGATCATGATGAGCCAGATCGAACTCCTGCAGCAGGGCGATCTGGGTAAATTTATTAATAAAAGCGAACAGCGGAAGGCGGTGGTCGCGACGCTGATTCGTAATCTTCATCTGCTTGATAAACAAGTTGATACCATGACGCCGGAGCAGGTCAAACAGATCCTGCCGGTGTTGAGTGAACTGGATGGCCCCCTGACCTCAATGGCCGCCGCCACCCTGACGCAAGATATTAATATCGTTAATATCACGCATGATAAAATCCAGCATCTTTATTATATCTACTCGGTGATCTCCATTCTGCTGATCGCCATGTGTATTACCCTCGGCCTGTTGATGCTCCGGCAGAATAATAACCTGCGTCGCGCCCATGTGCGCATGAAGACGCTGGCCAACGATCTGCAGGCCTCGAAAGAGAAGTTGCAGGTACAGAACCGCCGACTGCAGTACGATGCCTACCATGATTCGCTGACCGGTATGCCGAATCGTCTCTCTTTCTGGCAGCGGTTGCAGGAGATTGTCAACCAGGTGCGCCCCTATCAGGGGTGCGCGGTGGTGATGCTGTTCGACCTCGACAGCTTTAAGGATGTGAACGATACCCTCGGCCATGATGCTGGCGATAAGCTGCTGCAGGATCTGGCCAGTCGTCTCTCTTTTTTCCGTAAAACCTCCGAGACGCTGTATCGCCTTGGCGGCGATGAGTTCGCGATGCTCTCTTACGATCTGACTGAAGAGATGGCCCTTGAGCGCGCCAATGTTATCCGGGAGAAGATCAGCCAGCCCTATCAGATCTACGATGCGCAGATTAATATCGACGCCTGCATCGGGATCGTTATCTCTGACGGCGAAAGCCGGACCGATTATCTGTACAAGTGTGCTGACCTTGCGCTGTACGAGGCGAAAAAAGAGGGCAGCGGTCATGTGCAAATTTTCCGGCCGGGCATGCTGCAGCGCCTGCAGGAGAATAAATCGTTCGAAGATGACCTGCTGCAGGCGCTGGCCCATGACGAATTTAAAGTCTACTACCAGCCGATCGCCGATACCGTCACGCGTGAAATCTACGGCTATGAAGCGCTGGTTCGCTGGTTCCATCCCGTGCGCGGCGCTGTGCCGCCGACGGTGTTTATTCCCGTCGCGGAGAAAATCGGCCTGATCAATACCCTCGGCGAGTGGGTGCTGAAAACCGCCTGCGCCGAAGCGGCCAGTTGGGCGACGCCGCTAAAAGTCTCGGTCAACGTTTCGCCGATTCAACTGATGAACACGTCGTTGACCGATACCATTATCGGCGTGCTGCAGCAGACCGGCCTCGATCCGCGACGCCTGGATCTGGAGATCACCGAGTCGGACGTGTTCAATGAGAATACCCGTTCGCTGGAAATTCTCAGCCAGCTGCGCGAGCAGGGCATTCAGATTTCCATTGATGACTTTGGTACCGGCTATTCTTCTCTGTCGCGTTTAAGCTACTTCCCGTTCGATAAAATCAAAATTGACCGCTCGTTTGTTATCAATATTCCGGAGCAAAAAGACGATTTGGATATCGTTCGCCTGATTATCAGTATGGGGAAGAGTCTGCATATGCGTATTGTGGCGGAAGGCGTGGAAACCGAAGAGCAGTTGACCTCGCTGCAGGCGCTGGGGTGCGACCTGGTCCAGGGGTATTTAATCGGCAAGCCGAGTCCGCTGCGCTAACAAATTTTTAACGCGTTTACTTTTATTCTCCGGGCGATTTCAGGATCCTGAAATCGCCTTTTTTATTTTACCGCGTCGCTAATCCCTGAGAGGTATAAAAAGGAGTAGACGGTAAAAGCAGCAACAAAATAATATCCTTAGCGTTTAAAAGTGGTATATGATATGCATCATATAGGCTATTTCTGAACGTCGCATTTGAGACGGTAAAGTGAGGCACCATCATGCAGCGAATCATTATTCCCACCCATTACGTTCACACCCGCAGCACGCCGCTGTGGACCAGGGAGACCGCCCCGGCCTCTATCTGGCGTCGCCATCTGGATGCCGGCACCCGGCAGGGCGTCTATCCTCGTCTCTCGGTGATGCAGGGGGCGATCCGCTATCTCGGCTATGCCGATGAAACCAGCCCCGAGCCTGTTGAAACGCTGACCATTGAAGCCGGGCAGTTTGGCGTTTTTCCGCCGGAGAAATGGCACTGTATTGAGGCGCTCAGCGAGGACACGGTTTTTAATGTCGACTTTTACGTCGATCCGAAAATTCTCATCGAGGGATAACAAGAGATGAACAGCGAAAATAAAGGCTATGCCTTGGCAGTTGAGAATGGCCAGCGTCAGGAAAAACGCGAAAAAATATATCTCAAACCGATGGCGCTTTATATTCCGCAGCACGCGGTGGAGGCGGTAAATAGTCTGCTGGATGACCTGCCAGCTGGCAATGAAGAAGAGGAGTGGGTGTTAACCGTCACCAATAATAATAACGGCGTCTCGGTTGATAAAACCTTTTCCTCGCTGGCGGCGCTGCGCGACCCGCTCACCGCCGCTGATACGGTGAAGGATCTGATCAATATCGTTCGCGGCTACGAGTCCGATGAAGAGACCAACGTTTGCGGCTGGTAAGCCCGCTACTCTTCCGCCGGATGGCGACCGTCACCTAACGCCATCTGGCCGACCAGCCACGCCCGCAGATCGATGATATCCGCGCGCTGCGCCGCAGCCTCGGTGGTGACCAGGTAGTAGCAGGCGCCCGGTAATGCACAGCTAAACGGCGCGGACAACACCCCGCGCTGCAGCAGATCCCGCGCCAGCAGTTCGCTGGCGATCACCACCCCCTGGCCGGCCACCGCCGCCTGCAGGGCATGGGTCTCATCGCTAAAGGTTAACCCCGCATCAATATTCAGCGTCGACGGCCCATAGCGGCGGCGCCAGTTCTCCCAGTTTGGCGAGTCGGCCGGCACGCGGCGGTTGGCGACGTGAAACAGCGTCACCCGCTGCAGATCTTCAGGCCGGGCGAGGCCCAGGGACGGGCTGGCGACCACGATAAAACGATCTTCATACAGCAGCGTGCAGCACAGGTCCGGCTCCGGCGTTTCACGATAGCGAATCGCGGCGTCCACGGTACCCAGTTGCAGATCCACCCGTTCGACGCTGGTGTGCAGACGCAGGTCGATAGCCGGAAAGCGGGCGGTAAAGTCCGCCAGCCGTGGCACCAGCCAGTGGGTGAGAAAATTGGAGGTGGTGGTGACAGTTAAGGATGGTGGCTGACGGGCATGAGCGATCTGGACGACGGCCTGTTCCAGGGCGCTAAAAGCGCGCTGCGTGGCGGCGTAGAGGATCTCGCCATCCGCAGTCAGACTAACGCCCTGTGCGCTGCGTTCGCACACCCGGCACTCCAGCACCGACTCCAGCAGTTTAATCTGATGGCTGACCGCCGTCGCGCTGACGCCGAGCGCCCCGGCGGCCTGTTTAAAACTGCGGTGGCGGGCGACGGCATGAAAGGCGCGCAGCGCCCCCAGCGGCGGTAGACGGGGTGTTTTCATGGCTGAGTTTTTCTCATCTATGGCTGAAAACTATGCGTTTGTGTAAGGCAATATAGTGGCGCTAGGCTACGGGCATGTAAAGACAGTGGCATGAATTAAATTCATGCTGCTTCGCCTGTCAGGAGTCAATTATGCACGTTGTAAGCCGCTACACCGCCGCGGACGCGGCGGGGATTATCGAGCCGCGTGGCCGCGCCATCGCCCTGAGCGTGGCTTTTGCCGCCGGAGTCTTGCTGTTAAACATGGTTCCCGTTATCGGCGTGACCGGCATGCTGAGTCTGCTGACGGCGCTAATCGCCGCCTGCGGCGCCGGGTGGGGATCCACACGTGGGCATTCCTGGCTTTATCGCTCGCCCCTGGCGGCGACGCGCTGGGCCTTTCTGCTGTCGGCGGCCGGCTGGCTGCTGGCGCTGGTGGCCTGGTATGGCGGGCAGGACTGGCCCGCCATGCTGCCGGGCGTGGCGTGCGGCGGGGCGGGGGCGGCTGTCGCCTGGCGGATTGCGGCGGGACGGTCGGCGCAGTGTGGGCCCAGAATCGATGGCGCAACGCTGCTGAGCGTGGTCGTTGTCATCGCGGCGACGCTGTTGGCCCAACACACCGCCGGGGCCGGGCGCAGCGGCGTGTGCTTCGCCTTCGCCGTGCTGCTGGACCTGTCGCTGCTCGGCGCGCTGATCGTGCGTATCAGGCAGCAGGAGAGCGCGGCGTAACGGAGTCCGGCGGCAAATGAAGCGAGCGGGGTAAGTCACCCGGCGTGGTGACAAATTTCTTCTACACTGTTACAGGCATCACATTCCTGTGCGGTCGGCACTCCTGCCGGCCGCCGTCGGCGTTCAGCCCAGGCACGGGCCTGCAGGCTGGTTATCCTGAAAGAGGAGTCTGTAACATGGCATTTGTCACCACCCAAGACGGCGTCAACATTTACTTCAAAGACTGGGGTCCAAAGGAAGCTCAGCCGATAGTCTTTCATCACGGCTGGCCCCTGAGCGCCGACGACTGGGATAACCAGATGTTGTTTTTCCTTGCCGAAGGTTTTCGGGTCATCGCTATCGACCGTCGGGGTCATGGCCGCTCCGATCAGGTTAGCGAGGGGCACGATATGGACCATTACGCGGCGGACGTTTCGGCGGTGGTGGAACATCTGGATCTGCACAATGCGGTCCACGTCGGGCACTCCACTGGCGGCGGCCAGGTTGCCCGCTACGTCGCCCGCTACGGCCAGCCGCAGGGGCGGGTGGCGAAAGCGGTGTTAATTAGCGCCGTCCCGCCGCTGATGGTGAAAACCGAGCAGAATCCGGGCGGTACGCCGATCGAGGTGTTTGATGGTTTCCGCAAAGCGCTGGCGGCGAACCGCGCCCAGTTCTATCTCGACGTCGCCTCTGGCCCGTTCTATGGCTTCAATCGTGACGGGGCAGAAGTGTCGCAGGGGACGATCCAGAACTGGTGGCGACAGGGAATGATCGGCAGCGCCAAGGCCCATTATGAAGGTATCAAGGCGTTTTCAGAGACTGACCAGACGGAAGACCTTAAGTCGATCACCTTGCCGGTGCTGGTGATGCAGGGGGATGACGACCAGGTGGTTCCCTATAAAAATGCAGCCATTCTGCAGGACAAACTGCTGCCGAACAGCCAGCTAATCATTTATCCTGGCTTCCCGCACGGGATGCACACCTCTCACGCCGATACCATCAACGCCGATCTGCTGGCGTTTATCCGCGCCTGATCTTCCCCTTTTGCCGGGCAGAGTGCCGTTAATGGCATTCCGCCAGCGCCCTGGTCGCCAGTCGCCGGGGCGCGCTGGTTGACGAGCAGGGGAAATCTGCTTAACTCATGGGATACCTGACGACAATTTCCCCCTGGCAGGATAAAACGCCGGGTTTCTCTGTGGAAACCCGGCAGAATTCTGCGCAAGAGACAAGAGAGAGACAATGAAATTAGCCGGACTTCATCCCGACGAGCAGCGTCGCCTGCAATCGCTACGCTCTTCCGGGCTGTTGAATAGCGGAAAAGAAGAACGCTTCGATCGCCTGACCAGGCTTGCCCGTTCGCTGTATAACCTGCCGGTGGCGTCCATCAGTCTGGTGGGGGAAGATCTCCTGCATATCAAGTCCTGTGCCGGCCTCGATGTGGACACGGTGCCGAGAGATATTTCATTTTGCGCCCATACCATCCTGCAAACCGACCCGCTTATCGTCAACGACATGCAGCAGGACGAGCGCTTTCACGATAACCCGCTGGTGATTGCGGCGCCGTTTATCCGTTTTTACGCCGGGTATCCGGTGCAACTGCCGGATGGCGCGACCGTCGGGTCTTTTTGTCTGATGGACCACCAGCCGCGTTCATTTTCCGCCCATGAAATGCAGATCTTAAGCGATCTGGCGGCGATCGTGGAGGATGAGTTCAAGGTGCTGGATGCAGCAACCTCTGATGAGCTGACGGGACTGTTTAATCGCCGGGGATTCCTTACCCTGGCGGAGTATGCCCTGCTGACGGCCCAGCGCCGCCAGGAGCCGGTAAGCCTCGCCTTTGTCGACCTCGACCGCTTCAAGCACATCAATGATACCTGGGGGCATGAAGAGGGTGACCGCGCGCTGATCGCCATCGCCGATTTGATGAAAGCGGCCTTCCGTGAGTCCGATATCCTCGCCAGGCAGGGTGGGGACGAATTTATCATTCTGTTCGCCAATACCAGCCGCCACGATGCCGCGACAGCGATGGAGACGCTCAGTCACAACGTGGCCCGTTTCAACCAGCAGGCGGCTCACCCCTGGCAGCTGGCGTTCTCCTGGGGCTGCGTCGAGTACGATCCCGCCAGCCATCCCAGTCTCAACGCGCTGGTGGCCACCGCTGACCGGCTGATGTACCAGGCGAAGCAGAAGCAGGGTCGCGAGCGTCGCTAACCTGGCGTGGAGGCGTTCTGCAGGTACCGCTGCGCCTGCTGCCGCTTCTGCGCATAGCTGCTGAGCAGCGCCTGCTGTGATTTGCCTTCGTTATCGTAAAACAGACCGCCTTCGTCGGCGATAAAGCGATAATGCTGTTCCAGCTGGCCTATCACCCAGTCGATACGTTGCAGAGTGAGTAAGGTACACGACTGACCATGCAGATCGTCTTCGATATCCAGCACGTGGGAGCGGAAAGCCTCCACAGCAAATAACCGGCTCAGCGCGGCTGGGTCCGCCAGCGCCGACGCCCAGCGCGCCGTTATCTGCTGAAAATGGGCCTGCACCTGCGGGGCGGCCTGTCGGGCGCGTAGCCAGGCGAGCTTGCGCCGGTAGCTTTCGAGCGCCAGCCGCTTCAGATCGCGATAGTGCGCCAGCTGCTGCTCCGCGCCGGGAACCTGGGTCATCAGCCAGCTAAAAAAGAAGCGGGTCTCAAAGCGCTCGACAAAGTGGAACAGCGGATCGGCCAGACCGTTGCTGTTGAATTCCCTGAGCGGATCGAAGGGATACATGTAGCCAAAATCGAACAGCCACAGCTGCTCCTGATGGTCCACCAGCAGATTTCCACGACAGAGATCCCACTCCATCAGCCCCTGTTCCTCACAGGCTTCCAGGGTCGTAAATAGCTGGGCGATCAGCGGCGGGGTCAACTGGTGAATCAGCTCGCCATCGATCCACGGCGAGAGCAGGATGCCGAGGCGATAATCGGCATACAGCGTTGGGACGATGTGGGTGAAGCGCGGGGCGGTGACCGGGTTATCCTTCAGCCGCTGCAACGCTTGCCGGCGCTGCACTTCATTTAAAAACGACAGCTGGCCGTTGAGGTTGGCGACGCCGGCGATGGCGCGTCGTTTTTTTAAATTGTACTCCTTGCCAGCGATGCGCAACCGGTAAACCTCCCCGGTCAGGCCTGAGCCGTATACCTGCACCACATAAGGGGAATCGGGGCCCAGTGCGGCGAGGGTTTCGGGTGGCAGCGGGCAGTGGCTGACGTCGCCGACGATAAGGGGTTCTCCGCTGCGATCGAACGCCTGCTGTTGCTGTTGTCTGAGGTTCATGGTGCCTCCGGATATAACGTTAGATAGCGTGGATAATCCACGCTATCTCACCCGCAAGCGGTAGTGAATTCATCCTACTGGCGGGGGCTTTTTCAGGCTGAGCTGGGGGGCGTTCACGGAGGATACTCGGGGCGTAGGGAGGCGGCAGGGAAAGGCGCAGTAAGTCTCGGCGGGTTCTGGCGGCTTGTTTATTCGCCTCATCGCGCTTCACGACTCTTGAACCGTTTCGCTATCCCGACTCTCCATGCTCACACGCGACGTTGAAGCAACAGGTGGCAAACTGCTCCAGAAGGTTGAACTGCCGGATGGTTCTCACTACGGATGCGCGCGGTAAAACGTCAACGGGCTTCTCTAATGTGGCTCCTCTGAGTGGGTTCGCCTTTGCCATTAACTGGCTGATAAAAAAGCTAAACGCGCACCATTCCTTTCAATAGCACAAAAATAATCGATAATAGATATAGATAGATAAAGTATCATATTTCATATGAATAGATCCTTTTTTGGAAAAATCTAAAGAATTTTATTCTTTTCTTTTGATTTTACGTGGAGTTAATTACCTATATATAAGGGATTAATGTTTTTTCTGTCTATGATAAAGGTATTTAAACAGTAAGGAGACCCGTCCAGAGGAACAGGTCAAAAGCCTGTAACTCATTCATCAGAATGAAGCTAGTACGGGTATCACTGTGGATACCTTTTTTTAAAGATTTCGATTAGAACTGTCTTAAAAAAATGGCTAAGATGGTAGCATTCTGACATTGAATACCTTCGTTACACTATAAAGTGGGTATGCAATGATGATGTTATAGAAACTACGGACTCCCAGCCATGAATGATAACGAAGATTCACTGTTTAAGAATAATAATCTTTCTCTTCAGCAAAAATTAGAGCGAGCTCGTACAGAGCTTCTGGATTTATCTGCACGCAATAAACTCCTCAATATCCCTCGTTCAAGAACAGCCAAGCTCTTAGAAATTATCGATGAGAGATCTACGGAGATTTATCGTTTACTGGTTAAAGAAGGAAAGGCATTTACTTTTCTCCCGGGAAGGGAAGGGAAGAAGGGAGAGTTAGTGGATGATGAGGGTATTGTATCGGATTCGGATGATGCTCTTGTTGATGATCGACTGTTTGTTTTTGATGAGGATGTTGATCCAAAAGCGATCAGTGCTGAGCATCTGGATACGAAACTACAAACAAGGCTAACTCCGCAAGGTTTGCAAAAGAGATTGTTGGATCTTTACCATGATTCTAAAACGTTAGAAGAAGAACAAGGTGTAAACATACTCTATCTGACGCTTGGAACCTTAAAATGGATTGACCCAAATAATAAAGAAAATGTTAGATATGCCCCTTTAATCTTGATTCCAGCATCTCTTGAGCGTGGAACTGCTGGTGAGAGATTTAAACTACGGGCAAGGCAGGATGAGATTATTGAAAACCTTTCTCTGGAAGCATACCTACAGCGGACACATGAGATTTTATTGCCTAAGATCAACACCGATGAGGAGTTAGATCTTTCAGGGTATATGGATGAGGTCTCTCAGGCTGTACAGACCAAACCTGACTGGAGTGTTCAAGAAAACGATATTACTTTAGGGTTCTTCTCCTTCGCTAAATTCCTCATGTACCGGGATTTAGATCCAGAAAACTGGCCAGAGAATGACAATATCACTGAACAACCTCTTATACAGTCACTTATGGTTGATGGGTTTGATGAGAAGGATGAAAGGATTTCAGATGATGCCCCTATAGATCATTTTATTTCACCGAGAGATATGCTCCATATTATGGATAGCGATACCTCTCAAACTCTTGCTATTCATGATGTACGGAAAGGGAAAAACCTTATTATTCAAGGCCCTCCTGGGACAGGGAAATCTCAGACGATTGCGAATGTCATTGCTTCTGCTGTGGCAGATGGCAAGACTGTCTTATTTGTCGCAGAAAAAATGGCAGCTCTTGAAGTGGTGAAACGTCGCCTTGACCAAGCGGGTGTGGGCGATGCCTGTTTAGAATTGCATAGTAATAAGACGAATAAAAGGGTCTTTCTGGAAGAATTGAAAAGGGTCTGGGAGCTCGGATCTCCAAGAGGTGAGTTTCCTGACACCCTGGTAGGGAACCTAACGGAGGCGAGGGATAAACTTAACGAGCATCCGGCAAGGCTGCACAAGATATATCATCCTTCAACTTTCTCTCCCTATCAGGTCATGGGGCACCTTGTTCGATTACGTCAGTTAGGCCAGGCTCCGACCGATTTTCATCTCGAAAAATTTGAGGATTGGAATGCCAACGATCTTGAGAAACGTCTTGAGCTTGTGAGGGAGATTGTTGAACGCATCAGAGATATTGGTTTACCCGCCCAGCATCCGTGGAGTGGCGTTGGTCTTGAGCAGATATTACCTGTAGATGTAGAAAAATTGCTTCCACGTCTTCAAGAACTTGAAAGAGATGTGGTAAATCTTACAAACGATGTTGCAAATCTGTCTGCCGAGCTTTCTGTTACACCCGTACCTGAAACATTCTCTTCAATTGATAAATTAGTTGAGGTCGCAGAGTGCATCAATAAAGCACCTGACCTATCAGTGAAGGCCTTTACTTCTACTGTTTGGCATGATGGTACACCTGCAGTTAAACGACTTATTGCGGTGGGTAAGCAATACCAGCAAGCGCGTTTAGATCTTGAGGAAGATATAGTAACTGAAGAAATTGAAACTCCAGTTACCGAACTGGAAGATTCGCTGGCAAAGCTCCCTCGTGATTTTCAGGTTAATGGTTTTTCCGCTGCTCGTACTCTAGTAATACCTTTATCTAAGTTACGTCTTGATGCTGCTCGTTTTCATGAAGAGCTCGGTTCTCAGGAAGGGTATTACACAGTTCAGGAAATAGAACGTCTCATCACGTTGGGTGAAAGAATTGCTGCGGCCCCTAATGCCAGTCCAGATGCCTTTATCGCATCAGTCTGGGATCATGGTATTGAGAAAGCTGCTGAGCTGGTTGAGTCGATTGCTTCCTTCAGAACTGTTAGCGATTCTCTTGATTCCCAAATCAACGAAGTAGCCTGGAATACGGATGTTCAGGAGGCCAGGAATCTCCTGGCTAGCCACACTGGAATTTTCCGATACCTCAATGGGAACTGGAGAAAAGCGAGGGGACTTGTTGGTTCTCTACTGCGAGATCGTTCGCTACCTGTTGAGCAGCAGATCTTATTGTTGGATAAGTTGATTAAGGCGCAGGCAGAGAAGAAAAAAATTCAGGAAGGTAATGATTTTGGTCATTCTGCCTTCGGTAGTGATTGGCGTGGTGAAAGAAGTGACAGCTCTTCTTTAATGGCATTAGTTGAATGGATGAGAACACTAAGGGGGGTAGGGGCTGAGGCTCGCTTATTGGCCAGCCGACTTATTGACCGCGAAAGTGTGAAACTCCGTGCGCAACAACTAAGCCAGTTACTGCAGCAGGTTCGGACCCCGTTGGATATCCTATGGGGCGCATTCGGTTTTTCACCTGAGGAATATTTTTCCAACCAGGTATCTATCACCCGCGTCTCATTAGGTTACATTGAAGAGAAAGTCCAAAATCTCATAGCGATCGATGAACAATGCTTTCGTGTAATGGTTAACCCTCCTGCGCGTATTGATGAGCGCTATCAGCTAATCACCCGAATGATTGAGTTGCAGAAACTAATTGCAGAAATACGTGCAGAAGACCTGCTTGTAAAAAATGCTTTTGACGAACAGTGGAAAGAACTGTCATCTGATTGGGATTATCTGAGTCAGGCTTGTTCTTGGTTAGAGGAGAACAGTGCATTACGTTTCGTCGCGGCAAAACTGGCTGACAAAGCTGAAACTGTCCATTTCGCGCGAGAAACTCACCTGTTCAGCCAAAAGATAGTCAATGAACTGGAACAAATCGCGACGGAATTAAAAGGAACTATCGAAACCCTTATGGGGTCATCCTCGGATAAATTAAAAATAGCGCTTGCGTGCGAAAAACTCCAAACATGGGTTGAGAACTCAGAACAACTCTCTAAATGGGTTGCGTATCAGCATCGTGTTACGCAGGCTAGAAAATATGGATTAGCTGAGGTAATAGAAAAACTCGCAAGTGGAGATCTTTCGCTAGATTCTTCTATTTCTGCCGTAGAGCGGACCTATTTCGAGTCGTTACTTAAAATTATGGCTCATGACGAACCTGATTTAGTGCGTTTTGATGGTGAGCTTCATTCTCGTCAGGTTGCAGGATTTGCAGAGCTTGACCTTAAACGTATCAAAGCTGCCAGTCTTGAGGTTGTGCGTGCCCATCATAGGCAAATCCCTTCCAGGAGCGGTGGTATCGGCCCTGTGGGGGTTCTGCGTTCGGAAATGGTGAAAAAGAGGGGGCATTTACCAATTCGTCAGCTAATGCTAAAGGCTGGAGTGGCTATACAAGCGCTCAAGCCGGTCATGATGATGAGCCCGTTATCTGTTGCTCAATTCCTCATTCCGGGAAAACAGAAGTTCGATCTTTTGGTCATGGACGAGGCAAGTCAGATACAACCGGTTGATGCGATTGGTGCAATTGCTCGCTGTAAGCAGGTGGTCGTCGTCGGGGATGAACGCCAACTTCCACCTACGCGATTCTTCGCTAAGATGACAGAATCTGCTGCTAATGATGATGATGATGAAGTATCTCAGGTTGCTGATATAGAGAGTGTATTGGGCCTGTTTGTTGCAAGGGGATTACCTCAACGTATGTTGCGGTGGCACTACCGCAGCCGTCATCAATCCTTGATTGCTGTATCCAATAGTCAGTTCTATGAGAATAAACTTTTTATCGTGCCGAGCCCATACACCCAGGAAGCAGGTATGGGTCTGCAGTTCCACCATATCCCGGATGGTGTATTTGAGTCTGGCGGTAAGGGAACCAATACGATAGAAGCTAAAGCTGTCGCAAAAGCAATCATGGAGCATGCCCATAAATATCCCGAACAGTCACTCGGCGTTGCAACATTTTCTGTTTCCCAACGTAAAGCTATTCAGGACGAGCTCGAGTTACTTCGCCGTCTAAATCCCATTTTAGAAGAGTTCTTCAATGCGCATCCGAGCGAGCCTTTCTTCGTTAAAAACCTTGAGAACGTGCAAGGTGATGAGCGTGATGTAATTATGATTTCTGTCGGCTATGCAAGAAATACACAAGGATACATGGCGATGCGTTTTGGTCCCTTGGGGTCAGAGGGGGGTGAAAGAAGGTTGAACGTATTAATCAGCCGCGCCAAACGTCGATGTGAGGTTTTTGCTTCGATTACAGACGAAGATATTGATTTGGAAAGGGCAAAGGGAAAAGGTGTAATTGCTTTTAAACTCTTCCTGCAATATGCCCGTACCGGTCGGATATCTTTGGCTCAGCGGTCGGAAAGGGAAATGGATAGCGTATTTGAAGTACAGGTTGCTGATGCGCTTCAGAAAGCTGGTTATCAAGTCCATCCTCAGGTAGGTATTGCTGGATTCTTTATAGATTTAGCTGTTGCTGATCCAGATATGCCAGGGCGATACTTGATTGGTATTGAGTGCGATGGTCGTGCTTATCATTCCTCACGTTCTGCTCGCGAACGTGATCGCTTGCGTCAGGCTGTACTAGAAGATCATGGGTGGATTATTCATCGTATCTGGAGTACGGATTGGTTCCACCGCCCTGATGAACAACTGAAACGTACACTTCAAGCTATAGAGTCTGCCAAAAAAGAACTTTCAGAACGGACAGAACAATTGAGGCAAAGGACCCGTGCGGTACCTGTTGAAATTGTTACTGTTGATAGAGGACCTGTCGTAGAGATTGGTCTTGTCGATTCGGATATTACTAAAGAATCTGAGATGGACTATGTGGAGGCTACTCCATCCGTTAATATGGGGTATGAATTGCATGAAACCCCATTAGGTATTCTCAGCGAAATAATTGAGCAGATAGTTGAGGTTGAATCTCCTGTTCATGTGGGTGAAGTTATCACCAGGTTACGAACTGCCTGGGGATTACAACGTGCAGGTGCAAGAATTGAGGCCGTTGTCAACAGGGCTGTTAGTCTGGTTTGCAACAAAGGTGATATTCTTCAGGATGGGCAAATTTTAATACATAAAAAATCAAAAATTATCTTACGGAATCGACAGCATGTTCAGTCGTCGGGACTGCGTAAGTCGGAAATGCTGCCACCTCAGGAAATTGCTGTGGGAATTACTCAGGTCGTAAAACATAACCTCGGTGCGACAGAAGAAGAGATAGTTATGTCTATTTCTAGATCCCTTGGATTTAAAGCAACAAGTGGCACCTTACGTAAAGTAATTTCAGGGGTGATTGAGGAGCTTCTCTTTAATGGCACTCTTGTAAAAGAAGATTCTCTTATTATTGAGGGTAAAGAAATAGTCGCCGAGTGATTTTAAATATTAAGATAAACTTAAGGTGTAATCTTTAAGTTTATCTTTTTTAAAATTGTGATTATTTTTGGTTTCAACTCAGAAGTGGTTTGATTGTATTTTATGACGGTTAGCTGTTCTTCTATAATTAGACCCTTTTTCAGAACAACAGTAAGTATCCCGTATAATCTTGCCTGAATACACAGAGCTTTGCCCCCATTGTCTCTTTCTTACCCTGAGGCAGGGCAAGGCTTTTACTCTGAAATGGAGAAACACCTTAGCTGCCTGCTGTATGAACTGATTAAGTATTTCGCCGCGGAAATGATAGCCTCGCGCTGGCTACGTACCGCTGATGGCGTGAAATTTATTGACGAGGTGACGGCATGATGCAACAGGACTGGCATCCCGCCGACATTATTGCGGCGCTGAAAAAGCGGGGAACGTCGCTGGCGGCGGTTTCCCGTAACGCCGGGCTGGCGTCCTCCACGCTGACCAATGCCCTTAACCGCCGCTGGCCCAAAGGCGAAAGATTGATAGCGGAAGCGTTAGGCATCGCGCCTGAGCAAATCTGGCCTTCGCGCTATCGCTGATGTTCCTCCAGCGCAACCCGGATACGGAAGCAGCGCCGCATTTTGTTTATCTGATTCGCCATAATCCTTTGAACCCCAGAATCAGTTTTCTATTATCGCCTTCTTACAACGAAATCAGTTCTCGCCTGCACACAATGCTTCCTGACCTGCAAGAAGTGCCCGATGTATCAGGATGGTCGCCGTTTTACAGGTCATCACACCGCTGAAAACTGGGATCTGTCCTTCGATGGATTGCGGTTTATTACGCTAAGGAAATCACCATGAATCTGATGAGTAATAGTGCACAATCCACCCTGGATGTTATATTAAAATATAATATTCGGAGGTCCTTTATGTACAAAACTCGCCTGAAAAAGGTTGGCGGATCCATCATGCTGGCGGTTCCTCCCGCCGTGCTGAAAGCGCTGGAGCTGTCGACAGACAGCGAAGTGGGTATGACTATAGATAATGGCTGCCTGATTATTGAACCGCAGAAACGGCCCCATTATTCGCTTGAGGAACTGTTGGCGCAGTGCGATCCGCACGCCGAAATGAGCGAAGAGGATCGGGAATGGATTGATGCGCCTGCGGTGGGCAAGGAGATTCTGTAAATGGACAGAGGGGAAATCTGGCTTGTTTCACTGGATCCGATTGCTGGCCACGAGCAAAGTGGAAAACGTCCGGTCCTCATTGTATCGAAGGCATCGTTTAACAAGCTGACCCGGCTACCGGTCGTGGTTCCCGTCACCAGCGGTGGAAACTTTGCACGTACAGCAGGCTTCACGGTTTCACTGGAAGAGGCGGGGACCAAAACAACAGGCGTTATTCGCTGCGACCAGCCCAGAACTATCGATATGGCGGCCCGGAACGGCAAGCGTCTGGAACGCATACCAGACGCCGTTGTCAATGAAGTGCTTGCCAGGCTGGATGCGATTCTCAGTTAACGTCAGCGACGCAAAAAAGCAAAAAGCCTGCTCGAAAGCAGGCTTTTTAAATGTGGCTCCTTTGCTTCCTGGCTGAAAGCGCTGAAAAACGACAAGCGCTATATTTTCAAAGCGGCCGGCCAGCGCCGCCTCTAAAGCGCATTCTTATCTGATAGGCAAACTCTGAGAGCGGAACCATATAACCGCAAGGGAATGGGGTTATATGGTTTTTAACCTGCAACGTAGCACAGTGAGTATCCATGGCATAGACGTAGCCTTCTGTAGCTCGGCAAATATCGTGTTCAATAATTTGCAGTGCAGCAGGTGCAATTTGATCCACAAGGTGATCGATAACTGAAATCCACTCGAATTGGTGTCTTTTCTGGCGATACGGAATGACAGGCTACGGGAGTAGAAACCTCTCTCAGCGAATCTGCTTGCCTGCATTGAATCGAAGCAGCATTAACGCCGCATCACACGCCTCACCGGCAAAGTAACTTTCGCCAAATGCCTGGGCATTCACAGTCGCCCCGTCAAGCAGCATCATGATGTAGTTCGCGAGGGTCGCAGCAGTCTCGGGGAGATGGTATTGGGCGATTTCGTCCTGTATCAGGCCGTGCAGCTTGCGCTTGTAATCGAGGGCAATCTCACGGATGTCTGAGTGGTCCGGAAACTCAGCCACTGCTCGACCAAACAGGCAACCAGCGAAGGTAGTCGAACAAAACCATTGGCCGCGCCAATCGAATATTGCAATGATTTTCTCGTCCAGGCTGGGCTTGTCCTTAAGTCGTGTCTTTAATTGCTCAGTCAGGTAGTCAGAGCGCTGCCTCAGTACGGCTTTTACTAAGTCTTCCTTACCACGGAAATTACGGTACATCGTCATCCTGGCAACACCAGACGCTTCGATGATCCAATCAACACCCACGGGGTGAAAACCATATTGGGAAAATAAGGCAGTCGCAGTGTCCAGAACATGTTGTTTCTTCGATACGGACAACTTAAGAACTCCAAAGTTAGAGGTTGGGATGGGCTAAAAACCGTAACCTTTTAATATAAATCTTACATATCAGTGTAAGGTAGGTGTTTCGCTTTATACAAAAACTATGCCAAAGGTACCTATCAATAATAGCACACTGATACAGATCAGTCTATATCAGTGTGAGGTCGGAGTTACATTCGAACTTTACAAGACTACGTGAAAGTAACCGAATCTCCGCCGTCTACGGCCAATACTGTCCCGCTGATCATTGGGTTGATGGCGAGCAAAAGCGCAGCCGAAGCAATGTCCTCAGGCTGGGCGATGCGCTTGACGGGGAGTAAAAGGCTTCGCTGGCTCATTTTTTGTACCAGTGGTTCGGGATGCATGCCCGTGTCAACAAAACCTGGGGACAGTACGTTGACCCGTACCGGCGACAGCTCGCTGGCCAGTCCGCGGGCTAAACCCTCTATACCTGAGTTGACCGCGCTGATTAAGGCGGTTTGAGGTCCAGCGCGCTGGGCAAACCGCCCAGAGACCAGTGTCAGAGAGCCGCGTTCGTCAAACTGTGCGAGACGGGCAATGTGATAAGCCGCCCAGAACTTGCTGTCGAAGATGCGCCGGGCGTCTTCCAGGGAGACGGTTTTCAGTGGTCCAAACGTCAGCGAGGCTGCCGTGACAATGATGTGGTGCCAGCGCGTCGGCCGGGCGAAAAAGCGCTCCAGCTCTGCCGGTTGCATGACATCGAGTGGCTCGATGGTAATGTCAGCGCCGATATCCTGTGCGGCTTGGCGCAAGCGTGCTGCACTGCGGCCTGCCAGGGTGACAGTGGCACCCTGTTGATGGAACAGTTTGGCGATGGCAAAACCGATGCCAGAGGAGCCGCCGATTACCAGCACCTGGATGGTGTGCTCAAACGTTAGCATGGCGACCTTCCTCCTGCAGCAACGTCGTGGTGTGCGGGTAATCGAAAATCAGCATTTGAGACAACGCACGTAACCTTGGGCGAAACGCGGCGTGTAAGGGGTGTTCTCGCCAGTCGGGGAGTACTGATTCATCGATAAAGGTCAGAATGAAACCCTGGTCAAAGCCAAGGGAACGGTGGCCACTGTCGGCAATGACTTCCACCGACACAAGGCCGGGAACATGCCCGGGGAAACCGTGCAGTTCCTGAAGCAATACCGACAAGGCTGCGGTGTCTGGGCTTTTCAGCAACACGATACGTTTATACATGGACGTTCTCCCATTCTATAAGGTTGCTCAGCCGGGGGCCGCTCTCGAAATCGCATACCACAGTGTCACCGTGGGACAGCTGGATGCCGGCGTCGGCGCTGTTGCGATCTGCCCCCAGGTAGAGGTAGATCAGCGTACCTGGTAGGCGCAGCGCCGGGTGTTGCCACAAGGTGTTGAACAAGTCGTCGACGTCATAGCAAAGACACGAAAGTCCTGTGCGAAACTCCTGTTCCCAGTGCAAGTTTCCCGCCCGATAAATGGACGTTCTGCCTTGCACCAGTTCGGGCAGGGGTTGCCGATAAAGCAAGTGGGAAATGGCACTGGGCTGTAGCTTGGCGTACGCCAGGTAGTTGCGTTTGGATTTGGCCAGGGCGATATCGGTCAGGTCGTTGCCGAAGGTGTAGCCGAGGTAATCCGGCTGGCCGTTCTCAGACACCAGAAAAAGAGCCACCACTTCAGCCTCTTCACATGCCGACAGCGCGCCGCGGCTCATGCATAGCACGTCACCGCTGCGTTTAAGGGTGTCGGCAAAGCCCTTGATAAAGAACGCGGGCCGCTCGTCGTGTTCCGGCGGTACCGCGACTTTGCTTTGATGGGTCAGGCCAAAGCCGCACACCACCCCGTGCCTTGGATCTGGGGGCTGCAGGCAAGGCAGCATGTCAAAGCCGGACAGGTCCGCCACCCTCTGCGGTGTCACGCCTTGTTCACGCAGGTATGCCAGTGGACCATCGGGGTATTGGCCCGCCGGTGTTTCCCGAAGCAGTTGGTACATGCTGTTGACTGGATAGAGGGCGTACTGCTCGTTAGTGCAAGGACAGGTGATATAGTGCTGGCCGTCCCGTTCGCATTCGAAAATGATCGACATGGGGAAGCTCCTAGAGCGTCTTAATTTCAAGCAAGGCAGGCTTGCCGTGGGTTTCCATGTAAGTCAGGCAGTCCATGATTTTTTCCTGAATGGCCGCTGGCGTGTCGGCACTGCCGGGGCTATAGAGGTCAAAGGTTTTCGCCAGCGCAACAAAGTCTACTTCGTTGTCATGGAAGCCGGTGGCCAGGTTGGACAGATCTGTTGACCGCTGGCGCAGGTCGGCAATGCGTTCGGCATGCTGCTTGGAGTTGAGATACAGCCGATTGTTGATGACCAGAACCAGTAGAGGGATGTCGTAGGCCGACAGCGTCCAGAGCGCGCTCGGGGTATAGAGTAAGTCACCATCCGATTGCAGGTTAATGCACAGCTTGCCGGTGCCCTTGTGTGCAAGGGCGCCTCCGATGGCTGCACCCAGACCATAACCAAGCCCGGCACCGCCACTCATGCCGATGTAGGCTTCACTGCGGTCAATCGGCCAGAGTTGGCGAACCAGGGTGTCGATTGTCACGCTACCGGTATTGGTTAGTACCCAGCGGAGGTGCCCGATGGCTTCGTGAATGGCGATCAGTGCCTGAGCAATGGTCAGGCCGTCGGCGGGTTGTGTAACGTGCGCCAGTAACGCCTGACGCTGCTTCTGTTTATGCGCTGCGATGCGTTCGATGCGTTCCCTTGCTTGTGCCTGTGCTGTAGCGGTACGCATCTCCGCGACTGCGTGCACGGCCTGTGCGATGCGGGGGATGGAGGCCACTACGTTGGCATGCAGCGACAAGTCAGCGCACACCAGTTTCTGGCTATCAGCCACCCAACTGCTGATCAGCAGGGAATGGGTATCCAGGGTCGCAATATATAGTCCGGCATGGGGCGTCTGCCCGGAATGGGCAAGCAGACCATAGAGGTCCTGGACTTCCAGTGCTAACAGAAAGTCGCACTCGCCCATGAGGTGCGCGTCATGGTCCTGGAACACCAGTGGATGGGTGTTGGGCACGTTGAAACGTCCGTTACGGGAGATAACTGCAGCACTTGCGGTTGTGGCCACTTCCAGTAACAGGTCTGCCTGTTTGTCATTCAGCGCAGCGTAGTCTACGGCGATGACCGGATGTCGCGCTGCCATCAGGTGCTCGACCAGCTCGGACAGTTGCTGGTCGTCCAGGGCCGGCAGGCGTTCTGGGCGCACCGGGCCGGCTGGTAGTAAAAGCCCGTCAGCCAGCGACTCCTCCTGAACCGCGCTGTCGATGGCGACGTAGCAGGGCGCGTGGGGCTCGGCGGCGCAAAGTTTAAGCGCGCGTTGTACCGACTCCAACGTGGCGGCCTGGGAAATGGGCATGTCCGTCCATTTAGTATAGCCGGAGAGCAATTTGTCAATGCCCTGTGATGTATGGATCCAGTCGATCCAGGGGCGGCGCAGCGCAGCGTCAATGGGGCCGTTGCCACCCAGTACCAGCAGCGGAACCCGATCGCACCAGGCGTTGAAGATGGCCATGCTTGCGTGCTGCAAGCCGATGTTGGCGTGCACCAGCACCGCCATATGCTTGCCGCTGGCCTTGTAATACCCGTGTGCTATGGCCACGGAGATTTCTTCGTGGCAGCACATCAGGATAGTCGGAACTTCGGGGGCCGGATGATGTACCAGCGAGTCATGAATGCCGCGGAATGAGGCGCCCGGGTTGAAGCAAACATACTCAATGCCTTGGTTGATCAGCAGGTCGACAAGCAAATCGGAAAAATACTTCATTGTGCACGCTCCGAGTTGAGTGGCTCTTTGAGGTGTTTGACTGCCTCGGTGGCCTGTTGGAAGGGCAATATGTGTGGCGTCAGCTGGCAGCCAAGGCCTGGTCGCGCGGGAACAGGCAGGGGAATAGCATTGTGCTGTCGATCAATAGCGGGCATTGGCTCCATCAGGTCGCTATCAAAAAAACGGTCGTGCTGGCCGGCTTCCACCGCCAGAAAACCGTCGTAGGCCGTCAGTAATGCGCGGTGCGCGGCAATCAGCGGGCCCACTTCGGCCACCTGCACGCCCAGATAAACCGGCAGCCCCCAGTGATGGCATTGCTCAATCATCTTTGTCGTAGCAAGTAACCCACCACATTTGGCGATGCGCAGGTTCACCGCATCCAGCGCCTGGTGTTTCCAGGCCAGCGCCAGGCTGGAAGGTGAGATGACAGATTCATCGAGCATGATCGCAATACCTAGTTTGCGGCGGGCCTGGCGGTAATCCTCCAGGCTTCCCTGAGGTAAAGGTTCCTCGAACAGCGCTACGTCTAAATCCCGTAACTGCCGGGCGCTGTTGTGAAGTTGATCGGCTGACCAGCTCATGTTCGGGTCGACATACAGCTCCAGGGTTGGCGCCAATGCCCTGAGGCTTTCCAGACGCTGGCGATTGGCATGGAGGTCGGCCTCCAGCTTGAGCTTCAGCGAACGTAAGGGTTTGCGTTGCTGAAAGAAGACCTGCACCGATTGAGACAGGTCGAGTACTTGGGTGATGTTAGCCTGGGCAGGCAGTACACGGCGTGTTGCCGTGGCTGGCGCTGTGATATGCAGCAGGTAAGAGGACAGAGGCAGTTCAGCTTGCTGGGCCAGAGTATCCAGCACTGCCATCTCAACCAGGCAACGTGTATTGTTACCCACGGCTTTGTCGGGAAAGAATGGCAGGCCTTGTTCATAGAGCGCACGACCACGATCGATCGGGTCAACGCTGGTCAGGGCTTGCGCCAGTCGCGCGAAATCAATACTGCGCAGTTCTGCCAGCACGGATTCACAATCTTCTGCGGTCACATAGCGACGCGGAGCGCACTCACCGATTCCGGTGAAAGCGCCACGTGTCCAGCGCAGCACAACACTTTCCGAGGTTTGTCGTCGGTGGGCGCCATGGGTGAACGGGGTGGTCATAGGTTGGCGGACGAGATAGATCTCAGGCAGCGTCATAAGCATAGTGTCCGTTGGCTTTGACAAAATCTGCGGTGAACTGCACGACCAGGCCCATCGCCGGAGTGAAGAACAGGTAATGCTTGTCCTGGTTGACCAGCAGGGTTGAGCCGTTGATGCACAGGCGCTGAAAATGACGCACTGTGGAACTCACGTCCACAAGCGGATCTTTGTCGGCGCAGATGAACAGGCTGGGGGCGTCTATCGGTTGGGCATCGGCCGCCAGATACACCTTCTCCAGTGCCAGCAGTTTTTTGCGTTCGCGATTCTGAAGGTGAGTGGTGGCCAGCGCATCATTGCGTATGAACTCAGCCAGGTGCGGATTGGCTGTGAAATCCTCGGCCTTCAGTCCGGCGTCCCACAGACTTTGCCTGTCGTCCAGGTCAATGCTCGCGCGCTCATGTTCGCTGAGCCGGTCATGCATTTTGCCCAGCCAGGTTGAGCAGATGACGAGATTGTCGTAGGGCAACTGACCGTGGGAGCAACTGGCAATGGCAGCAAGTACCGATCCACCGAGGCAATGCCCGAACAGGCAGAGCGGAACATCGTCAGGCACTTCGCGGCGAATATGGTCAATGGCAGCCCGTGCATCCTCGTGAAGCGTACGAACATCCGGGAACCCGTGTTTCTCGCCGCTGCTGATGCCGCAACCTTCACGATCCAGCGCATAGAAGGCGATCCCCAGGTTGGCGAATGCATTACCTACTGACCATAGCCAACCCGCGTGGCTTTGCAGCCCATGGAAATACAGAATGGCGCCTTGTACCCGCATGGGCCGCCAGGCATGCAAAGCCATACGGCGGTTTGCCTGAGCCAGATAGTGGACCTCGCGAGTAATGTTGTGCTGAAACATATGCATATTCATGAGTACCTCTCAAAGTCAGAAATGTTGGATGCCCAGCAGGGACAGGTCGGGTTGGAACGGCTTGTACTTGATCTGAAGTGTTTTCCTGGCGGCTTTCTCCTTCTCGATGGCAAGGGAGATAGCGTTACCAGGGATAGTGATGACTCTTATTTGCCCCAGCCGCTTGCTGGTGCGTTTGGATTCATACTCGATATTGAGTGCCTGGAGATGACTATCCAGCAGCTGGCTGAGCATCTCCGATTCACCGCAGGGCAGTCCTCCGGCCTCGATGGCGACAGCATAGTAAGGTGTCTCTTTCCAGATCGGGGCGCATAGATACAGCCCGGCATTAGGGATGCCGCACATCTGTATTGCTTCGTGCAATTGGGTCTCGGTAATTTTTTCGCCGGTGAATGAGTGCATCACGCCGTTACGCCGACTGAAGCTGAGACGCGGTACGCCACGGTAGTAACCATGCACGCGATAGATGTCACCGGTGTACATCCGGACCATGCCATTGCCCTGCCACATAACCAGATGGTATTCGTCCCCTTCCTTCAGTTGGTCCAGTGCAAGGGTTTCCGGCTGCAGCTGGTCGCGGACCACAGCATCTATGTCGACGGACACGGGAATGAACTCGAAGAAAGCCTGGTTCACTGCCAATGGTTGGCTGTCTTGATCATCATCCACCGGCAGGGTCACTACCCCTTCGGTACCGCAGGACATGAACGGCAGCACTTTCGCCTGCCCCATAATTCGCTGCAACTGGGGTTTGTAGAGCTTAGCCGATGCAGTTGTCCAGCAACTGTAGCGCTCCAGTCCGGGCCACACATTCGTCAGCACAACGTTGTCCGCAGCCAGTATGGGCTCAAGTCGGCGAGCGGCAGCAGGGTTAGCTGCGCGTATGCTACCGCTGGCAAGCGTACCGTTATGCAAGTCGCGTAGCAGTTGTTCACGGTTTTCCAGCAGGCAATGGTGTAGTGAGAGCAGAGTGCTGGGGTTGATGGCAGTGATCAACCTTACATCCTCGCCCAGTGTCCATAACAGTCGTGCATACATCTTCTGTTCATGGCTGGCATCCAGGAATGGTGTGAACCAGGGAGCCTCATACCAGGGCGGATTCCAGTCGCCACTGCCTACCAAGGGGTTCCGGTTGCTGATCGCCTGATACGGCAGTCCTTCAACGTACTCGGTGCTCGGGTCACGTACCGTCTGGGTATCCAGCGTGGCCCATGGGTTGGCGAGGAGGGCAGGGTAGTCATGGGCAAAGAATCCCCACATCGCCTGGATGGCGGGGACCCGATACTGACGGATCCAGTGCAGCGTATAGGGGATCCGCTTTGACTGCCCGGTAGTACCGCTGGTCTTGAGCCAGCGCACTACCGGGCTGCAACTGAGTATTCCCCCTTTTTGCTGGCCTTCCCGTATCAGGGTTTCCCTGAAGCTGTCATAGGTCATGACCGGAATGTTAGTGCGGGTGATTCTGCCGTTGCAGTGGTGGACATAATAGCCATTTTCTTTCCATAACAGTGACTTATTGCATACATGAATGATGTCCTCCAGCACGTTCTCCTGTGTCCTGAGGGGGTTGTCCAGCCTCTCCAGATAACTCGCCAGCGCCTGGGCGCATTCCGCTTTGAAGGTCGGCGCCCGGTGCTGCCAATGACCGACCCAAGAGTCCAACTTTCCCATACTTTTCGTCCTCGATCTCGTGGAAGGGAATGGTGAGGGAGACTGATATGTCTCTTTTATGGCTTATATAGGATCGAAATTTAAGCGTCAATAGTTATTTGAAGTGACTGAATCCAAGGGTGAGGTTTTATCCAACGTCAGAAAATGATTTTTAATTTGCGTTTAAAACATTGATTTATTTGGTTAAATCAAATTTTTTTTACGATTGAGTTATGTGAAGAATCGAAAAATAACGTAAATTTTTTTATGAAAGATATTGACGTGGCGTCGATAGTTTGGAAAACATGTAGAACGATCTGTATCACAAGAGGGCGATTCGATGGTTTCCAAGATCACGCTGGGCACGCAGGGGTTGCAAGTTGGCCGTATAGGCCTGGGCTGTATGGGGATGAGTCAGTGGTATGGCGCTACGGATGACACCGAATCAGTGCGTACCCTGCATCGGGCAATAGAACTGGGAGTGGACTTCTTCGATTCGGCCGAGGCGTATGGACCGTTCACCAATGAACGGCTTTTACAGCGCGCTTTTGCCGGGCGGCGTGAGGAGGTAGTGATCGCTACCAAGTTCGGTTTCCGCATCGTTGACGACCAGATCGTTGGCGTGGATAGCTCCGTCAGCAATCTTCAGAAAGTCGTCGATGAATCGTTGAAGCGGCTGGGGACGGACTACATTGATGTGCTTTACCAGCATCGGCTTGACCCCTCTATACCCATTGAGGAGGTGGTGGGCGCGATGGCGCGTTTTGTCGAGCAAGGCAAGGTGAAATACCTGGGACTTTGCGAAGTGGGAGCACGCACCATTGAGCGAGCCCATACCACTCATCCAATTTCAGTGATCCAGGGTGAATACTCGTTGTGGGAGCGCAATGTTGAGCAAGAGATCTTGCCGCTTCTGGAAAGGCTGGGCATTGGCTATGTGGCGTTCTGTCCCTTGGGGCGGGGCTTTCTGACTGGCAAAGCCGCCAGCGCAAGCCACTACGATGCCAACGATTTCCGTCAGCAGGATCCACGTTTTCGCGAAGAAAATTTTGCCGCCAATACGTTTCTGACCGAGTCGATCATAGCGCTCGCGGCCTCCTGGGGGATGACGCCCGCGCAACTCGCGCTGGCCTGGCTGCTGACGCGCAGCCCGCATTTAGCGGTGATCCCCGGCACCAAGCGGGTAGCGTACCTGGAAGAAAACGTTGCCTCCGATGGCTGCGAGCTCACCGGCGAGCAATTGCATGCGATCGAGGCGCTGCTTGGTCAGTGGACCGTTGCCGGCGCGCGGTATGAGCAGCGAATGATGCAGTTCATTGACCGATAGACACTGCCAGGAGGCTGGACATGCAATCGTATCGTTTGCTGGATGAAACTGAACAACGTTTTCATCAGAACTTTTTGCACCGCAACGGTAACACCCAGGTGACTTCGTTGCTGACTGTGCCAGGCTGTGTCAGTGCCCTTCGGGCGAGGAAGGCGTTTAGCCAGTTGGTCGCTGACTATCCTTTTCTTCGACAGAAGATCGTTCCTGTGGGGGGTGAACAATACGGGTTTGTACAGATTGAAGAGCAAGTCCATTCTTCGCCCTGCGCGGCTCAACCGCCGCTGCAACCCGACATATTGCTCAGGCTTGAATTGAATCGGGTGTTGGGCGATCAAGAGTGCTGGCGCGCACTGGTCGTTCCTGATCCTGAGCTGAACCAGACGCACATTGTCCTGACGCGTAACCACGCGATCTCAGACGGCTACAGCACTGCCCGGCTGGTTAACAGCCTGGCCGGTTATCTCGGCGTGAGCCCGTCGAACTCAGATAAGCAGAAGCCGGGCGCCTTTCACCTGCGTCTGCGGTATTGGCGTGAGTATCCGATAGAGACGGGAAAAGCCAGCCATGCCGACTTTGTGAGGTTGCAGGTCAGTGCACATGTCGCGTACCGCATCGATCACTTACGCGCGACATCGGGTTTCACCGCCAACACTATCTGGGGGGGGGTTCTGGTTTACAGCTATCTGCGGCATGCCAGTGTACCGGCAGTGGATTTGTTCACTGCTTATTCGCTGCGTGATCCAGGCAGCCACGGTCAGCCACTGAGCAAGGCCTGCATGATTGATGTGCGTGAAGCTACATTTGGCGACGAGCCGCTAGACCTGCCCGGATGTATTAAGCGCTACGCGCGAGTGGTATCCCAGGACAAGGCACTGCTTGGCACAAAACCCGGCAAGCCCGCGAACCAAAGGCCGGTAGCAGAAGATACGGTGCGACCGACACTGGCCTTCACTAACACGGGGTTGCTGGATCGCTTTTTGACTCATCCCAGGGGGCGCGTTCTTGAGTTCTCCACGCTGGTCAACCGCTCCGGCGGCAACTACGAATTCGTCCTGCACTTGGGCAAGTTCAACGGCACGTGGCATGCCGCGCTGGCCTTCAGCTCACTGAAAGTCGATCGAGCGACGGCGCTTGCCTTCAAGTCACAAGTTGAGTCGGCACTTGACGCATTGCCCACTGCGCTCAACATCCAATAAGGAATTGAAAATGAATACTTCCGACAACAAGACATTGACGCTTCTTGCCACCTGTCTGGGCTTCGTGGTGGTGTTGCTCGATGTGAGCGTAGTCAATGTGGCTCTGGAGAGATTCAAAGCCGAGTTCGCCACGGACGTGCTGCAATTGCAATGGATAGTTAACGCTTATACCTTGTTTTTCGCCTCGCTCCTGCTCACCGGTGGGGCATTAGGCGATCGTTTTGGGCACAAAACGGTGTTTTTGTGGGGATATGCAGTGTTCACCCTGGCCTCGCTAGGCTGTGGCCTGGCTCATACATTACCCATTCTGATCGGCTTTCGGTCACTGCAAGGCATTGGCGCTGCGCTGTTGGTACCGACGTCTCTGGCCCTGGTGCGTATTGCCTATGAAGTACCCGCCGAACGCAGCAAGGCTATTGCTCTCTGGGCTGGGGTTGCCGGGATCGCGCTAGCTGCCGGGCCGGTTGTTGGTGGGCTGCTGATCGGCGTGTTCGGCTGGCGCAGCATTTTTTTCATCAACCTGCCCATCGGCCTGATTGGGATCGTGCTATGCATGGTCAATACACCCCGTATTGCACCCAATCATAAAGGAGGGTTCGATCTCTGGGGGCAGATCCTGGCGTTGTTCACCCTGGCCAACCTGACCTACACGGTCATTGAATTGGGCCGGGAGGGGGGCGTTGACCTGCGAGTGATTATCCACTCACTGTGTTTTGTGCTCGGACTGATTGGTTTTATCTGGGTCGAGTCGCGCACCGCGCGTCCTATGGTTCCTCTCTCGGTCTTCAACAATGCGGCGTTCAGCCTGGCCTCGATCTTGGGGGTCATCGTGAATTTTGTGTTTTACGGACTGATATTCGTCTTCAGTATCTTTTTACAGCAGGTCAATCATTACTCGGTGATCAGCACCGGTCTGGCATTCCTACCGATGACGGGTGTCCTGTTCTTCGGTAATCAGTTGGCGGCCAGGTGGTTACCCAAGCTGCGCGAGCGACGGCTGCTGGCGTTGGGACTGGCCATTGCATTGCTGGGCGTGGTTTCGTTGTGGCCATTTGTAGACGGTGCACCCTACGCAGACATTGCCGTACAGATGTTTGTTATCGGCTTCGGTATATCTCTGACCGTTCCCACGCTGACTGCGACAGCGGTCAACCACGTCAGCAGTGACAAGTCCGGGGTTGCTTCGGCAATAGTTAACGCCTCGCGCCAGGTCGGCGGCCTGATCGGGGTGGCAATTTTCAGCTTGTTGATCAGCGTGGCCGATGCCTCCCAGTTTGGCCGCGGATTCGCCCAGGTTATCGTCCTGTCCTCGTTGCTGTTGGCGGTGGGCTGGGCTTTGACGCTCGTGTTGCTGCGCAAGCAACCATTGGCCGTGAAATCGGCTACGTGAAGCAATGCTCAAAAAAACCGAAAACGATGGAGGTTGTACATGCAAACCGTCATGAAAAATGAGTCAAATCCAGGCTATACACCTTTCCAACTGAACTCCCAGCAAATTCTGGATTTTAGGGCTAACGGATGGATGAAGCTGGAAAACGTTATTTCGGCTGAAACAGTGCAGATGTTGCTGAATGAGGCCAGAACAAGGATGGGTGAAGTCGCACGCACAGTAGACCGTAACGACCCGGGCAAACAGATTGAGAATGCCTACCGCTGGTATGCGCGCTGGGATGAAGTCTCCAGCACTTGTCCGCAGATAAAGGCGCTCAGCCACTCTCCCCGGCTGGCCAGTATTGCCTCACAACTGGTGGGGGAAGATGTGCGTTTTTATTCCGACCATGTGTTCGCCAAGAACCCGGAATCCGAGGCGGGTGGAGATACGCCCTGGCACCAGGACTTTCCCCATCACCCTCTGGATCGGCAAGGTGCCTTGAACATCTGGATTGCGTTGGTGGATCTCACGCCTGAGATGGGCACCATGCAGTTTCTCAGTCGTAGTCATCGGGCGGGCATGCTGGGAAGATATTTCAACCGTCGTGATGACGTGACCTTGATCGACGAGCACCCGTGGGTACTGGATGAGTTCGAAATGTCGCCACCTATTTCACTCAAGGCCGGTGATGCAACTGTGCACGACATGAACGTCATCCACGCAGCACCGGCCAACAGTTCCAACACGCCGCGCTGGGTGTATTCGACGCTCTGGCTGCCGGTTTCTGCACGCTATACGGGAGCGTCCAACCACCGTACTGACCCGCTCGGATTGACACTCGACATGCCCATGGAACATCCCAAGTTCCCCATTATTCCAACCCGCTGACAGGCACATTCTCCGGCTGGCGATTGCCGGCCGGTGTTCGATTGAGCCAGAGGATCTGCACATGCCACATGTTTATCTTGAATATTCCGCAGGAGTAGATGACAACGTTAATGCCAGGGAAGCGATCCAGCGGCTTCATCAGGCGCTCGTCGAGGTATCCGGATTGCGACTGGACTTGGTCAAGACACGACTTATTCGGTACGACGACTACTTCATTGGTGACTGCAATGAACCTCAGGAATTCATCCACCTGAATGTTTCGACCGTGTCCGGAAAGGCCGGAGATGATGAGCAGCGGCGGGCGATCAGCGGTACGCTGCTGGATGTGCTTGCTGATATTTTCGAGCCTGTTTTGCAGCAACAAAAGGTGGATATTTCTGTACAGATCACTGAGGTACCGGCAAGTGGGTACGTACGCAGGCGGTCGACGACCTTGGTTCCATGATGCTTTGGTATGGTTGAGGGCTTGAAGGGATGTAGGTGAGGGCTCTACACCGGGACCACCGGAATTTCCGTTACCGAGGCTATTGATGCATATCAGCGGGGCTGGAGATCTTGCCAGAGAATTGGCTTTGCGTTGCTTTGTGGTATCTGGCATTTCATCGGACAAGGCCGGATGATGTATGCGCCGGACGTGAGGGACAGAAGTTAACTCGGCTGCTTTGGGCACTTCGCGCCGACCAGCAGCCTGCGTGCGATTTTGTCGTGTCGTTGCGCAACGGTCTCGTTGTTTCCCTACTGGCAACTGAACCGGCGCTTTCTGATCAGGGTGAGTAACTGGATCGCAAACTGCTGTACTTGCCGAAGGCGGCGCGTTAGCGACGTTGGATATTACGAGCTAATAATAAACACGTGACCGAATCTGTGGGCCGCCAGTATATGAAACTAACTGGATTAACTGGCTGACGCTGCGCGGCAATGGTGCCCGCACATAGTGTTCCGTCGCCGGATGAGCAGGTGGTGGTTCTGAGTATGGACGGCAGTCTCGAAACTGCGTTTGTACTGCCCTCCATTTACTCCAGACAGTTTGCACCGCCTTCGGATTCCGTGGACGGCTGCGTGACGCAGAACCCGGGCGGCGGCTGGTTAGAACACGAGCCTGCCACTGGGTGCTGGCATGTCCGGAGCATCAAATCCATAGTGATTCAGGTGGCAGACAATATTAGCCTCAAAATCACTCAGTTTGTCGTGGAGGTCGACACCATTCACATCAACAGCGAGGTGGTGATAAACGGCGCAGTCACCCAGGGGGGCGGTCCAATGAATTCCAACGGGATCGTAGTGGATGACCATACTTATATCAAAATCATGAAAGGTGGTGGCACGTCGGGAGGTCCGGTATGACGCTATATCTCGGCATGAGTCAGAACAACGGCAAGGGCATAACGGACTGTCATTTTCGGAGCAGTGGCTGATTTGACGTACCATCTCCGCAAAAAAGCTATCAGTCCTTATCCACTCAACGCGCCTCTGACGAGCGTAAGCCAGAGAAACATCGGGATAGGCACCTAAGCCGAGGCGAGATTCTTTACCATTAATATGATATTTGAGATACCAAAGACGTGAACCGCCTGGATTGACTAAAAGGTACAGTCCATGAGAATCGGAAACTTTGAAGGGTTTAGCGGATGGTTTTAAGCTACGGATTTTAGCGTGGTTCAGAGACATATGGTGGTCACTCCATAATCGAACTGAAATGACCCCAAATCAGACCACCAATCTTGCCCGATGCGGAGGGGGAAATGAAAATGCATCGGGAAGATTTTTCACGCTAACTCATTGAATATAAATCACATAAGGATTCGCAAAGAGGCATGAAAACAAGAATTTGGCTCCTCTGACTGGACTCGAACCAGTGACATACGGATTAACAGTCCGCCGTTCTACCGACTGAACTACAGAGGAATCGTGTGGAGTCGTATCTTAGCGGCGAAAAATCTTTTGTCAAACATCAATTCGCCTGTTCAGGTGCAACTGCCGCTTCCATCAACAATTTGTTGTCATTTCCGACAATTATTCAGGAAAAATACTTTGCAGGATATCCATTTCTCAATCATCATTTGAAATGTTGTTTCAACATCTCTCACTAAGGTCTCTCTTGAACGTCACCTCCGCCGTACTCCAGGCCGTCGAACGGACATCCTGGTTTAAAAAACGTCAGCGTTATCGTGTGCTGTACTGGCGCGAAATCAGCCCTCTCGCTGTCCCCATTCTGCTGGAAAATGCCTGTGTGCTGTTGATGGGGGTGTTGAGCACCTTCCTTGTCAGCTGGCTGGGAAAAGAGGCCATGGCCGGGGTGGGGCTGGCCGATAGCTTTAACATGGTGATCATGTCGTTCTTTGCTGCCATCGATCTTGGCACCACGGTGGTGGTGGCTTTTAGCCTTGGCAAGCGCGATCGGCGGCGGGCGAGAGCGGCCGCGCGTCAGTCGCTAGCTATTATGACGCTGTTTTCCATTTTGCTGGCGGGGGTGATCCATGCCTTTGGTCAGCAGATTATTGATTTTGTCGCCGGTGACGCCACTGCGCAGGTTAAGGCCCTGGCCCTGACCTACCTGGAGCTGACGGCGCTGAGCTATCCAGCGGCGGCGATTGCGCTGATCGGTAGCGGTGCACTGCGCGGCGCCGGAACCACCAAAATCCCGCTGCTGATCAACGGCGGGATGAACATCCTCAACATTTTAATCAGCAGCGTGCTCATCTACGGCATCTTCTCCTGGCCGGGGCTGGGGTTTGTCGGCGCCGGTCTTGGGCTGACCATTGCTCGCTATATTGGCGCGATAGCCACGATCTGGGTGCTGATGGTGGGTCTCAATCCGGCGCTGAGGCTGTCGCTGAAGGGCTACTTCAAACCCTTTAACTTCGCCATTATCTGGGAGGTGATGGGGATCGGCATCCCGGCCAGTATCGAATCGGTCCTGTTCAATGGCGGCAAGCTGCTGACCCAAATGTTTGTCGCCGGGATGGGTACCAACGTTATCGCCGGCAACTTTATCGCTTTTTCAGTGGCCTCGCTGATTAACCTGCCGGGCAACGCCCTCGGCTCCGCCTCGACGATCATCACCGGTAAGCGACTGGGAAAAGGGCAGATTGGTCAGGCTGAATTCCAGGCCTGGCACGTATTTTGGCTGTCGACGATCATTCTGACGCTGATCGCCTGGGGCAGCGCCCCGTTCGCCGGCTTCATTGCCTCGTTCTATACCCATGAAGACGACGTGAAAGAGGTGGTGAAGCAGCTCCTGTGGCTCAACGCCCTGTTTATGCCAATCTGGTCGCTGTCGTGGACCTTACCCTGCGCGTTTAAGGGGGCCCGCGACGTTCGCTATACCATGTGGGTGTCGATGCTGGGCATGTGGGGCTGCCGGGTGGTGGCGGGCTATACGCTGGGTATCGTGCTGGGGATGGGCGTGATAGGCGTGTGGTTGGGGATGGTGCTCGACTGGGCGGTGCGCGGCGTGCTGTTTTACTTCCGCATGGTGAGCGGTCGCTGGCTGTGGAAGTACCCGCGCGTGAAGGCCACGTCGGAGGAAACCTGAGCCGTTTGCGGGGATGAACGCCATTTTTTGCGCAAAGTGAAGAATAATTCGGCAAACGATTCATTTTATTGAAAACAGGCTTTGACAGCGCCGGGCGTCATCGATAATATGCGCCCCGTTCACACGATTCCTCTGTAGTTCAGTCGGTAGAACGGCGGACTGTTAATCCGTATGTCACTGGTTCGAGTCCAGTCAGAGGAGCCAAATTTAAGAAGCCTGCTTTCGAGCAGGCTTTTTGCTTTTCTGCGCGCCACGCTTCCCTGTGGACGCACATCCAAAGTTCTCGCCGGGCCGTTCGTTTCGCTCATCCCGGCACTGACGATCCCCTGCGGGGAACGCCAGCGTGTTTCCTTTCTAGCTCTGCGTCACCGGTTAGCGGAACGGCGGTTCGTTGAAGGTACGCAGCTTACGTGAGTGCATGTGATCTCCCTCGGCGCGCAGCAGGTCGATCGCCCGGATGCCTATCTGCAGATGCTCGGAGATAGCCCCCTCGTAGAAGCGGTTGGCCTGGCCCGGTAGCTTGATTTCACCGTGCAGCGGCTTGTCCGAGACGCAGAGCAGCGTGCCGTAAGGCACGCGGAAGCGATAGCCCTGGGCGGCGATGGTCGCGCTCTCCATATCGATAGCCACCGCGCGGCTGAGATTAAAGCGCAGCGCCGAAGCAGAATAGCGCAGCTCCCAGTTACGGTCGTCGGTGGTGACCACCGTTCCGGTACGCAGCCGCTGCTTCACCTCCTCGCCGGGCATCCCGCTCACCTGCTTGGTGGCGTCGTACAGCGCACGCTGCACTTCGGCAATGCTGGGGATCGGAATATCTGGCGGCAGTACCGCATCCAGCACATGGTCGTCGCGCAGATAGGCGTGGGCCAGCACATAGTCGCCGATAGCCTGGCTTTCACGCAGGCCGCCGCAGTGGCCAATCATCAGCCAGACATCGGGGCGCAGTACCGCCAGATGGTCACAAATGGTTTTGGCGTTAGCCGGGCCGACGCCAATGTTAATCAGGGTGATCCCTTTGCCGTCGTGGGTGATCAGATGCCAGGCTGGCATCTGGTGCTTCTTCCACGCCAGATCGGAAATGGCCTGTTCCGGCGCTTCCGTTTCCGCGGTGATCCAGATCCCGCCGGCGCAGGAGAGGGCGATATAGGGGCTGTCGGGATCGAGGATCTGGCTGCAGCCCCAGCTGACGAACTCATCCACATAGCGGGTATAGTTGGTGAACAGCACGTAGGGCTGGAAGTGTTCCGCCGGCGTGCCGGTGTAGTGACGCAGACGCGCCAGCGAAAAATCGACGCGGCGGGCGTCAAAGTGCGACAGCGGATAGAACTCGGTAGGGTGGAACAGGCCATCCGCGGTCTCATCGCCAATCTGTGACAGCTCGGTGGTGGGAAAATAGCGCGTCAGACCAGCGCTCATCGAGCGGTCGAGGGTCAGGGTGGAGCCATCTATCACATAAGGATAGGGGATCTCATGCTGCGACAGCTCGACGCTGATATGCGCGCCATAGTCCTGATACAGCAGGGTCAGCTGTTCCAGCAAATAGTGGCGGAACAGTTTCGGATTCGTAATGGTGGTGGTATAGCAACCGGCATGGGTGAAACGTCCCCAGGCGCGCGTTTTGAGGGCTTTATGATCGGCGCCGTCCCAGGAGACCGACAGCTGCGGGTAGACAAAAAGGCCTTCCGCACGGGCTTCGGTATCAGGGAGCGTATTATGGTCGATATAGTCGCCGATGGCCTTGCGTAACGCCGTGACCGAGGCTTCATAGCGCGCTTCCAGCTCGGCAAGCGCTTGTTCCGGGGTCAGACTGGCGGCCTTGTGATTCATTATTCGCTCCTTGTTTCAGGTCTGCTGACATTCCCGATAGTATGTCACAGCGTGAAAAGGACGAAGGGGAATTTATATATTGGATGCGAAGATACTGAGACTATAACTGGCTAAGGGCCGGACGTGCTCTTTATCCGCCGAGTTTGGCCCAGCGCTCACTGCTATAATGAGTGGCTTTGAGGATCTTCAACGTCTGCGCCGGGTTATTATTCAGACAATAACGAGCATTGGCCAGCGGAGTGAGTTTATCGCCTTCCTGCAGGTGGAGGCGACAGGCTTCAATTTCCGCAATCATCTCCAGCGCACCGCTCTGCAGCACGACGCAGCAGGAGCTGGTCATTGAATTTTTTCGTACTTTTTTTACCCACCACTCCATCTATATCTTCCTGTCCTGATCGCGTCCCTGCCGATAATTCATGTTTCCTCAAGGTCTGACAATAAGATTATCCCCTTGGTTTATACAGTGTTTAAAAATACGCGACCGAACGTTGATCTCATCGGTAGGCTTTTTTTCACCGAACATGAATGATCTGCCGGGTTTAATTTGCCGGAACCGATGACTATGCTGAGAAGCAGACAGTGAAAATAGCCTGTCAGGAATAGGGCAGATGAGTTCGGCTACGCGAAAAATATAAGAGGGAGCGTCATGAAGCATGTTTTACGCCACTGGCGAACGTCGGGCGCCGTGATTGGCTCACTGCTAAAAAAAGGGATCATTGCGGTACTGGTGCTGCTGGTGGTCTTTCTCGCCGGGCGGATCTATGAGTCCCAGCGTGGCCCGGCCCTGCATCGCTGGCATACCTGGAGCGCCAACGAGATGTCGGCCGAAGAGATCGACCAGGCGACCTTTGCCCAGTATCTGGCGCGGGAGAAGACGATTTTCGCCGATCTCCAGCGCGAGGTGACAGAGGCTTTGCCGGAGGAAGATAAAACCCCGGTCAACCGCTTTTATCGTCACAGCCGGGTCTGGCCGGGGCAGTTTAAGCAGGACTGGAATCGTTCTTTTGTGCTGTTGCCGCAGGGCAAGCCGCGCGGCAGCGTGGTGCTGCTCCATGGCCTGACTGATTCGCCCTACAGCGTGCGCTATCTGGCGCAACTCTGGCAGCAGCGGGGTTATGTGGCGGTGGTGCCGCGTTTGCCGGGACACGGCACCGCGCCGGGGGCGTTAACGGCGGTGGACTGGGAGACCTGGCTGGCGGCGACGCGTCTGGCAGTGCGCGAAGCGACGCGCCTGGCCGGGGCGGACGTGCCGCTGCATCTGGTCGGTTACTCTAACGGCGGCGCACTGGCGCTCAAGTATGCTCTTGATAGCCTGGAAGACAATCACTTGCGCCAGCCGCAGCAGATTATCCTGCTGTCGCCGATGATCGGTGTGACCGCGTTTGCCCGTTTCGCTGGCCTCGCCGGGCTGCCGTCCATCTTCCCGGCGTTCGCCCGCGCGGCCTGGCTGAACGTGGCGCCTGAGTTTAATCCCTTCAAGTACAACTCCTTTCCGGTCAAGGCGGCAAGACAGTCCTGGTTATTGAGCCAGGCGTTGCAGCAGCAGATTATCCGCGCGTCCCGTCAGGGCGAGCTGAAAGCGCTGCCGCCGGTCCTGACCTTTCAGTCGGTGATGGATTCCACGGTCAGCACCCGCGCGGTGGTGGAGTCCCTGTATCGTTACCTGCCGGATAACGGCAGCGAGCTGGTGGTGTTCGACATTAACCAGGCGGCGGATCTCCGGGTCCTGTTCCGTCCCGCGCTCTATGCGGCAGTCAATACGCTGCTGCCCCCGGCGCCGCGGGCCTATACCACTACGGTGGTGACCAACGCGACGGCGCACACGCTGCAGACCATCGCCCGTACCACGCTGGCGCAGGAGCGGGATGAGCATCGTTATCCGTTGCATCTCGCCTGGCCGGCGGATATGTACTCTCTGTCGCATGTGGCGGTGCCGTTTCCCCTGAGCGACTCGCTGTACGGTCGCGAGCCGGACGAGAAGAACCGCTACGGCATCAGCCTGGGCACCATTTCACTGCGAGGGGAAACCGGAACGCTGAGCGTGGGGCTGGAGACGTTAATGCGCGTCACCTCCAATCCTTTCTTTCCGTGGATGCTGGCGCGCGTCGATGAGCATATCACCTGCGGCGAACAGGCGGCGGTGGCGGCCTGCCTGAAAGCGCAGGCCAGAGCAGAGGCGTTAAAACAGGAGCAGGTGCAGAACGGTACGCAGCAGGATGCCGACGATCGCCGCGGGAACGACAAAGCGAAACAGGCGGACAAACCGTGAGCTGATGCCGAGAAAAATACCGATACCGGGGAGGTCAAAGGTCTGGATCAGCAGGCCGGCCGAGGCGTTGACCTGGCTGACGGTCACTTTGCCCTGCTGGATCAGCTCAGAAATGACGCCAAAGTAGGCGGTGCCCCCGGCGACGCACTTCACCAGCGCCGGCAGCACAAAGTTCTGCGGGATATGCAGCCAGCCAAGTACCGGCTTCAGCGCCTGCTGTAGCAGGTCAATGGCCCCGGCGCCCTGCAGCAGTCCGACGATGGTTAACGACAGGATCAGCATCGGGACTGCGCCGAGCGCCAGGCGGATGGCGTCGGAGCCGGCGCTGTTGATCACCGCCAGTATGCCCTGGCTGTTTTGCTCGGCGTTGGGCAGCGCTTCCGCGCGGGGATTCTCGGCGACCGATAAGCGCCGTCCGGTGACGTGCCAGGCGACGGCGGCCGCGCACAGCCCGCCGACCACCGAGATAACGATCGAGGCCAGCCAGTGCAGACCAAAAGGGGTGAGGGGATAAAAGACGTTGCCTTGCCCCATGGCGAACACCATGGCCAGCGTGGCGGCCATTTGCCGGTCCGAGACGCCGCGTTTGTCCATAATCGACAGCGTCGCAAGCGGGGCGGCAAAGCTGACAAAGTTAATCTGGATCAGGGCGAAGGCGCTCATCCCGGTTAAGCCGAAGGGCTTCAGCAGCGGGGCAACCCAGCGAACAATCACATCGAGGATGCCGCGGACCTCCAGATATTTCATGATGATCAGCATGATCACCATAATCGGCAACAGCGTATACAGCGCAACGTCAACGGATGATTTACCCGCCGCCATAATGATGCTTATGACATCCATTTACTTTTTTACCACTCGCAAAGGCATCGGTTCGCGTCATCATAATCCCGTGGGGAAGGAAATGATATGCCTTGATCCTCTCGAAGTCCGGCGCCCCACGGGCGCCGGGAGAAGAGGATTACTGGCCGATATTGACCAGCGTCCGGCCGTGAATCGTGTTGCTGAGAAAATCTGCGGCATACGCTGGCGCCTGCTCCAGCGTGATTTCGGTGGCCGCCTGCTGGTAGTAGCTTTCCGGCAGGAGCTGGGCCAGACGCTGCCAGACGGCGTCGCGTTCAGCGGTCGGCACCATCACCGAGTCCACCCCCTGCAGGCGCACGTTGCGCAGAATAAACGGCATCACGGTGGTCGGCAGATCGAAGCCCCCGGCCAGACCGCAGGCGGCGACGCAGCCGCGGTATTGCGTCTGCGCCAGCACTTTGGCCAGCATCGTGCCGCCAACGGTATCCACCGCGCCCGCCCACAGCTGTTTCTCCAGCGGACGGGTCTCCGCGAAGTCGCTGCGCGGCAGGATCGCATCGGCGCCCAGCTGACGCAGGTAATCGTGCGTCGATTCCCGGCCCGATACCGCCGTCACCCGGTAGCCCAGCGCTTTCAGCAACACCACGGCGGTGCTGCCGACCCCGCCGCTGGCGCCGGTAACCAGGATATCCCCGCTTTCCGGAGTGACGCCCGCATTGACGAGGGCATCAACGCACAGCATTGCGGTAAAGCCGGCGGTGCCGATGATCATCGCCTGGCGCGCGCTGAGCGCCGCCGGCTGGGCAACCAGCCAGTCGCCTTTGACGCAGGCTTCGGTGGCCAGGCCACCCCAGTGGTTTTCGCCTACGCCCCAGCCGGTGAGGATCACGTCCTGACCGGGAACAAAGCGCGGATCGCGGCTTTCACTCACCCGTCCCGCAAAATCGATGCCAGGCACCATCGGGAACTGACGGATGATTTTGCCTTTGCCGGTGATCGCCAGGGCATCTTTATAGTTGAGACTCGACCAGTCGATAGCGACCCGAACGTCGCCTTCGGCAAGGGCGGGCAGGTCGATCGCTTTGACGGCGGCGACGGTGCGGTTGTCGATCTGGTCCAGAACTAATGCTTTCATGACAGAGTATTCCTCGTCGGAAGGGGGTTATCGGCGCTAACGCCGTCCTGTGCAGGTGTTTTTGTTGTCATACTGTGCGCAAAAAATTCCCAGTACTGGTGAAGCGGTGCGGCGGACTGGCACAGCCTGGCGCGCATCACCGCGCCTTCCCAGCCGATCCAGAAGACCTGGGCCAGCGCGTCCGGTGAGGCGTCGCGGGCGATCGCTCCGGCAGCCTGCGCCTCGTGCAGGCAGCGGGCCACGCGCGACTCCCATGCCGCCAGAATCGCTTTTAATCGCCCGGGAAAGGTGTCGGGTAACAGCGGGGCTTCCTGCAGGAGGTTGCCCACCAGGCAGCCGCGGCGAAACTGGTATTTCTCCATCCCCTGGCCGGCATGACGCACAAAAGCCGCCATCCGTTCCAGCGGCGGCACGGCGTCGTCCAGCAGGAATTTATCTAATTTATGCGCAAAAAAGTCGCCATAGGCGCTAAGCACGGCCAGGCCAAAAGCCTCTTTGCTTTTAAAGCAGTGATAAAACGATCCCTTGGGCACATCGATATTCCTGATAACGGCCTCGATACCCGCCGCGAGATAGCCCGTTTCGGTCAGCACTTCAAGGCCTGAGCGAATCAGCGCCTGGCGCGTATCGTCAAACTGGCGATCGACCTTGGGTGGACGACCGCGGCGGGGCTTCAGGACGGCGGAGGTATCGGGATTCATCATTTAGACCGTGTGGTTTAATTGTTGGTCAGGGTACGCCCAAACCCGGGATGGGGCAAGCGCAGCGTGGCGGAGGAGAGGGATGTCGAAACCAGGGTCAGGAAGGCGGCCTGGCATGAGCATGTTCTGGCACTGTACGGCGATAACCGTTGTTTTCGGCAGTGAAATATTACTCTGCGAATTCTATTAGGTTGCCTGGTAATATCCGTATTCGAAATACGATAAGAAGAACTAATAATATAAAAATATATTGATCCGTGATTACCATCAGGTGGGATAGACGAGCGCCAGAGATACCTGCATTGCGCTGTCGCAGACGCGGATTGTCAATTATTTGCAGACGATGGCGGATTGACAAAGGCGGTACGATAAAACACATTGTCACCCCTGGTTCGGCATGAGGCGCACCGTAGTTTAAATAACATCGCCATCATACAGAGATTGCTGACCTCTATTATCGGCGTCTGAAGCAATAAACCGGCGATGAAACAACACCTGCAAGGAAAGGAATAAAAGCGTGATGTACAGAATGAGTATTGCCGTCAGAGGAGGGGGCGAATGTCGCTAATTACTATTGTGTTGGTCTTTATGATGGCCATCGTCGTGACCGTGTTCGTGTCTCATCTTCTGCCCGTTAAGGTGCCGCTGCCGCTGATCCAGATCGCCGCAGGCGCTGCGCTGGCCGCCGGCGGATTTCAGGTCGATTTCGATCCGCATATCTTTTTGCTGCTGTTTATTCCGCCGCTGCTTTTCCTCGATGGCTGGCGGATCCCCAAAGACGCCTTTTTCAGGGATATGAAGCCGATTCTGTCGCTGGCGATAGGCCTGGTGATGGTGACGATCCTCGGCATTGGTCTGTTTATACACTGGCTGATCCCGGCTATCACCGTGGCCGCGGGGTTCGCCCTCGCGGCTATTCTGTCACCCACCGATCCGGTGGCGGTATCGGCAATGACCGCCAGCTCGCCGCTTCCCTCAAGGATGGCGCATATTCTCGAAGGGGAGTCGCTGTTAAACGATGCTTCAGGCCTTGTCGCCTTTAACTTCGCCATCGCCGCGGTGCTGACCGGCAGCTTCTCCCCGGGAGACGCGGTAGTGAAGTTTTTCCTGATGGCGTTTGGGGGCATCCTCAGTGGCCTCGTGGTGGTGTGGGTCACCGGCAAATGCAATAACTTTCTCGTGCGGCGCACCCGCGAGGAGCCGGCAATCCAGATCCTGATAAGCCTGCTTATCCCCTTCGCTGCCTATCTGCTGGCCGAGGCGTTCCATGTCTCAGGCATTCTTGCCGCGGTGGCCGCCGGCATTGCGATGCACTATGAGCAGCTGTCGGGTCCCCGACTGCCGGCGACGCGCATGAAAAGCAGCGCGGTGTGGACCATGCTGCAGACCACCCTCAACGGCATGATTTTTCTCATGCTGGGCGAGCAGCTGCCGCGCATGCTGAATACGCTTCCTGCGGTGGCCAGTCAGGCCGGCGTCTCGTCTCCCTGGTATCTGCTGCTGTACGCGGTGGCCATCACCCTGGCGCTTGGCCTGATGCGCTTTGCCTGGGTATGGCTGTCGATGACCCTGACGATTTTCCGCCGTAAGCGCCGGGGCAAGGCTATCACTATCCGTCCGCGATTCAGCATTATGGCCGTCATGGCGCTGGCGGGGGTAAAAGGTTCCGTGACCCTTGCCGGTATCCTGACACTACCGGTATTGCTGGCGGATGGCTCGCCGTTTCCGGGGCGGGAACTGCTGATCTTTCTCTCAATGGCGGTGATCCTGATGTCGCTCATCGTGGCGGCTGTTGGCCTGCCGTACATGACCCAGTATCTTGCCGATGATTTACCCCATGACACCGGAAAGGACAATATCGGTGCGGTGATGACCGAAGTGGCGATTAACCGCCTGAATGCGCTGCTGGACGAGTCGGTGGACGATCCGAATGAGCAGGCTTTGCGGGTCGATGCGGGCAATATGCTGCTGGAAACGTACCAGCGGCGGCTGCACTATAACGACAGTGACGAGGGGCAGGACGTCGGGCTGGAGCTGGCGAAGCGCGCCAGGCTGGAGAAGTATATGCAAAGGGAGGTCATTATCGCTCAGCGCCAGGAGCTGTTCCGGCTGCGGCGCGCCCATAACATCAGTGATACGACCTTTTATGAAGTGCTGCGGGAGATAGACCTCAAGGAAGAAAGCTTGCGCTAACAAACATGGCCGGTGGGCCGGGGCGTAAGCGCTGAAAGGGGCTGGTTCGCCTTCCGGAAGAGGTGTTCTGCCGCGGTATAAAACAAAGCCTGCTGGAAAAGCAGGCTTTTTTTATGTTGGCGGCCTGGACTGGCGAACAGTGGCAGATGGGGCGAGTTGCTCTGAAAGCAAACCTCTGGCTCTACTTATTGCAAGGAACCTGCTTTTCCCCATCTCACTGGGGTTTGACGCCTGCAATGCTTGACCAGGCGGGATGCAATGTCGCGACTGAGCGAGGTGAGGGGGGAAGAATACCTTGATTTTTAACTATTTATTCTTTTCAGCTATTTAAAGTCAATAAGGTTATTTGTTTTTAATGTGGGTAATGCATAAAAGTGAGGTAACGCCAAAAAGAATTTTATCGATGTGCTTTTATGAAGGATATTATTATGCCGGAAGCGGGTGAATTGTATCTCTTGCCGAAAAGAGAAAATAACTGGCATTTAAATAATGTCGTCAATGAATTGCGTCGCGTTCGCCAGGCGTGGCGCGATGAGCACGCGAAGAATAATTATCGTAATAAACGGAGTTTACCTTCCCGGGAAAGCGTTAATTCCGTCGCGGATACATTGATAAAAGTGCTTTATCCGATGCGCTTAGGCGACGTGGACTTACGCAAAGAGGGGGAAGATTATTACGTCGGCCATTTGCTGGGCACAGCGCTGGACAGGCTCACCGAAGAAGCACTTCTGGAACTCTATTATCAGTCGGATGAGCAGGCGGAAAATGAGGTCCTGTTGCAGGAGGCGGTCAGACGCGTTCAGCAGTTTGCCAACCGTTTACCGGTGATTCGTCAGCGTCTTGACGGTGATATCCTCGCCGCTTATCAGGGTGACCCCTCCGCGCGCAGCATGGATGATGTGCTGCTCTGCTACCCGGGAATTCATGCGGTGATGCACTATCGGCTGGCCCATGAGCTGCATCAGCTCGACCTTCCGCTGCTGGCGCGCATCATCACGGAAAAGGCGCATAGCCAGACCGGAATCGATATTCATCCCGGTGCGCAGATTGATGACGGATTCTTTATCGATCACGGAACCGGCGTGGTCATTGGTGAAACCGCCATCGTCGGTAAACGAGTACGTATTTATCAAGCCGTCACCCTGGGGGCCAAACGTTTCCTCGTCGGTGAGGACGGACAATTGCAAAAAAATTATCCTCGCCACCCTATTATTGAAGATGACGTTGTGATTTATGCCGGCGCGACAATCCTCGGGAGAATTACCATTGGGGCGCGCTCCAGCATCGGAGGAAATATCTGGCTAACCCGTGATGTGCCACCGGACAGTAATGTTCAACAGGCGCGAATACAGCAGAGACATTTCAGCGACGGCGACGGCATTTAATCATTACAAGAATAAATAAACCTATCGTTCCCGTACCATTAAAATAGCAGCGTGATCATTATTATGAATTTACTTGAAACGATTGGCGAGACGCCTTTAATAGCCTTGCCCTCTTTTTCTGCAGAATTATCGGGTGTCACGCTGCTGGCAAAAGCTGAATTTATGAATCCCAGCGGCTCGGTGAAAGACCGCGCGGCAAAAGCGATGGTACTGGACGGAATTGCGCGGGGGTTATTGACGCCGGATAAAACTATTATTGATGCGACCAGCGGTAATACCGGAATTGCTTACGCGATGATCGGCGCCGCGCTGGGGTATCACGTTCGGCTGTATCTCCCGCAGAATACCAGCCCGGAGCGTAAAAAAATAATTCGTCAGTATGGCGCCACGATTGTGGAGACTGATCCGCTTGAAGGTTCCGATGGCGCTTATCTTGAAGTCCAGGCCCAGGTCGCCGCACACCCGGAGCGCTATTTTTATCCCGACCAGTATAACAACCCCGTTAATCCGCAAACGCATTTCGCGACCACCGGGAAAGAGATCTGGGAGCAAAGCGGAAAGCAAGTCACCCATTTTGTCGCCGGGATGGGCACGTCAGGCAGTTTTGTCGGCACCGCCCGGCGGCTGAAGTTTGAGGATCCGCGGGTGAAAACCCTCGCCGTTCAGCCCGCTTCGCCATTCCATGGCATTGAAGGGACTAAGCATATGGGCAGCAGTATTAAACCCGGCATTCTCGACGAAACCCTGTTTGATGATGTGATTTCCGTCACCACCGAGGAGGCCTATGCGAGTGCGCGACGCCTCGCCCGGCGGGACGGCATTTTTGTCGGTATTTCATCTGGCGCCAATGTTGCCGCCGCCGCACGGCTGGCCCGCACGCTGCCGGCTGGTTCGGTGGTGGTCACGCTGCTGTGCGATGTGGGCTCCCGCTATTTGACCGACCCTTTCTGGAATGAAACCCATGATTGAATTGACTCGTGAAATCGCCAGACAGATTGGCGCTGAAGGGGAAAAGACCTATCCCAATGAATGCTGTGGTGCGCTTTTTGGTCATTTATCTGCGCAGGGCGATGGCCGCGTGACGGCGATTTTCCCCATCGTCAACGCGCGGGAATCGGAAGAGCAGTACCACCGCTTTGTTATCACCGCCGACGACGCCTTGCGGGCGGAGCGTGCTGCGCTGGCGGAAGGTGTGGATGTCATCGGCTATTACCATTCGCACCCCGATCATCCGGCCATTCCATCGGAATTTGACCGTGAACATGCCCTGCCGTTTTACGCCTACATCATCGTGGCGGTCGCGCAGCGGCAGGCGGGGGCGCTGACCAGCTGGCGGCTCGCGCAGGACCGCCTGCGCTTTTTGCAGGAGGAAGTGCACATCGTTTCATGACGTGAATAACAGGCACAACGTTGCCGGAAACCAGAGCAAAACACGGAGAGATTATCACTATGGCATCGACATTACTGATCCCCACTGCGCTACGCGCGTTCACCGACGGTCAGGGGAAGGTGACCCTCGAAGGTCACACCGTTGGGCAACTGGTCGCGGCGCTGGCGGCGCGATATCCGGACATTCAGCCGCATCTGTATGACGACGCAGGCGCGTTGCGCAGCTTTATCAATCTGTATGTGGGTGAGCACAATATTAAAACTACCGGTGGGCTGGAGACGCCGGTTAGCGATGGGGCGGAAGTGTTGCTGGTTCCCGCCATTGCCGGTGGCGTCGGGAAGGCGATATGAGCAGACCGAGCATTATCCCGGACGACCGTCTGTCGGCGCTGACGCATGCTGAGATTGCCCGCTACAGCCGCCACTTGCTGCTGCCGGAAGTCGGGCTTGAGGGGCAAAAGCGTCTGAAGGCCGCCCGCGTGTTACTTATTGGCACCGGCGGGTTGGGGGCGCCAGTGGCGCTTTATCTGGCCGCGGCGGGGGTTGGTAAGCTGGGGATTGTCGACTTTGATTTTGTCGATATCTCCAACCTGCAAAGGCAGATTATTCACAGCACCAAAGATATTAACCGCCCCAAAGTCGCTTCGGCGAAAGACAAGATTAAAGCAATTAACCCCGAGATTCAGGTGGAAACCTATAACACCACCCTGAGTAGTAAAAACGCGCTCGAGATCATCCGCGAATACGACCTGGTGGTCGACGGCACGGACAATTATCCCACCCGGTATCTGATCAACGATGCCTGCGTGTTACTGGGTAAGCCGCTGGTCTACGGCTCCATCTTCCAGTTTGAAGGGCAGGCCAGCGTTTTTTATGCCGGGCAAGGGCCCTGCTACCGCTGCCTTTATCCCGAGCCACCGCCGCCGGGGCTGGTGCCCTCCTGCGCGGAAGGCGGCGTGGTCGGTGTGTTGCCGGGCATTATTGGCACTATTCAGGCCGCGGAAGCCATCAAGCTTATCGTCGGCGGCAGCGAGAGCCTGATCGGCCGTCTGCTGCTCTTTGATGTGTGGCAGATGAAGCAACGTGAACTGCGGCTGGAGAGGGACCCCGGCTGTCCGGTCTGCGGTGAGCATCCGTCGATCCATGCGCTCATCGACTATGAGGAGTTTTGCGGGCTGAAACCTGATGAGTCAGAAGCACCCATTGAAAGCGTCACGGCGCTTGAGCTTCATGCGTGGATAGAGGAGGGAAAACCCCTGCAACTGATCGACATTCGTGAGCCCCACGAAAGAGCGATCGCAAAATTTCCGCAGGCCAAAGTGATGCCGCTGGGCCAGATAGTCAGACGTATCGATGAATTCGATCCGACGGTCGATGCGGTGTTTCTGTGCAAGATAGGGCAGCGCAGTATTTTCGCCATTCGGGCACTCCAGCGCGCAGGTTATCAGGGGCGCGTGATGAATTTAAAAGATGGCCTAAACGCCTGGGCGCGGGATGTCGATACCCGTTTACCGCAGTACTAACTTTCAGCTCCACTCTTTCAAACACTAAGGACTTATCATGGCAGAACAAAAAAGCATTAATGCACTGGGGCGTGAAGCCGCGTATCAGTTAGCGAATGTGACCAAAACGGCGCCGCAATTTGCGGCAATTACTCCGCGCTGGGTCAGTCGTTTTCTCGATTATAAAGGTCTGGAGTCGGGCATTTATCGCGTCAACAAGGTCGTGGAGGGGGAGACGCCGCTGGACGTATTATGCAGCCAGGACCCTTCACGCGTAGAGATACCACAGGGCTATATTGAGTATCAGACCACACCGCGTGAATATCAGCTGGATTCGATCTCGACCATTATTAACGTTGATACCAAAATTGCCGATCTCTACAGTTCGCCCTATGACCAGGCGTCAGAGCAAATTGCGCTGGCGATCGAAAGCCTGCGTGAACGCCAGGAAAGCCAGCTTATTAATAATGATGAATATGGACTGCTGAAAAATATTGATGACTCGCAGCGCATTCAGACCCGCAACGGCCGCCCGACGCCGGATGATCTGGATGAGTTGTTGTCAAAAGTGTGGAAAGAGCCTTCCTTCTTCCTCGCCCATCCGCGGGCCATTGCCGCCTTTCAGCGTGAAGCCACGCGACGCGGTGTGCCGCCGGTCACGGTGAACCTGCATGGCGGGACTTTTATTCTGTGGCGCGGTATTCCGCTGATCCCTTCCGATAAACTGTTTGTCGACGGACTGAAGAACCCAAAAAGCCAGGGCGGGAAAACCAATATTCTGCTGATTCGCTCCGGGGAAAGTAAACGCGGCGTGCTGGGGCTTTATCAGGAAGGGCTGCCAAACGAGCAGTCTCGCGGGCTGTCGGTGCGCTTCCGCGGGATCGATGATAACGGTGTGGCCTCTTATTTACTCTCACTTTATTGCTCCGCCGCGATCCTGGCCGATGATGCCATTGCTGTGCTGGAAGATGTTGAAGTGGGTGAATATTATGACTACGAGTAATTTATTCACGCTTCCCTATGCGCCGGGCGGATGGCCCGGCGAGGCGGGTGACGCCCCCTCTGCACGCGATTATGGTCTGCCCGACGCGTGGGATCTGCAAGGGTTGCTGAGCGATACGCCCGCCCGTCCGCGCGGAGTGGAGGCGGCCTACGCGCCGCGGGTGGTGCCACTGGGCCAGGAGAGCAGGGCGGATATCGCCCCTCGCGGGTTTGCAACATTGCCTGCTTTCGGCTCCCGGCCTGCGCCAGCGGCGCGGGTTGGGCAGATCCCCGTTGAGCGGATCCGTGCAGATTTTCCGATCCTTGCCGAACAGGTGGAGGGGCATCCGCTGGTGTGGCTGGATAATGCCGCGACGACCCAGCGCCCGAAGCAGGTTATCGAGCGCATCAGCCATTATTATTTGCACGAAAACTCGAACGTTCATCGGGCGGCGCATACGCTTGCCGCTCGTTCCACCGATGCTTATGAAGCCGCGCGGGAGAAAGTATCGCGTTTTATTGGCGCCCGCGGCCCGGAGAATATTATCTTCGTGCGCGGCACCACGGAGGGACTCAATCTTATCGCTCACAGCTACGTGAAGCCGCTGCTACGCCCTGGGGATGAAATTATCCTCACGCAGCTTGAGCATCACGCCAACATTGTGCCGTGGCAACTTATTGCGCAGGAGACGGGCGCGACGATCCGCGTTGCGCCGGTTGATGAGCACGGACAGCTGATTGTCGAGGAGTATATTCGGTTATTCAACGATAAAACCCGTTTTGTGTCCGCTACTCACGTTTCCAACGCCCTGGGGACCGTGACGCCGGTTCAGGAACTGGTGCAGATCGCCCATCGTTTTGGCGTGCGTATCGCCATCGACGGCGCGCAGTCTATCTCACATATCCCGACCAACGTCACGGCGCTGGATGCCGATTTCTTTGTCTTCTCCGGGCATAAAATTTTTGGACCTACCGGGATCGGCGTCGTCTATGGCAAGCAGGAGGTACTGGAAGCGGCGCGCCCGTATCAGGGCGGCGGGAACATGATTGCCGACGTGACCTTTGAGCTGACGCGCTATCAGCCTTCGCCGAATAAGTTTGAGGCGGGAACGGGCAATATTGCCGATGCCGTCGGGCTGGGGGCGGCCATCGACTATGTGACCTCACTGGGGATCGAAAATATTGCGCAGTATGAGCATGCCTTACTGGAGTATGGGATAGCGAAGCTGTCGGCTATTCCGGGCCTGACGTTGGTCGGCACCGCGGCGAACAAAACCAGCGTCTTGTCTTTTGTGCTGGCGGGGCATGAAAATGAAGCCGTGGGGCGCTATCTCAGTCAGGTTGGCATCGCTGTGCGGTCCGGGCATCACTGTGCGCAACCGATCCTGCGTCGTTTGGGCTATGAGAGTACCGTCCGGCCTTCGCTGGCTTTTTATAACACGCCGCAGGAAATTGATTTTCTCGCCGAACAGGTTGCCCGATTTGCCGCGCGGCAATGACGCCGTAAACCGCGTAAGGCCGCATGAAAACCGAAAAGCAAAAAGCCTGCTCGAAAGCAGGCTTTTTTAAATTTGGCTCCTCTGACTGGACTCGAACCAGTGACATACGGATTAACAGTCCGCCGTTCTACCGACTGAACTACAGAGGAATCGTGTGAACGGGGCGCATATTAACGATGCCATCCGGCCTTGTCAAAGCCTGATTCAAAGAATTGCGTTCAACTGCTGACAATTTCAACAACCCCTGGCTGGGCGCCGCTTTTTTCACCATTACGCACCGTTGCGGTGCAAAAATACCCCTAATGGGGCATACCACAATCTGCTTACCGGGCAAATAAAAGCTGGATTGTTATCACTATCCCTTATAACACGGCCTCTGGCGGGCAGCGGCAGCGCAATTGAAAAGCTGGCAAGCAAATTGCAGAACCAGTTACATCATACTTCCAGCGTTGACGCTGGCGTTCCTTACAGGAGGCAAAATGAACTTAAGACGACTGAAATATTTTGTGAAAATCGTCGATATCGGCAGTCTGACCCAGGCCGCTGAAGTCTTGCACATCGCACAACCGGCCCTGAGCCAGCAGGTCGCGACCCTGGAAGGTGAAATGGACCAGCAGTTGCTGATACGCACCAAGCGAGGGGTCACGCCAACGGAAGCCGGTAAAATACTCTACACCCATGCGCGAACCATCCTGCGCCAGTGTGAGCAGGCGCAGCTGGCGGTCAATAACGTCGGCCAGACGTTGCGTGGTCAGGTCTCGATTGGCCTGGCGCCGGGCACGGCAGCTTCTGCCATTACCATGCCGTTGCTGCAGACGGTGCGTAATGAGTTGCCCGAGGTGATGGTCTATCTGCAGGAGAGCAGCGGCACTGCGCTGAATGACAAGCTGCTGGCGGGTCAGCTGGATATGGCGGTGCTGTATGAGCGTTCGCCAGTGGCCGGTATCGTCAGCCAGCCGCTGCTGAAAGAGGATCTCTACCTGGTGGGTACCCGCGACTGCCCGGGACAGAGCGTGGATCTCACGGCGGTGGCGGAGATGAACCTGTTCCTGCCGCGGGATTACAGCGCGGTACGGGCGCGGGTCACCGAGGCGTTCACCCTGCGTCGTCTGTCGGCGAAAATTATCGGCGAGATCGAATCCATTACCACCCTGACTGCGGCTATCGCCAGCGGCATGGGGGCGACGGTCCTGCCGGAATCCGCTGCCCGCTCCCTGTGCGGCGCGGCAAACGGCTGGATGGCGCGGATTAGCACGCCGTCGATGAGCCTGTCGCTGTCGCTAAATATGTCGGCACGCGGCAGTCTGTCGCCGCAGGCGCAGGCGGTGAAAGAGATCCTGCTGTCTCTGGTGAGCCGCCCGTCGCTGGAGAACCGTGAACTGCAGCTGGTTAGTTAGGCTATATTCTCTTAAGGAATAAGTTGCTGGTTTTTATTATTTGTTACCTGGGACAACAGACTTTAACAATAGCAGATACGTTAAGTCCATTGGCCCGGAGGAAAGGGTGAACTTCCAGCAACTGAAAATTATCCGTGAGGCGGCCCGTCAGGATTACAACCTGACGGAAGTCGCGAATATGCTCTATACCTCGCAGTCAGGCGTCAGCCGCCATATCCGGGAACTGGAAGAGGAGCTGGGGATTGAGATCTTTATCCGTCGCGGTAAGCGCCTGTTAGGCATGACCGAGCCGGGTAAAGCGCTGTTATCCATTGCCGAGCGCATCCTCAATGAAGCCAGCAACGTCCGGCGGCTGGCGGATCTCTTTACCAATGATGCCTCCGGCGTCTTAACCATCGCCACCACCCACACCCAGGCGCGCTACAGCCTGCCGCCGGTGATTAAAGCCTTCCGCGAGCTGTTCTCAGATGTTCGCGTCGAGCTGGTGCAGGGCACCCCGCAGGAAATCGAAGCGCTGCTGCATAACGGCGGGGCGGATATCGGTATCGCCAGCGAGCGCCTGAGCAACGACCCGACGCTGGCGGCTTTCCCCTGGTTCCGCTGGCATCACAGCCTGCTGGTGCCGAAGGATCATCCTTTGACGCAGGTTTCTCCTCTGACGCTTGAGGCAATAGCCCGCTGGCCGTTAATCACCTACCGCCAGGGGATCACTGGCCGTTCGCGAATCGATGAGGCCTTCAACCGCAAGGGGTTGATGCCGGATATCGTGCTGAGCGCCCAGGATTCCGATGTCATCAAGACCTATGTCGAGCTGGGGCTGGGCGTAGGGCTGGTTGCCGAGCAGTCCGGAGATGCCCGGGAAGCGGACACCTTTACGCGTCTCGATACTCGTCATCTGTTCGATGCCAATACCGTGTGGCTGGGGTTGAAGCGGGGCCAGCTGCAGCGTAACTACGTCTGGCGCTTTATCGAACTGTGCAATGCCGGACTGTCGCTGGATGAAATTAAGCGTCAGGCGATGGAGCCGGAAGAGGCCGCTATCGACTATCAGATTTAAGCCATCGCGGTCAGCGGATCGAGGCGAGGAAATAACGCTATAATTCACACACGAGAGTCGCGACTGAGGAAGGGAAAATGACGATGCGGCGTGTGAAATTACTTTGTTCTGCGCTGATGCTGCTCGCCAGCCACGGCGCGCTGGCCGTCAGTTATCCGCTGCCGCCGGAGGGAAGTCGTCTGGTGGGCAGCGCATTTACCATCGCCGTGCCGGAGAACAACACCCAACCGCTGGAAAGTTTTGCTGCCCAGTACGGCCAGGGGTTGAGCAATATGCTGGAGGCCAACCCCGGCGTCGATGTCTATTTGCCGCACTCCGGTTCGACGCTGATTATTCCGCAACAGTTGATCCTGCCTGACACCGTGCGCGAAGGGATCGTCATCAACGTCGCCGAAATGCGTCTCTATTATTACCCGCCGCTGGGCAATAGTGTGGAAGTGCTGCCAATCGGCATTGGCCAGGCCGGACGCGAAACCCCGCGTAACTGGGTGACGGCGGTAGAGCGCAAGCAGGAGGGACCGACCTGGGTTCCGACCGCCAATACCCGGCGCGAGTATGCGAAAGAGGGCAAAACCCTGCCGGCGCTGGTGCCGCCCGGGCCAGATAATCCGATGGGGCTGTATGCGATCTACATCGGCAGGCTGTACGCCATCCACGGCACCAACGCTAACTTTGGCATTGGGCTGCGCGTCAGCCAGGGATGCATTCGCCTGCGCAATGACGATATTAAATTCCTGTTTGATAACGTACCGGTGGGGACGCGCGTCCAGCTGATCGATCAGCCGGTGAAGTACACCGTGGAGCCGGACGGCAGCCATTGGCTGGAGGTGCACGAGCCGCTGTCGCGCAATCGGGCGGAATTTGAATCCGACAGAAAAGTCCCCTTGCCGATGACCTCGGCGCTACGCGAGTTTACTCAGGGGCCGGGAGTGAGTCCTTCGCAGGCCGAGCAAACCCTGCAGCGCCGCTCCGGCATGCCGGTGAATATCAGCGCTGCAGCGGTGCAGGGGAGTTTGTAAGTGTCGAACGACTGGCTGTCCCTGGCGGGCTGACCGCCCTCTGCTTAGTTCGCTTCCATAAAGTTGGGTAAGTCGGGGACAGGCAGCACGGAAAGCACTTTTAAACGCTGAAGGGTCCGGGATTGCGCGCGTTCGAGGTGATCTTTCAGGCAGGCGGCCGCCAGCGCCCAGTTTCCTTTCAGCAACATGTCATACACCAGAGCGTGTTCTTCCAGGGTGGCGGTTTCTACCGGAATGGCCAGTAAATCATAGAAGATACGCGTGATGATGAAAGGAGACTGATGCTGGCGCAGGATCTGCATCATCAGCTTATTACCTGCGGGCTCGAGGCAGCGGATGTGAAGATCTTCTTCCAGTAACTCCAGTTCCGCGGCAGTCAATTGTCGACCTTTATAACCTTGCGTCTTTTGCAGCATGGACGCCAGCCACGCCGACGAAAGGTGAGGTCCAGCCTTGCACAACGCTGCGGGTTCGAGGCTGGCGCGGATCTCGAAGTGATCGGCGATTTCGCGCGCGGTAAGCGGGCCGGTCAACCACTGTGAGTAAGGCTCTTTTTCTACCAGTCCCTTGTCGCGCAAACGCATCAGACTTTCACGGATTACCGAGCGGCTAACATTATAATATTGTGCCGCTTTTTGCTCATTTACCGAATAACAGCCAAATACCATGGCTGTTGAGAGTACAACCTGCAGGTTCTCCAGCACCTTTTCACCACTGGTGCGGGTATCCACCAATGGCTGCTGTTCATCAAGGCCGAAGAGCTCCCTGGTCAAGGCGAGGCGCAATGGCTCGACCTCTTCGTCAGGCTGTGCCACGATAAAACCACGCCCCTCGAAGCGGGTAATTAACCCTTCTTCATGTAACAGACTGAGCGCCCGACGCACCGGCACCCGGCTGGTACCGAATAGTTGTGCTAACGGACCCTCCAGAAGTACCAGCCCCTTTGGCACTCGCTGGGCAACCAGAATATGACGTAAAAACTGACGAATAACTTCATAGCGCGCAGCGGCGGTATCTTCCGTTGCCGCATGCGAAGGGTTTGTCTGCATGACCATATTTTCGATCCTTACCTCATCAAACTTACCTTATCACATCCTGAGCGGTGTCATACCAACCCCCATCATTAGCACCGCGGTAGTGCAGGCTGCCCATTAATGGATCATTACATAAAATATACATTTATAACTCCTGTTCATGATGCTCTTCTACACTTGTTATCTCATTACCCTACCCGCTTATATCTTCTTGAAATTACTGCAATAAAACAAAATTAATACGATATGATCACATTTTAGACACTTTGTTGTCATTCTTCTGGCACTTGTTTTGCTATGTTTAAATGGATTTTTATTTAAATATACATTTAAGGGTGATATGAACGCGAATACGATTCGCCTGCAATTTCAGCGGGGCCAGATTGATGCCTGTGCCATTGCGGCGTTGTTTGCCAGAGGTCAGCTTTCGCCACTTGCGTTTACGGAAGCCTGCCTGACGGCGGCCAAAGAGACCCAGGGGATTTTTATTACACTGACTCCCGAACGCGCCCGTCAGGAGGCTGCCGCCTCGACGCAGCGCTGGCGCGAGGGCGCGCCGCTGAGCCCATTGGATGGTATTCCGGTCTGCTGGAAAGATTTATTCGATATCGCCGGGACCCGAACCACTGCAGGATCCGCAACCCGCCTGGATGCGCCTCTCGCGACACACGATGCCGGAATGGTGGCGCGCCTGACGCAGGCGGGAATGGTGACTATCGGCAAAACCAATCTGAGTGAGTTTGCCTTTTCCGGTCTGGGTATTAACCCAACGTTTACCACGCCGGCATTACTGGCAACCGATGGCGAGGAACATGTTCCTGGCGGCTCTTCCAGCGGCGCGGCGCGAGCGGTTGCTCAAGGGGTGGCCTGCATTGCAATAGGAACGGACACCGCGGGTTCCGTGCGCATCCCTGCTGCGTTTAGCGGAGTGATCGGTTTTCGCGCCAGCCGTCATCGCTATGACGCGAGCGGAGTGTTTCCCCTGGCGGCGTCTCTCGATACGCTCGGGCCTCTTTGTCGCAGCGTCCGTGATGCTTACGCCCTTGATGTCATTCTCTGTGGCGAGGAGACGTCGTCGTCGACGGTGTCACGGTTAATTGTCGATCCGGAAATTCTCAATGCCGCTGATATTAGCGTCCGTGACAACAGTGCTTCGTTGCTGTCCCGATTAGCGGCGTCAGGCGTCGTTGTTGAATATCGGCGCCTGCCAGCCTTACATGAAGCACTTAACTGGATTGCTCACCATGGCTGGCCAGGGGCGATTGAAGCCTTTCAGTTACATGCCTCTCTGCTGGCGTCACCGGCAGCAACAGCGATGGATCCCCTCATTCGCCGCCGACTGCTGGCCTCCGGCACGATTGATCCGGCGGTGCTCACCACCTTTTTGCGTCTACGTCCGATCTGGCAGCAGGCACTGGCTGAAGAACTCAATGGCGCGATTTTAGTGACACCAACGGTCGCGCATACCGCGCCGCGGCTGGCGCCCTTGCAGGCGGATGCCGAGGCATTTGCCTTCGCCAATAGCGCCACGCTGCGCTTAACCATGCCAGGCAGTTTACTGGATATGCCCGGTCTCGCTGTGCCAAGCGGTACGACCGCGAACGGCCTGTATACCAGTCTGCTTTTCTCTTCACCGAACGGTGAAGATCGCTCGCTTTTAAGCGCTGCCTGTGCGGTAGCGCATCTGCTGGCGCCTTCCAAAGGTGATGGCGCTAATTCGTTATCCCTCAACTCAAAAGGAAAATAAACATGGCCAAAGAAATCCTTTGCGCATTTGGTGTGGACGTTGATGCCGTTGCCGGCTGGCTGGGGTCATACGGTGGCGAAGATTCTCCGGATGATATTTCACGCGGCTTGTTTGCCGGGGAAGTGGGCGCGCCGCGGCTGCTGAAACTGTTCGCGGAGCAGCAATTACGTACGACGTGGTTTATTCCCGGGCATTCGATAGAAACCTTTCCGGAGCAGATGAAAGCGGTTGTGGAGGCAGGACATGAGGTGGGGATCCATGGTTATAGCCATGAGAACCCGATTGCCATGACACCTGCCCAGGAGGAAGCGGTGCTGGATCGTAGCATCGAACTGGTGACGCAGTTAGCCGGTAAACGCCCAACCGGGTATGTGGCGCCGTGGTGGGAGTTTAGCAATGTGACTAACGAGCTGCTGTTAAAAAAGGGCATTAAATACGACCACAGTCTGATGCACAACGACTTCCATCCGTACTATGTCAGGGTTGGCGACAGCTGGACAAAAATCGACTACAGCAAGCATCCCGATGCGTGGATGAAACCATTGCAGCGCGGACAGGAGACGGATCTGGTTGAAATTCCAGCCAACTGGTACCTCGACGATCTACCACCGATGATGTTTATCAAAAAATCCCCTAATAGCCATGGCTTCGTTAACCCTCGTCATCTGGAGGAGATGTGGCGCGACCAGTTCGACTGGGTCTATCGCGAAAATGAGTACGCCGTCTTCACCATGACTATCCATCCCGATGTTTCCGGCCGTCCTCAGGTGTTGTTAATGCTTGAACGCCTGATTCAGTACATCCGTAGCCACGATGGCGTTCGCTTCGTGACCTTTGACGAAATTGCAGATGATTTTAAAGCGCGCAAACCGCGCTCGGCATAATGTCATTTACCCCCTGACAGAGGGATTACGCTATGAGCATTTTTAACAAGACTTCCGTAAACGGCTGGCAGCCGCAGCAGTTAACCATCAAGGATGTGAAATTTGCCACCTGGATTGCCTTTTTTGCCTGGGTTTTCGCTGTCTACGATTTCATCCTTTTTGGCACATTATTGCCGGAAATCGGTCTCCATTTTGGCTGGGATGAGGTAGAGCAAGCGGAAATCGCCACCTGGGTGGCGGTTGGCGGCGCAGTGATTGCGCTGGCGATTGGTCCGCTGGTCGATCGTCTGGGACGCCGGATGGGGATTGTCATTACCGTTGGCGGTGCCGCGTTGTGCTCATTATTGACCGCTGTGGGCGGTGCATGGGGGAAAGGGGCGCTGACGGCCATTCGCTCTGTCGCGGGGTTGGGCTACGCGGAACAAACGGTGAACGCTACCTATTTATCAGAACTGTATACCGCGCTCGACGATCCAAAACTCAATAAACGTAAAGGGTTTGTCTACAGTCTTGTGCAAGGTGGTTGGCCGGTCGGTGCACTAGTCGCTTCAGCGCTGACCGCCATTTTAATGCCCATCATCGGCTGGCAGGGCAGCTTCATTTTTGCAGCATTACCCTCACTGGTTATCGCTGTGCTGGCGCTAAAACTTAAAGAAACACCTCAATTCCAGGTACAAAAGAAAATCCAACATTTGCGTGAACAAGGGCAGGTCGCCGAAGCCCGTCAGGTAGCCCAGGATTATCAGATTTCATGGGAGGAACATCACCGCGGTGGGATTGCCGCAGCGTTTCGAGGCACATCGCTGCGCGCCACCCTGGTACTGGGGGCGGCGGTACTGATCAACTGGTTTGCCATTCAGATTTTTAGCGTGCTCGGTACGACGGTCATCACCAAAACCCATGATGTTTCTTTTAACAACTCGTTGCTTATCTTAATCCTGTCCAATCTGGTGGGCTATTGCGGTTACCTGGCCCATGGCTGGCTGGGTGACCGGATTGGGCGTCGTAATACTATCGCGGTCGGCTGGATGCTGGGGGGGGTGGCGTTTGCTGGCATGCTCTACTGCCCGGACAACTTTGCCACTATCGTCACGCTCTACAGTATTGGTTTGTTCTTCCTGATTGGTCCCTACGCTGCAGCGCTGTTTTTCATTAGTGAAAGCTTTCCTACCGCCATCCGTGCTACGGCAGGGGCGTTGATTGGCGCGATGGGACCGGTCGGGGCGATCATCGCCAGCGTTGGTACCACCGCAGTGTTAAGCCATGGAGGGCACTGGCAGGATGCTGCGCTGTGGTTTGGCGCCATACCCTGCTTTATCTCAGGTGTGGTGATGTGGCTGGCGCGTGGCGATGTCCAGCGCGCGTCAGGGATGAACAAGACCGTTAACACACAACCTCAGGCGTAAGGAGCGATGATGGAAACCACAAACATCAGTCAGCGAGTAGCGGCAATCAGTGGTGCGGCAAGCGGCATTGGTCTGGCGCTGGCCACCCTGTATGCCCGCCGCGGAATACGGGTGATCGCCGGTTACTACCCGGACGATCCGCATGACCCTACTGTCGCTGCTGCACAGGTTGAGGAGGCTGGTGGCGATGCACTCTGGCTGCCGCTGAATGTCGCCGATACGGCGTCGGTTGATACGTTTATAGCGCAAGGCGTCGCTCATTATGGCCGTCTTGATTATGTCATCGCCAATGCGGGGATCTTACGCTGCGCGTCTATTGAAGAGATGAACGACGACCGCTGGAACGAAATGCTTAATGTGGACCTCACCGGCGTGATGCGGTGTTTCCGGGCGGCTACGCCACGACTGATCAGCGGTGGGAGTTTGGTCGCAATCTCATCGATTGCCGGGGGCGTCTATGGCTGGCAGGAGCACGCCCACTACGCGGCGGCGAAAGCCGCAGTCCCAGGGATTTGTCGCTCACTGGCCGTTGAGCTTGCACCGCGAGGTATTCGCTGCAACGCCGTGATCCCCGGATTGATTGAAACCCCACAGTCGCTGGATAAGCAGAACTCTCTGGGGCCGGAGGGGCTGGCAAAAGCAGCCAGATCGATTCCACTGGGACGGGTTGGCTGTCCGGATGATATCGCTCGCGTAGTGGCTTTTCTCACCAGCGACGAAAGCCGCTATCTGACCGGGCAAAGCCTTATTGTCGACGGTGGTTTGACCGTCCGCTGGCCGGATTAAGGAGCCACTATGCAGTTGCAAAACAGACGTTGTGTTGTGACGGGCGCGGCAAGTGGTATCGGCGAGGCTATCGCACTGCTTTTTGCCGGCGAAGGGGCACGACTGATACTCACCGACCGGGACCGTAATAAACTGGAAGAGGTGGTACAGCGTTGTCGGTTAATTGGGGCGCATTGCTATGGCGTGGTGGCTGATGTCGGCGAGGTCGACGGGGCAACGGCTGGCGTGGATGCCAGCCTGGGGCACTATGAAGGGATTGATGTGCTGGTCAACAACGCAGGCATGCTTACCCAGGCTCCCTGCACCGATATCACTCTGGATATGTGGGAAACCATGATGGCCGTCGATCTGCGCAGCGTGTTTCTGGCCTGCCAGCGAGCTCTGCCAGTGATGTTAAGCCAACGCTGGGGACGCATTATCAATATCGCTTCCCAACTGGGCATCAAAGGTGGGGCAGAGCTGTGTCACTATGCGGCCGCTAAGGCTGGCGTGATCGGCCTGACGAAATCTCTGGCGCTGGAAGTCTCCAGCCGAAATGTGCTGGTTAACGCTATCGCCCCAGGACCGATTGAAACCCCGCTTATTGAGGGTATTCACCAGGCGTGGAAAACGGCCAAAACGGCGGAGCTGCCGCTGGGGCGCTTTGGGCGAGCAGAAGAAGTGGCGCCGGTGGCGCTGCTGCTGGCCAGCGAGCCTGGGGGTAACCTGTTCGTTGGCCAGACGCTGGGGCCAAATTCGGGTGATGTGATGCCTTGAGGAGTGGATGATGTGCGGAGTGTGCGGCCTGCTTGATAACGGGCCGCAGTGGAGCGATCCGCTGCGGCAGGATATTCCCCTACGCCAGCTGCGTCTGCGGCAGCTGGCATTACTAAACCGTACGCTGAAGCCCTGGCGCCTCTCGCTGACGGAGTTTCATGGTCAATGGCTACTGGCCAGCCCGACGGGACAACAGGTGCTGGTCCACTCCCTGGATCGGTTGTGGAAAGAAGCCGAGAACATGCTGCATCAGGCGATTGATCCGCTCGATGATGCCTGGTTAGCCTCGCTTGAGGCCAAAGGGGAAAACGATGCCTGCTGAAGAGAAATTACCCCTCCATGTGCTGAGCGGGTTCCTGGGTAGCGGTAAAACAACGCTGCTGAAAAACTGGCTCGCCCGGCAGAACGTGAACTATATTGCTCTGCTGGTGAATGAGTTTGGCGAGGTGGGGATCGACCATCACCTGCTTCACGCAGTCGCGCCGGATACTGTGTTATTGCCGAGCGGTTGCGTATGCTGTCAGATTCGTGGGGAATTGCAGGCCGCTCTGCTGGCGCTTTATGAACGGCGGGCGCGCGGCCTGATCCCGGCGTTTCGCTACGTTGTTCTGGAAACCAGCGGGCTGGCCGATCCGGCTCCCATCTTATCGACACTTCTCCACGATCGTCAGTTGCAGAGCCATTTCACGCCAGGGACGCTGGTCACACTCGTCGATGCGGAACATGCCCACCGTCAAGCCGATCTTCAGCCCGAGTGGCTTGCGCAGGTGACGGCGGCGGACAAACTGCTGGTGAGTAAAAGCGATCGCATTGCCCCCGAGGAGACGGTGACGCTCGAGCAATGGCTGCGTCAGCTTAATCCGCTGGCGGAAGTGAGCACTACGCGGCTGGCGCAGGATACCCCGGACTGGCTGTTCCGAAGTGAAGTATTTCGCGGCTCTTATGAACAGCGTTTCCGCTGGTTAGGGTCATGTGCTGACAACACGTTTTCGTTGGTGCCAAAGCGCGATGGCGGGGCGCATCCCACGACAGAAACATGCGTGATTTCGCTTGAGCAGTCGTTAAACTGGCCCGCTTTTGCTATCTGGTTATCCATGCTATTACATTGCCATGGTAACGCGGTGCTGAGAATGAAAGGCATTTTGCGTGTAAGCGACAGTGAGACTCCGGTGGTTATTCATGGTGTACAGCACACGTTGCATCCTCCGGTGCATTTGGATGACTGGCCTGGAGCCTTAAGCCATTCAACGTTGGTATTTATCTTACGTGGACTGGAGGCGCATCGCTTGCAGCAAGCCTTTAGCCGCTTTATGCAAGTATCACAGGAGTCCTGAAGGGATGAGTTCTGCGGCGATTATTTCTCCTCCATTAACGCTTCGGGTGTTGGGCACGTCGGTGACATTACTGGAGATATTGCGTGTTCGCGCTGAGCAGGAGCTGGGGATTAAGATCGAATACCTGCTGCATAGCGTGGAAGATGCCCAGCGCATCGCGGTTATGCAACCTGACAGTTACGATCTCTATGACCAGTGGTTTCATAATATCGATTTTGTCTGGCCGGCCCGTGCTATTCAGCCGCTGGAGGTGAAGCGGCTGAAATATTGGGACGAGGTGAACGAACTGGCGAAGCAGGGCACCCTGAACGGCGTTGTGGCCGATGGCAGCGTACCGTCCCAGCGCTTGTACGTTCAACGGGATCGCCATTTAAGCAGCCAGCCGAGCGATCTCATCAGCATGCTGCCATTGACGCATAATGCCGATAGCTTTGCTTATCATGTCGACCGTCTTCCCGAGGCGCTTCAGCAGGAAGAAGAGAGTTGGGGATGGTTGCTGCATAGCGCGCTTACTGGCGCGGTCGCCCTGCAAGAGGATGCAGCTATGGGAGGGATCGATGCCGCTCTGGCCATGCAGGGCGCGGGGATGGCGCAGTTTGCCGATATTGGCAATTTGACGTTGGAAGAGATCGATGTTTTGACACAAGGATTAGCCCATCTTAATCGCCAGGGACACTTTGCCGCATTCTGGTCGTCCCAGGAGCAGGCATGCGATTTAATCGATAATCGATGCGTTGAGGTCCAGAGCTTATGGGCTCCCATCTATTTCCGGCACCATTTCCATCAGCGAGGCTATAAAATGGCGCGCCCACGTGAAGGCTATCGGGCGTGGTATGGCGGCATGTCGCTGTCTCGCTGCGTGACTGGGAAGGTAAAAGAAGCGGCCTATGATTACCTTAACTGGTGGCAGTCTGGTTGGCCCGGCGCAGTAATGGCCCGGCAGGGGTATTATATTTCCAACCCTCAGCGAAGCCGCGCTTTTCTGTCTCAGGCCGAATGGGACTATTGGTATGCAGGAAAACCGGCAGCTGAATTACTCCTCGATGCCTCTGGCGCGCCGCTTATTCCTGCGGGTGAGCGTCGGGATGGTGGAAGCTACGAGCAGCGGATGGGACATATTGCGGTATGGAATTCGGTGATGGATGAACATAACTATCTGACGCGACGCTGGCAGGAGGCGCTGATGCGCCGCTAGCTCTTATGCGGCTGGGCCGGACAGAACTGAGGCAGACCTGACGGAAGCTAAAAAGCAAAAAGCCTGCTCGAAAGCAGGCTTTTTTAAATTTGGCTCCTCTGACTGGACTCGAACCAGTGACATACGGATTAACAGTCCGCCGTTCTACCGACTGAACTACAGAGGAATCGTGTGAACGAGGCGCATACTACTGGCCTCGCATTTTTGTGTCAACACTAAAATTAACTTGCTGATTCAACTGGCTAAATTTAGCTCAAGGCGTTGTTTTAGTGAACAATGCGCCGATTGTCTTCATCCTGCAGGCCATTCTCACGTATCCGCTGCAGCGGATCCTGCTGGTAGAAGTGGCAAAAACGCTGCCACAGGGCGGGGAAGCGGGGCGCGAACAACTCGGGCGCGCTGAAAAAATATTCCGAGAGGACGGCAAAGCACTCCGCGGGGTCGGTGGCGGCATAGGCGTCAATGCTGGCGGCGCTTTCCCCCACCAGGTCTATCTCATCCTGAATATTGTTCATTGCCGCGTGGAGATCGTGCTCCCAGCCGGCAACCTCGCGTAATGGGATAAGCGGCACGCCGCTGGCCCGATCGCCATTCCTCGCATCCAGCTTATGCGCCACCTCGTGCACCACGAGGTTAAAGCCTGACGCATCAAAGGAGTCCTGAATATCCAGCCAGTTCAGCACTACAGGCCCCTGCTGCCAGCTTTGTCCCGATTGCACCACCCGCTGGTTATGGACCAGACCAATATCATCTTCCCATTCATCATCCACGACGAACGGGGCTGGGTAGATCAGCACTTCATGGAAACCGTCCAGCCACTCTATTCCCAGCTCAAGCACTGGCAGACAAAAGAGCAGGGCAATGCGTGCCTGATGCAGCGGGGTGAGCTCCAGCCCCTGCAGCGCCACCAGACGTTTTTGCTGTAAGAAACGGGCAGCCAACTGAGTAAGCTTGCGCTGCTCAGTGGGAGAAAGATGGGCTAAAACCGGAATGGCAAGCGCTTGCTCCCAGGGCATCTCTGCGTTGCCGGACTCATCATCTGCTTTCCAGGGCCATTTAAACATCATATTGCTCGCAAAGTCGTCACTTGAACACGATTACCGAAACGGGAGCTATTAAAATGCCAAAGATCCTGGCATTATAGCAACCACAACAGCGGAGAGATGCCGGAGCGGCTGAACGGACCGGTCTCGAAAACCGGAGTAGGGGCAACTCTACCGGGGGTTCAAATCCCCCTCTCTCCGCCACTTTTCTCTTAATGACCATTCCCCTTCAATCACACCGTTAGCTTCAGGTATAACGCCTGCGCTGGGGTATCGCCATCATCATCGTCCTGGTTTCAGCGTAGAGACGCGGTAGCGCGCTTTATCCTTTTAGGACCTTATCGCCGCTTTTTGCCCGAACGAGCTTAAACGCATCATAAAGAGGGAAGGTACGCCTGGAAAGCGGCAATGTCGAAAAGAGTGATCTCAACGGAGCGGGAACATAAAAAAGCCCGCTGAACGCGGGCTTTGACGGGGATCAGAACTGATAGACCAGGCCGAGGGCGACGATGTCATCGGTCGCTATACCGCTGTTTTTGTAGAAGCGGTCGTCTTCATCCAGCAGGTTGATTTTGTAATCCACATAGGTGGACATATTTTTGTTGAAGTAGTAGGTCATGCCCACGTCGACATACTTGACCAGATCCTTGTCGCCGTAGCGAGAATAGGTGTAGAGATCTTTACCCTTCGACTGCAGATAGGCGACAGACGGACGCAGCGGTAAATTAAAGTCGTCAAACTGATACTGCGCGACCACTTCGAAGTTCTGCGTTTTGTTGGCAATCCCACCAAAACTATCGTTGCCGTAGAAGGTCATGTTGCGGGTTTCAGCATACATGGCGGCCAGATAGATGTTGTTGGCGTCATATTTCGCGCCGACGGTCCAGGCGTCAGCTTTATCGCCATTGGCGTAGCGCTGGCTGCTACGAGCCTCTGCCAGCTGGTTATGGGTACGGTCAGAAGACGAATACGCTGCCCCTACGCTGATCCCCATATCAAGATCGTAGTAGCTGGAGATACCGAAACCGTCGCCATTTTCCCGCGCCAGTTTACGTTTGCCGCCGTTATTAGTGCCTTCGCCAGAACCGGCGTTTTCATTATTACCCTGATACTGCAGAGCGAAATGCAGACCGTCGACGAGGCCGAAGAAGTCGCTGTTACGGTAGGTTGCCACGCCGTTGGTACGGCCGGTCATGTAAACGTCGGTCTGGGTGTAGGTATCGCCGCCGAATTCCGGCAGCATATCGGTCCAGGATTCAATGTCGTACACCACGCCGTAGTTACGACCGTAGTCCAGTGAGCCGTAGTCGGCAAACTTCAGACCAGCGAAGGCCAGACGGGTCCAGGAGTTTGCGCCTTCTTTTTCAGTGGTATTTGCCTGAATGTTGTATTCCCACTGACCGTAGCCGGTTAACTCGGAAGCGATCTGCGTTTCGCCTTTTATACCAAAGCGAGCATAGGTCTGATCGCCATCCTCTGAAGTGTCGTCAGAGAAGTAGTGCAGGCCGTCGACTTTTCCGTAAAGGTCCAGTTTGTTGCCGTTGTTGTTATAGATTTCCGCGGCATTAACGGCATTGGCCATTAATAATGCCGGTACCATGAGTGCCAGTACTTTTCTTTTCATTATATATTCCCTTTTAATAATAATTTCTATGAATTATGACAATCCCTCCGGAATGACTATCAGATACTAACGACTAAGTTCATTTTTATTTAAAATAAAAGATGTAAATAAACAATATAAAACATTTCAATTTATTTCAATTTGGTTCTTTATATTGTTTATGAATAATTTTTGGTGGAGTATTATTTTGTTATATAGCAATGGGATATGACTTGGTTTGATTGATTTTGTTAACTTAATGAAATGAGTTGTATGAATTAACATCAAGACATCATTCATCACGAAAATTGCTTTTTGGCCGGCAAAAATAGTCAATAGATTATCAATACAACACGCGATCTCCCGCGCCGGAATAAACTTTTCGCATGGGGAGAAGAATAAATAAAACACTCCAGCGCCCGCTCACCGGCAGCATAAGTCGCAGGTTGACGCAGAAGATGGGGATGAAACTGCTGCCTGCTGCGCAGGTTGGCGGTATAATGTGATGCTTGTCACGTTTTGAGTGGCGGTAGTGTGTTGTGTCACGGAGAGGAATGAGATGGAAGAGCAGGCAAAACGCAGCCCCGGAGGGAAGCTCGCGTTATGGGCGTTGTATGCTTTTTGCGGATATTGTGTCTGGGTCATCGTGCGTTACTGGTGGGTGGTCGGAAAAATTCACAGCGTTCCCGGCGCCAGCGTGGAGGGCGATTTGGGAACCACGGCGGGAAAATGGCTTGGCGCGCTGTTGGGGATGTTAGTCCTTGCGGGCATTGGCGCGATCCTCGGGGCGGTTGTCTGGTATACCCGGCCGTCTCGCGGCGAGCGGGATCATCAGCGGTAAAGTTGCTATGCTCGAGGCTGACCTTCACATAAAGGAAAGCCTATGAACCTGGTTGACTGGCAGCAACGATATGAGCACTGGATACTGACGCACCACGCGCAGGATGATGCCGCACACGATCTGTCCCATTTTCGTCGCGTCTGGGCCACGGCTACCCAGCTGGCCGCCGGGGAGGAGGTCGACCGACTGGTACTCCTCACGGCCTGCTATTTTCATGACATCGTCAGCTTGCCGAAGAATCATCCGGAGCGAAGCCGTTCCTCGATGATGGCCGCTGAGAAAACCCTCGCTATTCTACAGTCGTCATTTGCCGATTTTCCCGCGGAGCGTTACGCGGCGGTCAGTCATGCCATCGAGGCACACAGCTTCAGCGCGGCGATCCCGCCGCGCACGCTGGAGGCGAAAATCGTCCAGGATGCCGACCGTCTTGAGTCGCTGGGGGCGATTGGCCTGGCGCGGGTCTTCGCCGTCGCCGGCGCCCTGAATACCATCTTGTTTGATGCTGAAGATCCATTTGCTGACCGGCGGGCGCTGGATGACCGCCAATATGCCCTCGATCATTTCCAGTGCAAACTCCTGCGCCTGCCGGAGACCATGCAGACGGCCAGAGGAAAAGAGATGGCGCAGCACAATGCCCGCTTCCTCGTCGAATTTATGGCCAAGCTTAGCGCGGAGCTGCAGGGGGAGCCGCTGGCGCTGGATGAAGCGGTTTTACGCCGCTTTGCACCGCAGGCGTCAACCGACCGGTGATTTATGGTACTCTCTGCAAAAATCGTCCGCGCTGGTTGAGGATATGCCGCAAAAGTTAATTAAGGAAAACAGGTCGTTGCCGCTGGCTGAGCAGGCCGGGGAAGAGGCTCAGGCGCTGCTGCGTCAGCTGATGACGATCTATGATGTGAAAACGCTGGTCGCCGAACTGGTAAGCGTCGGCGAACAGCACTGGAGCGCGGCGATCCTCAAGCGCGTGGCGGCGCTCTCCCGCGCGGCGGGGCGTTTGCGTCCGCAGGAGATCGCCCATCTGGCGACGCTGCTGCCGGCGCCGCCAGCTCATCACCCGCATTATGCGTTCCGCTTTGTCGATTTGTTTGCCGGTATCGGCGGGATCCGCAACGGTTTTGAAGCCATCGGCGGGCAGTGCGTCTTTACCAGCGAGTGGAACAAGCACGCGGTGCGTACCTACAAGGCCAACTGGTACTGTGATCCGCAACAGCATCGTTTTAATGAAGATATCCGCGATGTCACGCTCAGCCACCGCCCCGATGTCAGCGATGAAGAAGCGGCGCAGCATATCCGCGAGACGATTCCTCAGCATGATGTCTTACTGGCCGGCTTTCCCTGCCAGCCTTTCTCACTCGCCGGCGTCTCCAAAAAAAATGCCATGGGGCGCGCGCACGGCTTTGCCTGCGAAACCCAGGGGACGCTATTTTTTGATGTCGTGAGAATTATCGCCGCGCGTCAGCCGGCGATTTTTGTGCTGGAGAATGTCAAAAACCTCAAAAGCCACGATCAGGGGCGCACCTTCCGCATCATCATGCAGACGCTGGATGAGCTGGGGTATGAGGTGGCCGATGCCGGGCATACCGGGCCGGATGACCCTAAGGTCATCGACGGGCGCCATTTCTTACCACAGCACCGGGAGCGCATCGTGCTGGTGGGTTTCCGCCGCGACCTGCAGCTGCATGAAGGATTTACGCTGCGCGATATCGCTGCGCTCTATCCGGCGGTGCGGCCGACGTTTGGCGAGCTGCTGGAGCCGACGGTGGATGCCAAATTTATCCTTACGCCGGTGTTGTGGAAATATCTCTATCGTTATGCCCGCAAGCATCAGGCGCGGGGTAATGGCTTTGGTTATGGCCTGGTAGACCCCGGTAATCCCCACAGCGTGGCTCGAACACTCTCTGCCCGCTACTATAAAGACGGTGCCGAAATTCTCGTCGACCGCGGCTGGGACCGGCCGTTGGGCGAGCAGCATTTTGACGATCCACAGAACCAACAGCGGCGGCCTCGCCGGTTGACGCCGCGCGAATGCGCCCGGCTGATGGGCTTTGAATCGCCCCAGGGTTCACGGTTCCGCATTCCAGTGTCGGATACCCAGGCCTATCGTCAGTTCGGCAACTCGGTGGTGGTTCCGGTCTTCGCCGCGGTGGCGAAGCTCCTGGCGCCGCGTATCGCCCAGGCGGTGGCGCGTCGCGAAGCGGATGATAACGATGGCGGATGTTCACGATAAAGCCACGCGCAGTAAAAATATGCGGGCTATCGCCACGCGCGATACGGCGATTGAAAAGCGGATAGCGGCGCTGCTGACCGGGGCGGGATTCACCTTTGTCGCCCAGGATCGCGCGCTGCCAGGACGCCCCGATTTCGCCTTACCCGACTACCGCTGCGTTATCTTTACTCACGGCTGTTTCTGGCATCACCATGACTGTTATCTGTTTAAGGTGCCGGCCACCCGGACGGCTTTCTGGCTGGATAAAATCGCTGGCAACGTGGCGCGTGACGCCCGCGACCGGCAACAGCTGGCTGAGCAGGGCTGGCGGGTGCTTATCATCTGGGAATGCGCCCTGCGCGGCCGGTTGAAACTAAATGATGAGGCGCTCACCGAGCGTCTGGAAGAGTGGATCTGCGGCGCCGGGCACGACGCGCAGATCGATACGCAGGGGATCCGCGAGCTGGCGTTTACTTCGCCGCCTTGCAAGGAGTAGCTTCGCTGCGGGCGGGGAAGAGATATTTTCCCAGCGTCACCAGCACTACGGCGAAAATAATCACTGCCAGCGCCAGCCATTCAATGAGCGACAGGCTTTCACCGCCAAACCCGGTGCCGAGCAAGACGGCCACCACCGGGTTAACATAGGCATAGCTGGTGGCTACCGCCGGGGTGACGTTGCGGATCAAAAACATGTAGGCGTTGATGGCGATTAGCGAGCCAAAGATAGCCAGGTAGGCCAGGGCGGCGATCCCGGACCACGAGGGGGCATGGGTTAACGTCTCACCGGTCAGCCATGACGAGACCAACAGGACGATCCCGGCGGCGAGCATCTCGATAGCCCCCGCCATCATGCCGGTCGGCAGCTCAATCCGCGACCCGTAAACCGAGCCGAACGCCCAGCTTAGCGAACCAATCAGGATCAGCAGCGCGCCCCAGGGGTTGCCGTTCAGGTTGCCACCGCTGTTGAGCATGACGATACCTGCCAGGCCAATGGCAATGCCCAGCCACTCCAGTTTACGGGTGGCGATGCCGAAAAAGCGGCTGAAACATAGCGTGAACAGCGGCACGGTGGCGACCATCACCGCCGCGATCCCTGACGGAACGTGCTGATGTTCGGCGAGAGTGACGAAGCCGTTGCCGACGGCAAGCAGCAAGACCCCGATCAGCGCGGCGTTAAGCAGCGGCCGGCGGGCTGGCAGCTTATGGCCGGTGGCCAGCAGCCAGCCCAGCAGTAGCACGCCGGCAGAGAGAAAGCGAATACCGGCCATCATCAGCGGCGGCCAGCTGGCGACGCCGACGGCGATGGCAAAATAGGTAGAGCCCCAAATGATATACAGCGCAAACAGCGCCCCGATAAGCGGTAACAGCTGACGGGTAGACATACTTCCTCACGACGGTGCAGAGATAGAAAGGGGACATATAGTAAACGTGAAAACTATCGCGCTGGCGAGCGCTTAATTTGCGCGAGTTTGTTAAATTTATATTGACTAATTGTACCTTGGGCACCGGCCGTTTTTTAACGCATACTCGAAGGAGACATTGATGAAAAGAGAAGGAAATTATTTTGGCAGGAAGTAGTCTTTTAACGTTACTCGATGATATCGCCACGCTGCTGGACGATATTTCCGTGATGGGCAAGCTGGCGGCGAAAAAAACAGCCGGGGTATTGGGCGACGATCTGTCGCTCAATGCTCAGCAGGTGACCGGCGTGCGAGCGAATCGTGAACTGCCGGTCGTCTGGGGCGTGGCGAAAGGTTCGTTCATTAATAAAGTGATCCTCGTGCCGCTGGCGCTATTGATCAGTGCTTTTATCCCCTGGGCGATTACGCCGTTGCTGATGCTGGGAGGCGCATTCCTCTGTTTTGAAGGGGTGGAGAAGGTCCTTCACAGCCTGGAGGCGCGTAAGCACAAGGAAGACCCTGCGCAACGGCAGCAGCGTCTTCAGGCGCTGGCGGAACGTGACCCGCTGGCCTTTGAGCGTGACAAAGTGAAAGGGGCGATTCGCACCGATTTTATTTTGTCCGCGGAAATTGTCGCCATCACCCTCGGCATTGTGGCGGAAGCGCCGCTGCTCAATCAGATCCTGATCCTCTCAGGGATCGCGATTCTGGTCACCATCGGGGTCTATGGTCTGGTGGGCGTGATCGTTAAGCTGGACGACATGGGCTACTGGCTGGCAGAGAAACGCGCTGCGCTGGCGCAATGGCTGGGCAAAGGATTGTTAGCGGTAGCCCCCTGGCTGATGAAAGTGCTCTCCATCGTTGGGACGCTGGCGATGTTCCTTGTCGGCGGCGGGATTGTGGTTCACGGCATTGCGCCACTGCATCATGCCATTGAGCACTGGAGCGCGGGGCTGGGCGGGATATTGGCTTCCCTGCTGCCGGTCATTGCCAACCTGGTGCTGGGTTTTATCATTGGCGCAGTGGTGCTGGCGGGCGTGAAAGTGGTGAGCAGTTTGCGCCGGTCGGTGAAGTAGAGTGGCTGCACGCAGCGTGACGGCGCTGCGTCGTCTACGCTAAAAGCGCGCCCGGCGTCGACACCAGCCGGGGCGCTGATGTCGTCAGGTTTGCGCAACGTACTGCGAGATAATGATGGATAAGCCACTTCGGTTGAAGAGAAACAAGCTCCGCCACCTGACTCGCCCGGCGCATGTGGTTAACGTTTGTTTTATTGTGGTGCTTTTTTTCTCCACGTTACTGATCTGGCGTGAAATCAACGTTCTGGAAGAGGCCTATGTGGCCAACCAACGCAATAATCTGGCTAATGTCGCCCATGAAATGGATGGGTTGCTGCAGTTCAATATTGACCGGATGATGTTTTTTCGCCACGGCATGCAGTCTGCCCTTGAGCAGCCGCTCGATATCGACGTATTGCGTAGTGCCAGTCAGCGCTATCTGAGCCAGCGTCACCAGGAGGCCTGGCGAGTAGCGCTGCCGAATCGTCGTACGCTGCCGGTGTTTGGCGTCTCGGGGAGCGTCGTCGGTAACAACCCTATACTGCTGAAGGACGATCCGCTCGCGGCTGATGAGTTGATGGCGACGCTGGAGCTGGGGTATCTGTTGAATCTGACGCAACATGACCGCGATTTCGCCGAGCGGATGCAGTATATCTCTCGCAGCGGCTTTTTCACCTCGACCCTGCCGCTGCGGGACGAGTCGCAGGTGATGACCCACTATTCGCAAGCCATCAGCGCCCTCTGGTTTACCCGACAGAGCCAGCGGAATAATCCGGGGCGGGGCGTTATCTGGCAAACCTTTCCTGACGATGACCCGCAGTTGGAAGAGCAGGTGGTCACCGCTTCGATACCGCTGGATTTCGCCGGTTACTGGCGCGGGGTGCTGGCGATGGATTTCTCGGTCAGTGAAATAAAAGCGTTTTTGGTCAGCGCCATGCAGGGCGGGCAGGAGGGGGAGTACCAGCTTTATGATAGCCATTTGAACCTGCTGGCCTCTTCCGCGCCGGGGAATGTCCTGACGCTATTGTCCCCCAGGGAACAGGAACTGCTCAGCCGCGCGTTTGTCCATGATAACCAGGGGGGGCTGCGCTTGCTGACGCGCTATATCAGCTGGGCCAAACTGCGCAATTTTGACGGCGTGTTGCTGCGGATCCACACCCTGCGGGAAGGCGTGCGGGGCAATTTTGGCACCATCACCATCGCCCTGACCCTGATGTGGGTCCTCTTCACCTTGATGCTGTTGCTCTCCTGGCTGGTGATCCGCCGCATGGTCCGCAATATGAGCGTCCTGCAAACCTCCCTTGAATGGCAGGCATGGCATGATGCCTTAACCCGTCTGCTCAATCGCGGGGCGCTGTTTGAACAGGCGATGGCGGTAGCCAGCGCCTGCCAGCGCAGTGGACGGCCGCTGTCGGTGATCCAGCTCGATCTGGATCACTTCAAGCGCATCAACGATCGCTATGGCCATCAGGCGGGTGACAGAGTGCTGTCGACGGTGGCCAGTACCCTTGCCAGCACCGTTCGTGAGGGTGACTTGCTGGGCCGCGTGGGCGGGGAGGAGTTTTGTGTCGTGCTGCCGAATACCACACTACAGGACGCGGTGGCGGTGGCAGAGCGGCTACGCCTGCGAATTCAGGGCCGGGAGGTCTTTTTACATAACAATGTGACGCTGCGGGTCAGTGCCTCACTGGGGGTCAGTACCAGCGAAGAGCAGGGGGAGTATCAGTTTGAAGCCTTACAGTCGGTGGCCGATCGTCGTCTCTATCTGGCAAAGCAGAACGGCCGCAATCAGGTCTGTTTTCGCAGCGAAGCGTGAGCAAAACGTTTCGCCCGAATCAGGCAAAATGAGATTTTTCTTAAAGTGTTCGACAGGGATCGCGCTATCGAATGAAACCGGTTTGCGGCGAAGCCTTCTCGCATCAGCCCTGCAGCCCTGCTCAAAGCAAAGCGCTAACATTCTCAATAATTTGCGTCATGAATATCGCTTGTCATGCAAAATAATTGAGGATAATGTTTTAACGCATCGGATTTCCCGGTGTAACGAATTTTCAAGTGCTTCTTGCATTAGCAAGTTTGATCCCGACTCCTGCGAGTCGGGATTTTTTTCGCCTGCCGTTAGCGGTTAACTTCACTGGCGCTGAAATCGTGAATATCGAGCTCAAATGCCTCCGCCAGTTCGCGCCAGGTATGTGACCCGCGGCCATCAATGCTGGCGCGCTGTGGGTCGTCCAGAGTGCGATGGATTTCACTTTCGCTAATCTCATTAATCGCTGCCAGTAGCGCATCCACGTTGACATCAACGTCATTTCCGGCCTGGCCAGTCAATCGATTCTTCATCATTACCCCCTCGCTGAGCGTCGCTCAAGCCTCTTTAAGTATAGTCGGTCTAAAAAAACACCAGTCATGGGCCGCGACGCTGCGAGTTGCGTGGTTTTGTTCTACACTGGCTGAAAAATAGAGGAGAGTGAATATGCAGGTGAACGATCGTGTCACGGTGAAGACCGACGGTGGCCCACGTCGATCGGGGGTAGTGCTGGCAATTGAGTCGTTTAGTGAAGGGACGATGTATCTGGTTTCGCTGGAAGACTATCCTTTAGGGATCTGGTTTTTCAACGAAATAGGGCATCCGGATGGGATCTTCGTCGAAAAAGAAGCCTCATAAAACGGGACTGGCGGTACCACCGCCAGTCTGTTTTAACGCAGATTCACCTGAATACCTGACGTTACGTTTTCGGTCAGCCGAACGATATGGTAAATCACCTGCTTATTGTGCGTTTGTATTTTCTTTTTAATATTGCCTTTATGCGATGATACCGTCTTCGCTTTGATGTTCATTTGCGTTGAAATTTGTGACGTGCCGTGCCCGGCCATCCACATTTGCAGCATATTTGATTCTGTTTTACTCAGCGACAACGTCGGTAAATTTAATTGCCCCAGACTGCTATTTTTGTATTTTAGATAATTAACCAGAATAACATCAAGGTCTTTTGGCGTTATCGATTTCGAACTGATCAGCAGGTTTTTCCGTACCCGCAAATAGCGGTCAAAATGAATGTTTGCCAGCGACATAAAGATAACAAACAGCGTCGCCGGGTTTTGCGTAATGATCTGGCGAATAATGCCATTACTTTCATCATCATGCACGAAGCAGTCTTCATTAAGAAACACCACTGCCGGACAACACGACGCGCAATGTTTTTGCAAATCTGTCGCGCAATGGACCTCAACGATTTCCTGTTTTTTTATTCCCCGACTGGTCAGATAACCCGTTAAGCCTAACCGGGTATAACTGCACAAATCCATAATCATCGTTGACATGACCCATCCTCAATCAACACGTAACGATATTCTCTTCACACGCATTGTGCGAAGCAGTCCTTGCGAGCAGTAATAGTAGGTTTACGAAAGAACCTATTAGTTCCGTTAAACTATTCCGCATCTATGCATATAATTTGCCAGGAAAACTCTTAAAGTAAAGTCGAGAACCGGTAGTGTGAGCGGATTAAAAACAAAAAGTGCCCATAGATGCTATGGTTACGCCCCAAACATTATTTTATTTTCGGAATTTCCTTATTTCAAATGAAGGCGGTGCTGCCCGTTCCTGTTTTGCCCGGTTTTTCCGCCGGGAGCGGGGGTGGAAGGCTTAACGCTTTAATGCCACAATACTTTTTTATCGGCTTGTGGGATGAATGATGAAACAGTTAGTTTTTGCGGGCATGGTGGTGGCGCTGGCCGGATGTGTGCAGGTTGATCATTACGATGACGTCGTTAAAGCACCGGCGCCGGCTGGCCTTGAGGGCTACTGGCAATCGAAAGGGCCGCAGAGTGAAATGATGAGCCCTGACGCGATCGCCAGCCTGATCGTCACTAAAGAAGGGGATACCTTCGACTGCCGCCAGTGGCAGCGCGTGATCGCGCAGCCGGGTAAACTGATGAACCGCGATAACCAGATCTACAACGTTACCGCTTCCCTGGATATCTATCCAATCGAGCGTGAGGGCAATACCCTCTCCTACGATCGTATGACGTTGACTCGCGTTGAACGCCTCACCCCTGAGTGCGAAAAGGCGTGGGCCAAAGCGCGTACGACAGGGGCCGTCAGCGCGCGGGCTTCCGTGCGCTGAGGTTCCGGCGGGCCCGTTCCGGCCCGCCAGGTACATCGCCAGCTAACTACAGCACGGCTTCCATCACCCACACGCTCACGCTACCCCCGTTGCAGGTAAAGATCGCGCTACCCTCAGCGTCGGTTTCGACAATCTCTTCCCGGTTGCCGAGAAAATCCCGCCAGCGTTTATTGCCATAGTTCTCGCCCAGCGTCAGGGTTTTTTCTCCCTCATCGCCATTGGACATCACCACCACGCAGCCGGGATCCTCGTCGGTGCCGCTACGGCTGAAGGCAATACAGTTGGGGTGATCGAACCACAGCGTTTGCACGCCATGGGCAAAGCGCTGACGGGCGTCGATCAGTTCATGCAGTTGTTCGATAACGGGCATCTCAATGGCGTAGGTTTGTCCATCGCCGCCGGTATCTTCATAGGATGCGCCGAAAAGATCGGCATAAAAGACCGACGGCACACCATTTTCACGCAGCAGGATCAGCGCATAGGCCAGCGGCTTGAACCAGGGTTCAACCGGCGCCTCGAGGGCCTGCAGCGGCTGCGTATCGTGGTTTGTCACCAGCGTCACGGCGTGAAAAGGGTCTGCTTCCACCAGCGTGCCGCTGAATATCTGGCTCATGTCATAATCGCGCCCCTGGCGTGAGGCTTCATGAAATTTCATCTGCAGCGGGGCATCGAACAGCATCGTCTTGCCCTCGACCAGGTCGATATACTGCTGGAGCTTTTCCACCTCATGGGACCAATACTCCGCGACAATAAACAGCGGCTGCGGTGCCACCTCCTGGACGTGCTCGATCCACGCTTTGTAAAACCAGGCGGGGATATGCTTCACGGCGTCAAGACGAAAACCATCGCAGCCGGTCTGCTCCATGACCCAGCGCGCCCAGTATTTGATCTCCTCGGTAACGGCGTGATTACGAAAATCAATGTTGGCGCCCATCAGGTAGTCGAAGTTACCAAGCTCATCGTCGACCTGCTCGTTCCAGCCTTCACCGGTGTAATCGTTGACGATTTTAAACACACCGTCTTCCGTCGGATTCTCAATGTGGTCGATACCGCTAAAGCATTTGTAGTCCCAGACAAATTGCGAATACTGCCCGGCCCGCACCGGAAAGGTATAGCGAGTCCATGCCTCACACTCAATGATCTCCTCGGCAATCTGGGTGCGATCGTGCTCATCGACGCGCTGCACCTGCAGAGTTTCTTTTTCATCGGCGCCCATTTTGTGGTTCACCACCACATCCAGCAGCACGGCGATATCATGCTCTTTCAGAGCCTTCATCGCCGCCAGCAGCTGCGCTTTATCGCCATATTTGGTGGCGACTGAGCCCTTTTGATCAAACTCACCAAGGTCGAAGAGATCATAGGTGTCATAGCCGACGGAATAACCGCCCGAGGCGCCTTTATAGGCGGGCGGCAACCAGACCATATTGATGCCGATTTCATTCAGGCTGGGGGCCAGCGCTTCGACTTCACGCCATAGCTCGCCGCCGGCGGGGTAGTACCAGTGAAAACATTGCAACAAAGTGGGGTTTTTCATCTTCCATGCTCCAGACGTCAACAGGCTGACCTTTGCAGTATGGGAGATATCCCGCAAAACGGGAGAGGAAAGCCCTGATTTTCGCTATACCCTAATCGGGATCATATATAATAAATTGGCATAAGATGTAGCGTAACGATGTTGGTGCCGGGCCGTTAAGCGCCTTACACTACAGGAAAATCCTAACCTTCGGGGTATCTATGAAATTAGCACTTCTGGGTCGTCAGGCGCTGATGGGCGCGATGGCCGTTGTTTTGATGGCTGGCGTTAGCGTGAAAACTTTTGCAGCGGAAAACCTGCTCAATCAGGTTAAAGAGCGCGGTACCCTGCGCGTGGGCCTCGAAGGCACCTATCCTCCTTTCAGCTTCCAGGGCGATGACGGCAAGCTGACCGGATTTGAAGTGGAGTTTGCCAACGAGCTGGCGAAACATCTTGGCGTGAAAGCCGATCTCAAACCGACCAAATGGGACGGTATGCTGGCCTCGCTGGACTCCAAACGCATTGACGTGGTGATTAACCAGGTCACTATCTCCGATGAGCGTAAGAAGAAATACGATTTCTCAACCCCGTACACTATCTCCGGTGTGCAGGCGCTGGTGAAGAAAGGTAACGAAGGCGCGATTAAAACCGCGGCGGATCTGAAAGGCAAAAAAGTGGGCGTCGGGCTGGGCACTAACTATGAAGAGTGGCTGCGTCAGAACGTCCAGGGCGTTGATGTTCGCACCTATGATGATGACCCGACTAAATACCAGGATCTGCGTGTAGGCCGTATTGACGCCATTCTGGTTGACCGTCTGGCCGCGCTGGATCTGGTGAAGAAAACTAACAATACGCTGGCGGTAACCGGTGAAGCATTCTCCCGTCAGGAGGCCGGCGTGGCGCTGCGTAAAGGCAACGACGATCTGCTGAAAGCGATTGACGCCGCGATCGCGGATATGCAGAAAGATGGCACCCTGAAGGCGCTGTCAGAGAAATGGTTTGGCGCTGACGTGACGAAATAACGGTCAGTGGTGAAAAAAGGCGCTCCTGGAAGCGCCTTTTTTTATTTAGCGCGTAACTGTGTGCATAATGAAGCATAACTGAGTCAGGAGGGGCCATGTCACTGCAAAATTTAACCCGCTTTCCGCGTCTGGAATTGATTGGCGCGCCGACGCCGCTGGAGTATCTGCCGCGTTTGTCCGATCACCTTGGGCGCGAGATTTTTATCAAACGCGATGATACAACGCCGCTGGCGATGGGAGGCAATAAACTGCGCAAGCTGGAGTTTCTCGCCGCCGATGCGCTGCGGGAAGGGGCAGATACCTTAATCACCGCCGGCGCGATCCAGTCCAACCATGTGCGTCAGACGGCGGCGGTCGCCGCGAAGCTGGGGCTGCACTGCGTGGCGCTACTGGAAAACCCCATTGGCACCGGGGCGGAGAACTATCTGAGCAATGGCAACCGCCTGCTGCTGGATCTGTTTAATACCCAGGTTGAGATGTGCGATGCCCTGACCAATCCTGCAGAACAGCTCGACGAGCTGGCGACCCGCATCGAGGCGCAGGGCTATCGCCCCTACGTCATCCCGGTCGGCGGATCCAATGCGCTCGGGGCGTTAGGCTATGTGGAAAGCGCGCTGGAAATCGCCCAGCAGTGTGAAGGCGCGGTGGAGATCTCATCGGTGGTGGTGGCTTCCGGTAGCGCCGGTACGCATGCCGGGCTGGCTGTGGGACTCGAACAGCTGATGCCGCAGGCGGAACTGATTGGCGTGACGGTATCGCGCTCCGTCGCTGACCAGCTGCCAAAAATGGTGGCGCTGCAGCAGGCCGTGGCCAACAGCCTCGAGCTGCAGGCGAAAGCCGATATCATGCTGTGGGATGATTACTTTGCCCCGGGCTACGGTACGCCGAACGAGGAAGGCATGGCCGCCGTGAAGCTACTGGCGCAACTGGAAGGTATTTTGCTCGATCCGGTCTATACCGGCAAAGCGATGGCCGGGCTTATCGACGGCATTACGCAGAAGCGTTTTAAGGATGAAGGACCGATTTTGTTCGTCCATACCGGCGGGGCGCCGGCGCTGTTTGCCTATCATCCTCACCTTTAATACAGAAACGACAGCATGCAAGAAAGTATCCAACTGGTCATCGATTCCGCTCCTTTTCTGCTCAAAGGGGCCGTCTTTACGCTGCAGCTGAGCATTGGCGGGATGTTTTTCGGCCTGGTGCTGGGCTTTATCCTGGCGCTGATGCGCATGTCGCCCCTCTGGCCGGTAAAATGGCTGGCGCGCATGTATATTTCCATTTTTCGCGGCACGCCGCTTATCGCCCAGCTGTTTATGATCTACTACGGCTTGCCGCAGTTTGGCATCGAGCTTGACCCGATTCCGGCGGCGATGATCGGCCTGTCGCTCAATACGGCGGCCTACGCGGCGGAAACCCTGCGCGCGGCCATCGCCTCGATCGACAAAGGGCAATGGGAAGCGGCGGCCAGTATCGGCATGACGCCGTGGCAGACGATGCGCCGGGCCATCTTACCCCAGGCGGCACGGGTCGCTTTGCCGCCGCTGTCCAACAGTTTTATCAGCCTGGTTAAAGATACCTCGCTGGCGGCGACGATCCAGGTGCCAGAGCTGTTCCGTCAGGCGCAGCTTATCACCTCGCGAACCCTTGAGGTCTTCACCATGTATCTCGCGGCCTCGTTGATCTACTGGGTGATGGCGACCGTCCTCTCCTCGCTGCAGAACTATTTTGAAAACCAGCTGAACCGCCAGGAGCGTGATCCGAAATGAGTGCGATAGAAGTGAAAAGCCTGGTGAAGAAATTCCATGGCCAGACGGTGCTCCACGGTATCGACCTGGAGGTACAGAAAGGGGAAGTCGTGGCGATCATCGGCCCCAGCGGCTCGGGTAAAACCACTCTGCTGCGCAGCATCAACTTGCTGGAGCAACCGGAGAGCGGCACCATCCGCGTTGGCGATGTGACCATCGACGCCGGTCGCAGCCTGGGGCCGCAGAAAGGACTCATTCGCCAGCTGCGCCAGCATGTCGGCTTTGTCTTCCAGAACTTTAATCTGTTTCCCCACCGTACGGTGCTGGAGAACATTATTGAGGGGCCGGTCATCGTAAAAGGTGAAGATAAGCAGGAGTCGATTGTGCGGGCGCGCGATCTGCTGGCGAAAGTGGGTCTCAGCGGTAAAGAGAATAGCTATCCTCGTCGCCTCTCCGGCGGTCAGCAGCAGCGGGTGGCTATTGCTCGCGCGCTGGCCATGCGTCCGGACGTGATCCTGTTTGATGAGCCAACCTCGGCCCTCGATCCTGAGCTGGTGGGGGAGGTGCTCAACACCATCCGCCAGCTGGCGCAGGAGAAACGCACGATGGTTATCGTGACCCATGAAATGAGTTTCGCCCGCGACGTTGCCGATCGGGCCATCTTTATGGATCAAGGACGCATTGTCGAGCAGGGAGAAGCGAAAGCATTGTTCGCCTCCCCGCAGCAGCCGCGTACTCGCCAGTTCCTCGAAAAATTTCTGATGCAGTAAACCATGCGCTGACGTGGCGGCTTTCCCGGGGGAGGGCCGCCGCGTACAGCCTGTCTTCCCTGCGGCGCGCCACGCTCCTCGTCACCTCTTTGTGCTATTTCTCCCTGTGGCCGTATACACCGCTTCCCATCCCCCCTTGTAGGGTGTAGAAAATGACGGGAAAGTGAGCACGAGGTTCTGCGCTGAGAACGGGAAAAAGGCAAGCCTTCAGACTAATAAATGCGACACCGACAATATTTTATACATATAAATAAGATTTATGTGTTAGTTTTCTGTATTTATAATAATGATTATCAATCAGGAGTTATTTGCACAGCTATGAGGGACAATGATTTTTTCAGCTGGCGGCGGGATATGCTGCATCAATTTCAGTCCGTGGCCGCTGGTGAGGAGGTTTATAATCTCCTGCAACGAGAAACCGAAGCGCTGGAATATGATTACTACACGCTTTGTGTACGCCACCCGGTGCCTTTCACTCGCCCCCGCGTCACCTTCCAGTCGACCTATCCCCGCGCATGGATGTCGCACTACCAGGCCGAGAATTATTTCGCGATAGATCCGGTATTACGCCCGGAGAATTTTATGCGTGGCCATCTGCCATGGGAGGATGGGCTGTTTCGCGATGCGGCGGCATTATGGGACGGCGCCCGCGATCATGGTCTGAAAAAAGGGGTGACCCAGTGCCTGACGTTGCCCAACCATGCGCAGGGTTTTCTCTCCGTCTCCGCGAATAACCGTTTACCGGGCTCTTATCCTGATGATGAACTGGAGATGCGCCTGCGCATGCTGACGGAGCTAAGCTTGTTGGCGCTCCTGCGTCTGGAAGATGAGATGGTCATGCCGCCGGAGATGAAGTTCAGCCGCCGTGAACTGGAAATTCTGAAATGGACCGCGGAAGGGAAGACCTCGGCGGAGGTGGCGATGATTCTTTCTATTTCGGAAAATACGGTGAATTTCCACCAGAAGAATATGCAACGGAAATTCAATGCGCCGAACAAAACGCAGATAGCCTGTTACGCGGTGGCGACAGGGTTAATCTGAGAGCGCCTGTCGTTCTGCGTGCCAGACGTGACACCGGCTGTCAGGGATACTTTCAGCCGGTACAGGATTACTGACGGTAAGCTTGTTTAATTTGCTTAACGGTGCTGGAGAATACGGCAGCCTGAGCCTCATCTTCCATCTGCGTGATCTGCTTTTCCATTTTAATAATCACGCGACCCGCATCCGCCTGGCCCATCGCCTGCAGCATCAGCGTTATCATCGCTTTCAGGCAGGAGACTTCCTGCGCCAGTTCTTGATTATTTTCTGCAGTGGAAAAATCTGGTGTGCTCATCGATATCCTCGTTTACTCGCTGCGCTAATGCGCCTTACCCAATGTGAAGGCCGCGCAGTATACCACAAGCGACGGGAAAAAAAGGAGTGCTTAATTTCTGTTCTCTCATCTGAGCTGTGAATGATTCAGTGCTTCGGATAATACGTAATAGCCGCCAGGCCGCCATTAATTTATTCCATCTATTTAGCACGTTAATATTTGTTACATATTTTGCTGCGTATTTATGCGCTACGTAATCTGTTGTGTTTTTTGTGCTTTCTGTATGAGGATTGTTAAAAAATAAGACGACGGCAACTGACTGTTCTCAATGACTTTCCACTATGTGTGCACAGACATTGCCATAAATGAGCGGCAAATCGAGGTGAGGGCATTTTTTTGCCTTTTAAATTAGCAATAAAACCCGGTAATATGTGGGAGATAAAGTATCAGTAGCGTTATCCCTCATTCTGGAGATTATTCCTTTGATCAACGTTCTTCTTGTTGATGACCACGAACTGGTGCGCGCAGGGATACGACGCATTCTGGAAGATATAAAAGGGATTAAAGTCGCTGGCGAAGCCTGTTGCGGCGAGGACGCCGTGAAGTGGTGCCGGGCTAATTCCGCAGATGTCGTCCTGATGGACATGAACATGCCCGGGATCGGTGGTCTTGAAGCCACGCGCAAAATCGCGCGCTCCGTGGCGGGCACGAAAGTGATCATGCTCACCGTGCATACCGAGAATCCTCTACCTGCCAAGGTCATGCAGGCGGGGGCGGCGGGCTATCTTAGCAAGGGTGCTGCACCGCAGGAAGTGGTGAATGCGATCCGCTGCGTGGCGTCCGGACAACGTTACATTGCTTCCGATATTGCTCAGCAAATGGCGCTAAGTCAGATTGAACCGGAAAAAACGGAATCGCCGTTTGCCAGTTTGTCTGAACGCGAATTGCAGATTATGCTGATGATCACCAAAGGTCAGAAGGTGAATGAGATCTCAGAGCAGCTCAATCTGAGTCCCAAAACGGTTAACAGCTATCGCTACCGAATGTTCAGCAAATTAAACATTCATGGCGATGTGGAGCTGACCCACCTGGCAATTCGCCATGGCCTTTGTAATGCGGAGTCGTTAGCAAGCCAGTGAGTGATGTTTTTGACGCAAAAGCTTTCCTGAAAACGGTGACCAGCCAGCCCGGTGTGTATCGGATGTATGATGCTGGCGGGACCGTCATCTATGTTGGCAAAGCCAAAGATCTGAAAAAGCGGCTCAGCAGCTATTTCCGCAGCAATCTCGCGTCGCGTAAAACCGAAGCGCTGGTGGCGCTGATTGCGCAGATTGACGTGACCGTCACTCACACCGAGACGGAAGCGCTGCTGCTGGAGCACAACTATATCAAGCTGTACCAGCCGCGTTACAACGTGCTGTTGCGCGATGATAAGTCTTATCCTTTTATTTTCCTCAGCGGTGATACTCATCCACGTCTGGCGATGCATCGCGGCGCCAAACATGCGAAAGGCGAGTACTTTGGTCCTTTCCCCAACGGCTATGCCGTGCGGGAGACCCTGGCGCTGCTGCAGAAAATTTTTCCTGTTCGCCAGTGCGAAAATAGCGTCTATCGCAACCGCTCGCGTCCCTGCCTGCAGTATCAGATTGGCCGCTGTCTGGGGCCGTGCGTGGCGGGGCTGGTCAGCGAAGAAGAGTATGCTCAGCAGGTTGAGTATGTACGGCTGTTCCTTGCCGGCAAGGACGATCAGGTCCTGACCCAGCTCATCGCCAGAATGGAGAAAGCGAGCCAAAGTCTGGAGTTTGAAGAGGCCGCGCGCATTCGCGACCAGATTCAGGCGGTCCGCCGGGTGACGGAGAAACAGTTTGTTTCTAATACCGGCGACGATCTTGACGTTATCGGCGTCGCCTTTGAGGCCGGAATGGCCTGCGTCCATGTGCTGTTTATCCGCCAGGGCAAAGTGCTGGGCAGCCGGAGCTACTTCCCGAAAGTGCCGGGCGGCACTGAGCTGGGAGAGGTCGTGGAGACCTTTGTCGGTCAGTTCTACCTGCAGGGTAGCCAGATGCGTACCCTGCCGGGGGAGATTTTGCTCGACTTCAGCCTTGGTGATAAGACGCTGCTGGCCGAGTCGCTGTCGGAGCTGGCGGGACGCCGAATCAATGTGCAGACTAAACCGCGCGGCGACAGAGCGCGTTACCTTAAGCTGGCGCGCACCAACGCTGCGACGGCGTTAACCACGAAATTGGCTCAGCAGTCGACCATTCATCAGCGCCTGCAGGCGCTGGCCACCGTGCTGGAACTGCCGGCCGTGAAGCGGATGGAGTGCTTTGATATCAGTCACACCATGGGCGAGCAGACCGTGGCGTCCTGCGTGGTGTTTGACAGCAATGGTCCGCTGCGTGCGGAGTACCGGCGCTATAATATCACCGGCATCACCCCTGGCGATGACTACGCGGCGATGAATCAGGTCCTGCGCCGTCGCTATGGTAAAGCGATTGATGAAAATAAAATTCCGGATGTGATCCTGATAGATGGCGGAAAGGGGCAGCTGGCGCAGGCGAAAGCGGTGTTTGCCGAACTGGATGTTCCCTGGGATAAACATCATCCGCTGCTGCTGGGCGTGGCGAAAGGCAGCGATCGTAAAGCCGGCCTGGAAACGTTATTCTTTGAACCGGAAGGCGAGGGGTTTAGCCTGCCGCCGGATTCGCCCGCTCTGCACGTAATCCAGCACATCCGCGATGAATCGCACGATCATGCGATTTCCGGACATCGTAAAAAACGGGCGAAAGTGAAGAGCACCAGCTCGCTTGAGACTATCGAGGGAGTAGGGCCGAAGCGTCGCCAGATGCTGCTGAAGTATATGGGTGGGCTGCAGGGGCTGCAGCAGGCCAGCGTCGAGGAAATTGCTAAAGTACCGGGCATCTCTCACGGTCTGGCAGAAAAGATCTTCTACTCGTTGAAACATTAGGGGCTCTGTAGCAACATAGGGCTAATTTTTACTTACAACAGATAGTTACCCGTCACTATGCAATTTAATATCCCTACGTTGCTTACTCTGTTTCGCGTCATCCTGATCCCGTTCTTTGTGCTGGCGTTTTATCTCCCCTTTAGCTGGGCGCCGTTTGCCTGCGCGTTAATTTTCTTTGTCGCCGCCGTGACCGACTGGTTTGATGGTTTTCTGGCTCGTCGCTGGAATCAGAGCACCCGGTTTGGCGCCTTCCTGGACCCGGTGGCGGATAAAGTCATGGTGGCTATCGCCATGGTGCTGGTTGCCGAGCACTATCACACCTGGTGGGTCACGCTGCCGGCGGCGACCATGATCGCGCGTGAAATAATTATTTCGGCACTGCGCGAATGGATGGCTGAGCTCGGGAAACGCAGCAGCGTGGCGGTCTCGTGGATTGGCAAAGTTAAAACGACCGCACAGATGGCCGCCCTGGTATGGATGCTGTGGCGTCCTTATCCGTGGGTAGAGTGGGCCGGGATCGCGCTTTTCCTCGTGGCGGCGGTGCTGACGCTGTGGTCGATGCTGCAGTATCTGAACGCGGCGCGCGGCGATTTGCTTGATCAGTGATCGTTTCGCCGTTATTTTCAGCAAACGATGCAAAGTTGCGAAAAATACCGTTGACTCACCGCGAGAGATAAGTAGAATGCAACGCATCGAACGGCGGCACAGTCTTCCAGACGATAACAAAATCAAGTGATTAGCAAATAACTTGATAATGCGGGAATAGCTCAGTTGGTAGAGCACGACCTTGCCAAGGTCGGGGTCGCGAGTTCGAGTCTCGTTTCCCGCTCCAGATTAACAGCATCGGCAGTAGCGGGTGCTTCAGTATTAAAGGCGCGTTAGCAAAGCGGTTATGTAGCGGATTGCAAATCCGTCTAGTCCGGTTCGACTCCGGAACGCGCCTCCACTTTCTATCCCGAGCCCGGATGGTGGAATCGGTAGACACAAGGGATTTAAAATCCCTCGGCGTTCGCGCTGTGTGGGTTCAAGTCCCACTCCGGGTACCATTGGGATAAAAGCAGAATAATCAAAGCAATAAGCAGTGTCGTGAAACCACCTACGGGTGGTTTTTTTGTTTCAAAACCACCCATTTCATAATATCACTTCATACTAGTTTTCTTGTCCACCTTGCTCTTCCCCCAGGATAACCGCACCCGGCTAAACCGTCGCGCCTCGTGGAATAATGTCGTTAGGATGATTTCGCTCCCCCAAACCGGCAGGGGGAGGCAAATCGATACTCTGCGTGCCAGAGGCCGGAGGTGAAACCGTCTCTAGAGTTCGAGGTTGAACGAAAGGACTTTCGATATAATTACCATCTCATCCGTAAGCGAGGAGAATTTTCCGGTAAATCTTTCTTCAGACTCAGGTGTCAAACTATATAGTGAATAATTTTCACCCGAAGATATACGCTCCAGTTGAAGATAGGTGGGTTTCTGCAAGGCAAAAGCCAACAGATAGAAATTAGTCGTGTGGTGAGAAAGTTCAGTGACTAATTCAGGGAGTTGCTTTGCTATATCTATTTCCTCTCTACAGCAAATCACAAAAAGCTTCCCTTCTTTGCTTTTTAATATGTTTCTGAATCTTTTAACCGCGCGGACGTAATACTCATAATCAGCAGGAGTATTTGGGTCGCGATGCGTGAATATATCATTCAGACGATATTTTTCTTTGTATTTATTGTGGTGTGCTCCGGGTTCTCGCGACTGGCGACGTAATGAGCTGTACTCATTTTTATCTAAAAATGAGGTAAAATCATCCCTCAGGCAGTCGATAATCATCGCTGGACAGGAAAATAGCCAGTCAAAAGGCAGTGATATCTTTTTCAGGTTGAATTTTTTCAATGTCCATGAAGTTAAACAATGGCTGCCCAGGGAGACAATATGTTTGACGTGCATTGAATCATCAGGAGCACTCTCTGTTAACGCTTGTGGTGTGTAACTGAATTTATCAGATGACATTCTGGATTTCGTGAAAGCAATAAACTCGTCACTATGCATCAGCGATGAGTTAAGAAGTTCTGCTGATTCTGCAAGTGACTTATTAGCAATGGCGTTGAGGTAGTTTTTCAGACCATCGCTATCTGCCGGTCGACCGAGTAGCGTTTTATAAGTTGTTTTTATTAGATGTATTTTCAGGTATTTTTCTTTAATGTCATATCTCATTTTTTATCCAATTGAAGCTGTAGTCTTTCTTTATTTTATTGCTGCTAAAACAGGTAGGCATACAAATTGTGTGGGATTATGTCAAATAGACAGGATATTGGCAATCGAGGAAATACGGGCGGCTACAGAGGACGCGGTTATTGAAGACGCTCGCCAGAATCTACGGATCCTGATGCTTGGACTGACAGGGAAAATATCCCGGAGGAGAGCATCGCACGCAGGCGAATGAATCCATCACGCTCAGCGGCGATCGTTCATTTGTCCCAGGACAAAACGATCTCTCCTTGCTACTATCAACCGGACTTTTATCCCAGCCTGCCGGAGGCATCATGTTCACAGGGCTTTGCGCATTTCCGCTGACGCCGCTGCATCAGCAGCATCTTGATGAAAAGGCGTTTATCCGTATTCTCTCTCGTCTTACCGATACCGGAGTCGACTCTCTGGGCATCTTAGGCTCGACCGGCAGCTACGCGTATCTGAATCGTGAGCAGCGCAAGCGGGTGGTGCAGGTGGCGAAAGCGCATGTTGGGTCGATCCCGATGATGGTTGGCGTCGGCGCCATCGCTACCAGCGAGGTGCTGCGCCTGGTGGAGGATGCCCAGCAGGCCGGGGCGGATGCGTTATTACTGCCGATGATGTCCTATCAGCCGCTTTCTGCGGAGGAGATCTTTGCCTTCTACGAAGAGGTCTGTCGGCACGTCTCGGTTCCGGTTTGCCTGTATGACAATCCCCGCACCACTCACGTCACGCTGGCGGATGAGCTGCAGGGGCGCATCGCCGCCTTGCCGGCCATCGCCTCGATTAAAATTCCCGGCTTGCCTGAGCCGCAGGCGAGTGAGCGGGTGGCAACGCTACGCCGTCATCTTCCTGCCCGCGTTACGCTTGGCGCCAGCGGCGATGCCCTGGCGACGGCGGGATTGCAGGCCGGTTGCCAAGTCTGGTACTCGGTTTGCGGCGGGCTCTTTCCCCAGCTTTCAGGGGCGCTGGTAAGGGCGATTCGTTCTGGCGACGCGGCACGGGTTACGGCGCTGAATGCGCAGCTGGCCCCGCTCTGGCGATGCTTTGACCGCTATGGCGGCAGCCTGCGGGTAATCGCCAGCGCGGCGGCCATTCTGGGGCTGTGCGACCCTGACTGCCTTCCCCGCCCCTTGCTGCCGTTAGGGGAGGAGGCCATTCGCGACGTGGCGGCGGCGCTGCACGGCCTGGCCTGATGGGCATGGGAAGGCGGATTGCCGCGCCTGGTGGCTTTCTGTCGGCAATTCGGCTACTGTAGGCCCGATTTTTACCATGCGAGCCTGTGAATGAATACCGGACCTTTAAACGAAAACGAACTGGAATGGCTGGACGAGACGCTGGCGAAATACGCCACCGAAGGCGCTATTCTGGATGTGTCTGAACTGGATGGCCTGCTGACGGCTATTCTCTCTGCGCCGACCGATATCGAACCAGCTCAGTGGCTGCTCGCTATCTGGGGCGGGGCGGATAATGTGCCGCGCTGGGCCAACGACCGCGAGCGCGATCGCTTTGTCGATCTGACGCTGCAGCATATGAGCGACATCGCTGAACGCCTGGAGTCCTATCCCGATCAGTTCGAACCGCTGTTTGGCACCCGCGAAGCGGAAGGTCAGGAGCTGACGATCGTCGAAGAGTGGTGCTTTGGCTACCTGCGCGGCGTAGCGCTGAGCGACTGGTCGACGCTGCCCGCTGAACTTCAGCCGGCGCTGGACGCTATCGCGCTCCACGGCAGCGAAGCGCAGTTTACCGCGCTGGATAATCTGACGGCGGATGAGTTTATCGACAGCATCGAGCGTATCACGCCGGCGGCGCTGGCGCTTTACCAGTACTGGATGGCGAATCCCCTGCCGGTGGTGGTTCCGCAGCCGGTCAGAAATGAGGCGAAGGTCGGACGCAACGATCCCTGCCCGTGCGGGAGCGGAAAAAAGTATAAGCAGTGCTGCTTAGCAAAATAAAACCAGGGGCCAGCCGGCCCCTTTTTTATCCCACCGCAGGCAGCAGTCCGGCGACGATACTGAACTGAATCGCCACAATACCGATCCCGCACAGCAGAACCAGCCACAGCGCCGGCGCGCCGCCGACCACCCGCCAGGCAGCCTGCGGATGTTGTCGGCGGCTCTTCATTGCCAGCAGGGCAGGCAACATCAGGGCCAGCACGGCGAGTGCCACCCCGGCGTAGCCCAGGGCCATAACAAAACCGCGGGGATAGAACAGGGCGAACGCCACCGGCGGCAGGAAGGTGATCGCGCCGCTCTGCAGACGTCCGCTGACGCTGTTTTTGCGTTGAAACACATCGGCCAGGTAATCAAACAAGCCGAGCGAGACGCCGAGGAATGAGGTCGCCAGCGCGAGGTCGGCAAACAGGTGCACGGCCAGCTCCACGTGCGGCGACGCCACCACTTCGCGGATCGCCTCCAGCAGACCGTTCAGACCGGCGTTTTTGGCCAGCAGTGCGGTAAAAGCGGGAGGGTTGATACTCCCCAGCGTCGCCAATTGCCAGAAAATATAAGCCACCAGCGGAATAAAGCTGCCGATAATAAATACCCGGCGCAGTTTACGGATATCGCCGCCAAGATAGCTGACGATGCTCGGCACACTGCCGTGAAAACCAAAGGAGGTAAAGATCACCGGAATGGCCGACAGGGCCAGGCCTTGCTCAACCGGCAGCGTCAACAGATTGACCTGATGAATATGCGGCATCAGTAGCGCCAGCATAATCACCAGAAAGATGATTTTGGCGCTGAACAGGAAGCGATTGAATAAGTCGACCAGCGAGGTACCGATGCACACCACCGCCCCGCCCAGCGCCGTAAACAAAAGTACGCCGGCCGCCGGCGGCAGCTGCCAGTCCAGCCACTGGTTGAGGCTGGAGGCGAGCAATTCACCGGCGCCACTGATATAGGCCGCCGTGAGGGCATACAGCAGAAACAGCATGCAGAACCCGGTAACCCACTGCCCGTAACGGCCCAGATAGCGTGCGGCCAGGGAACCGAGCCCCATGTCGGCAGGCACGTGCTGGTAGACTTCCAGCAGCAACAGGGCGGTATAGCACATCAACGCCCACAAGGTGAAAAGTAAACCCAGCGTGACGGCAAACCCGACGCCGGCGGCGGCCAAGGGCATCGCCAACATTCCTGCACCGATAGTGGTGCCAGCTACGATTAAAATACTGCCCAGAGTGCGGTTTTTCACGCTTTTCGCTATCCCTACAGCTAATAACAATAAATTATGCCGCGCAGAGTAGGGGATATTACAGCGTTCGTCAAATGAGGGTTACAAGTTCTGTAATTTTATCTTTACGCATTTAAGGGGGCGAAAGCCTGCGCTGGCGCAAGGCGCCGATGGCATGGCTGGCCTAAGCTGGTGGTTTTCAGGAGGGGTTATGTCTTCTATTCATGGTCATGAAGTTTTACAGATGATGCTCGCCTCGGGTGAGTCCTGGACGGTCGCCTCGCTGGAGGCCGCCATTCGCCGCCGCTTTGGCGAAGAGGCGCGGTTTCACACCTGTTCAGCAGAGAATCTAAGCGCCGCAGAGCTGGTGGCGTTTTTAGAGAAAAAAGGCAAATTTATTGCCAGAGAGGAAGGTTTTACTACCGCAGAAAATAAGATTTGCCGGCATTAAAATGGCCGCGACACGGGGGTGTCGCGGCGCGGAAGATTAATTCTGTGTGTCGAGGGTCGCCAGTTCTTTATCGATAAAGTACAGGCCTTCGCCACTTTTTCCAACGAGGGTCAGTTTATCAATCACCGATTTAAATAATTTCTCTTCTTCGTGCTGTTCAGCGACATACCACTGCAGGAAATTAAAGGTCGGGTAATCCTGACTGGTCATGGCGGCGTGCGCCAGTTCATTAATTTTTTGCGTGATCAGCTGCTCGTGCTCATAGGTCTGGCGGAACAGCTCGTCCAGTGAGGCATATTCGGCAAACGGGGAGGCGATCGCGTTGATGCGCGGCAGGCTACCGGTGTCGGTCAGGTAGTCGAACAGGCGCTGCATATGGGTCATCTCTTCCTGGGCATGGCGACGCAGGAAGGCCGCAGCCCCTTCAAAACTGTGGTAACTGCACCAGGCGCTCATCTGCTGATAAAGAAGAGAAGAATAAAGTTCAAGATTCATCTGTTCATTCAGTTTGTCGATCATTTCCGTTTTCAGCATTGTCGCGCTCCTGGAATTAAAAAATAGATGTTATCGGCTGCCACTATAATTTGTTATTTAATTATTTGCAAAAAGTAAATTTAAAAATGTTTTATTTAAAATGCTAATGGGAATAACACGCATTGGCAATTTAATAATAAATGAGAATGGTTTTAATTTATTATTAATTGTGGTGGAAAATGGTATGACCGGCCAACGGGCTGCGAGGTAGAGCGCGCGAGGTGAGGGGGGCATGCCTGGGGGCGGGGACCTGGCGACTGGACTGGCGGAGAGGGCGAAAGTGTGAAGCGCTGCGTAATTTTTAAAACAACTTTTCATAAAATTTGAAAGTTTGTTTTCCAGGTAGTAGAGTGCAGTCAACGCCAATGACATTCTGCGGGCAGGCCCGCACAGCATTCAGGAGAGTAAACCATGAAGATTGCACTGATGATGGAGAACAGCCAGGCGAACAAAAACGCCATCATCCTTAAGGAGCTTAGCGCCGTTGCTGACGAAAAAGGATTCCCGGTGTTCAACGTCGGCATGAGCGATGAGCACGATCATCATCTGACCTACATTCACCTCGGGATCATGGCCAGCATCCTGCTGAATTCGAAAGCGGTCGACTTCGTGGTCACCGGCTGCGGTACCGGTCAGGGGGCGCTGATGTCGCTGAATATTCACCCGGGCGTGGTCTGCGGCTACTGTATCGATCCGGCGGACGCGTTCCTGTTTGCTCAGATCAACAATGGTAATGCGCTGTCGCTGCCGTTTGCCAAAGGTTTCGGCTGGGGCGCGGAGCTGAATGTACGCTTTATCTTTGAAAAAGCGTTTACCGGCCGCAACGGCGAAGGCTATCCGCCGGAGCGCAAAGAGCCGCAGGTACGAAATGCCGGGATCCTCAACCAGGTTAAAGCGGCAGTGGTAAAAGACAACTATCTCGACACCCTGCGCGCCATCGATCCGGAGCTGGTGAAAACCGCGGTATCCGGCCCACGCTTCCAGCAGTGCTTCTTCGAAAACTGTCAGGATAAAGCCATCGAAGCCTTCGTTCGCCAGATCGTCGGTTAACCGTCATCAGGGCCAGCGCCGCTGGCCCTTCCATCATTATTTCTTCTTCTCCGACACGCTGCTGCCGGCCGTTTTGGCCAGATGCAGGCTGTCGATCATCCCTACCAGACAGATCACCGCGATAAAGACAAACGACAGACGAAAGCTGATCCCCGGTAGCGTGGAAAGGTGCAGCCAGTCGCCGACCTGCTCGCCCAGGCGAATGCCAATCGCCCCGAGCGTGATCCCCAGCCCCACCGCCAGCTGCGACGCGGTACTGAACAGCCTATTGGCATCACTCATCTGCGCGGCGGGGACATCGGCAAAGGCCAGCGTGCTTACGCCCGTAAACTGGATCGAGCGAAATACCCCGCCGAGATAAAGGATTAACATGATGGCCCAGACCGGCGTCTGCGGCGTGAGCAGCGCACAGGCCAGCAGTGAACAGACGTTCAGTGCACCGTTGATCAACAGCAGTCGGCGAAAGCCCAGCCAGCGGATCAGCGGCGTGGTGGCGGGTTTGATGGTCAAATTGCCGACAAACACCGCCAGCACCAGCAGGCCGGAGTGGAAGGGATCCATGCCGAACCCTACCTGAAACAGCAGCGGCAGCAGAAAGGGGACCGCGCTGATGGAGGAGCGGAACAGCGAGCCGCCGTACATTGTCACCCGGAACGTTGGCACCTGCAGGGCATCGAGACGAACCATGGGCGCCGTCGCCCGGCGGAAGTGGCGTATAGCATATGTCAGACAGCCGAATCCAAGCACGGCGAGAGCCAGCGTCGGCCAGATCTGCGGCTGGCGATCGCCGAGCCGTTCCATCGCGGTGACCAGACTGACCATCGCGACTGCGGTGGTGATAAAGCCGGTGAGATCGAAGGAGCGCCGTTCCGTTTCGCGAATATCAGGGATAATGCGCAGCGCAAGGATGATGGCTGCGAGGCCCAGCGGGACATTGATAAAGAAGATCCAGTGCCAGCTGGCGTAGCGGGTGATAAAGCCGCCCAAAGGCGGGCCGATAATGGGGGCCACCAGCGCCGGCCAGGTGAGGGTAGCGATGGCTTTGATCAGCAGATGTTTCGGCGTGGTTCGCAGTACCGCCAGGCGACCGACAGGGACCATCAGCGCGCCTCCGATCCCCTGCAGGATACGCATGGCGACAAAAGTATGCACCTCGGTGGAGAGGCCGCAGAAGACCGAGGCAAGGGTAAAGATCGCCAGGGCGAGGGTAAAAATAGCGCGGGCGCCGAAGCGATCGGCGATCCAACCGCTGGCCGGGATCAGTACCGCGAGGGTGATCAGATAGGCGCTGATGCCGATATTCAGCTCGACCGCGGTGACGCCAAAATCTTTCGCCATATCGGGCAGCGCGGTGGCGATCACCGTCCCGTCGAGAAACTCCATAAAAAAAGCACCGGCCACCAGCAGCGCAGGCGCTGAAAAAGCACGTTCGTCTCTGGAAGAGATCGCGGTATTCATGTTGTCACTGCCATCAAGAATGTGAGCCTGAGCAAAGCGGCAGGAGAAGTTCCGCCAGCCAGTAGGGTAGATAAAAAAACCTGCGACGGCAGGTTTTTTTATCTGTGAAAATTTAGGGTACTATTACACTCCTGAAAAAAGGAGTAATTAATGTCTCAACATCTTACCGAACACGATGAGCTGGTTTCCGATGTGGTTGCTTGCCAGCTGGTTATCAAACAGATCCTCGATGTCATTGACATCATTGCGCCCGTGGAAGTGCGTGAAAAAATGACTACTCAGCTGAAAGCTATCGACTTCGCCAGCCATCCGGCCTCTGCCGATCCGGTGACCCTTCGCGCGGTGCAAAAAGCGATCGCATTGATTGAGCTGAAGTTTACCCCGCAGGAAGAGACGCATTAATAACAGGCCTCGCCGTTTACCGGCGGGGCCTTCTTCTTTAATGGGAAACGACGGTCTGCGCAGGCGCAGGGGCAGCATCTTTGAACAATTTGCTGTTGCCCCAACACTCTTCGTAGCGATGACCGACCAGATCCTCCACGATAACTCGTACATCCGGCGCGATATCGCTGATTTTTCCGCCCGCTTTGATCCGCGCGACTTCCTGCAGCACCACCAGATGAGCTTTACGATCCAGCTTCATCTGCTTGCTGAAGACGATGGCGGCCAACGCTAACGCGATCACCCCGACGCAGAATACCACCGCGATAGCGGTCACCGCGCTTTCCGGTTGGCTGTGCGCTTTTGACTGGAAACCGTAGAAGCTCAGGATCGCCCCCATCGAGAACACCACAATCGAGCGCAGAATTTTCCCTGAGAAGGTCATGGCGCCGGCATAGATCCCTTCCCGACGGCGTCCGGTGTAGATCTCATCGACATCGGCCAGGAAGGTGTAAACGGTCCAGGGAATGTAGTAAACCCCGCCGGTACCCAGGCCGAACAGTACGGTAATGCCGAACATCAGCACCGTCGCCAGGCCTGACGGCAGATGGAAGAACCACAGCGAGGTATACAGCAGGACCGCGAAAATCACGATCCCCAGCGCCAGAATATAGGGTTTACTGAAGCCTTTTTTTACGCACAGGCCGATAAACAGCGCTGTAGAGATCAGTTGCAGAATCGAGTTCAGGCTATTCAGTCCGGCGACCATCGCCGGGTCGTGCTGAAGAACGAATATCACGAAATAGGTAAAGATGGAGGCAAACAGCCATTCAGCGCCAAACCCGCACAGGTACATACCAAGATGTTTGCGGAATACGCGCAGATAAAAGGTGGAACGCATGTCTTTTGCCAGCGACAGCAGGGTGCTCAGCAGCCCTTTCCTGGCGCTGGTTTCTATTTCTTCCTCGCGCTTTCGTTCCCAGCTGCACAGCCACAGGCAGGAAATCGCGACGATGAGGATAACGCCGTAGGTCAGACCGGTGAGGAAGAAAGGGGTGGCAGAATCTTTGCCATACAGCAGAATGAACTGTCCGGGAATAAACGCCGCAAGGAAGTTGGCTAGCTTGCCGAAAATGGCTTTATAGCCGGTCAGTTTTGAGCGCAGCGAGAAATCATCGGTCATCTCTGTCGCCAGCGTTTCATAAGGCACCATGATAGAGGTGTAGATGATCTCAAACACCACATAGGTGCAGAGGTAGTACCAGAAACTCAGGCCTTCCACCCACAGCAGCGGGTAGAACATCATCAAGGGGATGCCGATCAGCAGAAAGAAACGCCGGCGGCCAAAGCGCTTGCCTAAGCGCGTTTTGCCAAAGTTATCGGTGAGATAGCCCATCAGCGGGTTGCTGATAGCATCGATGATGCTGGCGACGGAGAAGATAAATGAGGCCTCGATCAGCGTCAGGCCGCAAAAAGTCGTATAAAAATAGAGCAGCCAGGCGCCGCTTATCGCCAGCGCGCCACTCCCCAACAGATTACCACCGCCGTAAGCTAACTGATGGCGTAACAAGATCGGTCTTCCCTGCAGCCCTTCAGGGGCTGAAGCCGTGTATCTAGCCATAAAAAAATAAACCTCGTGTTTTATATTTTTGAAACACTGTTTTTATATTTCTTTGTGGCTTGATAAAAAGTGACCGCGCTCACTAATCCCTGAGAAGGGGTAACGGTGACGAGGGAATGCGATCGCGTTAAAACTTTTTTATTCTATTGGGGAATAAATGAGGTGGAAAAATTGACATAACTGATTTAAAGCGAGAGACGGGGCAGCGTGGGCACGCTCCCCCTGACAGAGCGAAAATGGCTGACTAATGCGGCTTCCGTGGTTCTCCGACCAATGCCATCAGACGCCGATCGGTCTGCTCCATTCCGAGACCAGCTTTATCGGCATTGCGGATTTCCTCAAGCACGCTTTGCAACAGCAGACCATCCTGTTGCTGCTCTTCCGCCAGCAGCGTCAGAAATCGCCAGGTGTTGTCGTCGCTTTGCGCCCTGGCTTCTTCGGCAAGACCGCTCAGCATACTGCTGCGCTGTTGGTAATCGTTCAGGGTTTGGGTAAACAGATCTTCCAGCGAGGTGCATTCGGGATTACAGGCGCGGTCGGGATTCACTATCGGCCAGCTGCCGGCTTTTTTCAGATAGTCAAATACGCGCATGGTGAGGGTAATGCTGCTTTGCGCGCGGGTGCGCAAAAATGTCGCGGCGCCGTCGAAGCGATGCCGGGCACACCACTCGCTTAAGTTCAGGTAAACGTTAGAGGCGTGAAACTCAAGATTCATCTGGGTGTTTAGCTTTTGTGCCATTCCTGGAACTGCCATAAAAAAATATCCTTATTAACCGGGAAGGGGTTACTGATGCGTGTCGACAGATCCTGCGGATAACCACAAGATAAAATAGTGACACGCGGCACTGTTGCAGAATAATAAAACTCTACACATTCCGTATGAGTCGGGTATTTTTTCCATTTGCCGACGATTTAAGAATACTCGCTCAACGGAATTAAGAAAACTCTCAATCGCGGTAATTTACGTTTTGTTACACCATTATTTTTAGAGGGTATCTGGACTGAAATCATGCGCCGTTGGCCGGGGCTTGCTGGCATCGCGTTAGTGATAAGTTATAGGTATTTGACTACGAAATTTGTCGTAGAACAGAGCGGAATAAGTTATTTCAAGCGTAATGTTTCTGGCTAATGATCATTATTTTTATTTTTTGTTGCAGGCTTTTATTTGAAGCGGAATATTTTTTCAATTCGGTATTAATTACGGAAAAGATCCGTTTTTTCGCGATATTAAGCGGTCCCGGTCGCCCGGCGATACGGGGCTGTTGTCACTTAAGAGGCACAGAGGCGAACGCCCTTTACGAGGCCGGCAATCGCCGGGGATAACAGCGCTGTAACCCTCTGTTAAACATCCTCTGACATCACAAGGATAAGTCTGCTGGTGGTATAGATGATCCTGCTATAGCCCGGTAAAATTGTATGACAATTGTGTCATTTTTTATGTCATTTTTTGCTAAATGTATGCACGCAATTACTGTAATTCCGCGATGTGATAATGCTCTCGTATGGAGAAATAATTTCCGGGTATTACTACTCTAACAACGGCAGTGGGGAATGCGATTTTTCTAATGCCTTGTTTTGATGCCGATAAAATTGTTAATTCCGATTTTTCCCTACATGAAAGCGAATTAAAGCTGGAGTTTACCATGCACAAATTTACTAAAGCGCTGGCGGCCATTGGTCTCGCTGCGGTTATGTCACAATCAGCTATGGCGGAAAATTTGAAACTGGGTTTTCTGGTGAAGCAGCCGGAAGAGCCATGGTTCCAGACTGAGTGGAAATTTGCTGATAAAGCAGGAAAAGATTTAGGGTTTGACGTCATTAAAATTGCGGTTCCGGATGGTGAGAAAACCCTCAACGCAATCGACAGCCTGGCAGCCAGCGGCGCGAAGGGCTTTGTCATCTGTACCCCCGATCCCAAGCTCGGGTCGGCGATTGTCGCCAAAGCGCGCGGCTATGACATGAAGGTCATTACCGTCGATGACCAGTTCGTCAATGCGAAAGGCAAACCGATGGAGAGCGTACCGCTGGTGATGATGGCGGCCAGCGAAATCGGCGCCCGCCAGGGGCAGGAACTCTATAAAGAGATGCAAAAACGCGGCTGGGATGTTAAAGACACCGCGGTGATGGCTATCACCGCCGATGAGCTGGACACCGCCCGTCGTCGCACCACCGGCTCCATCGATGCCCTGAAGGCAGCCGGCTTCCCGGACGCGCAAATCTACCGCGTGCCGACAAAATCTAACGATATCCCGGGGGCGTTTGACGCCGGTAACTCCATGCTGGTCCAGCACCCGCAGGTGAAACACTGGCTGATCGTGGGGATGAACGACAACACCGTGCTCGGCGGCGTGCGTGCCACTGAAGGCCAGGGCTTTAAAGCACCGGATGTGATTGGCATCGGCATCAACGGTGTGGATGCGGTCAACGAACTGTCGAAGGCGCAACCGACCGGCTTCTATGGTTCCCTGCTGCCAAGCCCGGATATTCATGGCTATAAAACCAGCGAAATGCTCTACAACTGGGTCACTAAGGGCGTTGAGCCGCCGAAGTTCACGGCGGTGACCGATGTGGTGCTGATTACCCGCGATAACTTCAAAGAAGAGCTGGCGAAAAAAGGGCTGTAACAGCCCGGTTGAACTGGCCCCCGCCGCGGCGGGGGCTGAGTGCTGAAGAGCGGAGTCGTTATGCAACAGTCTACCCCTTATCTCTCATTTCGCGGCATCACCATGACGTTCCCTGGCGTAAAGGCTTTGTCCGATATCAGTTTTGACTGCTACCCCGGACAGATCCACGCGCTGATGGGTGAAAATGGCGCAGGCAAATCGACGCTGCTGAAAATTCTCAGCGGCAACTATATTCCGACCGCTGGCCACCTGCAGATCGGCGGCCAGCAGATGGCGTTCAGCAATACCATGGAGGCGCTGAACGCCGGCGTGGCGATTATCTACCAGGAGCTGCATCTGATCCCGGAGATGACCGTCGCCGAAAATATCTATCTTGGCCAGCTACCGCACAGAGGCGGTATCGTCAACCGATCGTTGCTCAACTATGAGGCCCGCCTGCAGCTGGAACATCTGGGGCTGGATATCGATCCGGAGACGCCGCTGAAGTATCTCTCTATAGGCCAGTGGCAGATGGTGGAGATTGCCAAAGCGCTGGCGCGCAATGCCAAGATCATCGCTTTCGATGAACCGACCAGTTCGCTCTCCGCCCGGGAGATCGACAATCTGTTTCGCGTTATCCGCGAACTGCGGGAGGAGGGGCGAGTCATCATCTATGTTTCGCACCGGATGGAAGAAATTTTTGCCCTCAGCGATGCCATCACCGTCTTTAAGGATGGCCGCTATGTCTGCACTTTTGACGATATGCCGAGCGTCAGTCATGACGCCCTGGTTCAGGCGATGGTGGGGCGCAATCTGGGCGATATATACGGCTGGAAACCTCGCCCCTATGGCGAAGAGCGGCTGCGTCTGGAGGAGGTCAAAGCACCGGGCGTGCGTACGCCGATCAGCCTCTCGGTACGCAGTGGCGAAATCGTCGGCCTGTTCGGGCTGGTGGGCGCCGGGCGCAGCGAACTGATGAAAGGCTTATTTGGCGGCACCCGGATCACCGGCGGTCAGGTGTATATCGATGGCCAGCCCGTCGACATTCGTAAACCGGCCCAGGCCATCCAGGCCGGGATGATGCTGTGCCCGGAAGATCGCAAAGCGGAGGGGATTATTCCGGTTCACTCCGTACGCGACAATATCAATATCAGCGCCCGGCGCAAGCATATTCACGCTGGCTGCCTGATCAACAACGCCTGGGAGGCGGACAATGCCGATCAGCATATCCAGTCGCTGAACATTAAAACGCCTGGCCCGGAACAGCTGATCATGAACCTGTCGGGCGGCAACCAGCAGAAAGCGATCCTTGGCCGCTGGCTGTCGGAAGAGATGAAGGTGATCCTGCTCGATGAGCCCACCCGCGGCATCGACGTCGGCGCCAAACATGAAATTTACAACGTGATATATGGCCTCGCCGCCTCAGGTGTTGCCGTGGTGTTTGCCTCCAGCGACCTGCCGGAAGTGCTGGGCGTCGCCGACCGCATCGTGGTGATGCGCGAAGGGCAAATCGCCGGCGAACTGCTGCATGAAGAAGCCAATGAACAGCAGGCGTTAAGCCTTGCGATGCCAAAAGTGAGTCAGGCTGTCGCCTGAGTAAGGAGTAAATGATGTCATCTGTGACTACGTCCGGCGCTACCCGCTCTGCCTTTAGCTTTGCCCGCATTTGGGATCAGTTTGGCATGCTGGTGGTGTTTGCTGTGCTGTTTATCGGCTGCGTTATTTTTGTGCCCAACTTTGCCTCATTCGTCAATATGAAGGGGCTGGGGCTGGCGATCTCGATGTCCGGAATGGTGGCCTGCGGCATGCTCTTCTGCCTGGCCTCCGGCGATTTTGACCTGTCGGTGGCGTCGGTTATCGCCTGTGCCGGGGTCACTACCGCAGTGGTGATTAACCTGAGCGAAAGCCTGTGGCTGGGGATTGCCGCCGGCCTGCTGCTGGGCGCGGTCAGTGGTCTGGTCAACGGCTTTGTCATTGCGCGCCTGAAGATTAACGCCCTGATCACCACCCTCGCGACGATGCAAATCGTCCGGGGCCTGGCCTACATTATCTCCGACGGGAAAGCGGTGGGGATCGAAGATGAGCGCTTCTTCACTCTCGGCTACGCCAACTGGTTTGGTCTGCCGGCGCCAATCTGGCTGACGGTCGCCTGCCTGGTGGTTTTCGGATTATTACTAAACAAAACCACCTTTGGCCGTAATACGCTGGCTATTGGCGGCAATGAAGAGGCGGCGCGTCTGGCCGGGGTCCCGGTGGTGCGCACCAAGATTATTATCTTTGTGCTCTCCGGTCTGGTATCGGCCGCCGCGGGGATCATTCTGGCGTCGCGGATGACCAGCGGCCAGCCGATGACCTCGATTGGCTATGAGCTGATTGTTATTTCAGCCTGCGTGCTGGGCGGGGTATCGCTGAAGGGCGGGATCGGCAAGATCTCCTACGTGGTCGCCGGGATCCTGATCCTCGGGACCGTGGAGAACGCGATGAACCTGCTGAACATCTCGCCTTTCTCACAATACGTCGTGCGCGGTGTGATCCTGCTGGCAGCGGTGATTTTTGACCGCTACAAACAAAAAGCCAAACGCGCGGCCTGATTTCAGGCATAACTTTTAAGTCTACAGAGTAATTACCGCCAGCGCCCGTTTCGCTGGCGGTAACTATCAAAAATGGCGAGGTTGGTCACACTGTCTATACTTACATGGCTAACATATAATTAACAACCAGCTTCGGCTGGCCATGATAAGGAGGAAACAGGGTGGATAACCAGATATCTGTACCGCCTGCGCTAACCGGAAACTACGCTTTTTTCTTTGACCTCGACGGTACTCTTGCCGATATCCAACCGCACCCCGATCAGGTGGTGATACCCGACAACACGTTGCAGGCGCTCAACGCGCTGGCCCAGCAGCAGGGTGGGGCGGTGGCATTGATTTCAGGGCGCTCAATGGCTGAACTTGACGCGCTAACCCATCCCTGGCGGCTACCGCTGGCCGGCGTTCACGGGGCAGAACGCCGTGATATCAATGGTAAAACCTATATCGTTTCTCTGCCGTCGGCGCTGCGCGATGAAATCGCGACTGAGCTGACCTCGGCGCTGCAGGGGCTCCCCGGCTGCGAGCTGGAGAGTAAGGAGATGGCCTTCGCGCTGCACTACCGCCAGGCTCCGCAGCAGCAGAGCGCAGTACTGGAGCTGGCTCAGCGCATCGTTCAGCGCTACCCGCTGCTGGCACTGCAGCTGGGTAAATGTGTGGTGGAGATTAAACCCCGCGGAGTGAACAAAGGGGAGGCGATCAGCGCCTTCATGCAGGAGGCGCCGTTTGCCGGCCGCGAACCGGTTTTTGTCGGCGATGATTTGACCGATGAGGCGGGATTTAGCGTGGTTAATCAACTGCAGGGAATGTCGGTAAAAGTCGGCGCCGGGGAAACTCAGGCGCACTGGCGGTTGGCGGATGCCGCCGCTGTAAGGACGTGGTTGCAACATTTGGCGTATGACGCGCAAACCGAAAGGAGGGATGACCATGAGTCGTTTAGTCGTAGTCTCTAACCGTATCGCCTTACCGGACGATAAAAAATCGAGCGCTGGCGGTCTGGCCGTCGGCATCCTGGGGGCACTGAAAGCGGCGGGGGGTCTGTGGTTTGGCTGGAGCGGCGAAATTGGCGATGACCAGCAGCCGCTGAAGCAGGTCTCCCGCGGAAATATCTCCTGGGCGTCGTTCAACCTGAATGAACGGGACCATGATGAATATTACAACCAGTTTTCCAACGCCGTGCTGTGGCCGGCCTTCCACTATCGTCTTGACCTGGTCAGCTTCCAGCGCGAAGCCTGGGAGGGATATCTGCGGGTCAACGCGATGCTGGCGGACAAGCTTCTGCCGCTGATCGAGCCAGACGATACGCTGTGGATCCATGATTACCATCTGCTGCCTTTCGCCAGTGAACTGCGTAAGCGCGGAGTGAACAACCGGATCGGCTTCTTTTTGCATATTCCATTCCCGACGCCGGAGATTTTTAACGCGCTACCGCCGCATGCCGAGCTGCTGGAGCAACTGTGCGATTACGATCTGCTGGGCTTCCAGACCGAAAGCGACAGAACCGCCTTTCTTGACAGCATTGCCATGCAGACCCGACTCTCCGATCTCGGGGACAAACGCTATCAGGCATGGGGTAAGGCGTTCAGTACCGAGGTTTATCCGATTGGGATCGATCCGGACGAAATTACGCGCAACGCCAAAGGCCCGCTGCCGCCGAAGCTGGCTCAGCTGAAGAATGAGCTGAAAAATGTGAAGAATATTTTCTCCGTGGAGCGGCTTGACTACTCGAAAGGGTTGCCGGAGCGATTCCTCGCCTATGAGACGCTGCTTGAGAAGTACCCTCAACATCATGGCAAGATCCGTTATACCCAGATCGCGCCCACTTCCCGTGGCGATGTACAGGCCTATCAGGATATTCGTCACCAGCTGGAAACGGCAGCCGGACGCATCAATGGCCAGTTTGGCCAGCTTGGCTGGACCCCGCTCTACTACCTGAACCAGCATTTTGACCGTAAGCTGCTGATGAAGGTCTTCCGCTACTCTGACGTCGGGCTGGTGACGCCGCTGCGTGATGGCATGAACCTGGTGGCGAAAGAATACGTCGCAGCGCAGGATCCGGATAACCCCGGGGTGCTGGTCCTGTCGCAGTTTGCCGGGGCGGCGCAGGAGCTGACCAGCGCGCTGATCGTCAACCCTTACGATCGCGATGAGGTTGCCACCGCGCTGGATCGTGCTCTCAGCATGCCGCTGCCGGAACGTATCGCCCGTCATTCCGCGATGCTGGACGTGATCAGAGAGAATGATATTCATAACTGGCAGGCGCGTTTTGTCGACGATCTGCAGCATATTTCGCCGCGCAGCGAGGAGAGCCGTCTGCGGGGGAAGATAGCCACCTTCCCTAAACTGGCCTAGTTCAGGAAAAGGGCTAACCGGCGTTAGCCCTTTTCAAGGGAAACCAGCAGAACATCGACGCCGCTACTGCCGACGATATTTTTCGCCGAGCAGGTGGCGCGCGAGAAAAGCGAGTGGTTGTGATTGCCGCAGATCACCAGATCAACCTTGTGCGACAGGCAAAAGTCTTTGACATGGTGACCCAGTTCGCCGCAGGCGATGGTCATTTTTTCTATCGGGTAGTCCGCCTGACGTGCCAGCTCATTGAGAAACTCCCGCGTTTCTTCCTGCATCAGCTCACGCAGATTTTCCATCATCGGTGCGGCGAACTGGTTATACATTTCCGGATCCGTGGCGAAGGTGATAAAGCTCACTTTCGCGTTAACGGGGCGGGCAATCGAAACCGCTTTTTTAATTAATATCTGACTCTCCGGTGTTGGCGCGACGGCAACCAGCAGATGTGAATAAGGCATCTGGCCTCCTTGAGATACGCGGAATAACCCTTTCTTTCCTTCTTTACTCCTGTTTCCCCAGCGGCGCAAGGGCTGCTCCCGTGATTTGCGACGCTCTTCGCCAGTCCGTGTTTTCCCCACAAGATCACATAAATGAACCTGCCTTTTTATTTAAAAGAAATGCTGTTTTATAAATGAGTGAAGTAGAGACATCGTCTCTTTGTCATTTTGCCACCGGCAGTTGTTCCGTGGCAAAAACACAAAGGTAACGTCGTTTCACTGCTTTTAGTGTAGCCAGGTACCCACTCCCTTCCGGTGGCAAATCCGGAACGATTGTCGGCGTTCTTTTAATAAAAGACACAGGATCACGGCGATGAAAACACGAAAAATTGGACTGGCTAACTACCTGGCCTACGGCGCGGGCGATTTTCTCGGCGCCGGCACGACAGCACTAACTGCCGCATGGCTACTCTACTTTTACACGACCTTCTGCGGACTGACCCCAATTGAGGCCACGCTTATTTTTGCTGCTGCCCGCGTGCTGGATGCGGTGGTGAGCCCGCTGATGGGCTTTCTCACCGATAACTTCGGCACCACCTGGCTCGGAAAGCGCTTCGGCCGCAGAAAATTCTTTATTCTGCTCGGCATTCCGTGCGTATTCAGCTATTCAGCGATGTGGGTCGGCGAGATGGGCTTCTGGTACTACCTCGTCACCTATCTGCTGTTTGATATGGTTTACACCATGATTCTGGTGCCCTACGAAACGCTGGTGCCAGAGATGACCGATGACTTTAAACAGAAAACCAAATTTTCCGGCGCGCGCATCTCGATGGCGCAAATGTCGGCGATTTTAGCCTCCTTTCTGCCGGGGATCCTCCTCACCTGGCTCGGGAAAGACAATGCCAGCTCATTCTTTTATGCCAGTCTGGTGTTCTCGGTCCTGTGCGCGGTGATGCTGACCTTCGTCTGGTGCTTCACGTGGGAACGGCCGCGTGAGGCGTGGTCAGAGGCGGCGCTGCGGGCGGAAGCGGAAAAACAAAACTTAACCCTCGCTCAGAGCCTCAATCGCCTGGTGATTGAGCTAAGCTCCACGCTGCGGATAAAAATTTTCCGCCAGCACCTCGGCATGTATCTGGGGGGCTATATCGCCCAGGACGTCTTCAATGCCGTGTTTACCTACTACGTGGTCTTTGTCCTGATGCAGGAAGCCTCTGTCGCCTCGAATCTGCTCGGGACGATGGCCATCTTCCAGTTTATTGCGGTGATCGCCATGATCCCGTTGTGCATTCGCTTTGGCCCCGCGCCGTCCTACCGCATGGTGGTGGTCCTGTTTGGCCTGAGCTCGCTCTCGTATGCGCTGCTCTATTACGCCGGACTGAGCGACGTCTATTCCTTACTGCTGCTCATCTCTGCTGTCGCCGGACTGGGACGCGGCGGGATTAACTACGTACCGTGGAATACCTACACCTATATTGCCGACGTCGACGAGGCGATCACCGGCCAGCGCCGCGAAGGAATTTTTGCCGGCATCATGACGCTGACCCGCAAAGCCTCGCAGGCGGGGGCGGTCATGCTGGTGGGTATCATCATGCAGCTGTCAGGGTTTGTCTCCGGGCAAAAAATACAACCGCCAGGCGTGAGCCATACCATTTTACTGATCCTCAGCGTCGGCACCCTGGTGGTGTTAGCCTGCGGCTTCCTCGTCTCGCTACGCTTCAAGCTCAACCTGCACACCCACAGCATCCTGCGCAGTGAAACCCTCAGAATGCGCGATCTCGGCTGTGCCCAGCCGGAACAGACCATTGCAGAACACCGCGCGGTGGTCGAGATGCTGGCGGGGATGCCTTACGACTGCCTGTGGGGCAATAACAATATTGGCTATCTGAATCGTCATAAACCTGCTGCCCCGGGGCTCACCCAGGGCGGCGCTTTGAATTCGACATACACCCGAGGTTAACAACATGAAAGTTTGGCCAGTCAAACATAGCCCATTACTGTGTCAGCCTGAGCGTTTTATCGCCCGCAGCGAACTGCAGGCACTGATCCGCAACGTGACGCAAAACCTGGTGAACATTAAGGATGAGAGCGGGCAATTTTTACTGCGCCTCGATGACGGGCGCGTGATCGATACCAAAGGCTGGGCCGGCTGGGAGTGGACCCACGGCGTTGGGCTGTACGGCATCTATCAGTATTATCAGCAAACCGGCGATATCGAGATGCGCGATATCATCGACCGCTGGTTTGCCGACCGCTTCGCCGAGGGGGCAACGACCAAAAACGTCAATACGATGGCCCCGTTCCTGACCCTGGCATACCGCTTTGAAGAGACCGGCCGGATGGCGTATCTGCCGTGGCTGGAGAGCTGGGCGGAGTGGGCGATGCATGAGATGCCGCGCACCGAGCAGGGCGGCATGCAGCACATGACCCTGGCGGAGGAGAACCATCAGCAAATGTGGGATGACACGCTGATGATGACCGTGCTGCCGTTAGCCAAAATTGGCAAGCTGCTTCACCGCCCACAGTATGTGGAGGAGGCGACCTACCAGTTCCTGCTCCATGTGCAGAACCTGATGGACCGGGAGACCGGGCTGTGGTTTCACGGCTGGAACTATGAGGGACGGCACAACTTTGCCCGGGCGCGCTGGGCGCGGGGCAACAGCTGGCTCACCATGGTGATCCCGGATTTTCTGGAGCTGGTGGATCTCCCCGAGGGGAACGCGGTACGGCGTTATCTGATGACGGTACTCGACGCACAGATTGCCGCCTTAGCAAAATGCCAGGACGACAGCGGCCTGTGGCATACCCTGCTGGACGATCCGCACTCTTATCTTGAGGCCTCCGCGACCGCCGGCTTTGCCTACGGCATTCTCAAAGCGGTGCGCAAGCGTTACGTCGGGCAGCACTATGCCGGGGTGGCTGAAAAAGCAATTCGCGGGATTGTGCAGAATATTTCGCCGCAGGGGGAGCTGCTGCAGACCTCGTTTGGCACCGGAATGGGGGCAGACCTTGATTTTTATCGCCAGATCCCGCTTACCTCGATGCCCTATGGCCAGGCGATGGCGATCCTTTGTCTGACGGAGTATCTGCGCAAGTATTTCTGAGCAGGGGGCCCCGCTGACGGGGCGCTGAATAAAACTAACCCGGCTTTCGCCGGGTTGTTTGTTACATACGCTCTACGGTTTCGATACCCAGGGTATCGAGACCCAGCTTGAGGGTTTTCGCCGTCAGCAGCGCCAGCTTCAGGCGGCTGTTGCGGGTCTCTTCGCTTTCCGCGCTGAGGATCGGGCAATGCTCGTAGAAGCCGGAGAATAGCCCCGCCAGATCGTACAGGTAGGCGCACATCACGTGCGGCGTCCCTTCGCGAGCGACCACGGAGAGGGTCTCTTCAAACTGCAACAGGCGCGCGGCCAGCTGGGCTTCGCGATCTTCGGCGATGACCACCGGCGCATCGATCATCGCGTTTTCGTCGATGCCGGCTTTGCGGAACACGGAGAGCACGCGGGTATAGGCATACTGCATATACGGCGCGGTGTTGCCTTCGAACGCCAGCATATTATCCCAGTCAAAAACGTAATCGGTGGTGCGGTTTTTCGACAGATCGGCATATTTCACCGCGCCGATACCGACCACTTTCGCCAGATTTTCCAGCTCGTCAGCCGACATGTCCGGGTTTTTCTCCGCTACCAGGCGACGGGCGCGCTCCAGCGCTTCGTCCAGCAGATCGGCCAGCTTCACGGTACCGCCGGCGCGGGTTTTAAACGGCTTGCCGTCTTTCCCCAGCATCATACCGAACATATGGTGCTCCAGCGGCACAGAGTCCGGCACGTAGCCTGCTTTACGCACGATGGTCCACGCCTGCATCAGGTGCTGGTGCTGACGAGAGTCGATGTAATAGAGCACGCGGTCGGCGTGCAGCGTTTCATAGCGATACTTTGCGCAGGCGATATCGGTGGTGGTGTAAAGGTAGCCGCCATCCTTTTTCTGGATGATGACGCCCATCGGTTCGCCTTCCTTGTTTTTGTACTCATCAAGGAACACCACGGTGGCGCCTTCGCTCTCGACGGCCAGCCCTTTGGCTTTCAGATCGGCGACGATCCCCGGCAGCATCGGGTTGTACAGGCTCTCACCCATTACGTCATCGCGGGTCAGCGTCACATTCAGGCGATCGTAGGTGATCTGGTTTTGCGACATGGTGATGTCGACCAGCTTACGCCACATCTGCAGGAAGTACTGATCGCCGCCCTGCAGTTTAACCACGTAGCTACGTGCGCGCTCGGCAAAGGCTTCGTCTTCATCGTAGTGCTTTTTCGCTTCGCGATAGAAACCTTCGAGGTCGGCCAGGGCCATCTCACCGGCGTTTTCCTGCTGCTGTTTTTCCAGATACGCGATCAGCATACCGAACTGGGTGCCCCAGTCGCCGACGTGGTTGGCGCGGATCACCTTATGACCCAGGAACTCCAGGGTACGGACTGAAGCATCGCCAATGATGGTCGAACGCAGATGGCCAACGTGCATCTCTTTCGCTACGTTGGGTGCCGAGTAGTCGACGACGATAGTCTGCGCCTGCGGTTTCGTGACGCCCAGGCGCTCAGACTGCAGCGCGCGGTTGACGTTGTCCGCCAGAAAAGCAGGATCGAGGAAAATATTGATAAAGCCCGGCCCGGCGATTTCAACCTTGTTGGCAATGCCGTTGAGGTCAAGATGAGACAGTACCTGCTCTGCAAGTTGTCGCGGCGCCATGCCCAGTTTTTTGGCGACAGCCATCACGCCGTTGGCCTGATAGTCACCGAACTGAACTTTTGCTGACTGGCGGACCTGAGGTTCGCAATCGGCAGGCGCGCCTGCCGCGATCAGGGCCTGGCTGACTTTTTCTGAGAGAAGAGCCTGAATATTCACCGGAATACCTTACGTGTAATGCGCCTGCCCCCGAGGGAGGCAGCGCCATAATGTGGACAAATTAGGGCGGGAGTATACTGCATTTGTCCCCGTCCGTCAGCATTGCGCGCGGCGCGGCGGCGTGCGCAATCCATCGCCGTTCAGTTGCCCATCAGCAGGGCGGCGGTTGGTCCGCAGACCGAAACACGGTAAATTACCTTTTCATTACTGACGAGCATCATTGACGAGCAAACCCATGGCAAACTGGCAGCAAATTGAACAACTGGCCGATATTACGGCGGATCTCCCGCGATTTTCCGATGCGCTTCAGCGCTTCACTGCGCGACTGGGACTGGAGATCGCCGGGCTCGACGCCGACCATATCTCCCTGCGCTGTCATCAGAATACCACTGCGGAACGCTGGCGCCGCGGTCTGGAACAGTGCGGAACCCTGCTGTCGGAGAATATGATCAACGGCCGGCCCATTTGCCTGTTCAAGCTGGCGGAGCCGGTCTGCGTGGCGCACTGGCGCTTCCATATCATTGAGCTGCCGTGGCCGGGTGAAAAGCGTTATCCCCATGAAGGATGGGAGCATATTGAAATTGTCCTGCCTGGCGATCCGGCAACCTTAAATGCCCGCGCGCTGGCGCTGCTGGCCGATGATGGACTCAGCCAGCCGGGGATCGTCGTCAAAACCAGCTCGCCGAAAGGGCAGCATGAGCGTCTGCCGAATCCCACCCTGGCGGTGACCGACGGCAGCGTGACGGTGAAATTTCATCCGTGGTCGATTGAACAAATCGTCGCCAGCGAGCAAGCTGATACGTAACAGTGTGAAGCCGCGCGGCGTCTGCCGCGTGAAATCATGACATGCTGCAAAGGTTGTCTGGATCAGGGAGAGAGGAATGGCGGTACTGGAAGTGTGTTGCTACAGCATGGCGTGCGCTCGGGAGGCTGAGCGCTGCGGCGCCGATCGTATTGAACTCTGCGCCGCGCCGCAGGAAGGGGGATTAACACCCTCTTATGGGGTGCTGGTCTCGGTCCGCGAGGCGATTACCCTCCCGGTGCATCCGATCGTTCGCCCGCGCGGCGGCGATTTCTGCTACACCGAAGAGGAGTTCGCCGCGATGCTTAGCGATATCTGCATGGTGCGGGAGCTCGGCTTTCCCGGGGTGGTGACCGGCGTACTGAATGCCGATGGCCAGGTCGATATCCCGCGGATGAAAAAAATAATGGCCGCGGCCGGGCCGCTGGCGGTGACCTTTCATCGCGCGTTCGATCTGTGTGCCGACCCGCGTCAGGCCTGGAAGACGCTGGGTGAGCTGGGGGTTAAACGTATCCTGACTTCCGGTCAGCAATCCTCGGCGGAGAAAGGTATTTCATTAATTACGGAACTTATTGCCGCAGGGGATACTCCAATCATTATGGCCGGTGCGGGAGTGCGCGCCGCGAACTTGCCGCTGTTGCTGCAGGCGGGGGTGAAAGAGGTTCATAGCTCTGCAGGCCAGTGGTTGCCATCGGAGATGCGCTTTCGTCATCCAGGCGTTTCGATGTCAGCCGATCCCGATGCGGACGAATACAGGCGCTACGCCGTCAATGGCGAAGCGGTGGCGGAGATGAAAGGGATTATCTCCGCCTGGAGAAGTTAAATGGTTTTTTGCTGCACATCATGTCGCCCAATATGATGATTGCCCGTACCAGGCCCCTGCCCATTAAACAGGGGCCTTTTTTTATCTCGCTTTTTTTGCCAGCGACTGCTGCGTTTCCGGTTTGGTGGCGATAATCACCGCGCGCAGCGGAGCCGGATACCCCTCCACGGTTTTGCGCTGATCCTGCGGGTCGAGGAAATCGGCCAGCGATTCACTGGTCATCCATTCGGTGCGCCGCTGCTCATCGGTCGAGGTGACGCAGGCATCGACGATGCGCACATCGATAAACCCACACTTCTCCAGCCACATTTTCAGGGCCGCCGCCGAGGGAATAAAATAGACGTTGCGCATCTGCGCATAGCGGTCGCCCGGAACCAGCACCGTATTTTCATCCCCTTCGACCACCAGCGTCTCCAGCACCAGCTCGCCTCCCGGCGCCAGCTGATCTTTCAGCTGCCACAGATGGTCCAGCGGCGAGCGGCGATGGTAGAGCACGCCCATCGAGAACACGGTGTCGAAGGCCTCCAGCGCCGGCAGCTGCTCGATGCCCAGCGGCAGGAGATGCGCCCGCTGGTCGTTGCCGAGCAGCTTACGCACCGCTTCAAACTGGCACAGGAACAGCTGGGTGGGATCGATGCCGACCGCCAGATGCGCGCCGGCGCCGATCATTCGCCACATGTGATAGCCGCTGCCGCAGCCCACGTCGAGGATAGTCCGCCCGGTAAGATCGGACAGGTGCGGCAGGACGCGCTCCCATTTCCAGTCGGAACGCCATTCGGTATCGATATTAATGCCGTACAGCGAATAAGGCCCTTTGCGCCACGGCATCAGGTTTTTAAGCAGGTTTTCTACCCGCAGCTGATGACCTTCGCTGAGCGGCGTTTCGCTCTCGGCGGTGACGCTGTGCAGGAGATCCAGACGCCACGGCGTTAATTCCGGAAGAAACTCAACGGCGCGCTCCCATTCGCGAAACTTGCCGTGCAGGGCCTCGCGCTGCCAGGCGGCTACCTGAGCTGGCAAGGTTTCCAGCCAGTGAGATAGCGGGCTTTTGGCGATCAGCTGATAGAAATTACTGAAGTCGATCATGCCTGCTCCCCGGATTTTACTGCCACCAGCGAGCCAAAGTTAAAGCACTGGAACCACAGTTCGGCATGTTCAAACCCAGCCTGACGCAGGCGGGCTTTATGGGTTTCCACGGAGTCCGTCAGCATCACATTTTCCAGCATGCTGCGTTTCTGGCTGATCTCCAGCTCGCTGTAGCCGTTCGCGCGTTTAAAATCATGATGCATATTGAACAGCAGCTCGCCGACGTGGGCGTCTTCGAAGCTGAATTTCTCCGAGAGCACCAGCGCGCCGCCCGGATTAAGCCCCTGATAGACTTTATTGAGGATCGCCTGGCGATCGCCCGGCTCAAGGAACTGAATGGTAAAGTTCAGGATCACCAGCGAGGCGTTTTCAATGGCCACATCGCGGATATCCCCTTCAATGACCTCGACCGGCGTCGGCGCTTTATAGGCGTCAATATGGCGACGGCAGCGCTCTACCATCGCGGGAGAGTTGTCGATGGCGATAATGCGACAGCCCGGATGACTAATATTGCGGCGCACAGAGAGGGTGGCGGCGCCCAGCGAACAGCCAAGATCGTAAACCTGGGTGTTGGGCTGAACGAAGCGCTCGGCCAGCATGCCGATCATCGAGATGATATTGGAATAGCCGGGCACAGAGCGCTGGATCATATCCGGGAAGACTTCAGCAACCCGTTCATCAAAGGTCCAGTCGCCGAGGCTGGCAATCGGCGCGGAAAAAAGCGTATCGCGGTGAGACATAACGTTAAACCCGAAAAAACGAAAACGGCGTATTGTGCGCTAACGGAGGGAGAAAACCAACTCCCAGGGCATATACCAGAGGTTGGCCAGCACCATCAGCAACAAGGCGCACCAGGTGGCGCTCATGCCGGAGCGGCGCCAGTGGTAGACGCGGTGATGAAAACCCCAGGAGTGCATCAGTCGCCCGACAATCAATAAAATGCCGCAAACGTGCACCATCCAGGTCTGGGCGCCGTTCATCTCCATAAATAACAGCAAAATGAGGCCAATCGGCACATATTCGACGGCATTACCGTGAACGCGGATGGCGACCTGTAGCTCGCTAAAGCCGCCGTCACCGTAGCCTACATGGTATTGGGTGCGTAACCGCACCACGTCGAACGAGAACTTCACTAACAATAACGCACCTAAAACGGCATACAGCGCGCTGACCATACGAAAACTCCCTTTAACTCTGGCAGATGGCTCCGATTATGATAGCAGGATATCAGAAAAGGGAGGATTGCTGCGGAATCGACGGCGCATTTCCTGCCGCCGGCAGGGCGGTGCGCAGATCGCTCCACAGCGTATCGACCAGCGTCGGCGCGTAAGCAATGTCTGGGGTATGCAGGAACAGCCACGGGGTGCCAGACTGATGCCACTTCGGCAGGGTCTGCAGCCAGACGCGAAACAGTTCCCGGTTGTGGGCCATATCGTCACCGCCGATAAAGCGCACCATCGGCTGCCGGGCGGTCATCACCGCATGTACCGGCACTTTGGGTTTCTTTTTCTGCGCGTCGATCATCGCCGGACTGGTGGCCGCAGCGCTGTGGACCGGGCGGCTGTCGAGGATCACACGGTTAACGTTGCGCTCGTGCAGCCCGCGGTTGAGCTGCTGTTCCGCTTCGCCTTTGGCGAAGAATTCGGGGTGACGAACCTCGACGCCGTAGGTGAAATCCTTCGGCAGCCCGTCGAGAAATTGCCATAGCGCGGGGAGATCGCGAGGACCGAAGGTCGCCGGCAGCTGCAGCCAGTACTGGCCGATGCGCGAGGCCAGCGGCGCCAGGCGGGCAAAAAATTCACTGCTTAAATCGTCGCAATGACGCAGGGCGGCCTGGTGCGAGATGGTGGCCGGGAATTTAAAGCAGAAGCGGAAGTCATCATGGGTTTGTTCATACCAGCGGGTGACTATCTCCGGCTTCGGCAGCGCATACAGGGTAGTGTTGCCCTCCACGCAGTTAAAGTGGCGGGCGTACTCTTCAAGGCTGGTGATGCCAAGGCGCACCCATTTCGGGTGCGACCACTGGGGAAGCCCAATATAAATCATAGCGCGGCGAGGATCTCCTCGGTGCTGCGCACCCGACCGATGCGCGGGAAAATATGCGTCATGCTGCCCTGATGCTGCTCGGCGGAGGCGGCGCTGCAGGCATCTTCGGCGATGACCAGGTTAAAACCCAGCTCCCAGGCGTTGCGGGCGGTGGATTCGACGCCGATGTTGGTGGAGATACCGCAGAGAATAATGGTGTCGATACCGCGGCGGCGCAGCTGAAGCTCAAGGTCGGTGCCATAGAACGCGCCCCACTGGCGTTTGGTCACTTCGATATCGCTCTCCTGCTTACCCAGCGTGGCCGGGTAGGTCCACCAGTTTTCAGGCAGCGTATGCGCCCCGGCCTGAGCGTCGACAGGCTGTTTCAGCGCTTCGGCGAAATCGGGCGACCAGCCGACGCGGACCATGATGACCGGTGAACCCTGTTGTCGACACTTGTCTGCCAGGCGAGCGGCGCGCGCCACCACCTCGTCAGCCCGATGTGGTCCGCCGGCGAAAGGCAGAATGCCTTCCTGCAGATCGATCACCACCAGCGCCGTTTTTTTTGCATTGAGTTCTAACATGGTATCCCCGTATCTTCTTCTGTTGTCAGGCGGCTACAATACCTGCGCGGCTTCAGCAAAAGGGTAACAAATATTGTTAATTTATGTGAGTGTAGACGTTAAGCGCGCAGCAAAGCAGCGTACATCGTGCGTCGGACTTATCGAACGACAGAATTTCCAGTATAATAGCCGCCTTTTTTCATTCAGTTGTGACATCAGCTAAAGCTGCGACCTCGTCGCCTGCAGGGCAGACGACAATCCGCCGACGGCTAAGTTAAGGGATATCTCATGCGTACAGAATATTGCGGACAGCTTCGACAGTCCCACGTTGGGCAGCAGGTGACTCTGTGTGGTTGGGTCAACCGCCGTCGCGATCTCGGTAGCCTCATTTTTATCGATATGCGCGACCGCGAAGGCATCGTTCAGGTGTTTTTCGACCCGGATCGTGCGGATGCGTTGAAATTAGCCTCTGAACTGCGTAATGAGTTCTGCATTCAGGTCACTGGCACCGTCCGCGCGCGTGAAGAGAAAAACATCAACGCGGACATGGCCACCGGCGCCATCGAAGTGCTGGCCTCCGATCTGACGATCATTAACCGCTCAGAATCGCTGCCGCTGGACTCCAATCACGTCAACACCGAAGAAGCGCGTCTGAAATACCGCTACCTCGACCTGCGTCGTCCGGAAATGGCGCAGCGTCTGAAAACCCGCGCGAAAATCACCAGCTTTGTGCGCCGCTTTATGGACGACCATGGCTTCCTCGACATCGAAACTCCGATGCTGACCAAAGCCACCCCGGAAGGCGCTCGCGATTACCTCGTGCCTTCCCGCGTGCATAAAGGCAAATTCTACGCGCTGCCGCAGTCTCCGCAGCTGTTCAAACAGCTGCTGATGATGTCCGGGTTCGATCGCTATTATCAGATCGTTAAATGTTTCCGCGATGAAGACCTGCGTGCCGACCGTCAGCCTGAATTTACCCAGATCGATGTGGAAACCTCCTTTATGACCGCGCCGCAGGTGCGTGAGATCATGGAAGCAATGGTGCGTCAGCTGTGGCTGGAAATTAAAGGCGTCGACCTGGGTGATTTCCCGATCATGACCTTCGCCGAAGCCGAACGTCGTTATGGCTCCGATAAACCGGATCTGCGTAACCCGATGGAGCTGGTGGACGTCGCCGACCTGCTGAAGTCCGTGGAATTCGCGGTCTTTGCCGGCCCGGCCAACGATCCGAAAGGGCGCGTGGCGGCGCTGCGCGTCCCGGGCGGTGCCTCTCTGACCCGCAAGCTGATTGACGAATACGGCAACTTTGTGAAGATCTACGGCGCGAAGGGACTGGCCTATATTAAAGTGACCGAGCGTGCGAAAGGCATGGACGGGATCAACAGCCCGGTGGCGAAATTCCTGACCGCTGAGATCGTGGAAGCGATCCTCGAACGCACCGGCGCGCAGGACGGCGATATGATCTTCTTCGGCGCCGACAACAAGAAAGTGGTGGCGGACGCGCTGGGCGCGCTGCGTCTGAAGCTCGGTAAAGACCTGAGCCTGACTGACGAGAGCAAATGGGCGCCGCTGTGGGTGATCGACTTCCCGATGTTCGAAGACGACGGCGAAGGCGGCCTGACGGCGATGCACCATCCGTTCACTTCGCCAAAAGATATGACCGCGAACGAGCTGAAAGCTGCGCCGGAAGAGGCCGTAGCGAACGCCTATGATATGGTCATTAACGGTTATGAAGTCGGCGGCGGTTCTGTTCGTATTCACCGTGGCGACATGCAGCAGACCGTATTTGGTATTCTGGGCATTAATGAACAAGAGCAGCGTGAAAAATTCGGCTTCCTGCTGGATGCGCTGAAATACGGTACGCCGCCGCACGCGGGTCTGGCGTTCGGTCTTGACCGTCTGACCATGCTGCTGACCGGTACCGATAACATCCGCGACGTTATCGCCTTCCCGAAAACCACCGCCGCGGCCTGTCTGATGACCGAAGCGCCAAGCTTCGCCAATCCGGCTGCGCTCGGTGAACTGGGTATTCAGGTTGTGGAGAAAGAGGCGAAAGCGTCTCTGGAGAACAAGTAATATGTCATTTAAGCTGCCCGTTTCGGTGCTGGTGGTGATTTACGCCGAAGATACGAAACGGGTGCTGATGTTACAGCGGCGCGACGATCCCGCGTTCTGGCAGTCGGTGACCGGCAGCCTGGAAGCAGGAGAGACCGCGCTGCAGGCCGCCGCGCGTGAAGTAAAGGAAGAGGTCGCCATTGATGTTGCCTGCGAGCAACTGACCTTAATTGACTGTCAGCGCACGGTGGAGTTCGAGATATTTTCTCATTTGCGTCATCGCTATGCGCCGGGTGTAGAGCGCAATACAGAATTCTGGTTCTGTCTTGCGCTGCCTCATGAGCGGGAGATTACCTTCACCGAACATCTGGCCTACCGCTGGGTCAGCGCGACGGAAGCCGCTGCGCTGACCAAGTCGTGGAGCAACCGGCAGGCGATTGAAGAATTTGTAATTAACGCCGCCTGAAAGGGCGCGCTTTTTGGAGAATTTTTTATGGCAGGTCATAGTAAATGGGCCAACACCAAACACCGCAAAGCGGCACAGGATGCTAAACGCGGTAAAATCTTTACGAAAATCATTCGCGAGCTGGTGACTGCGGCGCGTCTGGGCGGCGGCGATCCGGCTTCCAACCCGCGCCTGCGTGCGGCCGTTGATAAAGCGCTGTCTAACAACATGACGCGCGACACCCTGAACCGCGCCATCGCGCGCGGCGTCGGCGGTGATGAAGACGCGAACATGGAAACCATCATTTACGAAGGCTATGGCCCTGGCGGTACCGCGGTAATGGTGGAATGTCTGTCCGACAACCGTAACCGTACCGTTGCGGAAGTGCGTCACGCTTTCACCAAAACCGGTGGTAACCTCGGTACCGACGGCTCCGTGTCCTACCTGTTCAGCAAGAAAGGCGTCATCTCCTTCGAGAAAGGCGATGAAGACACCATTATGGAAGCGGCGCTGGAAGCTGGCGCAGAAGACGTGGTGACCTATGACGACGGCGCCATCGACGTCTACACCGCGTGGGAAGAGATGGGTGCCGTGCGCGACGCGCTGGAAGCCGCTGGCCTGAAAGCCGACGCTGCCGAAGTCTCGATGATCCCGTCCACCAAAGCGGATATGGATGCCGAGACGGCGCCGAAGCTGCTGCGTCTGATCGATATGCTGGAAGACTGCGACGACGTGCAGGAAGTGTACCATAACGGCGAGATCTCCGACGAGGTCGCGGCCACCCTGTGATGCAGTCGCATCCACGGTTAACCGGAGGCGCGTGATGGCTATTATTCTCGGCATTGACCCGGGGTCGCGCGTCACCGGTTATGGCGTGATCCGCCAGGTTGGACGGCAGTTGAGCTACCTTGGCAGCGGATGCATCCGCACCAAAGTGGACGATCTGCCGTCGCGGCTGAAGCTGATCTACGCCGGGGTGACGGAAATCATCACCCAGTTTCAGCCCGACTATTTCGCCATTGAGCAGGTCTTTATGGCGAAGAACGCCGATTCGGCGTTAAAGCTTGGGCAGGCGCGGGGAGTGGCGATCGTTGCAGCGACCAATCAGTCGCTGCCGGTGTTTGAATACGCCGCCCGTCAGGTCAAGCAGACCGTTGTCGGGATCGGCAGCGCCGAAAAGAGCCAGGTTCAGCACATGGTGCGCACCTTGCTCAAACTGCCTGCCAATCCGCAAGCGGATGCGGCGGATGCGCTGGCGATTGCCATCACCCATTGCCATATCAGCCAGAATGTTGCTCAGGTCAGCGAGACCCGGCTCAATCTGGCGCGAGGGCGCTTACGATAATCGCAAATCAGGCTGGATATCTATCCAGCCTTTTTTTATGATACCGCCAGATACTTAGACCATAACGCAGGAGCCCCACGTGATAGGCAGACTCAGAGGCATCATTCTCGAAAAACAACCCCCGCTGGTGTTGCTGGAAACGGCGGGCGTCGGCTATGAAGTGCATATGCCAATGACCTGCTTCTATGAGCTGCCGGAGGCCGGTCAGGAGGCGATAGTCTTTACCCACTTTGTGGTGCGTGAAGATGCCCAGCTGCTGTATGGTTTTAACAACAAACAGGAACGTACGCTGTTTAAAGAGCTGATTAAAACCAACGGTGTGGGGCCAAAGCTGGCGCTGGCGATCCTCTCCGGCATGTCGGCGCAGCAGTTCGTCAATGCCGTTGAGCGGGAAGAAGTCGCCTCGCTGGTGAAGCTGCCGGGGATTGGCAAAAAAACCGCAGAACGCCTGATCGTCGAGATGAAAGACCGCTTCAAAGGGCTGCACGGCGACCTGTTCACTCCGGCGGCCGATCTGGTGCTGACCTCGCCGGCAGGCCCGACGGCAGATGATGCCGAACAGGAAGCGGTTGCCGCGCTGGTCGCGCTGGGCTATAAACCGCAGGAGGCCAGCCGGATGGTAAGCAAGATTGCCCGTCCGGACGCCAACAGTGAAACGCTAATCCGCGAAGCGCTGCGCGCCGCGTTGTGAGGTAAGGGATGATTGAAGCAGACCGGCTGGTATCGGCAGACAGCAGCGGCGCAGAAGAGGCCGTTGACCGCGCCATCCGCCCAAAATTGCTGGCAGAGTATGTCGGCCAGCCGCAGGTGCGCTCCCAGATGGAGATCTTTATCCAGGCGGCGAAACTGCGCGGCGACGCCCTCGATCACCTGCTGATTTTTGGCCCGCCTGGGTTGGGGAAAACCACCCTGGCGAACATTGTCGCCAATGAGATGGGGGTGAATCTGCGCACCACCTCCGGCCCGGTGCTGGAGAAAGCGGGCGATCTCGCCGCGATGCTCACCAACCTCGAACCGCACGACGTGCTGTTTATCGATGAGATCCATCGCCTCTCGCCGGTGGTGGAAGAGGTGCTTTACCCGGCGATGGAAGACTATCAGCTGGATATTATGATTGGCGAAGGTCCGGCGGCGCGCTCCATCAAAATCGATCTGCCGCCGTTTACCCTGATTGGCGCCACCACCCGGGCCGGTTCATTGACCTCGCCGCTGCGCGACCGCTTTGGCATCGTGCAGCGCCTGGAGTTCTATCAGATACCCGATCTGCAGCATATCGTCAGCCGCAGCGCCCGCCATATGGGGCTGGAGATGAGCGACGAAGGCGCGCTGGAAGTGGCCCGTCGTTCACGCGGCACGCCGCGTATTGCCAACCGTCTGCTGCGCCGGGTGCGCGACTTCGCGGAAGTGCGCCACGACGGCAGCATCTCTGCCGACATTGCTGCCCAGGCGCTGGATATGCTGAATGTCGATGCGGAAGGGTTCGACTATATGGACCGTAAACTACTGCTGGCGGTGATAGATAAATTCTTTGGTGGGCCGGTGGGGCTGGATAACCTCGCCGCCGCGATCGGCGAAGAGCGGGAAACCATTGAAGATGTGCTGGAGCCCTACTTAATTCAGCAGGGTTTTCTGCAGCGTACGCCACGGGGAAGAATGGCGACGGTGCGCGCCTGGAATCATTTCGGGATCACGCCGCCGGAAATGCCCTAGTTCGCGACGGATGTGTCGTTCATTATGAGGCCCGGTCAGCAGCGCGACCGGGCTTTTTCATTTTCAGCTGGCGGCTTTTTTTGTCATGCTGAGAATAAACAGCACGGCGGCGCACAGCACCACCGACGGCCCGGCCGGGGTGTCGTAGAAGGCCGAGAAGGTTAACCCGCCGGTAACGGCCAGCATTCCCACGCCCACTGCCACGGCGGCCATCTGCTCCGGCGTGCGGGCAAAACGGCGGGCGGTGGCGGCCGGGATAATCAGCAGGGAAGTGATGATCAGCGCGCCGACGAACTTCATCGCCACGCCGATAGTCAGAGCGGTGACCAGCATCAACAGCAACTTCACGCGCTGCAGCTTCACGCCATCGACAAACGCCAGATCCGGACTGATGGTCATCGCCAGCAGCGGTCGCCACTGCCAGAGCAGGATACCAATCACAATCACTACGCCAATGGCGATGGCAATCAAATCCTGCGGCGTCACTGCCAGCAGATCGCCGAACAGGTACGCCATCAGATCGACGCGGACGTTAGACATCAGACTGACCACCACCAGCCCCAGCGACAGTGCGCTGTGCGCCATGATGCCCAGCAGGGTATCGATCGCCAGATGGGGGCGTTTTTCCAGCCACACCAGCCCGCCGGCCAGCAGCAAAGTCACGGCGATCACCGCATAAAACGGATTGATGTTAAGTAATAAGCCGAAAGCGACGCCGAGCAGCGACGCATGCGCCAGCGTATCGCCAAAATAGGACATGCGGCGCCAGACCACAAAGGAGCCCAGCGGACCGGCGGCGCAGGCCAGCATCATCCCGGCCAGCCAGCCAGGTAACAGAAGTTCAATCATTAGCGGCTGTTTCCCCGACGCAGTACAATTCGCCCCTGAAGGTCGTGGCGGTGATTATGGTGGTGGCGGTAAATCCCCAGCTGTTCCGCGCCGCGCGGGCCGAACATGGAGATAAACTCCGGATGCATGGAGACCACCTCCGGCGCGCCGGAGCAGCAGATATGCTGGTTCAGGCACAGGACTTCGTCGGTTTTGGCCATCACCAGATGCAGGTCGTGCGATACCATCAGCACTGCGCAGTCCAGTTCATGGCGCAGCTGGTCGATAAGATCGTAAAGCGCCACCTGGCCATTGACGTCAACACCCTGGGTCGGTTCATCCAGCACCAGCAGCTGTGGGCGGTTGAGCAGGGCGCGGGCCAGCAGTACGCGCTGGGTTTCGCCGCCGGAGAGTTTTTGCATCGGCGCGTCGATCAGATGCCCGGCCTGCACACGTTTCAGTGCCGGCAGGATGTCGTCTTTGCGGGTTCCCGGGCGCAAACGCAGGAAGCGGCTGACGGTCAGCGGCAGCGTGGCGTCAAGATGCAGCTTCTGCGGCACGTAGCCAATCCGCAGGCGGTCATCCCGCTTGATGACACCCTCTGTTGGTGCTACCAGCCCCAGAACCACTCGCACAAGGGTCGATTTACCGGCGCCGTTCGGGCCCAGCAGGGTTAATATTTTGCCTGGCGTGAGTGCCAGCGAAATGTCAGACAGCACGCGGCGTTGGCCAAAGGCCACCGACACATTTTCCAGCGTAACAAGGTTTGTCATAGTAATTTAGGGTTGCACAAGCTAGTGAATGTTATAATATCACATCACATTCACTCGTTTCGATGACTAGACGCATTATGTTACATAAAAATACGCTTCTTTGCGCTGGACTTGGCGCTGTTTTTTTGTTCGCGCAGGTTCCGCTGGCCAGCGCCGCCGTAGTGACTTCCATGAAACCGCTGGGCTTTATCGCAGCCGCCATCGCCGATGGGGTGACAGATACTCAGGTGCTATTGCCAGACGGCGCCTCAGAGCATGACTATTCACTGCGGCCTTCTGATGTAAAACGCTTACAGAACGCAGACTTAGTGGTATGGATTGGGCCGGAAATGGAAGCCTTTATGGATAGGTCGACGCAAAGCATTGCGGCGAATAAAAAGGTGACCATCGCGGAGCTGGAAGGGGTGAAGCCGCTGCTGATGACCGGGGCGGATGACGATGACGATCATGATGGTCATGACCACGGCGCAGCAGAAAAAAGTGACGGCGATCACCATCACGGTATTTACAATATGCATCTGTGGTTATCCCCAGAGATAGCGCGGCTTTCGGCGGTTGCAATCCACGATAAATTATTAGAACTTATGCCGCAGAGTCGAGCCAAACTCGACAGCAACCTGCAGCAGTTCGAGGCCGCGCTGGCGGCGACTGACAAGCAGGTTAGCAATGAGCTGGCACCGCTGAAAGGGAAGGGCTATTTCGTTTTTCATGACGCCTACGGTTACTTTGAAAAACACTACGGTTTGACCTCGCTGGGGCACTTTACCGTCAACCCTGAAATACAGCCTGGTGCGCAGCGTTTACACGAAATCAGAACACAACTGGTTGAGCAGAAGGCCACGTGCGTTTTTGCTGAGCCACAGTTCAGGCCAGCGGTTATCGAAGCTGTTGCCCGGGGCACGTCTGTGCGCATGGGAACCCTGGATCCGCTGGGTACTGGAATTACGTTGGGTAAAGCGAGTTACCCGCAATTCCTGACCCAGCTGGCGAATCAGTATTCGAGCTGCCTGAAAGGAGATTAACGAGGAAGTGAATACGTGCAACAGATAGCCCGCGCTGTCACTCAGGCATTCAACAATCTGCCACGACCTCATCGCGTCATGTTGGGGTCGCTTAGCGTTCTTACCTTAGCGGTCGCCGTCTGGCGACCCTACATTTACCACCCGGAATCCGCCCCCATCGTCAGAACCATTGAACTGGAAAAAAGCGAGATCCGTTCCCTGCTGCCGGAAGCCTCCGAGCCGATCGACCAGGCCCCGCAGGAAGAAGAAGCCATTCCTCAGGATGAACTCGACGAGAAGGCCGATACCGATGCCGGCGGTCATGAATATGTGGTGTCGACTGGCGATACGCTCAGCAGCATCCTGAACCAGTACGGTATCGATATGGGCGATATCGCCCAGCTTTCCTCCGCCGATAAAGAGCTGCGTAATCTGAAGATTGGCCAGCAGCTCTCCTGGACCCTGACCGCGGACGGCGATCTGCAGAGCCTGACCTGGGAGATGTCCCGCCGCGAAACCCGCACTTATACCCGTGTGGACAACGGTTTTAAAATGAGCAGCGAGCTGCAGAAAGGCGACTGGGTCAACAATGTGCTGAAGGGCACCGTCGGCGCCAGCTTTGTCTCCAGCGCGCGCGATGCCGGCCTGACCAGTACCGAAATCAGCGCGGTGATCAAGGCCATGCAGTGGCAGATGGATTTCCGTAAGCTGAAAAAAGGCGACGAGTTCTCGGTATTGATGTCGCGCGAAATGCTCGACGGCAAGCGCGAGCAAAGTCAGCTGCTGGGCGTGCGTTTGCGCTCCGACGGTAAGGATTACTATGCTATCCGTGCCGAAGACGGCAAATTCTACGATCGTAACGGGACGGGGCTGGCGAAAGGCTTTATGCGCTTCCCGACGGCGCGTCAGTTCCGCGTTTCCTCTAACTTTAACCCGCGTCGTCTGAATCCGGTCACCGGGCGCGTCGCGCCGCATCGTGGCGTCGATTTCGCGATGCCGCAGGGGACGCCGGTGCTGGCAGTGGGTGATGGCGAAGTGGTAGTGGCCAAGCGCAGCGGCGCTGCCGGGTATTATGTTGCTATCCGCCACGGTCGCACCTATACCACCCGCTATATGCACCTGCGTAAGCTGCTGGTGAAACCGGGGCAGAAAGTGAAGCGCGGCGATCGTATCGCGCTGTCGGGGAATACCGGCCGTTCTACCGGGCCGCACCTGCACTATGAAGTGTGGATCAACCAGCAGGCGGTCAACCCGCTGACGGCTAAGCTGCCGCGTACCGAAGGGCTGAGCGGTTCCGACCGTACCGATTACCTGGCGCAGGTCAAAGAGGTCGTCCCGCAGCTGCGGTTTGACTAACCACCGGTCAGTGGAAAGCCGGTGCCCCAGGGCGCCGGCTTTTTCTTTTGTAGGTTACCTAACGTCTCGCTACACTATCCCATTATCTTGATTAAGCAGTCGACCTGCGGATTGGGCATGGAAACGAAAAAAAATAATATTGAGTTTATCCCTAAGTTTGAGAAATCCTTTTTACTGCCGCGCTACTGGGGCGCGTGGCTGGGCGTCTTTGCCTTCGCAGGCATCGCGCTGACGCCGCCTTCCTTTCGCGATCCGATCCTCGGAAAACTCGGCCGCTTCGTAGGGCGTTTGGCGAAAAGCTCGCGGCGCCGGGCGCAGATTAATTTGCTCTACTGTTTTCCGGAAAAAAGCGAGCACGAACGGGAAGCGATCATCGACGCCATGTATGCCTCGGCGCCGCAGGCGATGGTGATGATGGCCGAGCTGGGCCTGCGCGATCCGCAGAAAATCCTTGCCCGCGTCGACTGGCAGGGGAAAGAGATCATCGACGAGATGCAGCGTAATAACGAGAAAGTGATTTTCCTCGTTCCGCATGCCTGGGGCGTGGATATCCCGGCGATGCTGATGGCCTCCGGTGGGCAGAAGATGGCGGCGATGTTCCACAACCAGGGTAACCCGGTCTTTGATTACGTGTGGAATACCGTGCGCCGTCGTTTTGGCGGGCGTATGCACGCGCGCAACGACGGGATCAAACCGTTTATTCAGTCGGTGCGCCAGGGCTACTGGGGTTACTATCTGCCCGATCAGGATCACGGCGCTGAGCACAGTGAATTTGTGGATTTCTTTGCCACCTACAAGGCGACGCTGCCCGCGATTGGCCGTTTAATGAAGGTATGCCGCGCCCGCGTCGTACCGCTGTTTCCGGTCTATGATGGCCAAACGCATCGCCTGACGGTGCTGGTCCGCCCGCCGATGGACGACCTGCTGGACGCAGACGATACGACGATCGCCCGGCGGATGAACGAAGAAGTGGAAGTGTTTGTTAAGCCGCACACCGAGCAGTACACCTGGATCCTGAAGCTGCTGAAAACGCGCAAGCCGGGTGAAATCGAGCCCTACAAACGCAAAGAGTTGTTCCCAAAGAAGTAGTCTAAAAGAGAGCCAGTGGGCGTTCCTGGCTCACTGGCTATATTGCGTCAGTAACATCAGGTTCTCGACGACAAGCCGGTAGCGATACTCCGGGCGGCCAGTGATACCGTAGTGATTGGTCGTGAAGAGCACGTTTATCTGCTCCAGCCAAATCAGGTATTTACGGCATGACACCCTGGATATCTGCAGCGCCGCCGCCAGCTCGTTTGTCGAAAAATCGCGCGCCTGATGGTCGTCAATCCACTGGCACACCAGGCGAAGGGTTTGCGGCGTCAGCCCTTTCGGCAGGCGGCGGGCGCTTTCCTGTTGCGGGATCCCGCGGCGCAGCAGGGTGTCGATATCCGCTTGGGCATAACAGGATTTCGCCTGCGTCACCTCACGCTTTTTGCGCCATGCCTGCAGGGCCTCCTCAAAGCGCGAAAACTGAAACGGTTTAATCAGGTAATCCACCACGCCATAGTGCAGCGCCGTTTGTAGCGTGAGCGTATCGGCGGCAGACGTCATCATGATGACGTCAATATTCCGCCCATCTGCGCGAAGCGCCGGCAGCAGGTCCAGGCCATTCTCCTGTTGCATATAGACATCCAGCAGCAGTAGATCGACCTGCGCCAGATGGCTTAGCATCGCTTTGGCGTCGCCGATCGTCGCCGCCACCCCGCAGCAGTGAAAATCAGCTACCCGGCTGATAAACAGCCGGTTCAGGTCGGCTACCATGGGATCATCATCGACGATCAGCACATTGAACATGCGTGGTTCCCCGGTGTGGCGGGAAGCCAGCCGGCTTCCCGCAAGATGAGTTGAGGAATGACGATCAGAATGACGATCGTTTATAGGCGGTGTAGCGCGCTCGCCAGAAGGTTTTATCGATATTCGCCGCCAGCTGTGCCTCGTCAATCTGCGGCGCAACGCCGTCCCGCTGCGCGGCGCGAGCGACCTCTGCGGCAATAGCCCGGGAAATCATTTCGATCTCTTCAACCGGCGGCAGTAAAGCACCGGTTTCACGGCTCGCCAAAGGCGAGTGGGCTGCCAGGGTTTTACTGCAGGTGATCAGCATCGCTTCCGTGACGCGCTGCGCTTTACTGGCGAGGATCCCCAGCCCCAGACCGGGAAAAATATAGGCGTTGTTGCACTGAGCGATATCGTAGGTTTTGCCGTCGTAGAAGACGGGTTCGAACGGGCTGCCGGTGGCGATCAGCGCGCTTCCCCGGGTCCACTCCAGCAAATCCTTCGGCTGGGCTTCGGCCCGGGAGGTGGGGTTAGAGAGCGGCATAATAATCGGACGCGGGCAGTGCCGATGCATCTCCTTCACTATCTCTTCGCTAAATAACCCCGGCTGGCCAGACACGCCAATCAGTACGGTAGGGTGGACGTTGCGTACGACATCCATCAGCGACAGTTGGGCGGACTCGGTATCCCAGTGGGCAATACTGGCTCGCGGCGTGACGAGGTCGCGCTGAAAATCGAGCAGATTGGGCATCTCATCCGTCAGCAGGCCAAAGCGGTCAACCATAAAGATACGGCGGCGTGCTTCCTCCTGCGAAAGCCCATCATCCACCATCAGCGCAATGATTTTTTCCGCAATGCCGCATCCGGCCGAACCGCCGCCAAGGAAAACTACCCGCTGGTCGCGGATCGGCGTCCCGGCCGCGGCCGCGGCGGCGATCAGCGTCCCTGAGGTCACGGCGGCGGTGCCCTGGATATCATCGTTAAAACAGCACAGCTGGTGACGATAGCGGTTGAGCAGTCGCGTGGCATTCTTTTGGGCAAAGTCTTCAAACTGAAGTAATACATTCGGCCAACGTTGCTGAATGGCATGGACAAACATGTCCATAAACTCCAGGTACTGCTCGTCGCTGATGCGCGGATGGCGCCAGCCCATATACAGCGGATCCTCCAGATGCTGCGGGTTGTTGGTGCCGACATCTAGCATGATAGGCAGCGTGGATGCCGGGTGAATGCCCCCGCAGGCGGTATATAACGAGAGTTTGCCAATGGGGATCCCCATACCACCAATCCCCTGGTCGCCCAGCCCCAGAATGCGCTCGCCATCGGTCACCACAATGACTTTGGTATCATTGCGGGAAAATCCCTGCAGCATTTCGTCAATCTGGTGACGGTTGGGCCAGGAAATAAACAAACCGCGTCCCCGGCGATATATTTCTGAGAAATGTTCACACGCTTCACCCACCGTCGGGGTATAGATCACCGGCAGCGTTTCTTTCATATGACTACGCAGCAGGTTATAGAATAATGTCTCGTTAGTATCCTGAATATTCCTGAGATAGATATGGCGCGAAATACTCTTTTTGAACTGGCAAAACTGGCCCCATGCGCGCTCGGTTTGTTCTTCAATGGTTTCAACATTATGGGGTAACAGTCCCTGAAGATTAAATGCCGTGCGTTCACTTTCGGTAAAAGCAAGGCCTTTATTTAATAACGGATTTTCCAGCAGGACGGCACCGTTATAGGGAGTGTATAAGGTTTCTGTGGCTAACATTGGATGACTCCTGAATATCAAATTAAAACATTGCCTGATGTCTTGGTGTTTTATTTCCGTGATTACGAAATGAGATAAATCATGATGCCTTCGGTGACGACGCCGATGGCGGTACCCAGCAAAATAGAGGATGAGGCCGGCTCAATATAGGTATCGCTGCGCAGTGCAAACATCCCTGCCGCGATGGCGGAAGGCGTCGCGCCGATGATAATAACCTGTTGCATTAAGGTATGACTGAGCCCAAAGGCCAGTCCGGCCAGGGCCATCATTGCCGGTTGGATCAGATTTTTGATACTGATATTGGTACAGGTTTGAATATTGACCGTCGGGCGTTCGCCGTAAAACAGCAGTCCCAGGGCGAACAGTGACAGACCGCCGGCGATTTTACCCACCATTTCAATAGGCATACTGAGCATAGGTGGCAGCTGGACTCCCGCCAGGCTGAGCAATACGCCGGAAATTGGGATCCAGACGATGGGGTTTCTCACGGCCTTCAGTAGGTTTTGCAGGATCAGCTGCCCGGCGTGAAGCTGGGGTTCATCCGCGCTCCGGTGCTTGTCTCCCATGCGAATCAGGATAATAGTCAGGGGGATCATCAATACGCTGGTCACCAGGTTTCCGATAAGCACGCCGAGAAAACCCTCCGGACCTATCAGTACCGCCAGCACGGGCGCGCCAAAGTAGGCCATATCGGGGAAGGCGCAAACCAGCGACTGAATCGCGCTGGTTTTAATATCATGACGGAAAACATAGCGTGAGATCAGCAGCGTGAGAAAATAGGACCCCATTAGGCCAATGACTAACACCGCCATAAAGGTGAAGTTTTTAATTTTATCGGGATGGGTATTTAACGCGCCGATAAAAAGATGGAACGGAAGCGCAAAGCGGATCACCACCGTGGCCAGAACGGAGGCATCCTCGCGCCGGGTATAGCCTAGTTTACCGCTAAGCCATCCCAGCAGCATGATAAATACCAATGGGAAAAGAGATTGTAAGAGTAGTGAAGGCATAAGATGTCCTGACATATTTTATCGGGTTGTTGTGTCGCCAATCTAGCGATCCCGTAATATTTAAAAGGTGATAGTCATCACAGTCGCCTGCCTTTAAATAATTTCGTCTCGGATACTTTACTTACAAATAAAGAAAACAGGGTTAAATCATGGGGTTGTATCTAAGGCATTTAAATTTCACCATTGATGAAAACTTTAGCTTTATGACGATAAATTAAATTACTTAAAATCAATTTTATAGTTTAGTCACAAAGCCAACAGAAGAAATCCGTTTGTCATTTTTTGTTTTAAACGCCTGTGCTACCGTTTTGAGTGTATTTTGGTGAGCCGGTGTTTAGTGCTATTTCATTTATGTTGCTACGCAAATTTTAATATTGCGTTACTACCCTACGCTACCTCCTTATCATTCAGGTAAAAATATGGAAAATAATTCACTCAACCACCCGATAGATAAAACGCAACCGAACGGCCAATCGACACGACTTTTATCCAATATCGACGTTGGTGCCGTACCGTTAACGCTCTTTATTGGTATCGCTGCGATCGTCGCGCTCTCTGCGAGCGCGGGCCTGCTGCCGAAAAATATGATTGGCGGACTGGCGGTCATTATGACCCTGGGATTCGCGCTGGCTAAGATTGGCCGCATGGTGCCAGTACTAAAAGACATTGGCGGGCCGGCCATATTGTGTCTGATGATGCCCTCAGTATTGGTCTACTTTGGCGTGTTTGAAGCTCATACGCTCGATACTGTGCACTTGCTGATGAAAGAGGCCAATCTCCTCTATTTCGTCATCGCCTGTCTGGTTGTCGGGAGTATTCTGGGAATGAACCGCACTATTCTGATCCAGGGGATGGTGCGTATGTTTGTCCCGCTGGTGGCCGGGACCGGGGCGGCAATATTAACCGGCCTGCTGGTGGGCAGCTTATTTGGCTACAGTATTTACCACACCTTCTTTTTTATCATCGTGCCGATTATCGGCGGCGGCATCGGCGAAGGGATCCTGCCTTTGTCGCTGGCTTATTCGGCCATTCTCGGGCAAACACCTGATGTCTATGTTGCCCAGCTGGCGCCGGCCGCGGTGGTTGGGAATATTTTCGCCATTATATGCGCTGGTTTTCTGGCGCGCATGGGCGCACGTCGTCCGGCGCTCTCCGGCAATGGGATGCTGATCCGCAGCCATGACGATAATAGCGTCTTTGCGCAACATCAGAGTACCCAACCCACCGATTTTCAGCTGATGGGCGCCGGGTTGCTGATGATTTGTGCATTTTTCATCGTCGGTGGTCTGCTGGAGAAGGTAGTGCATATTCCCGGGCCGGTGCTGATGATTCTGGCGGCCGTCTTCTGCAAATATACCAACGTTATCCCGGCGGCGATGGAGCTGGGGGCGCATAGCTGCTACAAGTTTGTCTCCGCCGCGCTGGTGTGGCCGCTGATGATCGGCCTGGGCATGCTGTATGTGCCGCTGGAGAGCGTGGTCTCGGTCTTCTCCATTGGCTACGTCGTGGTTTGCGGCTCCATCGTTATTGCCATGGCGCTGAGCGGTTTCTTTATCGCTACTCGCCTGAATATGTATCCGGTGGAAGCCGCTATCGTGACCAGCTGCCATAGCGGCCTTGGAGGAACCGGAGATGTGGCCATCCTCTCGGCGTCAAACAGGATGGGGTTGATGCCGTTTGCCCAGATTGCGACGCGGATCGGCGGGGCGTCGACGGTGATCGCCGCGACGCTGTTGTTGAGCTGGGTGGTGTAATCTGCCAGATAGTGGGCAAAAAAAACCTGCCAGCGCATCGCTGGCAGGTCGACACCGAGGCTTACTCGACGGTGAGGATACGGGTGGTGTTGGTGCTGCCGATGGTGCTCATCACGTCACCCTGGGTAACGACCACAAGGTCACCAGAGACCAGGTAGCCTTTGTCCCGCAGCAGATTGACGGCATCGTGCGCAGCGGCTACCCCGTCATTCTGGCTGTCGAAGAACACCGGGGTCACCCCGCGGTAGAGTGCGGTCAGGTTCAGGGTGCGCTCGTGGCGGGAAAGGGCGAAAATCGGCAGACCGGAGCTGATGCGCGAGGTCATCAGCGCGGTGCGGCCCGATTCGGTCATGGTGATGATGGCCGTGATGCCTTTCAGGTGGTTGGCGGCATACATCGCCGACATAGCAATCGCTTCTTCTACGTTGTCAAACTGGACGTCCAGACGGTGTTTGGAGACGTTGAGGCTGGGGATTTTTTCGGCGCCCAGACACACGCGCGCCATCGCGGCCACGGTTTCCGACGGGTACTGACCGGCAGCGGTTTCCGCAGAGAGCATCACCGCATCGGTACCATCCAGCACGGCGTTGGCCACGTCCATGACTTCAGCACGAGTCGGCATCGGGTTGGTGATCATCGACTCCATCATCTGGGTGGCGGTAATGACGGAACGGTTCAGCTGACGGGCACGACGAATCAGCGCTTTCTGGATACCCACCAGCTCTGGATCGCCGATTTCGACGCCGAGGTCGCCGCGCGCAACCATGACCACATCGGAGGCGAGGATCACGTCGTCCATCGCATCCTGATCGCAGACCGCTTCCGCACGCTCAACTTTGGCGACGATTTTCGCATCGCAGCCGGCATCGCGCGCCAGGCGACGGGCGTAGTTCAGGTCTTCGCCGCAGCGCGGGAAAGAGACCGCCAGGTAGTCGACGCCGATTTTGGCGGCGGTGACGATATCAGCCTTGTCTTTGTCGGTCAGCGCTTCGGCAGACAGACCGCCGCCCAGCTTGTTGATCCCTTTGTTGTTAGACAACGGACCGCCGACGGTCACTTCAGTAAACACTTTCATTCCCTGAACTTCGAGGACTTTCAGCTGCACGCGACCATCGTCGAGCAGCAGGATATCGCCCGGCACGACATCCGCCGGCAGGCCTTTGTAGTCGATCCCGACTTTCTCTTTGTCGCCTTCACCTTTACCAAGGTTAGCGTCGAGCAGGAATTTATCGCCGACGTTGAGGAAAATTTTGCCTTCTTTGAAGGTCGATACGCGAATTTTTGGTCCCTGGAGGTCGCCGAGGATGGCCACGTGACGGCCCAGTTTTGCCGCAATCTCACGCACTTTGTCGGCACGGAGCTGATGATCTTCCGGGGTGCCGTGAGAGAAGTTCATACGCACTACGTTTGCGCCCGCGGCGATAACTTTTTCCAGGTTGTTATCGCGGTCAGTTGCCGGGCCTAAGGTAGTAACGATTTTGGTTCTGCGAAGCCTTCTGGACATGTAATACTCCGTTGACTGATACAACTTTGGTGTTGCGTGAACATGGATTCGGTAGCGCCAGCCTGCAACGTCGCACAGCCGGATCGTTATCGAAGGTGTAATGGGGTACTGCTTGTTATCAACTTTTATTGATTATCACTGGGTACGAACGGTTCTTTATCAAAACGCGATTCCTTCAGCGCTTCCTTGACCCTCTTCAAGTTATCTCTGAATTTTGCCCCTCGACGCAGCGTAAACCCCGTCGCCAATACGTCGATGACGGTCAGCTGGGCGAGACGGGAGACCATCGGCATATAGATGTCGGTATCTTCCGGCACATCGAGGGTGATGGCGAGCGTGGCTTCCCGGGCCAGGGGGGTACCGGCGGAGGTGAGGGCGATCACCATGGCATCGTTTTCACGGGCCAGCTGCGCCAGCTCCACAAGGCTCTTGGTTCTTCCGGTATGTGAGATAATCACCACCACATCATCGTCATCGCAATTCATACAGCTCATGCGTTGCAGGACAATGTCGTCGGAATAGATGACCGGCACGTTAAAGCGGAAAAATTTGTTCATCGCATCATGGGCGACCGCCGCCGAGGAACCGAGGCCGAAAAAGGCGATTTTTTTGGCCTGAGTCAGCAGATCCACCGCGCGATTCACCGCCGACATGTCGAGAGAATGGTGGACCTGATCTAAACTCGCCATGGCCGATTCGAATATTTTTCCCGTGTATGACTCAACGCTGTCGTCTTCATCAACATTCCGGTTAACATAGAGCGTGCCGTGCGCGAGGCTCTGGGCAAGGTGCAGTTTAAAATCAGGAAACCCGCGGGTTTCGAGACTGCGGCAGAAGCGATTGACGGTCGGTTCGCTCACCCCGGCCTCAAGGGCGAGGGCGGCGATGCTCGAATGAATGGCCTGCGCGGGGGTGGCGAGGATCACTTCCGCCACTTTGCGTTCAGATTTGCTAAGGTGTTCCAGTCGGGACTGGATTTTTTCCAGCATGTTCATTAGTAACAGGGCGCTCATCAATGGAAACGATTTCATTAATGGGTGAAATCATCGGGCGTTTTAGCAAGAATATACCCCTCCGCAAGCGCAAGCGGTGAGGAATGACGTGAAATAATGTTGTTTTTTTTCATTACATGATCAGAGTCGTATTTTACTGACCTGAAACAGGTACAAACAACGAACAATATCAGCCAGATGCCCAAATCATCGCCGAATGTTTTCACCCTGTGCGGTTTTACCGCCGCAAACGAAGGGGAAGGCTTTCGGGAAATACGTAAACACAGTACAGTGCAGTGTAAGAAAATTACAAATATAGCCTGGCAGAAGCACCAGACTATCAACTGAGGAGAATGACATGGCGGTAACGCAAACGGCCCAGGCATGCGACCTGGTCATTTTCGGCGCGAAGGGCGACCTGGCGCGACGTAAATTGTTGCCTTCCCTGTATCAGCTTGAAAAAGCGGGCCAGATCCACGCCGACACCCGCATCATTGGCGTCGGCCGTGCCGATTGGGATAAAGCGGCTTACACCAAAGTCGTGCGCGAAGCGCTGGAAACCTTCATGAAGGAAAAAATTGATGAGGGTTTGTGGGATTCCCTGAGCGGACGCCTGGAGTTCTGTAATCTTGACGTCAATGACACCAGCGGCTTCACGCGTCTGGGTGAGATGCTGGATCAACAGAACCGTGTCACCATCAACTATTTCGCCATGCCGCCGAGCACCTTTGGCGCGATCTGCAAAGGTCTGGGCGAAGCGAAGCTCAATGCCAAGCCTGCGCGCGTGGTGATGGAAAAACCGCTGGGTACCTCGCTGGAAACCTCGCGTGAAATCAACGACCAGGTCGGCGAGTTTTTTGAAGAGTGCCAGGTCTACCGTATCGACCACTACCTCGGTAAAGAGACGGTCCTCAACCTGCTGGCGCTGCGCTTTGCCAACTCTCTGTTCGTCAATAACTGGGACTGCCGCACTATCGACCATGTCGAAATCACCGTCGCGGAAGAGGTGGGTATTGAAGGGCGCTGGGGTTACTTCGACCAGGCCGGGCAGATGCGCGACATGATCCAGAACCACCTGCTGCAGATCCTCTGCATGATTGCCATGTCACCGCCGTCCGATCTCAGCGCCGACAGCATCCGTGATGAAAAGGTCAAGGTCCTGAAATCCCTGCGCCGCATTGATCGCTCCAACGTGCGTGAGAAAACCGTTCGCGGCCAGTACACCGCCGGCTTTGCCCAGGGCAAAAAAGTGCCGGGCTACCTGGAAGAAGAGGGCGCCAACAAAACCAGTAACACCGAAACCTTCGTGGCTATCCGCGTCGATATCGATAACTGGCGCTGGGCCGGCGTACCGTTCTATCTGCGCACCGGCAAACGTCTACCGACCAAATGCTCTGAGGTCGTGGTTTACTTCAAAACTCCGGAGCTGAACCTGTTTAAAGAGACCTGGCAGGAGCTGCCGCAGAACAAGCTGACCATTCGTCTGCAGCCGGACGAAGGGGTGGATATCCAGGTGCTGAACAAAGTGCCGGGCCTCGACCATAAGCATAATCTGCAGATCACCAAGCTGGATCTGAGCTACTCCGAGACCTTCAACCAGACGCACCTGGCCGATGCTTATGAGCGTCTGCTGCTGGAGACCATGCGCGGTATCCAGGCGCTGTTCGTCCGCCGTGATGAAGTGGAAGAGGCGTGGAAATGGGTGGATTCCATCACCGAAGCCTGGGCTGCCGACCGCGATGCGCCGAAACCGTATCAGGCAGGGACCTGGGGACCGGTTGCGTCGGTGGCGATGATCACCCGTGACGGCCGCTCATGGAACGAGTTCGAGTAAGCTCGCAGCCTAATCCGTCAGGGTTATTTTACCGGTAACATGATCTGACGCAGAAAGTCGCACGCTTTTTAATCTTTTAAGCCCCGTGAGGATTCACCCACGGGGCTTTTTTTATTACACTGCTTTCAGACATTTTGCCCCTGAGCGCTGGTGTTGGTGGCCTTTAGCACAAAAATACGTCATCACGCAGCGGCCGGACAGATACAAATTTGAGGAGCCTTTATGAATTCGACAATGTTACGGGTAACAAATCGCATTATCGAACGGTCGCGTGACACCCGCGCGGCTTACCTCGCAAGGATTAACCAGGCCAAAACCGACACCGTGCATCGTGCGCAACTGGCCTGCGGCAATCTGGCTCACGGTTTCGCGGCCTGTCAGGCTGACGACAAAGCCTCTCTGAAAAGCATGTTGCGCAACAATATCGCCATCATTACCTCCTACAACGATATGTTGTCCGCTCACCAGCCCTACGAACACTATCCGGACATCATCCGTAAAGCGCTGCATAGCGCCAATGCGGTCGGCCAGGTGGCCGGCGGCGTGCCGGCAATGTGCGACGGCGTAACCCAGGGGCAGGATGGTATGGAGCTCTCATTGCTGAGCCGCGAAGTGATCGCCATGTCCGCCGCTATCGGTCTGTCGCATAACATGTTCGACGGCGCGCTGTACCTCGGGGTGTGCGATAAAATTGTTCCTGGCCTGACCATGGCGGCACTCTCTTTCGGCCATCTGCCGTCGGTCTTTATTCCGTCCGGTCCAATGGCCAGCGGCCTGGCTAATAAAGAGAAGGTCCGCATTCGCCAGCTGTACGCGGAAGGTAAAGTGGATCGTATGGCGCTGCTGGAGTCTGAAGCTGCCTCGTATCACGCGCCGGGCACCTGTACTTTCTACGGGACGGCGAACACCAACCAGATGGTGGTTGAGTTTATGGGCATGCAACTGCCAGGCTCGTCCTTCGTCCATCCGGATGCCCCGCTGCGGGACGCGCTGACCGCCGCTGCCGCACGCCAGGTCACCCGCATGACCGGCAATGGCAACGAGTGGATGCCGCTGGGGAAAATGTTCGATGAAAAAGTGGTGGTCAACGGCATCGTGGCGCTGCTGGCGACCGGTGGCTCTACCAACCATACCATGCACCTGGTGGCGATGGCCCGCGCGGCGGGGATCATCATTAACTGGGACGATTTCTCCGACCTGTCAGACGTGGTGCCGCTGCTGGCGCGCCTCTATCCCAACGGCCCGGCGGATATCAACCACTTCCAGGCGGCGGGCGGCGTTCCGGTACTGGTGCGCGAGCTGCTGAAAGGCGGCCTGCTGCATGAGGATGTTCACACCGTCGCTGGCTTTGGTCTGTCGCGTTATACCCTGGAGCCGTGGCTCAACAACGGCGAGCTGGACTGGCGTGAAGGGGCGACAGCGCCGCTTGACGATCAGGTCATCGCGACCTTCGAGAAACCGTTCTCCCGTCACGGCGGCACCAAGGTGCTGAGCGGCAACCTGGGGCGCGCGGTAATGAAAACCTCGGCGGTCCCGGTGGAGAATCAGGTGATCGAAGCGCCGGCGGTGGTGTTCGAGAGCCAACACGACGTATTGCCGGCCTTTGAAGCGGGCCTGCTGGATAAAGATTGTGTGGTGGTGGTCCGTCATCAGGGGCCAAAAGCGAACGGGATGCCAGAATTACATAAACTTATGCCGCCACTTGGTGTATTATTGGACCGCCGTTTCAAAATAGCGCTGGTGACCGATGGCCGACTCTCTGGCGCCTCCGGTAAAGTCCCGTCAGCTATACATGTCACGCCTGAAGCCTATGATGGTGGGTTGCTGGCGAAAGTGCGCGATGGCGATGTGATTCGCGTGAACGGGCAGACGGGGGAACTGACGCTGCTGGTGGACGATGCCGAACTGGCGGCGCGTCAGCCGCATATCCCTGACCTCAGCGCGTCGCGCGTGGGAACCGGTCGGGAGATGTTTGGGGCGCTGCGTGAGAAGCTCTCTGGCGCGGAGCAGGGCGCAACCTGCATCACTTTTTAAGACGATTTTATTTCTAGATCTGGCGAGAGAAAATCCTGATGAAAAACTGGAAAACAACAGCAGAAGCAATCCTCACCTCCGGTCCGGTTGTCCCGGTTATCGTGGTGAAAAAGCTGGAGCATGCGGTACCGATGGCGAAAGCGCTGGTCGCGGGCGGCGTGCGCGTGCTGGAAGTCACCCTGCGCACCGAGTGCGCCCTGGAAGCGATCCGCGCGATTGCTAAAGAAGTGCCGGACGCGATTGTCGGCGCGGGCACGGTCACCAACGTCGAGCAACTGAAAGCGGTAACGGAAGCTGGCGCGCAGTTCGCTATCAGCCCGGGACTGACCGAATCCCTGCTGAAAGCGGCGACCGAAGACGGCACCATTCCGCTGATCCCGGGGATCAGCACGGTTTCCGAGCTGATGCTGGGTATGCAGTATGGTCTGAAAGAGTTTAAATTCTTCCCGGCGGAAGCCAACGGCGGCGTGAAAGCCCTGCAGGCGATTGCTGGTCCGTTCGGCCACATTCGTTTCTGCCCGACCGGCGGTATTTCTCCGGCCAACTACCGTGACTACCTGGCGCTGAATAGCGTGCTGTGCATCGGCGGTTCCTGGCTGGTGCCAGCCGACGCGCTGGAGGCCGGCGACTACGATCGCATCACCACCCTGGCGCGTGAAGCGGTGGAAGGCGCGAAGTAAACCGCGCCTCAGGGTCGACAACCCGGTCAGCGGCAACGCGACCGGGTTTTTTTGTCTTTAGCCTTCGACGATGACCGCAGCGGCGGCGGTTTTAGCCCGCGCTACGGCCTCTTCAACCGAATCGGCAACGGCGAGGGTCACCCCCAGGCGGCGGGTACCGTCAATCTCGGGCTTGCCGAACAGTCGCAGCTGCAGGCCAGCCCCGACGGCCGATTGCAGCTGGCCAAAGCTGACGTTCTGACTGGTCAGCTGCGGAAGGATCACTGCGGAAGCGGCCGGACCATACTGGCGGATAGCGCCGACGGGCAGTCCAAGAAAGGCACGAACGTGCAGGGCGAATTCCGAGAGATCCTGCGAGATCAGCGTTACCATGCCGGTGTCGTGTGGGCGCGGGGAAACTTCGCTGAAGATCACCTCGTCGCCGCATACGAACAGTTCCACGCCAAACAGGCCATGACCCCCCAGCGCCAGCACTACCTTGCGGGCGATGGCCTGGGCACGTTCGAGGGCCAGGTCGCTCATCTGCTGCGGTTGCCAGGACTCACGGTAATCGCCGTCTTCCTGGCGATGGCCAACCGGGGCGCAGAAATGCACGCCGTCGACGGCGCTGACGGTGAGCAGGGTGATTTCGAAATCGAAATTCACCACCCCCTCGACGATCACCCGCCCGGCGCCGGCGCGGCCGCCCTGCTGCGCATAGCGCCAGGCTTCGCTGAGCTGGTCAGTCGAGCGGATAAAGCTCTGACCTTTGCCGGAGGAGCTCATCACTGGTTTGACGATGCACGGCAAACCGATGTCGGTGACCGCCGCGCGGAAGCCTTCTTCGCTGTCGGCAAAGCGATAGCTGGAGGTGGGGAGCTGCAGCTCTTCTGCCGCCAGGCGGCGAATGCCTTCGCGGTTCATGGTGAGCTTAGCCGCCCGCGCCGTGGGGACTACTTTCTGCCCGGCCTGTTCCAGTTCAACCAGGGTATCGGTAGCAATAGCTTCGATCTCCGGCACGATGTAATCGGGTTTTTCCTGTTCAATCAGAGCGCGCAGGCTCTCGCCGTGCAGCATATTGATGACATGGGCGCGGTGGGCGACCTGCATCGCCGGGGCATCGGGGTAGCGGTCGACGGCGATAGTTTCAATGCCCAGACGCTGACATTCAATAGCGACTTCTTTGCCCAGCTCGCCGGAACCTAACAGCATTACTTTGGTGGCTGCCGGGCGCAGCGCGGTGCCTAATACAGTCATAACTCTCTTCCGCAGTAAAAAAAGATGCTGCCGATTATAAACGGAAACGTTTGCGTCTGTCTTTACGCGCGTGAGTTGAGTCCGGAGAGGAAATTTGTTATACTGTATAAAAATACAGTATTGAGAGGCTGCAGCATGGCGGTTGAAATTAAATATGTTGTGATCCGCGAAGGTGAGGAAAAAATGTCTTTTGCCAGCAAAAAAGAGGCCGACGCTTACGACAAAATGCTCGATCTGGCAGAGGTGCTGAATGACTGGCTGGTGGCATCGCCGCTGGAGATGGATGACGCCCAGCGTGACACCATGGCGATGTGGCTGGCAGAGCGAAAAGAGGCGCTGCAGCATATCCTGCGCGTCGGCCGATTGCCGGAGCAGGATGCGTCCGCGCACGACTCACCCGCGCCGTCGGCGGCAGAAGAGGCTTCTTCAGCGGAAGACGCCGCGGCGCCAGCGACCAAAGCGCGTAAGGCGAAAGTGGCCTGACTGGCGGCAGCGAGCTATGGCCTGGCTGGGCAGGGATTTGTCTGCCGCGCCCACCTTTGCGCATCTTTAGCCAGATCTAACATTTCCTGACATCGCGTCGTTTAGGCTGATAGCAGTGTTTTATCACCTGAGAGGAAAACCATGGCTAACTGGCTTAATCAACTGCAGTCGCTGCTCGGGCAGCAGGGCGCGTCATCGACAGGCGAGTCGTCAAAAGGGAGCGCACTGCTGCCCGGCGCGATTGGCGGGCTGGCCGGGTTGCTGGTGGCCAGTAAATCCTCACGCAAACTGCTGGCGAAGTACGGCACCAGCGCGCTGCTGGCTGGCGGTGGGGCGGTGGCGGGTACGGTGTTATGGAACAAGTATCAGCAGAAGATGCGCGCTCAAAACGCGCCTGTCCCCGGGGCGAACACGCCGGCTGCCGTGCCGGCGGACGTTGATCCGCGCAGCGTGCGACTGATCACCGCGCTGGTTTTTGCCGCCAGGAGCGATGGTCATATAGATGACCACGAACGGGCTAATATTGAAGCCCAGCTGCGGGCGGCCAATATCGACGTTCAGGCCCGGGTGCTGATCGACCAGGCGCTGGCCCAACCGCTGGATCCTCAGCGTCTGGCGGAGGGCATCGTTGATCCGCAGGAGGCACTGGAGATCTACTACGTCAGCTGCGCGGTCATTGATATCGACCACTTTATGGAACGCAGTTATCTGAACGCGCTGGGAGACGCTTTGTCACTGCCAAAGGATGTCCGGGCCGATATAGAACAGGATATCCAGTCACAAAAACAAGCGCTAAGCGTCTAAATTATCACGTTTCGCTTGCATCGCCCGCGTCTTTTGCCACCCTTATAGACACGTCATCATTCAGGCGCCGCCGTGTGACCTGAATGCTCTTGTGTCACGATAAAGCAGCAGAAGAACAACATGCCACCTAAAGCCAAACGGATCCCTCACGCCATGACCTTGCATGGCGATACACGCATCGATAACTATTACTGGCTGCGCGACGATGAGCGCGCGCGACCTGACGTGCTGGAGTACCTGCACGCGGAGAACGCCTATGGCAAGCGGGTGATGGATTCGCAGCTCAGCCTGCAGGAACGTCTGCTGAAAGAAATTATCGACCGCATTCCGCAACGGGAAGTCTCCGCCCCTTACAGTAAAAATGGTTTTCGCTACCGTCAGGTTTACGAGCCGGGCTGTGAATACGCCATCTATCAGCGCCAGTCGGTGCTCAAAGAGGAGTGGGACGAGTGGGAGATCCTGCTCGACGGCAACCAGCGGGCGGCGAAGAGTGAGTTCTACACCCTTGGCGGACTGGGCGTCGCGCCGAATAACCAATTGATGGCGGTGGCGGAGGATTATCTTTCCCGCCGCCAGTATGGCCTGCGCTTCTGCAACCTTAGCAGCGGTGAATGGTACCCGGAGATCCTGGAAAATGTTACCTCCGGGTTTGCCTGGAGCAATGATTCCCGCTTTGTGTGGTACGTGCGTAAACATCCCACCACACTGCTGCCTTATCAGGTCTGGCGCCACACGGTGGGTACCGCGGCGCAGAGTGATGTGCTGGTCTATGAAGAAAAAGATGAGACCTTCTACGTCAGCGTACATAAGACCACTTCCCAGCAGTTCGTGGTGATTTATCTCTCCAGCGCCACCACCAGTGAAGCATTACTGCTCAACGCCGAACTCCCTGACGCCGAGCCGGTCTGCTTCCTGCCGCGGCGGAAAGATCACGAATACAGCCTCGATCACTATCAGCACGCGTTCTATCTGCGATCCAACCGCGAGGGGAAGAACTTTGGCCTCTACCGTACTGTGCTGCGCGATGAAGATCAGTGGACCTCGCTGATCCCGCCGCGTCACGACGTGATGCTCGAAGGATTTACCCTGTTTACTGACTGGCTGGTCGTCGAGGAGCGCCAGCGCGGCCTGACCAGCCTGCGGCAAATTAACCGCAAGACCCGGGAGGTGGTAGGGATCGCCTTTGACGATCCGGCCTATGTCACCTGGCTTGCCTATAATCCGGAACCTGAAACGTCGCGACTGCGCTACGGGTATTCCTCCATGACCACGCCGGACACCCTGTTTGAACTGGATATGGATACCGGCGAGCGGCGGGTTATCAAGCAGCAGGAAGTGAAGGGGCTGGACACGAGCTGCTACCAGAGCGAACACCTGTGGGTGACCGCCCGCGATGGCGTCGAGGTTCCGGTCTCGCTGGTCTACCATCGCGACCATTTCCGCAAAGGGAGCAATCCGCTGCTGGTCTATGGCTACGGCTCGTATGGCGAGAGTATCGATGCCGATTTCAGCGCCAGCCGGCTGAGCCTGCTCAACCGCGGCTTTGTCTACGCCATCGCCCATGTCCGCGGCGGGGGCGAGCTGGGGCAGCAGTGGTATGAGGACGGCAAATTTCTGTGTAAGAAAAATACCTTCAACGACTATCTGGACGTCTGTGACGCGCTGCTGGCCCAGGGGTACGGCGATCCGCAGCTCTGCTATGGCATGGGAGGCAGCGCCGGCGGGATGCTGATGGGCGTGGCCGTTAACGAACGTCCTGAGCTGTTTCATGGCGTGATAGCCCAGGTGCCGTTCGTCGATGTGGTGACCACCATGCTGGACGAATCTATTCCACTGACCACCGGGGAATTTGAAGAGTGGGGGAATCCACAGGATGAAACCTATTACCACTACATGAAAAGCTACAGCCCCTACGACGGCGTCCGGGCACAGGCTTATCCGCATATGCTGGTCACCACCGGGCTGCACGATTCCCAGGTGCAATACTGGGAGCCGGCGAAATGGGTGGCCAAACTGCGGGAACTGAAAACCGACGATAACCTGCTGCTGCTCTGTACCGATATGGATTCCGGCCATGGCGGCAAATCCGGGCGCTTTAAAAGCTATGAAGGGGTGGCCCTGGAGTATGCCTTTTTCATTGCCCTGGCGCAGGGGACACTGCCGGGAAAAGCGGCTGTGTGACGATTATTCCCCGAGGTAGTGTTTGAGGGTCAGACGCAGTTCGGGGCTCATCCGGTCGAGATTGTTGAATAACCAGCGCAGGTAGCCGGGGTCGTTTTCAGCAATTTCGGCCACCGCTTTACCCCGGTATTTGCCGAAGGTAAAGGTGGTGAGCAGCGCCGGGCGGCCGGTGATATCGGCCATTTCGTCAGGCGTCCAGCCGGAAACGTTGATGATATCCAGCAGCAGCGCGGCGGTGATATAGCAGTCATACAGCGCGCGGTGGTGATGCAGCCCCGGCGGGGTCGCCACATTCAGCTTACGTGATTTATATAACCCCATATTGCTGTATTTGATCCCCGGCCACAGGCGGCGGGCCAGCTTCATGGTACAAATCCACTCGCCGCTCATCTCCGGTAGCACCCGGCGGTCAAAGCTGGCGTTGTGCGCGACATACCAGGGGCTGCCAAGATAATACGGAATAATCTCTTCAATCCACGGCTTATCGGCGACCATCTCTTCCGTTATACGGTGGATAGCCATCGCCTGCGGCGTGATGGGCCGATCAGGACGCACCAGATGGCTCATCGGGTTAGTGATTCGCCCGTCGACAATATCGACCGAGGCGATTTCGACGATGCCCCCCTGCAGGCCGCAGGTTTCGGTATCAATGACGCGCAGCATGGCTCGCTCCAGAGCAAAACAACAAGCGTAAAGGAATTGGGTGGTCTTGCCAACCGATGGGGAGCAGGCGGGCGCGCATTATTTCTGCTTCGGCTCCCAGGGCAGTCGGGAAAGCGAGACAGAGGCCAGCCGATGGGCGATCAGTCGTTCGCGGAACCAGTCGCGCAGATGGGCGGGCTGCTCACGCTCGACCAAATCAGCGACCACCGGCATGTTGTATCGCTCCTTAAAGGCGACGCCGGCGGCGGCGAGATCGACGTTGACCTTATCCATCTCAGCTTGCGAAATTTTGGCCAGATTTCTTTCCATTATTAACTCCAGTGTGCTGGTAAACCCGGTCGAGGCGCTGACGCTTAGCTCGACTCTGCCATTATACAGGGTTATTCTCTGTCCTACAGACATAACAAAAGGGAATGACGAATATGCGACTCCTCGCTGGACGCGCGTTGCGCCTCTCCGTTGCGTTTGCCGGTATATTAACCGCGGCAGGCGCCTTCGCCCATGCTCACCTGCAACAGCAGATCCCCGCCGCGGGTGCCCAACTGACCGCGCCTCCTCAGACGCTGACGCTCAGTTTCTCAGAAGGGATCGAACCGGCCTTCAGCGGCGTGACCGTCACCGGTCCGCAGCAGCACGCGGTAGCCGCCGGTAAACTGACCCGCAGCGCTGACAACCCCGCTCAGGTCACCTTACCCCTGGCGGAAACGTTGCCTCCGGGGGAGTACACCGTAGCATGGCATGTGGTCTCGGTTGACGGCCATAAAACCAAAGGGCAATACACTTTTAGCGTGAAGTGATCGATGTTGACCGGGCTCTATATCACGCTGCGTTTTGGGCACTTTATCACCCTGATGTTGGCTTTTGGCTGCGTGCTGTATGGCGCCTGGTGGGCGCCGGTACCGCTGAGGCGCGTGCTGATGCACCGCTTTTATCCGCTATTGCGCCCCCTGATGTTGATTGGCGCGCTCTCAACCGTGGCGCTGTATCTGCTGCAGGGGGGGATAATGGGCGAGGGCTGGGCGGATGTCTGGCAGCCCGCCGTTTGGCAGGCGGTAGCGGGTACCCGCTTCGGCGGGGTGTGGATCTGGCAGATCCTGCTGGCGTTGACTGCTCTCGCCGTGGTGTGGATCCGTCCCCATCACGGCGCCAGGCAACTGATGGCCCTGCTGGCGGCCCAGCTGCTGCTTTCCGCCGGGGTTGGGCATGCTGCTATGCACGATGGCTTACTCGGCGCCCTGCAGCGGACTAATCATGCCGTCCACCTCTTCTGCGTCGCCAGCTGGTTCGGCGGCCTGTTGCCCTTCATCTACTGCCTGCGTTTGGCGCAGGGGCGCTGGCGTCAGGCTGCGGTCTATACCATGGCGCGCTTTTCGCGTTATGGACATCTGGCGGTGGCCGGCACCCTTGCCAGCGGCGTGGTCAATGCGCTGTTGATCCAGGGGGCGGTGATCGGCACCTCGCCCTGGAGGCGCATGCTGTTGATCAAATGTGCGCTGGTCGCCGGGATGGTGGTAATTGCCTTAGTGAACAGGTATGTTCTGGTACCGCGCATGTCGGCAAGCGGTTCGCGGGCGGAAAGCCTGATCCTGCGAACCACGCAGGCTGAGATAGGGCTGGGCGCGCTGGCGCTGCTGGCCGTCAGTCTGTTTGCCACCTGGGAACCTTATTGAATTAACTGGCAAAATCATGAAAAAAATTGTTCTGACCATGTTGTTACTGGCAAGCTCCGGGGCTGCTCTGGCGGCGCCGCAAATTATCACCGTGAGCCGCTTTGAAGTGGGGAAGGAGAGTTGGGCGTTCAACCGTGAAGAGGTGATGTTGACCTGCCGTCCGGGTAACGCGCTTTACGCCATCAACCCGAGTACGCTGGTCCAGTATCCGCTCAATGACGTCGCGGAACAGCAGGTTAAAGCCGGCAAGACGACCGCGCAGCCGATCTCGGTGATCCAGATCGACGATCCGCAGCACCCGGGACAAAAAATGAGCCTTGCGCCATTTATCGAGCGAGCGCAGAAGCTCTGCTAGCGTTCCGCGTTATCTTACTGTAATAGCATATAAAAAAACCGCCCTTGCCGGATAACGGAAGTGGCGGTTTTTTACTGGCTGACAGCCGTTTCCCAGGAATTATACGACCACATTGGCCACGGACTGGAAAAGCTGACGCGTTAAACTATTCTTATAGTGCAAGGCGACTTAGCCTGCATTAATGCCAACTTTTAGCGCACGGCTCTCTCCCAAGAGCCATTTCCCTGGACCGAATACAGGAATCGTATTCGGTCTCTTTTTATCGGTAACCTTCTGCTTTCGCAATAGCCAGCGACATCATGTCAGTCAAACCTCAGGCTGGCCTCTGGATGTCCCGTTATAGCACACCGTTTTTAGCATACACAATCCATTTACACACAAATCGCATCCTGAGGAAGGGGGGCGTCGGGAAGGAGAGATCTGAAGCTGGGGTGGAAAGAGAAAAGAAAAAACCTGCACCTAACCAGGCCCGGCGTGCAGGTTAACTGGCGGGCCAACATCGGAAGCCTGCTAGTATACACATTTGTATGACAAATAAAATAAGCAAAGTCTAATAGGTTTGGCAATTCATGCGATTAGCTATCAATGAACGACCGTATCGCTAAAAATAATAAGCGAATGCGCCGCTATGTACAGCGGCTAAAATTATTCAGGGACGCTAAAGGTGGGATATATCTTACTTTCGAGATAGCAGAGCAAAAGCCAAATTTCATCGCTAAAAATAAACCATACGCAGCCCAGCAGAATGACCGCAAGAATAATCAGCAGGAAAATTTCGGTTTTACTCATCATGCCAACCACTATCCAATGGCGCCAGGGGCCATGATAGTAGCGAAATAACGACCGAATAAGCAAACGCCGCGTGTCAGCGCGGCGCTATCCGCAGCGAAATTTACGCACCATGGCGCGGTTGCGTCAGGATGTCCACCTGCTCAGCCAGCTGATCCAGCAGCTGGAACCGACGCCGGTATTCGGCCCGTTTTTTGCTGGCGATACTCTCCAGTGATTTTCGTTCCAGACGCTGCGGCAGCCGCCAGCGCCACGCGCTTTCCGGCTTACCATCGATGGACTGCCAGAACTCGTCGTAGCTGGCGTGGAAATGGCGGCCCTTGCTCAGACGATAGCGCAGGGCACGGAACACATGGCCGTTATCGCTGACGCCATAAATCGACTCGATAGCGCTGCGAGCGGCCAGTAGCCAAATGAACTCCAGCAGCAGGCGCTTCGGGAACAGGCCGAAGCAGGCGCGAGTGGCCTGCTTAATCACCTCATGGGAAACGTGGCGCCGTGGCCCCTGCAGGCCGCCGATGACCAGTTGCCAGGCTTCACCGTCCCAGGTCACGCTAAAGGTTGCGCTGGCCAACAGGGTGTGATCGCCGTCGCGTAGCCATAATGTGGTTTCGCCCTCGCGCTCAGCCTTCCCGGCTGAGGAGGCGGAGAGAGTGAACGGGCTGTCGTCTTTTCCGTTCAGCGTCAGCAGCGGGACCTCGCTCACCGCGGTCATGGCATGCGCCAGCAGCGACCCCTGCAGGGTATCGATGTAGCGATAATGACTTATCACCGCCATCGCCCGCTGCCAGGCGTTAAGATCGCGCGTCAGGTACTGACGGTGCACTTTCCCCGGCAAGGTCGCCTGCGCGGTCAGAAGCTGATTAAAATCATCACGGGCGCTAAGCGACTCAAGCATTGCTTTGGTGGGGCTATAAAATAACGCCGTACGCAGCAGAAATTTAAGGCGAAAATTTTTCTGCCGCCAGATAGGTGCAGGTATTAGTCTGCCCATCACCAGATCGGCAATAAGATGCGAGCGCGGCGCAAGCACGCTGGTTGAATGCAGGCTATTGTCTGTCACGATAAACACCTCGTTGTTATTTCCTCCTATTTTAAAGCGAGCTTCTGATAAGCTTAATCCTCTGGCCGACTATATTTCCCGTTTGTTTAAAATCGATTGAGGTGTAAATAAAAATCACCGGGGATTCGGCGCAATTACCTATAATTACAGCAGAGAGGTAATTATATGTATCAACGTATTAATGGTAGCGACTGGCGTAATATCTGGCTGATGGGCGATCTGCATGGTTGCTTTGCGCTACTGATGGGCCGCCTGCGTCAGCTGCGCTTTGATCCCTGGGCCGATCTGCTCATTTCCGTGGGCGATCTGATCGATCGCGGACCGCAGAGCGCTGACTGCCTCGGCCTGCTGCGCTGCCGCTGGTTCAGGGCCGTTCGGGGGAATCATGAACAGATGGCGCTGGAGGCGCTGGAGAGCGGGGATATGGCACTCTGGCAGATGAATGGCGGCGACTGGTATGGCCGGGGCACCGCGCAGCAGCGCGCCGAGGCCGACCGGCTGTTAGCGCGTTGTCAGCGGCTACCGTTGATTATTGAAGTTGGGTGTGCAGATGCCCGGCATGTGATCGCCCATGCCGATTATCCGGCGCCAGTCTATCGCTGGCAGCAGCCGGTGGATCCCCAGCGGGTGTTATGGAGCCGTCATCGCCTGAGCGAACATCTGGCGGGACGTCATGGCGCCATCGCCGGAGCAGACCATTTCTGGTTTGGCCATACGCCGCTTCGCACGCCTTATGAACGCGATAATCAACACTATATTGATACGGGCGCCGTGTTTGGCGGAACGCTGACGCTGGTGGCGCTACAATCGGCAGGTTAAAAATCGCTGTATTCGCTGGCGGGTTGCCAGAAGCCATCAATAAAATCTTCTATCGGATAGCAGCCGCCGTGGCGGATCCGCTGATCCTCCATCGCCACTAAGCACTGCGTTTCCTCGCGGTAGACGTCAACCACAATGTCCTCGCAGCCGCCATCCAGATAGCAAATAAACAACACCAAGGCAAACATCCTGGCCTCATGCTCGGGTTCACATACTCTTTAGTGTAGGGGATGACGGCGGGACGGGGAAATAAATAACCCGTCTCAGGCGACGGGTTCATTTGAGTCAGGCAAGGCGCATGACCCAGGCATCAGACTGGCGGTCGTAATGTTTACGGTAGAGCACGGAATGTTCGCCATTGAGAATAGCGGGCACGCTGGTATCGGCATCCCAGGCGTCAAGCTGCATACATAAATCTGGATCGGATTTGCAGGGAATACTTAACGTTCGCTCTCCCTGATGTTCACCGTGCAGTTCGGCATCGTCTATCTCAAATGCGCCGATGCGGACATTGGTTTTACTCATCGCTTCACCCCATTTTTCAGCTGAGTTGTGGTACGACCAGTTGAGGCCGTCATTTTTCAGCGTAGTCAATGGGGTGAAAACCGCCAGTCAAAAAGTGCGCATTTTTTGCGCGGCGTCACACCTTGCCGGCAAAAAGTTTCCCATCGCGCACCAGTTCGCGCGGGTAGCTATTCTTCAGACGGGAGCCGACGCGCTTGGCCAGACCCAGCGGGACACCCTGGAAGGTCACGATGGCCTCATCCTGCTGCGGCGCGGTCTGCGGATAGACGTCGCGTCCGCGATACCATTCCTCCGCTTCCTCCTGGGTCAGCTCGAAGGCGCGCTGCGGCGCGGCAAAGGCGATAACCGCCTCATGCTGCCAGCGGTACCCCTTATTGTGCACCTCTGCCAGGCGTACGCCGATGCGTGAAAAACGCACCTGACCAAACAGGGGCTCCATAGCCTGCGGGAACAGCCACAGCTCTTTATCCCGCTGCCACAGCGTATGACCTGCGTCCCACACCAGGCCAACAGCGCTGGCGGCGGCAGTTACCGCGGCGGCCTCCCGGCCCTTCAGCGGCGTAAACGGGAATTTGCCGACCTTATAGCCTGGCGCCGGGAGCGGATCGATCGCCGCGGTCTTGCGCAGGCGAGCGACAAAGAAGCCTTCGCAATCGTAGATCTGCGGGAACACGTGCAAAAATCCTTCCGCGGTTAAGGCATCGGCCGCGCCGGAAAACAGATCTCCCAGCGGCAGGATCTCCACCGCCTGCGGATATCGGGACAGCAGCCACTGAACAACCGACTGGTTTTCCTCGCGATTCAGGGTACAGGTCGAATACACCAACGTCCCGCCAGGACGCAGGGCATGGAAGGCGCTGTCGATAAGTTCGCGCTGGGTGGCGGCAATGTCGAGGTTGCTCTCCGGCGACCAGTTTTTCAGTGCGTCAGCATCTTTACGCACCACGCCTTCGCCCGAACAGGGGGCATCAAGCAGGATGGCATCGAAAGCTTCGGGTAGCGCCGCGCCGAAAACCCGGCCGTCGAAGTGAGTCAGGGCGACGTTACTGATGCCGCAGCGGCTAATGTTGGCATGCAGCACCTTCACCCGGCTGGCGGAGAACTCATTGGCCAGAATGCCGCCCGCGTTACCCATTCGGGCGGCAATCTGGGTGGTCTTAGACCCCGGCGCGGCGGCAACATCCATCACCCGTTCAGGCTGCGGGTTATCGGCGAACAGAGCGGCGACCGGCAGCATCGAGCTTGCCTCCTGAATATAGAACAGCCCGCTGAGATGTTCGGCGGTGCTGCCCAGCGGCAGGGCATCGTCGCCGTCCCGCTCGATCCAGAATCCCTCTTCACACCAGGGGACCGGCGTCAGCTGCCAGCCATACGGGGCGACCAGAGACAGAAAATCGGCCACACTGATTTTCAGCGTGTTGACGCGAATACTGCGGCGTAGCGGGCGCTGGCAGGCGGCGATAAAGTCGTCGAAAGAGAGATGCGCGGGCATTGCCGCACGCATTTGAGCGAGAAACGCTTCAGGGAAATAGACAGTATTTTCAGCCACAGGCAGCGCACCACAGAAAAAAAGGGTGCGCAGTTTAGCACAAACGCCCCGGTGCAGGACACCGGGGCGTGCGGTGAGTCATCTTCCCGCCCCCAGCGTTGGCCGGTGCGGGAGAAGGCGTTGTGAGGGTTACTGTGGCAGGGCGGTGCCCCATTCCCGCCACTCTTTCGGCTCGCTCTCCAGCAGCAGGAAGTGCTTGCCATCCTGGGCCTTCGGCGCCAGCGGCGTACCCGGCGGCGTGGCAAAGGCGATCCCGCCGCGGATAAACTGATTGAAGGTCCCGGTTTTCACCACGCCGCCAACCAGGCCGAAGTCGAGGCTGTAACCCGAGGCCAGCCAGAACACCGAGTTATTGCGTACCAGATACTGGTAGCGCTTGCTGATACGCAGTTTCACCATCACCCGATCGGACATTGACCCCATCGACAGGCCAGTGACCGTCCCCACTTCAAGGCCGCGGAACAGGACCGGCGTACCGATGCCAAGCGACCCCGCCTCCGGCGCTTCCACCACGATGTTCAGGCCGTCGATATAGCGTGAGTCGCTGATCGTCGTATCCTGGATCTCAAAGTCGCGGCGCGCCGGCCCGCGTCCCGGCTCAACGTTAATATAGGACTGGAACAGGGTGTCGAGATGCTCGACGCCCGCGGCGGAGATTTGCGGGGTGATCACCGAGAAGCGGGTCCCGGCCCGGGCGAAGGTACCGACGTATTCCGGGTAGAGCACCGCTTTCGCCTGCACTTCGTTTTTGGCGGTGATCAGCTCCAGGGACTGGATCTGACCGATATCGATGCCGAGATAACGAATCGGCATCCCGGCCGCCATCTTCCCGGCGTCAAACGCGTGCAGGGTTATCTGGCCGCCCACGGCGCGCGCCGCCGTTTCCGAAGCGTAAAGGATACGTTTGTTATTCAGCCGCGCGTTGGCGCTGCTGCCATTGAGGTTATCGAAACTGATCGCCCCTTTAATGGCGCGCGCCAGCGGCGAGGCCTGAACGGTGAGTCCGTTGCCGTCAAGTTTGACCTTCGCCCCCCCTTCGGCCCAGAAGACGCTGTTGTTGGTCAGCAGGTAGCGGTACTCCGGCTTGATATGCAAATCGATATCGAAAGCGTCTTTGCGCGGTTTGACGGCGATGATCTCGCCGACGGCGAATTTACGATACAGCACCACCGAGCCGGCCTGAACGTCAGGCAGGGTCTCGGCTGAGAGGCTTAAGGTCGTGGTCGGCACTTCGCTCAGGCTGTTTTCCTGGGCCTTTTCGAGGTTGGCGTACAGCGGGTAGCTGCTCTGCATTTCGCCTTTTTCTCCCGGAATGACCCGGATCCCGCCATTAACCCATTCGCTGGCGCTGGCCCCCAGCACCTGCACGCCATCGAGTCCGACTTTGACATCCAGACGGCTGTTAACCACAAACTTACTGTCACCGCGAATGAGATCGCGGTATTCGGGGGCAATCGCGACCTGGAAGGTCACCCCTTTGGCCGTCAGTTTGCGCTCCAGCACCTGGCCGACTTTTACTCCGTGCAGCACCAGCGGTTGGCCGCCGTCAATCCCGTAGCTTTCCGGCGCCGAGAGCGTGACGGTGGCGACGTTGGGCTCCTCCAGCAGCGCTTTATCTGCTGGCATGACGGAGAAGTGGTTGCGCGGCTCGCCTTCACCGGGTACCAGTTCAAAGGTATTGCCGGTGAGCAGGGCGCTGACGCTGGGGTTATCGAGGGAAATCTTCGGCTTCTTCATCTGAATCAGCGTCTTCTCACGCAGCAGCGTCACCACGCTCGGGTCGACGGTCATCTCGCCGGTCACTTTGCCGCCGGGGTTAAGATTCAGCTTACTTAACTGACCCACTTCCAGCCCCTGATACATCAGCGGCGTCGAGCCTGCTTTCAGCCCATCGCCGTCGGGCAGGTCGAGGGTGACCAGCACACCGCGCTGGCTATGCGCCAGATCTTCGTACAGATGATAGTCATCGTTTTGCGCCGCAACCTGCGAATCGGCAGGTGAATCGAAGGCGATAGCGCCGTTCACCAGCGCAGAAAGGTTCTCCAGCTGCACTTTTGCCCCACTCAGGCCGACGTCGGCTTTGATCCCGGAGACGTTCCAGAATCGGCTGCCTTTTTTCACCAGGTTGGTAAACCGGCGCTCGATCAGGACATCGATGGTGACTCCCTGATTATTGGCATTCAGGGTGAAATCATACACGCGCCCGACCGGGATCTTGCGGAAATAGACCAGCGAGCCGCTGTTCAGGGAGCCAAGGTCCGGCGCCTGCAGGTGGATCATCAGCTCGCCGTTGTTGATGCGGTATTTCGGCTGAGTGTCGAGGGCCACGAAGTGATCTTCGGGCTCACCCTTGCCAGGCATCATGCCAATGTAGTTCCCGCCCACCAGCGCATCCAGCCCGGAGACCCCCGCCAGAGAGGCTTTTGGGGTGACCAGCCAGAACTGGGTCTCTTTGCGCAGCGCATCTTTCATATCGCGTTTGATGCTGGCGGAAACCTCAATCTTACTCAGATCTTTACTGAGGCTAATATCCTGGACGGTGCCGACCTCGACCCCCTGATAACGGATAGGCGTCCGCCCCGGCACAATGCCGTTAGCGGACTGGAAATCGATGGTAATCGTCGATCCGCGGTCGTCAAAGCTGGTCCAGATGAGCCAGGCGGCAATCAGCAGCGCGATGACCGGCAACAGCCAGAATGGCGAAATACGGCGTTTAGTTTTTATTCTGGCTTCAGTCTGCGAAGCGGGCGATTCCTGACTCATGTGCGTCCCAAAGTAAGCGGCTGTCCAGCCATTCAACTGCAAGAATAGTTAAAATTACCGCACCGCCGAAGTAAACCGCCGCCGGCCCCATGGTGAAAGCGAGGAGCTGATCGCGATTGATTAGCGACATGGTGAGTGAAATAACAAACAGATCCAACATCGACCAGCGGCCAATCCAGGTTATCAGCCGCAGCAGCAGGATGCGGGTGCGCAAGCCTTGCTCGCACTTGAATTGTATGCTGACCAATAGGGTAAATAACACTATAACTTTGGTGAATGGCACCAAAATACTGGCGATAAATACCACTCCGGCGATGGCGATATTGCTGCTGGCAAGGGAGATGATCCCGGAAAGGATCGTATCGTCCTGGCGCGCACCGTTAACATAGATGATCGAGATCGGCAGCAGGTTGGCTGGTAAGAGAAATATCAGCGAGGCAATCAGCGCCGCCCAGCTGCGCTGCAGGCTCTGCGGCCGGCGATGATGCAGCGGGGAGTGGCAGCGTCGGCAGCGGCCACGCGCGTCGCGGTAGCCGGTGTAGTGGCAGCCGGTGCACACCTGTAAATTGTTATCGGCGCGGGTCGCCGGCCGTTCAGGATAGAAACGCTCCCACAGCTCTTCGACGTTCATGTGAATAAGCGTCAGGATGCTCAGCAGCGTCAGCGAGATAAACGCCACCAGGCCGATGCCGGGCTGCAGAAAGGCGTAATCCTGCACCTTGATGGAGGCGACGCCAATACCCACCAGATAGATATCCAGCATCACCCACTCTTTGAGCTTGCCGAGCATCAGCAGCACCGGGCGCAGGTTCATCCCCAGCACGTTGCCCAGCCAGAGATAGCTAATCGAGACCACCAGCAGCACCGGGGCGACCACCGCGCAAAACAGCACCATGGCGGCGGTAAGCGGGTCACCCTGCGCAGTCATCTGCCAGATCCCTTGCAGGACGTTGGCGTCGATGCGCACGCCCAGCAGGTGCAGGCGCAGCAGAGGCTCCGACCAGGCAAAAGGCATGAGCAGCAGCATCGCAACGGCCATACTGCCCAAACGCGTCAGCGACCAGTCGCGCCCATCGCGCACCTTGGCGTTGCAGCGTGGACACCAGGCGCTTTGGTTGCGCTTAAGCACCGGTAAGCGAAAGAGCATGTCACACTGCGTACAGCGCTGATAATGCGCATAGGGAAGCGGTGTGCTGACGGCATGCACGACCAACTTCTTCGCAGGTTTAATCGTTGGTGTTTTTATCGGCATTTATTACGTACAGGAATGAATGTATCCCACTATCTTAACCTATGAATGAATTCATCTTGAGCCTAAGCGCATTTAATGCTTATTTTAGTAGGCTGTACGTATCAGGCAGTAAGACAACCAAGTGAAGATATAATGAGCAAAACAGAATTTTACGCGGATCTGAACCGCGATTTCCAGGCATTAATGGCAGGTGAAACCAGTTTTCTGGCGATGATCGCCAATACCAGCGCGCTGCTGTTCGAGCGGCTGAGCGAGGTCAACTGGGCCGGTTTCTATCTTCTGGAAGGCGATACCCTGGTACTGGGGCCGTTCCAGGGCAAACTGGCCTGTGTGCGCATTCCGGTTGGTCGCGGCGTCTGCGGCGCCGCGGTGGCGCAAGCCCAGGTCCAGCGCGTAGAGGACGTGCATGCGTTTGATGGTCACATTGCCTGCGATGCGGCCAGTAATTCAGAAATTGTCTTTCCCCTGCGCGTGAACGACCAGATTATCGGCGTGCTGGATATCGACAGCACGGCGTACGGCCGCTTCACAGCTGAAGATGAGCAGGGGTTGCGCACGCTGGTCGAGCAACTGGAAAAACTTATCGCGGCCACTGATTATCAAAAAATCTTTACCCGTGTCGTGGGATAATCAACGGATAACGTAGCATTTAGCGAGGACGTCATTATAATGTCGCCTGTTCATGCCTGCGGCTTGTTGGCTACGTCCGTTGTAATCAGGAAATTTCATGGAAAATCAACCTAAGTTGAATAGCAGTAAAGAAGTTATCGCCTTTCTGGCCGAACGTTTCCCGCAGTGCTTTAGCGCTGAAGGCGAAGCGCGCCCCCTGAAAATTGGTATTTTTCAGGATCTCGTTGAGCGAGTGGGTGGTGAGATGAATCTCAGCAAAACCCAGCTTCGCGCTGCATTACGTCTCTACACGTCCAGCTGGCGTTATCTGTACGGCGTGAAAGCCGGCGCTATCCGCGTTGACCTGGACGGCAACCCGTGCGGCGAACTGGAAGAACAGCACATTGCCCATGCGCGCCAGCAGCTGGAAGAAGCGAAAGCTCGCGTTCAGACGCAGCGCGCTGCCCAGCAGGCGAAAAAACGCGAAGCCGCCGCCGCCGCAGGTCAGCAGGATGAAGGGGTTCGCCGCGAGCGTAAACCACGTCCTCAGCAGCCGCGTCGTAAAGAAGGCGCTGAACAGCGTAAACCGCGTCCTGTTGCGGCCAAAGCCCCGCGTGAAGAGCGTCATACTCCGGTTTCGGATGTTTCCGTTCTGACCGTCGGCCAGGCGCTGAAGGTAAAAGCAGGCAATAACGCAATGGACGCCACCGTTCTGGAAATCACCAAAGATGGCGTTCGTGTACAGCTGACTTCTGGTATGTCAATGATTGTACGCGCAGAACACCTGGTGTTCTGAAACGGAGGCCGGGCCAGGCATGAACACATTTTTTAAAATCACCGCGCTTGCGGGCCTGCTGGCAATAGCAGGCCATGCTTTCGCTGTTGATGAAATAACCCGTGCAGATCAAATACCCGTGCTGAAAGAAGAGCCGCAGCACGCGACGGTGAGCGAGCGCGTGACGTCGCGCTTTACCCGTTCTCACTACCGTCAGTTTGATCTCGACAACGCCTTCTCGGCAAAGATTTTTGACCGTTATCTGAACCTGCTGGACTACAGCCACAATGTGCTGCTGGCCAGCGATGTGGCGAAGTTCGCGGCCAAAAAAGACCAAATCGGCGACGAACTGCGCACCGGGAAACTGGACGTCTTCTACGACCTTTACAACCTGGCGCAGCAGCGTCGCTTTGAGCGCTATCAGTATGCGCTCAAAGTGTTGGAACGTCCGATGGACTTTACCGGCAACGATAATTTTAACCTTGATCGCTCCAAAGCGCCGTGGCCAAAAGATGAGGCCGAGCTGAACACGCTGTGGGACGCCAAGGTGAAGTTTGACCAGTTAAGCCTGAAGCTGGCGGGTAAAGACGATAAAGAGATCCGCGACACCTTAACGCGTCGCTATAAGTTCGCGATCCGTCGTCTGGCGCAAACCAACAGCGAAGATGTCTTCTCGCTGGCGATGACCGCCTTCGCTCGCGAAATCGACCCGCACACCAACTACCTGTCTCCACGTAATACCGAGCAGTTCAACACTGAGATGAGCCTCTCTCTTGAGGGGATCGGCGCTGTCCTGCAAATGGATGATGACTACACCGTCATCAATTCGCTGGTGGCGGGCGGCCCGGCCGCGAAGAGCAAAGCGATCAGCGTCGGCGACCGTATCGTTGGCGTTGGCCAGACCGGGAAGCCGATGGTTGATGTCATCGGCTGGCGTCTGGATGACGTGGTCGCGCTGATTAAAGGACCGAAGGGCAGCAAAGTGCGCCTTGAGATCCTGCCGGCAGGCAAAGGGGCCAAGACGCGTATCGTGACCCTGACCCGCGAGCGGATCCGTCTGGAAGACCGTGCGGTGAAGATGTCGGTGAAAACCGTTGGTAAAGAAAAAGTCGGCGTGCTGGATATTCCGGGCTTTTACGTTGGTCTCACCGATGATGTGAAGGTGCAACTGCAGAAGCTGGAAAAACAGAACGTCAGCAGCATCGTCATTGATCTGCGCAGCAACGGCGGCGGGGCGCTGACCGAGGCGGTATCGCTCTCGGGTCTGTTTATTCCGTCCGGCCCGGTAGTGCAGGTCCGTGATAACAATGGCAAGGTCCGCGAAGACAGCGACAACGATGGCGTGGTCTATTACAAAGGGCCGCTGGTGGTGCTGGTTGACCGCTTTAGCGCCTCGGCGTCTGAAATCTTCGCCGCGGCGATGCAGGATTATGGCCGCGCGCTGATCGTTGGCGAGCCGACCTTCGGTAAAGGGACGGTACAGCAGTATCGCTCGTTGAATCGTATCTACGATCAGATGCTGCGTCCGGACTGGCCGGCGTTAGGTTCCGTCCAGTACACCATCCAGAAGTTCTACCGTATTAACGGCGGCAGTACGCAGCGTAAAGGCGTGACGCCGGATATCATGATGCCAACCGGTAATGAAGATCGTGAGACCGGCGAGCAGTATGAAGACAACGCGCTGCCGTGGGATAGCATCAACGCAGCCACCTACGTGAAGTCCGGGGATCTGACCCCGTTTGGACCGGAACTGCTCAAGCGCCATGATGAGCGTATCGCGCAGGATCCAGAGTTCCAGTACATCATGAAGGATATTGCCCGTTATAACGCGATGAAGGACAAGCGTAACATCGTCTCTCTGAACTACGCCCAGCGTGAGAAAGAGAACGAAGAGGATGATGCGATTCGTCTGGCGCGGATTAACGATCGCCTGAAACGCGAAGGCAAACCGCTGCTGAAAAAACTGGATGACCTGCCGAAGGATTACCAGGAGCCGGATCCGTATCTTGATGAAACGGTCCATATCGCGGTAGACCTGGCGCATCTTGAAAAAGCGCGCCCGGCGGTGGAACCGCCAGCCAGTAAATAAATAACAAACGGGCACCTCAGAGGGTGCCCGTTTTATTTTGTGCTTTTGTCATCACCTTTCAGCTCAACTAACAAAATGTCAACCTGCCCGGCCGCTGTCAGCAAGATGCTACAAAATGTAAAGTTGTGTTTTTATCGTGACTTAGCGGGGGTTGATGGTTGAAAATTGCAGCCTGACCCATACGATGTGGGTAATCGCATAGTGCGTTTTGTTAAATTGAGGTAAAAAGAAAATTATGATGCGAATCGCGCTTTTCCTGCTGACGAACCTGGCAGTAATGGTCGTGTTCGGGCTGGTGTTAAGCCTCACGGGGATCCAATCCAGCAGCATGACCGGTCTGTTGATTATGGCCCTGCTGTTCGGCTTCGGTGGTTCTATCGTTTCGCTGATGATGTCGAAATGGATGGCCCTGAAGTCTGTGGGTGGGGAAGTGATCGAGCAGCCGCGCAACGAAACGGAACGCTGGCTGATGCACACCGTCGCCCAACAGGCGCAGCAGGCGGGCATTGCCATGCCGCAGGTGGCTATCTATCACGCGCCTGATATTAACGCTTTTGCTACCGGCGCGCGTCGCGACGCCTCGCTGGTCGCCGTCAGCACCGGGCTGCTACAAAACATGAGCCGTGATGAAGCGGAAGCGGTCATTGCCCATGAAATCAGCCATATCGCTAATGGCGATATGGTGACCATGACGCTGATTCAGGGGGTGGTGAACACCTTCGTTATCTTTATCTCGCGCGTGATTGCCCAGATTGCGGCCGGTTTCCTCGGCGGCAACCGGGAAGATGAAGGGGAGAGCAGCAATGGTAACCCGCTGATCTACTTCGCTGTCGCCACGGTGCTGGAGCTGGTGTTCGGTATTCTGGCCAGCATTATTACCATGTGGTTCTCTCGTCATCGCGAGTTCCACGCTGACGCCGGCTCGGCGCGACTGGTGGGCCGCGAGAAGATGATTGCTGCCCTGCAGCGTCTGAAAACCAGCTATGAGCCACAGGAAGCCAGCAGCATGATGGCGTTCTGCATCAATGGTAAAGCGAAATCCATGAGCGAGCTGTTTATGACTCACCCGCCGCTGGATAAACGTATTGAAGCCCTGCGTAGCGGTGAGTATCTGAAGTAATCCGTCGGTTCGACGCTAAAAATAAAAATCCGCAGCCCGAAAGCTGCGGATTTTTTTTGCCGCCGTTTATCAGGCCGCGCGCGGCTGGGTGACGCGCAGACCGCTAATCAGTGCGGCAACGGTCGCCAGAATGCCGGCCAGCAGCAGGGCGGTATGGGTGCCGCTGTTGCCGAGCAGGTTGAACAGCAGGGCGACCAGCGCCGCGCCAGTGCTCTGACCGAGCAGGCGAGCGGTACCCAGCATCCCGCTGGCGCCACCGCTACGATGGCTCGGAGCCGAGGCGACAATAGTGTGGTTATTCGGCGACTGAAACAGCCCGAAACCGGCGCCGCACAGCGCCATACGCCAGATAATATCCAGATCGGAAGGCGACGCGGGCAGCAGCGCCAGGCCGAACAGGCCGCAGGCCATAACCAGCAGCCCAATGGCCCCCAGCAGTCCCGCATGGCATTTCTCAATCAAATAACCGGCCAGCGGCGCCATCACCATGGTCGCCAGCGGCCACGGCGTCAGCAGCAGGCCGGTCTCCACTTCGCTGCGCCCCATCATCGTCTGCAGGAAGAAGGGCAGGGAGACCATCGCCAGCATCTGCGCACAGAAGGAGCAGATGGAGGTGCAGATAGAGAGTGAGAAGAGCGGGATGCGCAGCAGGTCGACCGGCAGCAGGGGGACGGGCATGCTGAGCTGGCGGCGAACGAAGAAAAAGCCCACCACCAGCATGGCGGCCACTTCCGCCAGCACCAGCTGAACAGACTGTCCCTGGGCGAACCCGCTGAGCGCAGTGATCAGCAGCCCGAAGGTGAGGGCGTTCATGATGGCGCTCGGCAGATCGAAGCGGATGATTTTGCTGCGCGCGCTGTTGGGTGGCAGAAAGCGCATGGCCAGAACAAAAGCGACGATCCCGAGGGGAACGTTAATTAAAAACAGCCATTGCCATGAGGCGAGGGAGAGGATCGCCGCGGCGATCGTCGGGCCTGCCGCCGAAGAGACGGCGACGACAAAGGAGTTGATGCCCATGCCGCGGCCGAGAAAGCGCTGCGGATAAATCAGGCGGATCAACGCGGTGTTCACGCTCATCAGCGCGGCGCCGCCCAGCCCCTGGGCGACGCGGGCGAAGGTCAGCATGTCGAGACTGCGCGACAGGGCGCAGGCCAGCGAGGTAAAGATAAACACCACCAGGCCTATCTTATAGATGCGGCGATAGCCGACCATATCGCCGAGGAAAGAGAGCGGTAGCAGGGCGATGACAATGGCGATTTGGTAGGCGTTAACGATCCAGATTGACGCCGCCGGCGAGGCGTTAAGATCGCTGGCGATGGTCGGGAGCGCGACGTTGGCGATAGCCCCGTCGAGCACGGCCATGGTCAGCCCCAGCACGATGGTCAGAATGGCGCCATAGCGTTGCGGCAGCGGCACGCCATCGGAAGAATTTTTATCCATGGTGAATATAAGTCTTAAATGAAACGGTTTTTTGAATGATGAGTTTAGCATTGATTATTCCGCAGTATGTCGCAGATTTGTAACGAAGTGGCAGAAGAATGATTGCGGCGCAGAGGCGGCGAATTTATAATAAAAACCGGTTCTAAATTTTATAAAACAGTTACGGCGAGGTGATAAATGGCAGGTGCAGATTTGGATAAACAGCCAGATTCTGTCTCTTCGGTATTGAAGGTTTTTGGCATCTTACAGGCGCTGGGTGAAGAGCGTGAAATTGGCATTACCGAACTGTCCCAGCGCGTCATGATGTCGAAAAGCACCGTTTATCGCTTTTTACAGACCATGAAATCACTGGGCTATGTGGCGCAGGAAGGCGAGTCAGAGAAATACTCCCTCACGCTCAAGCTGTTCGAGCTGGGCGCTCGTGCGCTGCAGAACGTCGACCTGGTACGCAGCGCCGATATTCAGATGCGCGAACTCTCCCGGCTGACGAAAGAGACTATTCACCTCGGGGCGCTGGATGAAGACAGCATCGTCTACATCCACAAGATTGACTCGATGTACAATCTGCGGATGTACTCGCGTATCGGCCGTCGCAATCCGCTGTACAGTACCGCGATTGGTAAGGTACTGCTGGCGTGGCGCGATCGCAGCGAAGTGGAGCAGATCCTCGAGGGCGTGGAGTATAAACGCAGCACCGAGCGGACCATCACCAGCACGGAAGCGCTGCTGAAGGTGCTGGATGGCGTACGCGAGCAGGGATATGGCGAAGATAACGAAGAGCAGGAAGAGGGACTACGCTGCATCGGGGTACCGGTGTTCGATCGTTTCGGCGTGGTTATCGCCGGACTGAGCATCTCTTTCCCGACGCTACGTTTCTCAGAAGAACGTTTGCATGAGTATGTGGCGATGCTGCATCAGGCGGCGCGCAAGATTTCTGAGCAAATGGGATACAACGACTACCCGTTCTGACGCGGTAGCTGAAACATCCGGCGAGCGCGGTGCTATTGTCGCGCTCGCCGGAGTGATTTTAACCGTTATCAACCACGGTTGCGCTTTTGCGCAGAATGGGACAGTTACTGACGCCGATCACACCGCTGTTGGAATGCACATAAAGTGCGGTACTGACCCCGCGGGCGGTGAGATACTGACACTTAAGACCCAGACCACCGACGTTTTCTTCACTGTGGAATAATACGCCATAGCCGCTTAATAATACGCCAATCCATAAGATAGCCACGACGACAATAGTACGAATGATTAATCGCATTGATGCCTCATTATTTGTATGATCCTTGCCGTGATTTTGACACGAACACGTTTTGAAACAAGTCGATGATTCCTAAACTTGCCGTTCGTATTACAGTTAGCCGCGGTTTAAGAAGGCCGTGTTATCCTGGTGAGATAAAGTACTAATGCGGAGAGTGGAGTGAAAAAATTACGGTGGGTTTTACTGATAGTCATCATAGCAGGCTGCCTGTTGCTGTGGACTCAGATGCTTAACGTAATGTGCGACCAGGATGTTCAGTTTTTCAGCGGCATTTGCACTATCAATAAATTTATCCCGTGGTAAGACATTTTTCTGACGACTGATTTCCTTCTGCGGTGTGGGTGGTAGAATGAACGCCTTCTCTTTGAGGTGGTGAAATGAGTGAGTTACTAAATCCTGGGATCTTAAATCTGGCTTCGCTGGCTGTATCCGTCGCGTTGCTGCTTGTCGGTCTGTTGTTATGGTTCTTCGTCAACCGCGCCAGTTCGCGGGCGAACGAGCAGATAGAACTGCTGCAAGCGCTGTTGGATCAGCAAAAGCGGCAGAATGCGCTGTTACGTCGCCTTTGCGAAGCTAATGCGCCGGAAAAAGAGGACGTGGCCGAGCCGACCGTCGCAGGCAAGGCGAAAGGAGAGGATGAGTTTATCCGCCTGGTGGCAGAGCGCTAAGTACCTCCACAGGTGTGCATCATAAGATGCGCACCTGCATGATAGCTGGCAGTAATAGTTTATTCTTATTCCATTATTCCTTTCCCCGCGCATTATTCCCTTTTTTACACGCTGTAAATAAAGTCATTCCCGCCGCGTTTATTGCCCTGGAATGTGACACTGTCATCATTTTTTCATTATTAAGGTGCAGAATTAGCTCTATTTTTAGCGTGACGACTAACAGGTTTTATTATCACTACACTGGTACGGCTTTAGCGATTTTTCGTCTGCTGTTATGAGTAATTATGCGCATCAATATTCATCGCCTTCAGCGAAGCGCCGTCAGCATGGCGGTTCGTATACGTACATACCTGGACGAAGCGAAGTTGTTGAGCTATGGTAAAAAAGTTGCAGTAATGAGGCAGCAACCAGGTGATATTAGCGAATGCTATAACGCCTTGCCAGGAGCGGCAAAGACGCATAAATGTGCAGGCGATCAAATGATTACCTTATAATTTGTGCGAACGATCGTGACACGTTTAAAAATGGCTTGCCATTATTTACGTAGTATGTGATAACACGTTTCGGGTCAAACGAGGTACAGTTCTGTTTATGTGTGGCATTTTCAGTAAAGAAGTCCTGAGTAAACACGTTGTCGTTGAATACCGCTTCTCTGCCGAACCTTAAATTAGTGCCTCATGCAGTTATGTGTCAGTTTTATCTATGTAAACGCCAGCAGGCGAAGAAAACAGTCTAAGGAATTTTGCAAATGGCAAAGATTAAAGGTCAAGTTAAGTGGTTCAACGAGTCTAAAGGTTTTGGTTTCATTACTCCGGCTGATGGCAGCAAAGACGTGTTCGTACACTTCTCCGCTATCCAGGGTAACGGCTTCAAAACTCTGGCTGAAGGCCAGAACGTTGAGTTCGAAATTCAGGACGGCCAGAAAGGTCCGGCTGCAGTTAACGTAACTGCTATCTGATACAAGACCACTCTTCTTGTATAAAAGCCTCGCCTGCGCGGGGCTTTTGCGTTTTTATTGCAAAGCATGTCATTTTACCCCCTTCCGTCGCGTCTTGTTGCAAATAGTCAACTTTATTAGCATTGTGTAGCAGTCTGTTTTGCTAATTTTCTGTTAAATCAGATGGTTGCAAAATGATGCCGGAGCTATGGTGCTAAAGAAAAAAATGAAGTCCGCCGCCAGCTTTACCCCGATTCGCTTCGGGTTACTCTGTGTGGCCATTCTTGGTTGTCTGGGACTGCTGTTGGCCCGCGTGGGCTGGCTGCAAATTGTCTCTCCCGATAACCTGGTAAAACAAGAAGACATGCGTTCTCTGCGCGAAGAGCCTGTGGCGGTGGAGCGCGGCATGATTAGCGACCGCGAAGGACGACCGCTGGCGGTGAGCGTACCGGTCAGCGCTATCTGGATCGACCCGCAGACCACCATGGAGAAGGGTGGGGTTGGTTATGGTCCTCGCTGGCAGGCAATGGCCGAAGCACTGCATCTCAACCTCGGGGAGCTGGCCCAACGGGTACAAAGTCATCCTCACGCTCGTTTTCTCTATCTGGCGCGTCAGATCAATCCGGAGCAGGCGGAGTGGATTGATAAACTGCGTCTCCCGGGCGTTTATCTGCGCGATGAATCGCGACGTTTCTATCCGGCTGGTCATGTGGCTGCCAATCTGCTGGGCTTTACCAACGTCGATAATCAGGGCATCGAAGGGGTGGAGAAAAGCTTTAATGCCCAGCTGACCGGCAAACCCGGACGACGCCTGGTGCGCAAAGATAAACATGGCAATGTTATTGAAAATATTACCGAAGTGCCGCCAGTCCCGGCGCATAATCTGCAGCTGAGTATTGATGAACGTCTGCAGACGGTGACCGAAGATGCGCTGGATAATGCCGTTCGCTGGAATAAGGCGGAATCCGGGGCGGCGGTATTGATCAAAATTGATACCGGTGAGATTCTGGCGATGGCCAGCTACCCGGACTTCAATCCGAACAATCGCGACAGCGCGACGCTGGATGATTTCCGCAACCGCGCCATCAGCGACACCTTCGAACCCGGGTCGACCGTCAAACCGCTGGTGATCATGACCGCGCTCCAGCAGGGGATTGTCCAGCCGGATAGCGTGGTGGACACCCATCCGTTTGTCCTCGACGGCCACCGCATCCGCGATGTGGGCTATTATCCGGAGCTGAGTCTGACCGGGATCCTGCAAAAATCCAGTGATACCGGCGTGTCGCATCTCTCGCTCGCTATGCCGGTGCAGCATCTGCTTGATACCTATCAGGCATTTGGGTTCGGCGAGCCGACCGGATTGGGATTGACCGGGGAAAGCGCCGGGCTGATGCCGCATCGTCGCTACTGGGGGCAGCTGGATCGCGCTACCTTCGCGTTCGGCTATGGGTTAATGGTGACGCCGCTCCAGCTGGCGCACGTCTACGCGACTATCGGCGGTTTCGGTATTGAACGACCGTTATCGATAACCCGCATCGATCCGCCGGTGATAGGTACGCGGGTGATGCCGGAGAACATCGTGCACAGCGTAGAGCATATGATGGAGAGCGTGGCGCTCCCGGGCGGGGGCGGGACCAAAGCGGCAGTGCGCGACTACCGGGTGGCGGTAAAAACCGGGACGGCGAAGAAAATCGGTCCGGACGGCAAATATATCGATAAATATGTGGCCTACACCGCCGGCGTGGCGCCCGCCAGTCGTCCACAGTTTGCGCTGGTGGTGGTGATGAACGATCCGAGTAATGGCTCCTATTACGGCGGGGCGGTTTCCGCGCCGGTCTTCAGCCAGATCATGGGGGATGTCCTGCGGCTGGAGAACGTCATGCCGGACGGCATGCCGCAAGGGGCGGAGAATCTGATCGTGATGCACGACAGCCATCCGCTGGCGCCGGCGCTGTAACAGTGGTCTGCAGGGGCGAATAGCGCTACACTTTCGCCCTTTAGCAACACCGGAGCCGTCATGTCATACAGTTGCCCCCTTTGCCACGCGCCGTTAAGCCGCGGCGACAACCACTATTCCTGCCCGCAGCGGCACCAGTTCGATCTGGCGAAAGAGGGGTACGTCAATCTGCTACCGGTGCAGTTCAAGCGGTCGCGCGATCCCGGCGATAGCGCTGAGATGATGCAGGCCCGGCGGGCGTTTCTGGATGCGGGTCATTATCAGCCGCTACGGGAAGCGATCGCCGAACGGCTGCGGCACTACGCCCCTGCGGATTTACTGGATATCGGCTGTGGCGAAGGGTATTACACCCACGCGTTTGCCACCATCGCCAGCCATAGCTGGGGGCTGGACGTGTCGAAGCCAGCGATCCGCGCGGCGGCAAAACGCTACCCGCAGGTCAGTTTTTGCGTCGCCTCCAGCCAGCGTCTGCCGTTCTCCGATAACAGCTTCGATGCGGTAGTGCGCATTTACGCCCCCTGCAACGCCGAAGAGCTGGCGCGGGTGGTGCGGCCTGGCGGATGGGTGATCACCGCCACGCCGGGACCCCGCCATCTGCTGGAGCTAAAAGGGCTGATTTACGATGAGGTACGCCTGCATGAGCTGAAGACGGAAGCGATGCCGGGATTCCGCCTGGACGCTCAGCAGCAGCTGGCCTATCCGATGACCCTGACGGGAAGTGAAGCGCAGGCGCTGCTGCAGATGACGCCGTTCGCGTGGCGGGCTAAGCCTGAGGTGCACGCCGCGCTGCGTCAGCAGGCGACGTTTGGCTGCCAGACCGACTTCATGATCCATTGCTGGCAGCGCGAGGCGTAAGGCTTAACCGGCGAAATGGCTCCAGAGGATTTCGCTGCCGATGCCAATCAGCACAATACCGCCGAGGATTTCGGCCCGTTTGCCCAACAGCGGGCCAATAAAGCGACCGACCATGATCCCCAGTGTCGACATTAGAAACGTCGCGCAGCCGATCGCCAGCGCGGTGGTCACAATGCTGACCTGCAGGAAGGCCAGACCCACACCAACGGCCATCGCGTCAAGGCTGGTGGCGAAGGCGGTGGTGACCAGCAGCCAGAAACCATGACGGCGAGGCGCGTCGCACGCCTCGTCGCTGTCGCCGCGAACACCTTCCACGATCATTCGCCCGCCGAGAAACACCAGCAGAATAAAGGCAATCCAGTGGTTCCACTCGAGGACAAACTGGCTGGCCAACATGCCGAGTCCCCAGCCGACCAGCGGGGTCAGGGTTTCAATCACGCCAAAAATCAGCCCGGTGCGGACGGCTTCTGAGAATTTAGGTTTGTGCAGGGTGGCACCCTTGCCGATAGAGGCTGCAAAGGCGTCCATAGACATGCCGAAGGCGAGAAGAATGGTAGCGGATAAATTCATGTGCGTGTCCTGACCGGGGATAATCCATATGACACATCGCTGCCCCCAGTAAATATACGCGGAGCCGCTCAATGGCTGAGCAATACGTACAGCAGTGATGTATCTATGGTCTCGCCTGATTGAATCACTTCAACCCGTACGTGCCACGTTTTGCAACGAGTATGTTGACACGTACATTTCCTGGCAAACAGGAAATCGGCTACTCCCCAACGACGGGCGCAACCTTAACATATTTTTAGAATATAAAACAATAACAGAAGACGGCTATTTTAATAACCAAATGATAACGATTTTCATTTGAATTTATAAGTAAATAAATAGTTAATAAAAAAGGGAAGAGGAGGCAGGGGAAATATAGCCATGGCTATATGTTTTTCCAGAGAAAAACTGGAAGATATAGCGCTGGCTATATTTATAAATTATTGAGTTGAAACGAGAAGTTTGTAGATTTTCTCCAGGTCGTCGATATTTCGTACGCGAATAAGCAGCCGCCGTTGCTCTAATTGCATCACCAGCACGCCATCCTCGGATAAATTCATCTCTTTAATTCGCTGATATTCTATCCACACGTTGGCGAAGAAAAAGCCGCGCGGTTTAAAAATGATTTTCGGCGTACGGATCCAGAATAAATAGAGACCCATCAGCGCCAGGGCAGATAATAGCCAGGTGGTGATCGGGGTGCCGTGCTGGGTAATGTTGTTATAGATCAGAATGGCGGTGAGGCCGACAAAGATCAGACCGTCAACGCGGCTGCGGCGAAGCAGGGGGATGGCCAGCAGCACCGGGCCGTTCCGCCTCGGCATAATGAACTGGTCATACACCGCGTAGGCCAGTAGCGCAAGGATAAACAGGATGATCACCAGGTCCGTGAATGTCATTGCTTTGCGTTCCTCCTGATAAAAAAAAGCCGGGGGCAAGCCCCCGGCGTACAACCTGGAAATTACAGACCCAGCAGGCCGACAGCGTAGCCCGCGATACCGATGACGAAGAAGCCAACGATGATCCACAGTGGGTTAACTTTCTTGCGCAGCAGCCACATACAGGCGAAGGTCAACAGCAGCGGTACCAGGCCCGGCATCAACTGGTCGAGGATGGTTTGCACCGTGGTGACGTGAACCTGTCCGTCAGAACCGGTGATTTTTGACACCACCATTGGAATATTCACGTGCGTCCACTTGTTAACCAGCGCCCCCATGACAAACAGGCCGAGGATTGACGCCCCCTCAGTCAGTTTCTGCAGGAAACCGCCGCCCATATCTTTAACGATGTCCACGCCTTTGCGGTAACCATAGGCGACGCCATAGTAGCGGGTCAGCAGACGCACTGCGTTGAACAGGATAAAGAACAGCAGAGGACCGAGCAGGCTACCGCTCATCGCGATCCCAGCGCCTAAGGCCGCGAACACAGGACGCACGGTACCCCAGAAGATCGGGTCGCCGACGCCGGCCAGCGGCCCCATCAGACCGACTTTGATGCCGTTGATGGCGCCATCGTCAATCTCTGCGCCATTGGCGCGCTGCTCTTCCATCGCCAGGGTTACGCCCAGTACCGGAGCGGCAACGTAAGGATGGGTGTTGAAGAACTCAAGGTGACGTTTAATCGCCTGCTTACGCGCATCATTGTTCTCCGGGTACAGGCGACGGATTGCCGGAACCATAGAGAAGCAGAAGCCCAGCGCCTGCATACGTTCGAAGTTCCATGACCCCTGGAACAGGTTAGAACGAATGAACACGCCACGAATATCACTCTGAGTGAGTTTTTTCTCGGTGGTATTTTTAGTCATATCAACCATTTCGCTCACCTGTTAGTCCAGTTCGTTATCGAGATCGTTGTTACCAGCCGCCTGAGCCGGCGCACCGGCGACGCGGTTATATTTCGGGCTCAGCTGGATGTAGAGGATAGCCATGACCGCACCAATCACACCCAGGGCTACCAGGTTGAAGTTGGTGAAGGCGGCGGTGACGAAGCCGAGGTAGAAGAACGGCATCAGGTAGCCTGCGCGCATCATGTTGATGACCATCGCATAACCGACAACCACGATCATACCGCCGGCGATGTTCAGACCGCTGGTGACCACTTCAGGGATCGCGTTCAGCAGGCCCTGGACTTCGCTGGTACCGACGGAAATGGCGACGATGACGGCCGGGATAGCGATACGCATCGCCTGCAGGAACAAGGACGAGACGTGCAACCACGACAGGGCGGTCAGGTTGCCATTCTCCGCCGCTTTATCTGCCGCGTGCTGGAAGGCTACGGTGATGGTACGAACGATAATGGTCAGCACCTGGCCTGCCGCCGCCAGCGGGATAGCCAGCGCGATACCGGCACCGATGCTCTGATGGCCGGCAATAACCAGAACGGTGGAAATAATGGACGCCAGCGCGGCATCAGGTGCAACCGCCGCACCGATGTTCATCCAACCCAGAGCGATCATTTCCAGCGTACCGCCGATGATAATACCGGTTTTCATATCGCCGAGAACGGCACCGATCAGCGTACAAGCGACCAGAGGACGGTGGAACTGAAATTCATCAAGCACCGACTCCATACCCGCAATACACGCGACGATGAACACCAGCACAATCTGAAGAAGGGTAATCTCCATTGTACTTCTCCTGTTGATTAAGTCTTAAAGTGAAAACTGGGGCGCGATCGGCCGGGTTATTTATCAACCTTGGCGATCAGATCCATCATTTTCAGTTTCGGGTCGGTGGACACTTTACGTGCCTCCAGCTCGATACCGCGTGCGTTCAGCTTGTTAAACGCCTCAATATCTTTGGCATCGACCGAAATCGCGTTGTTAACCTGGGTTTTGCCCTGGCGGAACGCCATACCACCGATGTTGACGCTGGTGATTTTCACGCCGCCCTCGACGATACGCTCAACGTCGGTCGGGTTAGTAAACAGCAGCATGACGCGCTGCCCGGCGTACATCGGGTTGTTGTAAACGCGGATCATTTTGGCGACGTCCACCACGTGGGCGGTGACGCCCGGTGGTGCAACCTGGGTCAGCAGGGTTTTGCGCACCGTATCCGCGGCCACTTCGTCGCTGACGACGATGATGCGGGTGACGTTGGTCTCTTTGGTCCAGCGGGTGGCGACCTGACCATGGATCAGGCGGTCGTCAATGCGCGCGAGGCCAATCACCATGTAGTCGTTCGGGCCCATCGGTTTGGCCGGCGCGGCGGCTTTTGGCGCCGCGGCAGGGGCTGGCGCGGGAGCCGCTTTTTCCACCGGTTTGGCCTTCAGCGCTTTCACGCCTTCGCTACCGGTCTCCACCGCTAAGGCGACCAGTTCATCAAACGAAGGGTCATCATCGCGGGCCATGAAGGTTTCCACCAGCATCGGGATGTTGACGCCAGCGATAACTTCGTAATGCTCTTTATCGACGACAATGCGGCTCGCAGCGTTGAACGGGCTGCCTCCCCATGTATCGACGAGAAATAGCACGCCTTTACTGGTATCCAGTTTTGCCAACTGGGCATTGTATTTCTCGATCAGCGTTTCGGCGTTTTCACCCGGAACGAAATCGATCCAGCCAACGTTTTCCTGCTCGCCCAACAGCATCTCTGCTGTTTTCAGCAGCTGTTCTGCAGTCCAACCATGTGTGCCTATTACAATAGCAATCGTCACTTGCTACCTCCTTTATTATCGTGAATGCATCATCTGCTTTGATACATCCTGAATCACTCTTGAGGACAAAATCGATTCAGTTAGGGTGTAAGATAGGAAATAGTTACTACCGCGAATTATTTTAGACAGTGAAAAAATAATTAATGTGATGAAGATCCGTTAATCAGGCATCGCCTGGTAATAATTTTGCAGCGCAAAAAATAGCCTTAGTTATTGCAAATTCAGGTAAATTTTTTCCAATTTCGATCTATATTTTGCTATGTTTAACTTCCGTTTAATTACTCAGGAGTATAGGGCATAGCCCGCAGTATGGACCGTCATCGACGTCTTTTCACTTTCTGGCACCTGGTTGCCACCTCCACGCATCACGCTTTTCTCTCAGCACCTATTGTCGCGCCCATGCATGACATGGCGATGACTCAGCTTGCCGCTAACCGGAGTCGTACATGGAATTGTTAATGGATCCCTCAATCTGGGCTGGCCTGTTGACGCTTATCGTTCTGGAGATTGTGCTCGGTATCGACAACCTGGTGTTTATTGCCATCCTGGCGGACAAACTGCCGCCGAAGCAGCGCGATAAAGCGCGACTGATCGGCCTTTCGCTGGCGCTGGTGATGCGCCTGGGGCTGCTGTCGGTGATCTCCTGGATGGTGACCCTGACGAAGCCGCTGATTACTATCGCTGATTTCTCCTTTTCCGGGCGCGACCTTATCATGCTGCTCGGCGGGATCTTCTTGCTGTTTAAGGCGACGACTGAACTGCATGAGCGGCTGGAAAACCGCCAGCACGATAGCGGTCACGGTAAAGGGTATGCCAGTTTCTGGGTGGTGGTACTGCAGATCGTGGTGCTGGACGCCGTCTTCTCTCTGGATGCGGTGATCACGGCGGTCGGGATGGTTAACCATCTGCCGGTGATGATGGCGGCGGTGGTGATCGCCATGATCATGATGCTGCTGGCGTCGAAGCCATTGACGCGCTTTGTCAACCAGCACCCGACGGTGGTGGTGCTCTGTCTGAGCTTCCTGTTGATGATCGGCCTGAGCCTGGTGGCGGAAGGGTTTGGCTTCCATATTCCGAAAGGGTATCTGTACGCGGCGATCGGTTTCTCGATCATCATCGAGTTCTTTAACCAGGTGGCGCGACGCAACTTTGTCCGACATCAGTCGACGCTGCCGCTGCGTGCCCGTACCGCGGATGCGATCCTGCGCCTGATGGGCGGCCGGAAACAGACCTCCGTCAGCCATGACGCCGACAGCCCGGCAGCCATACCGGTGCCGGAAGGGGCGTTTGCCGAAGAAGAACGTTACATGATTAACGGCGTGCTGACGCTGGCCCAGCGCTCCCTGCGCGGTATTATGACCCCGCGCGGTGAAATCAGCTGGGTCGACGCCGAACAGAGTGATGACGAAATTCGTCGTCAGCTGCTCTCGTCGCCGCACAGTCTGTTCCCGGTCTGCCGCGGAGAGCTGGATGAAATCATCGGTATCGTGCGGGCGAAAGAGTTGCTGGTGGCCCTTGAGGCGGGCGAAAACGTTGCGGCGCTGGCCTCTGCCTCCCCGGCGATTGTCGTCCCGGAAACGCTGGACCCGATCAATCTGCTCGGCGTTCTGCGCCGCGCGCGCGGCAGCTTTGTCATCGTGACCAACGAGTTTGGCATGGTACAGGGGCTGGTGACGCCGCTGGACGTCCTGGAAGCCATCGCCGGTGAATTCCCGGATGCCGATGAGACGCCGGAGATCGTCATTGACGGCGATGGCTGGCTGATCAAAGGCTCGACCGACCTGCATGCGCTGCAGCAGGCGCTTGGACTGGATGTGCTGGTCAATGAAGATGAGGATATTGCCACGGTGGCCGGGTTGGTGATCGCCGTCAATGGCCATATCCCGCGCATTGGCGACACCGTGTCGCTACCGCCGCTGCAGTTTACCGTGGTGGAAGCGAATGATTACCGGGTCGACCTGGTCCGCGCGGTGGTCACCCGTCCGCTGAGCGACGAAGAAGAGTAATTGCCCTGCTCGTCGGCCCCTGTGGCCGGCGAGCTATTCTCCCCCCTCGCTTTTCTGCCCCTCTCTGTCTGCCAGCCACGCCGGAAACGCCTCTATCGGCATCGGCCGGGCATAATAAAATCCCTGCAGCACATCGACGCCGTGGCCCCGGAGATAGCTTTCCTGCTCCAGCGTCTCCACCCCTTCGGCCACGGTAACGATATTCAGACGGTCGGCGAGGGCTATAATAATATCCGTCACCGTGGCATTGACGCTGTCTATCCCGACGGAACTGGTAAACGAGCGGTCGATCTTCAGCACGTCCGGCCGCAGTTTTTCCAGCCACGAGAGCGAGCTGTTACCGGTGCCAAAATCATCTATCGCCAGCTGGACCCCTTTTAAATGCAAATGTTCGGCCATGTGCTGGTCGCCATCCTGCAGGACATCGCGTTCGGTGAGTTCAACCACCAGCTGTTGTACCGGATTGACGCTAAACCAGTAATTGTGCAGGTCATGCAGCAGCAAACCGTGGGCAAAGTGACGGGCAGCGACATTAATCGCGATATGAAAATGCGGCTCGCTGGGGAAGGCGTCCAGGCGGCGGGCGGTTTCGGCGATCACATAGCGGGTGAGGGGAATAATCAGATTGTCCCCTTCGGCGATGGGAATAAATACCTCGGGCGAAATCTCGCCGCGGCGGGGGTTGTTCCAGCGCAGCAGGATCTCCACCCCGCAGCAGCGTCCGCTGCGCGCATCCTGCAGCGGCTGGCACCAGAGGGTAAATTCCCGGGCCGTGATGCCGAGACTTATCTCTCGCGAGAAACTCATTCTGCCGGCGGTGGCCAGCCAGGCGATGCCGGTCATCAACAGGCTGAAGATGAGGGCCAGCGGCAGCTCACCGGGCAGCTCCTCCAGCGCGATAGTCGCGGCACCCGGACCGTTAATGTTGATGGTAAAGGGAAATTCTGTGGAGCGCTGGCGATAAATCACCGACGCCTGCGGGGCGTGCGCTTTGTCAATCAGGCCGAGGCCGCTGATAAAATAATGGTCGCCGACCTGCAGGCTGACGTCGCTGATCAGGGGCGATTTTTCTTTGAGAATTAAGGTCCCCAGCAGTTCGATATTGACAATTAACATCACGCCGTCGAAGCCGCTTTCCGAGGCTGGATACCACTGGATCAGCACCGGTGTGCCTTTGAGCAGTGAGTTGTCGGTAGAAAAGAGCAGTAAGGGGTGGTGAGCCGGAAGCGCGGGCTGCAGCTGGTGCAGATCCGCCTGCCGTTGCCCAAAGATACTGGAACAGTAGATCATCCCTGACGCCACCAGCGCGACGGAGCGGACCGTCTGCAGCGAGGCCGCCATTTTGCGCAGTGTGAGATGAATATCCATGCAGGGTTTGTCGACCAGGGAGAGTAGCGTCGCCCGCTCTGCGCTCAGTGGACGCAGGATGTTATCCAGCGCCGTGACCCGCTGGCTGGCGGCAGTGCGAATGTACTCTTCATTTACGCTACGCTGTGAAATAAATCGGATAGCTAAGGTGGTACCCAGGGTTAGCAGGGCTACCAGCAGGCAGACAATAATGCGTTTGCGACGATAGGCCGTAATGACTTTTTGTGCAGTCTGCATGTGCGACACCCTGTCGACAGGACGAGTGGTTAAGCGTGGCTTATTTAATAGAGCAATTGTAGTGGCAGAATATCGCCAGGTATAGAAAAAAGAAAATGCGCCGTTGAAGGCGCATCAGGGAGATTTCAGTCACCAGGGTTATCCCCCTGCGCGCTTTGCGGGCGCAGGGGGGGACGAACAGTTTAGTCACACTGAACTTTAATCGCCAGGCCGCCGCGGGAGGTTTCGCGGTACTTGGCGTTCATGTCTTTACCGGTTTCGTACATGGTCTCGATCACTTTGTCGAGCGAGACGCGCGGTTCGCTGGTACGGCGCATCGCCATTCGCGCGGCGTTGATTGCCTTGACGGAGGCGATGGCGTTACGTTCAATGCATGGCACCTGCACCTGGCCGGCGACCGGGTCGCAGGTCAGGCCGAGGTTGTGTTCCATGCCGATCTCCGCCGCCACGCAAACCTGTTCCGGGCTGGCGCCGAGCAGTTCAGCCAGGCCCGCCGCCGCCATCGAGCAGGCAACGCCCACTTCACCCTGACAGCCGACTTCCGCTCCGGAAATGGAGGCATTCATCTTGTACAGCGCGCCGATCGCCCCGCAGGCCATAAAGTAGCGGATATAAATTTCCGGGCTGACGGATTCGATAAAGTGGTCGTAATAGGCGAGTACCGCCGGAACGATGCCGCAGGCGCCGTTGGTCGGCGCGGTCACCACGCGACCGCCGGCGGCGTTCTCTTCATTGACCGCCAGTGCGAACATATTGACCCAGTCAACGACATTCATTGGATCGCTGGAGAGCTTATCGCTGGCCACCAGCAGACGACGCAGCGCCGAGGCGCGACGCGGCACGCGCAGCGGACCAGGCAGCACGCCTTCGGTGTTCATCCCGCGGTCGATACAGGCGCGCATGGTCTGCCAGACGTTGGCGAAATAGTCCTCGATCTCTTTTTTGCTGTGCAGCGCCAGCTCGTTTTGCATCACCATCCCGGAGAGCGACAGGCCGGTCTCTTTACAATACGCCAACATTTCCTGCGCCGATTTAAACGGGTAGGGCACCTGCAATTCATTGGCGTTTTCTTTGCCGAAGTGCTCTTCATCGACGATAAAGCCGCCGCCAATCGAGTAATAGGTCTTGCAGTAGATCTCTTTCTCGCCGGCCCAGGCATGAATGGTCATGCCGTTTTCGTGCAGCGGCAGGTTGTCGCTGCGAAAACGCATGCCGTCATCCGCCGGGAAGTCGACCTCGTGCTGGCCGTTGGCCAGCAGCAGTCGGCCGCGCGCCTCGACGTCACGGATAAATGCCGGGATCGCGTCAATATCGACCGTATCGGGCTGATTGCCCGCCAGTCCCATGATAATGGCGATGTCCGTATGGTGGCCTTTGCCGGTTAATGACAGCGAGCCGTAGACGTCAACCGCCATACGGGTCACCGCATTAAGCAATCCTTTTTCGACCAGGTCATCGACGAACTGTTTACCGGCCTTCATCGGGCCAACAGTGTGGGAAGATGAGGGACCAATCCCCACCTTGAACATGTCGAATAGACTAATCACGATAATACTCCTGACAGGGTTACCGCGGGTGCGGTAACGATGTAATAACTGCGCATAGTGTAAGAGGGAAGCGCGCTGCCAGTTGAACTATTCACATGAATTAAACTAATGGATAACCGCGATTTTACTAATAGTGAGAGCGCCCTCTCATAATCAGTATAGCTAAGGTCGAGCGCCTATCTGCAACGCCAGCTCGCGAATGATCCCGGCGGTCATTCCCCAGACAAAATAATGCTGGTACCAGGAGAGCCAGACGCGGTGGTCGTTACCCCGACGGTGGATGTCGAGCGGATGGTAGCGCCCCAGGCGCAGGGCTTCGGCGAGGGGCATTTCAAATACCGCTGAGACTTCGTCCTGACTGGCGTGATAGTGCAGATTGGGGGGAATAATGCCCACCACCGGCGTCACCTGAAAACCGGTGACGCTGTCCACTGGCGGCAGAACGCCGATCACCTCGACGGCTTCCGGGGGGATCGCGACTTCTTCCTGGGCTTCGCGCAGGGCGGCGGCGATAAGCGTCGCATCGGTATTATCTACCGCGCCGCCGGGAAAGGCGACCTGACCGGCGTGCTTGCGCAGCAACGGCGAACGCTGGGTCAGCAGCAGGCCGGGCTGCGGCCGGCGCACGATCGGCACCAGCACCGCCGCCTGCCGCTGATTGAGCGCATGGCGCGAAGGCTGGGGGCGCAGCAGCTGGAAGCGGGACAGAAAATCATCCAGATTGAGGGCGTGGTCCGCCATGGTCTAGTTCTCCAGTTGGTGCAGGATACGATTAACTTTATCAAAAGTTTCCTGATATTCCGCATCTTCCTCGCTGTCCGCGACGATACCGCCTCCAGCGGAGCAATACAGTTGCCCCTGCCAGGCCGTCAGGGTGCGAATGGTGATGCTGGTATCCATATTGCCGCAATAGCTCAGGTAGCCAATGCTCCCGCACCAGGCGTTACGTCGCTGAGGTTCCAGTTCATCGATAATCTCCATCGCCCGGACCTTCGGGGCGCCAGTGATAGATCCCCCGGGGAAGGCGGCGCGCAGCAGATCGCTGGCATGCAGCGTCGCCGGTAAGCGGGCGGTGATGGTGCTGACCAGATGATGGACCGCCGGGAACGGCTCCACCACGAACAGCTCGGGGACCCGCACGCTGCCCGGCACGGCGACGCGGCCGATGTCGTTGCGCATCAGGTCGACAATCATTAAATTCTCGGCGCGGTCTTTCGGGGAGTTCGCCAGCTTCTCAGCCTGCCGCGCATCTTCCTGCGGCGAATCGAGCCGCGGCAGAGTACCTTTTATCGGGCGCGTCTGGATCTCTCCCTGGCGCAACTGAATAAATCGCTCCGGCGACAGGCTTAAAATCGCCCCTTCCTCGAGGCGAATAAAGGCGCTAAAGGGGGCGCGGTTGGCAACGTTCAGCTGGCGGAAGGCCTGCCATTCATCACCGACGTAGCGGGCCTGAAAACGCTGGGCGAGGTTGACCTGATAGCAGTCGCCGCTGTGCAGATAGGCCTGCACCTGGCGAAATTTCTCGCCGTACTGCTGGCGGCTCATATTTGACTGCCAGGCAGAGGTCAGGGCGAAAGGTTTCATCGCCGGACGGGATTGCGCCTGCAGCCACTGCAGGCGCTGCTGCGGATCGTCATAGCTGAGCAGCGAAATTTGCTGGCGCTGATGGTCGACAATCAGCGCCCAGTCATAGATCCCCACCGCCATATCCGGCAGCGCGATATCGGCCTGGGCGTGCGAAGGGAGACGCTCAAAGCGACGGCCCAGATCGTACCCGAATAGTCCCAGCGCGCCGCCAAGAAACGGCAGATCGTCATGGGGCTGCGGCGTGAACGGCTGACGATCCAACTGCTGTTGAAGCAGTTGCAGCGGATCTTCCGCGGAGACAAAAGCGGTTTCGCCGTCATCGACCCACGTCTGTTCACCGCGCGTCAGCAGCGTGGCGCGCGGGGCAGCTACCAGAATATCAAAGCGGTTATGCGGATGGTCGGCAAAGCCGGAATGCAGCAGCATCGCCCAGGGCAGGGCGCTTAACGGCGCAAAATAGTGTTCGGCCGCATCCGGGCGCCAGGGCAGGGTAATAATCGCGGGGGACAACATCTTTCTCGATCCTGAACGTTGCCGTCCCTCTGGCGTAGGCGGGGACGGCGTGAAATAATTACGCCCCACAATGTAGCAGGAGTAAAAGATGTTTGCAGGTTTACCTTCGCTGAGCCACGAGCAACAGCAAAAAGCGGTCGAACGTATCCATGAGCTAATGGCCCAGGGGATGAGCAGCGGCCAGGCGATTGCCCTGGTGGCGGAAGAACTGCGCGCAACGCATACCGGCGAGCAGATCGTCGCGCGCTTTGAAGATGAGGATGAAGATCAAGACGAAGATGAGGACGAAGACCAGTAAATCCGTTTCGTCTTGCTCGGGTGAGAAACCTTACCTCCTCTGCAGGATCACATCAGGGGCCCGTCCGGGTTCGTCATATAGCATCACCTGCGTCATGTGATGACTGCGCCAGAAGGTCACTCGGGTTCCCTTTGGCGTGGGATCCACATGAGCTTCGGTAAGCGGGTTACCGTTGGCCAGATCCCACAGACCGACAAAACGCGCCTGTGGAAGATGATTGCGGATAACCAGATAGCTAAGGTCGGTTATTGCCGGGTTATCAGGGGCCTGCCCTTGCCAAAGCTCGCCGTCGCCCGCCAGCCAAAGCGCGATAGTGCTGCCGTCCCGCACAAAGTGGCGCGGCTGACAGCCATTCAGCGACGTCATCGTTGCCTTCTTCATATGCCGCAGCGGTCCGCTGAGCGAAAAAGGCTGCTGTGTACCGTTCTGATCCAGTGCCTCGGCAGCCAGATGCAGCGTCCAGTCGAGCTGCTGGCGATGCGGGTTTTCCACCGTTGAGAGATCGATCAAAACCTCTTCAAGCCACAACAGGCGGCGGCGAAAGCGTACGTCACGCCAGGACTCCAGGTCCCATTCGACTCGACTATGACTGTCGAGCGCAGGCGGCGGTTTACCCCAGTCGGTCTCACAATCCAGCCAGAAAACGTCGTCAGCCATATGCCAGCCCAGCACCGTCGGGATGGCAGGGGGCTGATTGCTCTGGTTAACTGACAGCGTATTATGCGTGGCGCTGTTTTTATAATAGTCATAATGCATCTCCGCCCCGTAGCCGGTGGTGCCAGGATCCGGTAACAACCAGCCGTCGCGCTGCCATAGCATCAGGCTTTGTCTGTCGTAGTGGTCGTGTTCCCCTCCCCAGGGACTGTGTTTAATCAGCACCGCCAGCTGTTGCTTCGGACGTCGCCACAGGGTCAACCCCGCGCCAGGTGCAAAAAAGGATTGCTGGGGGATCGGCGTCAGCGGTGACTCAGGCAGCGGATGATGGCGCCACAGCAACGTCTCACCCTCGTCAGGCTCCGTTTCGGTGAATTGCAGCACGGCGGCATACAGCGGATCGCGCCAGATAAACCAGGCGAATTCGTACAGATCCCGGTGCTGCAGCTTTTCCTGCCCGGCAAGACAGTCATTCAGCCGCGGGAATGTGCCATCCGGCAGCAGCAGCGACAGCGGGAATTTCAGCATCGGCTGATACCAGGGGCCATCCAGCAGGCTCCAGCGGGTGCCGCGCGCCAGCTTCTCAAAGGCGAAAAAGCCCTGCAGCGCGTAGTAGTGGTAGTGAATCGAACCCTCAAACCATAGCCCCTCTGCCAGCAGGCCATTTTCCAGTTGCCAGCGCAAGCCGTACGGCTGAAAAACGGCAAACTCCAGTAGATCCTCATCTTCGAGGATGAAGCCAAGTACAGCCAGCGCCGCATTGATTTTGACTTCATGGTTATGGATCTGCGGCGTGCGATGCTGCCGCAAAAACGTGGCCGCACAGCGCAACAAGTTTTCCCTGATGTGCTGCTGTTCGCCAGGCGTCAGGCTGTCGCTAATAAAATCGTAACCCAGCGCCATGTCCAGAATGCAGTTGGCTTCGCACAGGGTCTGGGCATTCATTTTACCCGGCCCGTTGTTGGGAATATCACCGTGGACTTCATAGCCCGGATAAACATCCGCGTAGCCCATCAGTAAGGCGCGTACTTTATCGCGCCAGGCTCTCTCACCGGTCAGTTGCCATAGCAGGCCGAGCTGCTGGCATGCGCTGGCATTACGCCCGTTCATTTCGCGCCACCACGCGCTGTCCCACGGTTCGCCGCGCAAAATTTCATTATCGACCGGGCAGGCATGCTGGAGGGGCATGTCCGCTCGCCACGTTAATCGTACGCCGTGGTGCGGGCAAAAGTAGTAGAGATTCCAGCTGGCAATCCCGGTCTGCGGAATGCGTAATGCGGCATGTAGTACCGGCTGCGCATCCTTCACGAGCCGTTCGAGCAGCCCGCTATGGGCTGCGGCACGTTCGACAATATTGGGCCAGAGCCCAGTAAATTGTTTCATTAGCGGTTTTCCCTGACCTCTGAGGATGGTAAAAGCGGGGCGATAAGAGTGGTGATATCGTCGGGATATTTCGCCCGCAGCCACTGCGCTTTGTTACGGAACAGTGGATCTTCCGGCCAGGCGTGGGCGGCAGTGGCGATATTGCGCAGCGCTTTTTGGTCATCCATGTTATCGATGTCTTTCCATGGCCATGGGGTATCGCTGTTAATAAATCCGGCGATGTACTGATAGCCTTTGCGCAGACTATGGTCATCAAGGGTGAAGTTCCAGATATCGACGCCCGCTTTCTCGCCCAGTCGCCCGAGGCGGTTGTAGGCTTCAAGGTTGAAATTACTGTAGTGCCAGGGCCGCGTACGCTCCAGCTCGGCCATCTGACGGCCTTCGATATCAAATTGACCGGCAATGCGCCGTAGCTGGGTGAGATACAGGCGCTGTTTCGCCTCGTCGGTTTTGCCGCTAAACAGGGCGAAGGTGACGGCCTGCATGTCAAAATAGCTGCCGTGGTTGTTGTGCCAGTTATCTTCTTCGAAACCATTCTGGCTGGTGGTCATCCAGTGATAGTACTCGCCAAACCACTGCTTCAACGCACTCACGTCCTTCTCGCTAAGCACCGCAGAGGATTGCAGCAGGGCGATAGCGTCCACCACCTCAACCAGCGCCCGGCTATCAATAATGCCGATACCGCGCCCGTTGTTAATGCCGGGAATGGCCTGGGCGTATTGCAGATTGGGGTTCATACGCGTCTGTGGGTCGAGAAACCAGGCCTTCAACTGGGCTGCCGCTTTTTGTGCGTAGCGAGCGTCGTGGGAGAAGTACCATGCCAGCGCCAGGGTTGATACATCCTGACTCATCTTCACCAGGCGGTTTTTATCGGTGGCATCGCTATTGGCGTCCGGGTTGGTTTGCCCATCTTTGCGGATATACGGCAGCCCGTCTTTGGTATCGGGATTCGGCCACCAGTAAGGGGGGAAACTATAGTAGTCGTGTTTGTTGCCGCTGGCAGCGACCAGCGTTTTGTCCATCACTGAGCGCAGCGGATGCGTGAGCGCCAGATCGGCTTTTTTTAGCAAGGCCGCCTGGGCCAGAACAAACAACGGATCTTTGGCGGCAATTTGCTGGCGGCTAAAGGCTAAATCCTTTTCGTCCAGCGTGTACGGCTCGGCGGCATGCAGAGAAGCGCTAAGGCTGGAACAAAATAGCGCAACGCATAACCAACCTCGGCGAGGTATTGCGTTCATGGTGATAACCCTTCTGCAAGTGTGAGAAAAGATAACAACGGATTTAAGCCTGTCGCGTATTTAAATAACGCGTAAAACAGGCGATTTAATTAAAAAGAATATATTTGAATATACAGTGGCGAGCAGTGTAAAAGACAAAGTTATTTTTTGTGTGACGCTCATCAAATTTATCGCTATCGATGGATAATGACCTTTTTAATGTTATGTTCATCACGGAATTCAGCGTTTTTCTATATTTTTTGATTGTTTCAACAAAAAATGTAAATTTATAATTGATTGATTTTAATGTTTATTTTTGTGCTGTAACTTTCATTGTCACTTTTCTATGTGATCTGATTCAACTTTTTTGTTTTTGAAACGCAATTTCTTTTTACTGTGGTTGTATTGATGGGTGTATTTCTATCTAATGAATGGAAATATTTCTTGCGTCAGCTGTTTTAACGCCTGAGCGATATTCAAATTAATTCCTGCGTATTAATTGAGAATTTAATTACCTTTGTGTCCAACAATAAAGGATATGCAATCATGTCTGCGAATAAATTCCGCTAATTATTACTACTCACCGCGCTTGGACTCGGCGTGAGCCAAAGCTATGCCGCCACGACCCTCAACGTCTGGATCCGCGCCAGCAACGACTCGAAAAATATATACAAGCAAGAGGCGGAGAAATTTGAAGCAAAAACCGGTATCAAAATTGAGTACTTCAACGCCACTACTGACTTTGAACAGCGCCTGGCGCGCGCCACGGCGGGTAACGCTTTGCCCGATCTGATTTTTAACGACGCGGCTTCGCTGGGGCAGTTTATCCAGTTGGGTATTGCTGAGGAAATAGATCCGCAGTCGATCTCCGGCGGCGACCAGCTCTTCCCAACCGCATGGAAGAGTACCCGCTATATCGACGGTAAGTACTACGGTGTGCCGACCTCCGCCCAAACCTTCGCCCTGTTTATACGCAAAGACTGGCGGGAAAAGCTGGGGCTGCCACAGCCTAAAAGCTGGGAAGATATTCAGACCCTGGCAAAAGCCTTTACCACCCAGGATCCTGACGGCAACGGTAAAAACGATACCTACGGCTTTATCGTCCCCGCCTCCACGACGCGCGGCTACGCCAGCTGGTTTATGAGCAGCTTTATCTGGCAGGCGGGAGGGGATTTCGTCAAAGAAGAGGGCGGCAAATTCCGCGCGTCGCTCAATACGCCAGAAGTGGTTCAGGCGATGACCTTTATACGCACCATGATGTGCGAAAAAGTCACCCAGCCGGGGGCGATCAATGCCACCACCGCCGACGTCATCCCGTCTTTCCGCTCTGGGCAAAGCGGCATGTTCTTTAGCGGCCCGTACCATATCGCGCTGTTTGATAAAGACCCGGGTAAAGACAATTTTGAAGTGGTTCCGGTAGCAGGGCCAAAAGGTGAGGCCACGCTCGCGGAGGGCACCACGGTCTTTATGATGAAGAGCAGCAAACAAAAAGACGCCGCGCGTAAATTTATCGAATTTATGATCTCGGCGGAAGGTCAGGAAATCGGCATGGGTAAAGGCAGCCAGCATATTCCGGTGGTGCGCCTGCCGGTGAATAAGAACGTCGACGTCAAAGCCGTCTATCAGGACGCCCGCTGGGAGACTTTCGCCAGGCTTTACAATCAACAGGGACGCTATGTGCCGCAAATTCCCAACTGGACGCCGGTGCGTCAGGTGGTCGCCGAGGGCTTTAACCGTATTTTTGCCGACTGCAACAGCCCGATCGCCGGCGAGCTGGAGAGTATCGACGGCAAGGTGAACGCTGAGCTGAAAAAACAAAATGTGCTGGCTAACTGAGGACAACCGTGATGACGCTGCATGAGACGAAGTCCTCGCCGATGAAGCAGGCCGCGTCGCCTGACTCGATCGGATGGCTGAGCGCAAAGCGTAAGCGGGCGCTGATCCCGTGGCTGTTTTTAGCGCCTGCGTTAATTATTTTTAGCTGGTTTAAGTTCATCCCGATGATTCAGGGTCTGGTGATGAGCTTTTACAAGGTCAACTTTAATCAGCCGAACGAGTGGGTAGGACTCGATAACTTTACCCGTGCTTTTGCCGACGTCGAGCTGCACGCGGCGGTGGTGAATACGCTGCTGTATGTGGTAGTCACGATGTTCGCTGCGGCTATCCTGGCGTTCTTCCTTGCGATGCTGCTGGAAGGCCCGGCGCGCCACCTGCGTTTTATTCGCACCGCCATCTTTTTACCCGCCGTCACCAGCGCGGCGATCGTCGCCGAAATGTGGCGTATTTTATTCAACCCGACGCCCAACGGCGTGGTTAACCACATTCTCAGCTGGTTTGGCGTGGCCGACCAAGGCTTTCTTGCCAGTTCCGACCAGGCGCTGTGGGTCATCATGCTGCTGCACATCTGGAAAGCGGTGCCTTACAACATGGTGATCTTTATTGCCGGTCTGGCGGGGATCAGCCGCGATTTATACGATGCGGCGAACGTCGACGGCGCTAACTGGTGGAACCGTCTGCGCTACGTCACGCTGCCCGGCATGATCCCGGCGCTCTCGGTGGTGCTGATGCTCTCCTTTATCCGCGGTTTCCGCGTGTTTGCCGAGGTGTACGCCACCACCGGCGGCGGGCCATCTAACGCGACGGAAATGGTCATGACCCATATCTACAAACTGGGGTTTGAGCAGTTTGACTATGGCTACGCGTCGGCGGTGTCGTTTCTGCTGTTCGCCTTCACGGTTTTCTTAACCATCTGTCATCTGACGCTGAAAAAACGTATTGCACGTTACTAAGGAGCCGCGATGTTAAGTCAACGTTGGGATACCGCAGGGCGCTGGTGCATCTACGCGCTGCTGCTGATCGTTTTTGTCGGACCGTTCTGGGGCATCGTCGCCACGGCATTCAGCGGTGCGCCGGTGAAACCGGGTGAGCTGCTGGCCTGGCCGAATCAGTTCTCGTTTGAAAATTTCATCTTCGCCTGGCGGGATATCGGTGTCTGGCAGTATCTGTTGAACTCCATCCTGGTGGTGTTCTTCGGCACCGTTTTGCAGGTGTCGGTCAGCGCGCTGGCGGCGTATGCCCTGGCCCGTAAGAAGTTTCGCGGCGTGGCGCTGGTCAGTCTGATTATTTTGTCGACCATGATGCTGCCGGAAGAGGTGATTGCGATCCCGCTGTACATGATCATCAACTGGCGGCTGCCGCTGATCGATGCCTCACTCTACAACAGCTATCTCGGGATGATACTGCCGGTCGTTGGCTGGGCGTTTTCCATCTTTGTGCTCACGGAATTTATGTCGGCGATCCCGAAAGAGCTGGAAGAGGCGGCGCGCATTGATGGCGCCAACGAATGGCAGATTTTCTTTCACGTGATCCTGCCGCTGGTGAAACCGGCGCTTGGCACGGTAGTCACCTTCGGCTTCATTATGATTTGGGACCAGTACCTGCTGCCGCTGATTGTGGTCAATCACGACAGCCTGAACACCATTCCGGTGATCCTCGGCACGCTGCGTACCGACGAGAGCATCACGCCAAACATTTTTATCGCCATTACGCTGCTGGCGATGCTGCCCAGCATCATCGTCTATCTCGGTCTGCAAAAACATTTCAATCGCGGGATTATGTCCGGCGCGGTCAAAGGATAAGGAGTTACCCATGGGATCTGTTGTACTGAATAGCGTACGTAAATCGTATGGTGATGCGCACGTGATAAAGGATGTGTCGCTGACCATTCCGGACGGCGAGTTCTGCGTGCTTGTCGGGCCCAGCGGCTGCGGCAAGTCGACGCTGCTGCGCATGATTGCCGGCCTGGAGGAGATTTCCGGCGGGGAAGTACATATCAATGAACGCAATGTTACCGACGTCGAGCCGAAGCTGCGCGACATTGCCATGGTGTTCCAGAGCTACGCCCTCTATCCGCAGATGACGGTGCGGGAAAATATGGGCTTTGCGCTCAAGATGGCTAAGTTGCCGAAAGCGGAGATTAACCAGAAGGTAAATGAAGCCGCTGCGCTGCTGGGGCTGGATCCCCTGCTGGAGCGCTTACCAAAGGATCTCTCCGGCGGCCAGCGGCAGCGCGTGGCGATGGGACGTGCCATCGTGCGTAAACCGCAGGTGTTTTTGTTTGATGAACCGCTATCCAACCTCGACGCCAAGCTGCGTACCCAGGTGCGGGGTGAGATCCGCGAACTGCATCGCCGGCTGAAAACCACTTCGGTGTACGTCACCCACGATCAGATCGAAGCCATGACCATGGGGCAGATGATTGTGGTCCTGCGCGATGGGCGCATCGAGCAGGCGGGTACCCCACTGGAGCTGTACGACCAGCCGGCGAATCTGTTTGTTGCCGGGTTTATTGGTTCGCCGGAGATTAACCAGCTGCCCGGCGAGGTCGTATTGAACGGAGAGGCGACCAGTCTGCGGCTGAAAGATGGTTCGCTTCTGGCATTACCTGCGGGGTTAGCGGTCACCAATGGTCAACAGGTGGTGTATGCCATTCGCCCTGAGCAGGTCAACGTGGTGCATGAGGCCCGCGATGATGCGCTGGCGGCGAAGGTCACGGCGGTAGAGAACACCGGTTCGGATATGCAGTTGTTCTGCGATACCGGCGGCGGGGCGTTTACTTCGGTATTTAAACAGCGACTGGCGGTGAAAGAGGGCGACAGCATCTGGCTGCAGCCGAAGCTTTCTGGCGTGCATCTGTTCGATGCGCAAAGCGGTCAACGTATAGCCTGCCGGGAGGGCGTCTGACGTGGCGATGAAGTTGTACACCCTTGACGAAAGCTGTCTGGAAAACGCGCGTGCGGGATTAAAACAGCCGTTCTCGCCGCTGCAGCTGGCGCTGAGCAAGCTGGTTTCGCAGGCCGATATTCTGCGTCGTGAAGCGCCGGAAAGCGTTGTGCATAAAAAACTGCGGCCGGCGAGCGGCGACGCGCACGATTACTACAGCCTGGGTACCTACTGGTGGCCGAACCCACGGCGTCCCAACGGGCTACCGTATATTCGCCGCGACGGACATATCAATCCGCAGTGTGAAAATAATGATACCGACACCTCGCGCATTATCCGCATGTGCGAACGCTGCCTGACCCTGGGGCTGGCGTGGTACTTCACTGGTCAGCGCCACTATGCCCAGGCGGCGGCCGCGCAGATCCGCTGCTGGTTCCTGGATCCAGAGACGCGAATGAACCCGCATCTGAACTATGGTCAGGCAATTCCGGGGATTGTCTCCGGTCGCGGCACCGGGCTGATAGATACCCGATTAATGTGGATGGTGGTCGATACCATCGGCTTGATTAGCCCGGCGAACGTGCTGGATACCGACGATATTATCGGCCTGCACCAGTGGTTCCGGGATTTTAACCACTGGATGTACTACAGCGAAATCGGCCATTCAGAGTATGTCTGGCACAACAACCACGGCACCTGGTACGACGCCCAGCGGACGGTTAACGCGCTATTCTACGGCGATAAAGGACTGGCGGCGCGGATCATTGCGCAGGGGATCACCCAGCGAATGGCGGCGCAGATTGACCAGGATGGCAAGCAGACCATGGAGCTTGAGCGCACCATTCCTTTCCATTACTCGCTGTTTAATCTGGAGGCGCATCTGCTGCTGAATCGCTATGCCGAGCATGTCGAATTCGATCGCTGGAACACCATCCGCGACGGGCGAGGAGTGAAGCAGGGGATAGATTACCTGGTGCCGTTTATCCGTGAACCCGATCTCTGGCCGTACAGTGACCTGCAGGGCATTGTGTGGGATAGCGCGCTGCGGGTGCTGCTGCAGTCAGCCCGTGGTTATGCAAAACAATCCGCCAGCTATCGCGATGTGCTGAAATGCCTGCCGCAGGAGACGCTGCAGTTGAAGGAACAACTGATGTGGTGTCCGGGTTTGTAGGCCTGATAAGCGCAGCGCCATCAGGCATTAGGTGCACGTTGCCGGATGGCGGCGTGCCGCCTTATACGGCCTACAGATACCGTGTCTCGCCGACCTCGGGAGGCACGGTATAACGAGTTACACCGCGGCGATAATTTTGATCTCAACTTTATACTGCGGGTTCATCAGCGTCGCTTCCACCGTGCAGCGCACCGGGGCGTGACCGGCCACCACCCACGCGTCCCAGGCTTTATTCATTGCCGCAAAGTCGCTTTTATCGGCGAGGAAGATGGTGGCGTCAAGAATACGCGACTTGTCGCTGCCCTGTTTTTCCAGCACCGCGTCAATCTGCGCCAGGGTATTGGCGGTCTGCTCGAAGGCGTCGGCATCAAGATTTGCCGGCACGCCGGTGTAGTACAGCGTCTGGTTGTGGATCACCACGTCTGACCAACGGGCTTCGGCATCAATACGCGTAATTGTCATTTCTTTTTCCTCTTTGAGCATTCCATTCGGCTGCGGCAAGACTGCCATAATGTTCCGCTCGCGTCACTACCTGGACTGGCGAAACGCCGTCCTCCCTGACATAATCACTGTCCAAATAACCAGGGGGCAATGTGATCGACGATTTTGCAGCAGACGGCCAGCTAGCCAAAGCCATACCGGGATTTAAGCCGCGCGAGCCGCAGCGCCAGATGGCGAAAGCGGTGAGCGAAGCGATTGAGGCCTCCCGACCGCTGGTGGTGGAAGCGGGGACCGGAACCGGTAAAACCTACGCTTACCTGGCGCCTGCGCTGCGGGCGAAAAAAAAGGTGATTATCTCCACCGGCTCGAAAGCGCTGCAGGATCAGCTCTACAGCCGCGATCTGCCCACCGTCGCCAAAGCGCTCAAATTCACCGGGAAACTGGCGCTGCTCAAAGGGCGCTCCAACTACCTGTGCCTCGAACGTCTTGAGCAGCAGGCGCTGGCGGGCGGCGATCTGCCGGTGCAAACCCTCAGCGATGTGATCCTCCTGCGCTCCTGGTCGAATCAAACCCAGGATGGCGATATCAGCACCTGCGCCAGCGTCGCGGAAGACTCCCAGGCCTGGCCGCTGGTCACCAGCACCAACGATAACTGTCTCGGTAGCGACTGCCCACTGTATAAAGATTGCTTCGTGGTGAAGGCGCGTAAAAAAGCGATGGACGCCGACGTGGTGGTGGTCAACCATCACCTGTTCCTGGCCGATATGGTGGTCAAAGAGAGCGGCTTTGCCGAGCTGATCCCCGAGGCGGAAGTGATGATCTTCGATGAAGCCCATCAGTTGCCGGATATCGCCAGTCAGTACTTTGGTCAGTCGCTCTCCAGCCGCCAGCTGCTGGATCTGGCGAAAGACATCACCATTGCCTACCGCACCGAACTGAAAGACACCCAGCAGTTGCAAAAATGCGCCGACCGCCTGGCGCAAAGCGCTCAGGATTTTCGCCTGCAGCTGGGGGATCCCGGCTATCGCGGCAACCTGCGCGAACTGCTGGCGGATAGCCACATTCAGCGCGCGCTGCTGCTGCTCGATGACGCGCTCGAGCTATGCTATGACGTCGCCAAACTTTCGCTGGGCCGCTCGGCGCTGCTCGATGCCGCCTTTGAGCGCGCCACCCTCTATCGCGGGCGCTTAAAGCGGCTGAAAGAGATTAACCAGCCGGGCTACAGCTACTGGTATGAGTGCACCTCGCGCCACTTTACTCTCGCGTTGACGCCGTTGACCGTGGCCGAGAAGTTTAAAGAGGTGATGGCGCAGAAGTCGGGAAGCTGGATCTTTACCTCGGCGACGCTGTCAGTCAACGACGATCTGCATCACTTCACTGCCCGGCTGGGGATCGACGAGGCGCAGTCCCTGTTGCTGCCGAGCCCCTTTGATTATCAACATCAGGCGCTGCTCTGCGTGCCGCGCAATCTGCCGCTGCCGAACCAGCCTGGCGCGGCGCGCCACCTGGCGGCGATGCTCAAGCCGCTGATCGAGGCCAACGACGGTCGCTGCTTTATGCTGTGTACCTCGCACGCCATGATGCGCGATCTGGCGGAGCAGTTCCGCGCCACCATGACGCTACCGGTGTTGCTGCAGGGGGAAACCAGCAAAGGCCAACTGCTGCAGCAATTCGTCAGCGCCGGCAACGCCCTGCTGGTGGCCACCAGCAGCTTCTGGGAAGGGGTCGACGTGCGCGGTGATGCGCTGTCGCTGGTGATTATCGATAAGCTGCCGTTTACTTCGCCGGACGACCCGCTGCTCAAAGCGCGCATGGAAGATTGTCGGCTGCGCGGCGGCGATCCGTTCGATGAAGTACAGCTCCCGGAAGCCGTCATCACCCTCAAACAGGGGGTGGGGCGTCTGATCCGCGATATCGACGATCGCGGGGTGCTGGTGATCTGCGACAACCGGCTGGTGATGCGCCCCTACGGCGCGGTGTTCCTGGCCAGCCTGCCGCCCGCGCCGCGGACCCGCGATATCCGCCGGGCGGTGCGCTTCCTCGCCGTGCCGCCGGCAAGGTAATCCGCACTAAAATGTGTTAAGCTGCGCGCCATTTTGTTAATTAGCGGTTCCCAATAGACTTCGGGCGGTATGGCGGCGGGTTGGCCGTTTGCCGGAAAACAGGCTGCCTGAAGGCCTGAACTATGTAACGAGAGCGTGACCACCCATGCGAATTTTGGCTATCGATACCGCCACAGAGGCCTGCTCCGCGGCGCTGTGGAATGATGGCACCCTTAGTGCTCATTTCGAAATTTGTCCCCGCGAACATACCCAACGTATCCTGCCGCTGGTGCAGGAGGTCCTCACCGAGAGCGGCGCCACGCTGACCGAGCTGGACGCGCTGGCCTTTGGCCGCGGTCCGGGTAGCTTTACCGGCGTGCGCATCGGCATCGGTATCGCTCAGGGGCTGGCGCTGGGCGCTGAGCTGCCAATGATCGGCGTTTCGACGCTGGCCACCATGGCGCAGGGCGCCTGGCGCAAAACTGGCGCCACCCGCGTGCTGGCGGCTATTGACGCGCGGATGGGCGAAGTCTACTGGGCCGAGTACCAGCGCGACGAGCAGGGCATCTGGCATGGCGAAGAGACGGAAGCGGTGCTCAAACCGGAAGCGGTAGCCGAACGGCTGGCACAGCTTTCCGGCGAATGGGCCACCGTCGGCACCGGCTGGCAGGCGTGGCCGGATCTGGCGAAAGCGAGCGGACTGACCTTAAGCAGCGGCGAAGTTGCACTGCCGGCGGCGGAGGATATGCTGCCGTTAGCCTGTTACCTGCTGGCGGCGGGGAAAATCGTGGCCGTGGAGAAAGCGGAGCCGGTTTATTTGCGAAACGAGGTGGCGTGGAAGAAACTTCCAGGCCGCGAGTGAATCTCAGTAACAAGAAGACTGAGAAAAGGAGTCGCATCATGGCGGGTCAAAAACAGGGCGTTCGCTGGCTGTTAGCCGCGGCGGTTGCCGTTGCGCTAAGCGGCTGCGTGTCAGTGCCGGATGCCATCAAAGGCACCAGCCCTACGCCGCAGCAGGATTTAGTGCGGGTGATGAACGCCCCGCAGCTGTACGTTGGCCAGGAAGCACGCTTTGGCGGCAAAGTGGTCAATGTGCAGAACCAGCAGGGTAAAACCCGCTTAGAAATCGCCACCGTACCGCTGGACAGCGGCGCACGGCCTGTGCTGGGCGAACCGTCTCGTGGGCGGATCTATGCCGACGTTAACGGCTTCCTCGATCCGGTCGACTACCGCGGCCAGCTGGTCACCGTGGTCGGGCCGATTGCCGGGGTGGTCGACGGCAAAGTGGGCAGCACGCCGTATAAATTTATGCTGATGAACGCCATCGGTTACAAACGCTGGAACGTGGTGCAGCAGGTGGTGATGCCCCCGCAGCCCATCGATCCGTGGATGCTGGGTCCGCGCCCCTGGGGTTACGGCTATGGCGGCTGGGGCTGGTACAACCCCGGCCCTGCTGAGGTGAGAAACGTCGTAACCGAATGATTTTGTTGTTTATGTTAGTTCAAAGAAACAGCGGCCGGTCCGCTGTTTCTTTGTTTTCAGTCGAATAAGAAAAAAAATAGTGACGCGCTTCGCAACCTGCTCATTGCCTAATTAATAAACTGGTACGCTGAGTTAATATAATGTTAACAAAATGTATTTGCCAGGGGCTGTGATGACGACGAATAACTATTTCAGAGGTGATGCAGTGAAAAAGGTTTGGCTAAACCGTTATCCCGCAGATGTTCCTGCGGAGATAAACCCTGACCGCTATCAATCCCTGGTTGAACTGTTTGAGCATGCCACCACCCGCTACGCCGACCAACCGGCGTTTATCAATATGGGTGAAGTGATGACCTACCGTAAGCTTGAAGAGCGTAGTCGGGCCTTTGCCGCTTACCTTCAGGAGGGGTTAGGATTACAGAAGGGCGATCGCGTGGCCCTGATGATGCCTAACCTGCTGCAGTATCCGGTGGCTCTGTTTGGCATCCTGCGCGCCGGGATGATCGTGGTCAACGTCAACCCCTTGTATACCCCGCGTGAACTGGAGCATCAGCTCAACGACAGCGGCGCGGCGGCGATCGTCATCGTCTCCAACTTTGCCCATACCCTGGAAAAAGTGGTGGCGAAAACTCAGGTTAAGCACGTGATCCTGACGCGCATGGGCGATCAGCTCTCCACCGCCAAAGGCACGCTGGTGAACTTCGTGGTCAAGTACATCAAGCGACTGGTGCCGAAGTACCACCTGCCGGATGCCATCTCGTTTCGCAGCGCGCTGCAGCATGGCTACCGCATGCAGTACGTGAAGCCGGAGATCGTTCCAGAAGATCTGGCGTTTCTGCAGTACACCGGGGGCACCACCGGCGTGGCCAAAGGGGCGATGCTGACCCACCGCAACATGCTGGCGAACCTCGAGCAGGTCAATGCCACCTACGGCCCGCTGCTGCATCGCGGCAAAGAGTTCGTGGTGACCGCGCTGCCGCTGTATCACATTTTCGCCCTGACCATGAACTGCCTGCTGTTTATCGAACTGGGCGGGCAAAATTTGCTGATCACCAACCCACGCGACATTCCCGGGCTGGTGAAGGAGCTGGCGAAATATCCTTTCACCGCCATGACCGGGGTCAATACCCTGTTCAACGCCTTGCTGAACAACAAAGAGTTTCAGCAGCTTGATTTCTCCTCGCTGCACCTGTCCGCCGGCGGTGGGATGCCGGTGCAGCAGGCGGTGGCCGAGCGCTGGGTAAAACTGACCGGACAATATCTGCTGGAGGGCTACGGCCTGACCGAATGTTCGCCGCTGGTCAGCGTCAATCCGCACGATATCGACTACCACAGCGGCAGCATTGGCCTGCCGGTGCCTTCCACTGAAGCCAAACTGGTGGACGACGACGATAACGAAGTGGCGCCGGGTCAGCCGGGCGAGCTCTGTATCAAGGGGCCGCAGGTGATGCTGGGCTACTGGCAGCGTCCTGACGCGACGGATGAGATTATCAAAGACGGCTGGTTGCACACCGGGGACATCGCGGTGATGGATGAAGAGGGATTCCTGCGCATCGTTGACCGGAAAAAAGATATGATCCTGGTGTCGGGTTTTAACGTCTATCCGAATGAAATCGAAGATGTGGTTATGCAGCACAGCGGCGTCCTCGAAGTGGCGGCCATCGGCGTGCCGTCCGGCAGCAGCGGTGAAGCGGTGAAGATTTTCGTGGTCAAGAAAGAGGCCGCGTTAACCGAAGACGCGCTGATTACGTTCTGCCGCCGCCATCTCACCGGCTACAAAGTGCCGAAGCTGGTGGAATTCCGTGACGAACTGCCGAAATCCAACGTCGGGAAAATTTTGCGGCGAGAACTGCGTGACGAAGCGCGCGCTAAAGTGGACAATAAAGGCTAAGTAACGAATGAGTCGCCTGACGCCGGCTACGCCGGCGTTTTTTATGGGCGCAAGTTAAGAGAGTATGCTTTGAACTATCAGATGATCACCACCGACGATGGCCTGCGCGCTGTGTGCGAAGCGGCAAGCGCGGCCTCCGCCGTCGCTCTGGATACGGAATTTGTCCGTACCCGTACCTACTATCCGCAGCTGGGCCTGCTGCAGCTGTTCGACGGCACCCAGGTCTCTCTGATCGATCCCTTGACGATTAGCGACTGGGCGCCGATGCGCGAGCTGCTGCTCAACCAGGATGTGACTAAATACCTGCATGCCGGCAGCGAAGATTTAGAAGTCTTCCTCAATGCGTTCAACCTGATGCCGCAGCCGCTGATTGACACCCAGATCCTGGCGGCGTTCTGCGGCCGCCCGATGTCCTGGGGCTTTGCCTCCATGGTGGAAGAGTATTCCGGAGTGGCGCTGGATAAAAGTGAATCCCGCACCGACTGGCTGGCGCGCCCGCTGACCGAGCGTCAGTGTGAATACGCCGCAGCTGACGTCTGGTACCTGTTGCCGATCGCCAGCCAATTAATGGCGGAGACCGACCGCGCAGGCTGGCTATCGGCGGCGCTGGACGAATGTCGTCTGATGCAGCAGCGTCGTCAGGAGGTGGTTGACCCGGCCGAGGCCTGGCGCGACATCGGCAACGCCTGGCAGCTGCGTACCCGCCAGCTGGGCTGCCTGCAGCTGCTGGCAGAGTGGCGTCTGCGCAAAGCGCGTGAGCGCGACCTGGCGGTGAACTTTGTGGTGCGGGAAGAGCATCTGTGGAGCGTGGCGCGCTATATGCCCACCAGCCTCGGCGAGCTCGACAGCCTCGGGTTGTCCGGCAGTGAAATTCGCTTCCACGGCAAAACGTTGATTAGCCTGGTCGAGAAAGCCCAGGCGCTGCCGGAGTCGGCCCTGCCGGCGCCGCTGCAGAACCTCATTGACATGCCGGGTTACCGCAAAGCCTTTAAAGATATTAAAGCGCTGGTGCAGGAAGTGAGCGCCGATAAGGGCGTGAGCGCGGAACTGCTGGCCTCGCGTCGGCAGATCAACCAGTTGCTGAACTGGCACTGGCAGTTGAAAACGCAAGCCGGTGAGCCTGAGCTGATTTCCGGCTGGCGTGGCGAACTGATGGCCGGGCGGCTGAAGTCGCTGTTAAACGACTATCCGCGCTAGCGGGCGGTCTGGTTCAGGCCATTAAAAAACCGGCAGCGCAGGGCGTAGCCGGTTTTTTTTCGGGATGGAACAGCAGGTCAGGGTTTCGACTCTTCCGTTTCGGGTAGGGTCACGTTCAGCTCAAGAATCGAAATATCACCATCCCGCTGCTCCAGCTGCACGCTGACCATCTCCGGGTCGATCTGCACGTATTTACAGATCACTTCCAGAATATCTTTGCGCAACTGCGGCAGGTAGTGCGGCTCCGCGTCGCCGCGGCGACGCTCGGCGACGATGATTTGCAGGCGTTCTTTCGCAATATTAGCCGTGTTCTTTTTTCGCGAGAGAAAAAAGTCGAGTAAAGCCATAATTTATCCTCCGAACAGGCGTTTGAGGAATCCTTTCTTCTCTTCTTCAATGAAGCGGAAAGGGCGTTCTTCTCCGAGCAGACGTTCAACGGTATCGGCATAGGCTTTGCCTGCGTCCGACGCGGCATCCAGAATCACGGGCTCACCCTGGTTGGATGCGCGCAGGACTGACTGGTCTTCCGGGATCACGCCCACCAGGTTGATGCGCAGAATTTCCAGCACGTCTTCCATGCTCAGCATATCGCCTTTATTGACGCGGCCTGGATTGTAGCGGGTCAGCAGTAAATGCTCTTTGATCGGCTCTTCGCCATTTTCCGCACGACGGGATTTCGAAGCGAGAATGCCAAGGATACGGTCGGAGTCGCGAACGGAGGAGACTTCCGGGTTGGTGGTGATGATGGCTTCATCAGCAAAATAGAGCGCCATCAGCGCACCGGTTTCGATACCTGCCGGTGAATCACAGACGATGAAATCGAAGTCCATTTTCTTCAGTTCTTCGAGAACTTTGTCGACGCCTTCGCGGGTCAGGGCGTCTTTATCCCGGGTCTGAGAGGCCGGGAGAATGTAGAGATTTTCCGTGCGCTTATCTTTGATCAGCGCCTGGTTCAACGTGGCATCGCCCTGGATGACGTTGACAAAATCATAAACGACGCGACGTTCGCAGCCCATAATCAGATCGAGGTTACGCAGGCCGATGTCGAAGTCGATAACGACGGTTTTCTTTCCCTTCTGGGCCAAACCTGTAGCGATGGCCGCGCTGGAGGTGGTCTTGCCAACGCCCCCTTTACCCGAAGTCACAACAATAATGCGTGCCATAGAAATTCCTTGTTAAAAAGGGATTAATTCAACGGTTGAACTGTCAAAGCGCTTTCACCTAAACGCAGGCGTGCCGCTTTGCCATAAAATTCGGCCGGGATGTTATCGCTCAGCCAATATTCCCCGGCGATGGAGACCAGCTCCGCCGCAAGGTGGGTACAAAATATCTGGGCGTCTCTGTCGCCACCGGCGCCTGCCAGCGCGCGTCCTCGCATCATGCCATATACATGGATATTGCCGTCAGCGATAAGTTCCGCACCGGCACTCACATGATTTGTAACAATAAGATCACAGTGTGGCGCATAAATGCGCTGACCGGAACGTACCGGCTGATCAATCAAACGCGTTTTTGTGATCTGGTTAGCAACTGGCGGCGGCGGAGGGGTGGGTTCGGACGGTGCCGGACGAGGGGCTTTCTCTTTCCCTTCGGTTAATAACGGGATCCCGGCGCGATCGATTTCGGTTTTCAGGCGCGGGATTTTGCATCCGCTGACGCCCATAATGCGTAAACCGGTCGCGGCGATGGCCTCGTTAATGGCGCGCCATTCGACCTCCTCCTCCACGCTGGCGATATTCACCACCACCGGCGCATGGCGTAAAAAGGCGGGAGCCTGGGCGATTTTGTCTTCTAACGCCTGACGAATAACCTCGGGATTTGCATCGTGCAAATGAACGACAGATAACGTGAAGCTACTGCCTTTAAGTTCGATTGGCGTATTTGACATCCTGGCCTTACTCAATTTGCTGTTTATCAACCGCAGAAGTGCGGTGATATTCCGAAGACTAAAAGGCATGTTATAGTCACTCATATATTGAGGCAAGTGACCACGGGTCTAATTCCGAGTAAAACTATGTTTTGTGTGATCTATCGAAGTACTAAACGTGAACAAACCTATTTATACGTCGAAAAAAAAGACGATTTCTCACGCGTTCCTGACGAGCTAATGCGCGGCTTCGGCACGCCGCAAATGGCGATGCTGCTGCCGCTGGATGGGCGCAAAAAGCTGGTTAACGCCGACCTGGAAAAAGTGAAACAGGCGTTGAGCGAGCAGGGCTATTACCTGCAACTTCCCCCGCCATCTGAAAATCTACTAAAGAAACACCTGGCGGAACAGGGGAAACAATCCGATTAACCCACGAGGGAAAATAATGTACCAACATCATAACTGGCAGGGTGCGCTACTGGATTATCCAGTGAGCAAAGTGGTTTGCGTCGGCAGTAATTATGCAAAACACATCAAGGAAATGGGCAGTGCGACGCCGGAAGAGCCGGTGCTGTTTATTAAACCTGAGACCGCGCTGTGCGATCTCCGTCAGCCGTTGGTGCTTCCTGAAGGGCTGGGCTCAGTGCACCACGAAGTCGAGCTGGCGGTGCTGATCGGCAGCACGCTGCGTCAGGCGACGGAAGAGCATGTGCAGAAAGGGATCGCCGGCTATGGCGTCGCGCTGGATCTCACCCTGCGCGACCTGCAGGCTAAGATGAAAAAGGCCGGGCAACCGTGGGAGAAGGCGAAAGGCTTCGATAACGCCAGTCCAATCTCCGGCTTTATCCCGGCCGCTGAGTTCCACGGCGACCCGCAGAATACGCCGTTAAGCCTGAAGATTAACGGTGAAGTGCGCCAGCAGGGAACCACAGCCGACATGATCCATAAGATTGTGCCGCTGATCGCCTATATGTCGCGCTTCTTTACCCTCAAAGCCGGGGATGTGATCCTCACCGGCACCCCGGAAGGGGTGGGGCCGCTGCATAGCGGTGACGAACTGGAAGTTGGCTTCAACGGCCTGTCGCTCACCACCCGCGTGCTGTAAGCGCTGCTTGCCGCCTTTTGGGGCGGCAAAACTTGCATCGGCGTGCCAGACTGGTTATAAGGTGCACCCTTAACTGGCAACGACGGACACTCCGATGAGCGAACAACCTTTCTGGCAACAAAAAACACTGGATGAAATGACCGACGCGGAGTGGGAATCGCTGTGTGACGGCTGCGGCCAGTGTTGCCTGCACAAGCTGATGGATGAAGACACCGATGAGATCTACTTCACCAACGTCGCCTGCCGTCAGCTTAATATCAAAACCTGCCAGTGTCGTAACTACGAACGTCGCTTCGAGTACGAGCCAGACTGCATCAAGCTTACCCGCGAAAACCTGCCAACCTTCGAATGGCTGCCGCCGACCTGCGCCTATCGCCTGCTGGCGGAGGGCAAATCGCTGCCGGCCTGGCATCCGCTGCTGACCGGCTCAAAAGCGGCGATGCATGGCGAACGCATCTCTGTTCGCCATATTGCGGTGCCCGAGTCCACCGTCGTCGACTGGCAGGATCATATCCTCAATCTGCCTGACAGGGCGCGTTAAGCGCCGGATCACGCTTTCTTCGCGTGAAACAGCCCGTTTTCACCGTCGGTTTCTTCGGCCACCCAGAAGTGAATATTGAAGCGGGCGTCGTCACTGAGTTCGACGCGGTGCCAGTACTGCGGCGGACTGGTGGCAAACTGTCCGGCATGAATGACCACTTTCTTTTCCGGCTCCGTCGCCTGCTCATCGGCAAAACCGTAATAGGTGACCGTTCCCTCCATGACGCACAGCTGACCGAAGACGCCGGCCGCGGTGTTGTGATGGCTCAGCAGGGCGGCGGGGACATTCTCTTTAGTAAAGAACGGGGTGGAGCGTTTAACTTTCCAGTCTGCGGGGATCAGTAAAGATGACATGTGAGCTCCTGTGGGGCTTTAAAAGATGTATTTAATATGCACCTTTTAGGGGCTGTGGTCAACCACAGGCAGGAAACGATGCAACGATGCGCAGCAGACATAAAAAAACGCCCCGCAGGGCGTTTCATTGTGTGCGGTACTCGCAGCGGCTTAGCGGCCAAACAGATCGCGTTTTTTCGCTTTGAAAGGCTGAGCAATGATCACCAGGATGGCGACCAGCAGATAGGCAGCAAAAATACCGACCAGCCATTGCGGCATCTCCAGCGACAGAAATTGCCACTGACGCACTGAACAGTCGCCGGACGCGACGAAAACCTGCGGCAGCCATTTATCCAGCGGCAGCCAGGTTGGGAAGCGGGCGGCGAAATCACAGGTCTGGAACGGCGAAGGGTGCAGCTGGATCATCGTATGCTCCCACGCCAGCTGCAGTCCACGTATTGCGCTGTACAACCAGATCACCATGGCGACATAGCGCAGCGGCGTTTTGGGGGCGATGGCGCCGACCAGCCCCGCGCCCATGATGCCGAACAGCGCGCAGCGTTCGTAAATACACATCACACACGGCTGCAGCAGCATCACATGCTGGAACCACAGCGCAACGAGTTCGAGAATAAAAGCGGTTAATGCCATCAGGAGCCAGGCACCGCGTCCCCTTGAGCACTGGTTTAAATATTGCAACATAATCATTTCCCTGGAAGATGCTAAATCATGGCAGTGTAAACGAAAACCGAACCGACGCCAGCGGCCCGGCAGAAAATATTACGTAACGGGTTATTGAATGGCCCGGATGAATCCGGGCCAGGATCGGGTCAGGGCAGCGTGGGCGTGGTCACCCAGCCGTGCGCCAGTAGCCAGTTGGTGACCGGCATCAAGGTGAACTCGACGCACAGCAGGCCGACCAGCGTCAGTACGAGAGTGTAGGGCAGCGCCATCCATACCATGCGGCCATAGGAGAGTCGGATAAGCGGCGCCAGCGCGGAGGTCAGCAGGAACAGGAATGCCGCCTGGCCGTTGGGGGTGGCGACCGACGGCAGGTTGGTGCCGGTATTGATCGCCACCGCCAGCATCTCAAACTGCGGCAGGCTGATAACGCCATGTTCGAGGGCGGTTTTCGCTTCGTTAATGTAGACCGTGCCGACAAAAACGTTATCCGAAATGGACGACAGCAGGCCGTTAAACAGGTAAAAGAGCGACAGCTGCGCGTGCGGCGAGGCCTGCAGCACAAATTCAATGACCGGGGTGAACAGCCGCTGGTCGATGATCACCGCCACAATGGCAAAGAACACCGTCAGCAGCGCGGTGAAGGGCAGCGCCTCGGTGAACGCCTTGCCAATGGCGTGCTCATCGGTCACCCCGGAAAACGTGGTGGCGAGGATGATCACCGACAGGCCAATGAGCCCGACTTCGGCCAGATGAAAGGCGAGGGCGACGATCAGCCAGACACCAATCACCGCCTGGGCAATCAGCCGCAACTGCTCCTGACGGCTGCGCTGGGCGCGGCTGCGGTCGTCAAAGTCCTGCAGCACCTTCCGTACCGTGGGCGGCAGCGGTTCGCCGTAGCCAAACAGGCGATACTTTTCGACCAGCAGGCAGGTCAACAGCCCACACACCATCACCGGCACGGTGACGGGCGCCATGCGGATAAAGAACTCGCCAAAATGCCAGCCCGCCGCTTTGGCGATAATCAGATTTTGCGGTTCGCCAACCATGGTCATGACTCCGCCGAGGGCGGTCCCGACGCCGGCGTGCATCATCAGGCTGCGCAGAAAGCCGCGGAATTGCTCCAGCACCTCGCGGTAGTGCTGCTCGATATGGCTGTCGTCCAGCAGATCGTTATCATCAGGGCGAGCTGAAGCGACGCGGTGGTAGATGCCGTAGAACCCAACGGCGACGCTAATCACCACCGCCACCACGGTAAGCGCATCGAGAAAGGCGGAGAGGAAAGCGGCCGCCAGGCAGAAGGCCAGCGACAGCAGCATCTTGCTGCGGATCCCCAGCAGCAGGCGCGTGAAGACGAACAGCAGCAGTTGTTTCATGAAGTAGATGCCCGCGACCATGAAGATCAGCAGGAGCAGCACTTCAAGGTTGCCGGCGATCTCTTCCCGCACATGCGCCGGGCTGGTCATGCCGATCAGCAGCGCTTCAATCGCCAACAGGCCGCCCGGCAGCAGCGGGTAGCACTTCAGCGCCATGGCGAGGGTAAAGATAAACTCAACCACCAGCAGCCAGCCGGCGACAAACGGCGCCACGGCAAACACCAGCGGGTTTACGATTAAGAAAATGATTAATGCCAGCTTGTACCAGTCCGGCGACTGGCCAAGAAAATTGCGCCACAGCGCGCGGCCATATGAAATTTCCACGACAGAATCCTTCCCCGTCAATTAGTACATGATTTTGTGCGTAACTATTGGCAAGAGTATCAGTTGAGCAAAATGAGAAGCAACTTTCTTCGCACCGCGGCGGCGGTGACGGGAGATAAGGAAAAGCGCAAAGTAAAAACGGAAAATGAAACGGCGATCCCTTTTTAATTCACTTGCGATGCTATCTGCGCTATAGCGGCTCTGGTATGATGAGTGCAATTGCAACAATGTGTAATGGAAATATTATTATGGTCATTAAGGCGCAGAGCCCTGCGGGTTTCGCGGAAGAGTATATCATTGAGAGCATCTGGAATAACCGCTTCCCACCTGGATCGATTCTCCCCGCTGAACGCGAGCTTTCTGAGCTGATCGGTGTCACCCGCACCACTCTGCGCGAAGTGTTGCAGCGTCTGGCGCGTGACGGCTGGTTGACCATTCAGCATGGCAAGCCCACCAAAGTGAATAACTTCTGGGAGACCTCCGGGCTGAATATCCTCGAAACGCTGGCGCGCCTCGATCACGACAGCGTGCCGCAGCTGATCGATAACCTGCTCTCCGTACGCACCAATATTTCCACGATTTTTATTCGCACCGCGTTCCGTCAGCATCCGGATAAAGCGCTGGCGGTACTGGACAGCGCCCGGGAAGTGGAAGATCACGCCGACGCCTTTGCCGACCTCGATTACAATATCTTCCGCGGTCTGGCGTTTGCCTCCGGCAACCCGATTTACGGTCTGATCCTCAACGGCATGAAGGGGCTGTATACCCGCATCGGCCGCCACTATTTCTCCAGCCCGGAAGCGCGCAGCCTGGCGCTGGGCTTTTATCATCAGCTGGCGAAGGTGTGCGAAGGCGGTCTGCACGATCAGGTGTATGAGCTGGTCCGTCGCTACGGTCATGACAGCGGGGAGATCTGGCACCGGATGCAGAAATCGCTGCCCGGCGATTTAGCCATGAATATGCGTTAAGCCGGATATTGGCGATCGATAAACACAATAAGGGGGCCAGTGGCCCCCTTCGTCGTTTTCATCGTCCCGCAATGTTATAGCGCGTTCGGGCGCGCCGGGCAGCGGTCCAGCAGCTCAATGCTGCCGTCGGCGTTCTGCTGCTCCAGCAGCACATCGAATCCCCACAGACGATGCACATGTTTCAGCACTTCGCGCCGGCCTTTGTCCAGCGGGACGCGGTTGTGTGGCACATAGCGCAAGGTCAGCGAGCGGTCGCCGCGCAGGTCAACGTTCCATACCTGGATGTTCGGCTCAAGATTGCTGAGGTTATACTGCGCCGAGAGCTTGTTGCGGATCTCGCGATAGCCCTCTTCGTTGTGGATCGCCGAGATCTCGAGATAATTGTTGTGATCGTCGTCGAGCACGGTAAAGAAGCGGAAATCGCGCATGATCTTCGGCGACAGGAACTGGCTGATAAAGCTCTCGTCCTTGAAATCACGCATCGCGAAATGCAATGTTTCCAGCCAGTCAGAACCGGCGATATCCGGGAACCAGTACTTGTCCTCTTCGGTGGGCGACTGACAGATGCGCTTGATGTCCTGGAACATGGCGAAGCCCAGCGCGTAGGGGTTAATACCGCTATACCACGGACTGTTGTACGGCGGCTGGAACACCACGTTAGTGTGACTATGGAGAAACTCCAGCATAAAGCGCTCCGTCACTTTCCCTTCATCATAGAGATGGTTGAGGATGGTGTAGTGCCAGAAGGTGGCCCACCCCTCGTTCATCACCTGGGTCTGTTTCTGCGGGTAGAAATACTGGCTGACTTTACGCACGATGCGCAGGATCTCGCGCTGCCACGATTCGAGCAGCGGGGCGTTCTTCTCCATAAAGTACAGCAGGTTCTCCTGCGGTTCGGAAGGGTAGCGACGGGCGGACTCAATCGCTTTTTCTTCCTCGCGCTTCGGCAGGGTGCGCCACAGCATATTCACCTGGCTTTGCAGATACTCTTCCCGGCTTTTCTGCCGCGCTTTCTCCTCCTGCAAGGAGATTTTTTGCGGACGTTTATAGCGGTCGACGCCGTAGTTCATCAGCGCGTGGCAGGAGTCGAGGAGTTTCTCCACTTCGTCGACACCATAGCGCTCTTCACACTCGGTAATGTATTTGCGGGCGAAGATCAGGTAATCGATGATCGAGCTGGCGTCGGTCCAGCTGCGAAACAGATAGTTATTTTTAAAGAATGAGTTGTGCCCATAGCAGGCGTGCGCCATGACCAGCGCCTGCATGGTGATGGTGTTTTCTTCCATCAGGTAGGCGATACAGGGGTTGGAGTTGATGACTATCTCATACGCCAGGCCCTGCTGGCCGTGCTTATAGGCCTGCTCGGTCTCAATGAATTTCTTGCCGAACGACCAGTGCGGATAGTTGATGGGCATGCCGACGCTGGAGTAGGCGTCCATCATCTGCTCGGAAGTAATGACTTCGATCTGGTGCGGGTAGGTGTCAAGACGATAGAGCTTGGCGACCCGGTCCACTTCGGCCAGGTAGGTCTCCAGTAACTCGAACGTCCAGTCGGGTCCATCGCTTAAACGGGTGGTGTCCCTGTTCATGGAGTCAATCGTAGCCATTAGCGCGCCCTCGTTGTTGTTGGTTTTCTCTGAACGGAAAACCTCTAAACAAGCATAGAACACCGGATGGCAAACTGTATCGTCAGACAATTTCTTTTCTTCGCGATTTCCCCATCTCAAAGCCGTTTCTTGCGCTTATTTACAGAATTTAATGCTGGGTAAAAATAAAGCGCAGCATGAGATCGTAAATCTCGCAGCGCAGGGCTGGTGCGGTATGCTGTGAGTTAAGTCACCATAAATAAAGCGTATGTTGAATAATATTTTCAACTGAGTTATCAATTTGTAATTAGATGATTGTTCTTTAACTGTTACGGAGTCGCTATGCGTGTCGTCATACTGGGAAGTGGGGTGGTTGGGGTAGCCAGCGCGTGGTATTTGAGTCAGGCGGGTCATGAGGTGACGGTTATCGACCGTCAGCCCGGTCCGGCAGAGGAGACCAGCGCGGCCAACGCCGGGCAGATTTCTCCCGGCTATGCGGCGCCCTGGGCGGCGCCGGGGGTGCCGCTGAAGGCGATCAAATGGATGTTTCAGCGCCATGCGCCGCTGGCGATCGGTCTTGACGGCACGTCGTTCCAGCTGAAGTGGATGTGGCAGATGCTGCGTAACTGCGACACCCGCCACTATATGGAGAACAAAGGCCGTATGGTGCGCCTGGCGGAGTACAGCCGCGACTGCCTGAAAGCGCTGCGCGACACCACCGGCATTCAGTATGAAGGGCGTCAGGGCGGGACGCTGCAGCTGTTCCGGACCGCCAAACAGTATGAAAATGCCACCCGCGACATCGCGGTGCTGGAAGACGCCGGCGTGCCGTACCAGCTGCTGGAAGCGAAGCGGCTGGCGGAGGTGGAGCCGGCGCTGGCGGAAGTCAGCCATAAACTGACCGGCGGCCTGCGCCTGCCCAATGATGAAACCGGCGACTGCCAGCTGTTTACCACCCGGCTGGCGGCAATGGCGGAACAGGCCGGGGTCACTTTCCGCTTCAACACCGCAGTGGACGCCCTGCTACAGGAGGGCGATCGCATTGCCGGGGTGAAATGCGGCGATGAGATTATCAAGGGCGATGCCTATGTGATGGCCTTCGGCTCCTACTCAACGGCGATGCTTAAAGGGCTGGTGGATATACCGGTCTATCCCCTGAAAGGCTACTCATTGACCATTCCGATTGCCCAGGAGGACGGCGCGCCGGTTTCCACTATCCTTGATGAAACATACAAAATCGCTATTACCCGCTTCGATCAGCGCATTCGCGTCGGCGGCATGGCCGAGATCGTCGGTTTTAACAAAGCGCTGCTGCAGCCGCGTCGCGAAACCCTGGAGATGGTGGTGCGCGATCTGTTCCCGCGCGGCGGCCACGTGGAGCAGGCGACGTTCTGGACCGGCCTGCGGCCGATGACACCGGACGGCACGCCGGTGGTCGGCCGCACGGCGTATAAAAATCTGTGGCTCAACACCGGCCACGGCACGCTTGGCTGGACCATGGCCTGCGGCTCCGGGCAGCTTATCAGCGATCTGATCTCCGGGCGCACGCCGGCGATCCCTTACGACGATCTGGCGGTCGCCCGCTACAGCCCCGGGTTCACCCCGGCGCGTCCGCAGCATCTGCATGGCGCACACAACTAAGGAGCTTGCATGACCCGTCCGGTAGTGGCCAGCATCGACCTGCTGGCCTTGCGGCAGAATTTACAGATAGTGCGTCGCGCGGCCCCTGGGTCGCGCCTGTGGGCGGTGGTTAAAGCCAACGCCTACGGCCACGGCGTGGCGCGCGTATGGAGTGCGTTAAGCGGGGCGGATGGTTTCGCCTTGCTCAACCTGGAAGAGGCGATCCTGCTGCGCGAGCAGGGCTGGAAAGGTCCGATCCTGCTGCTGGAGGGCTTCTTCCATGCCGATGAGCTGGCGGTGCTCGATCAATATCGCTTAACCACCAGCGTCCACAGCAACTGGCAGATTAAGGCGCTGCAGCAGGCGAAGCTGCGCGCGCCGCTGGATATCTATCTCAAGGTGAACAGCGGTATGAACCGGCTGGGCTTTATGCCGGAGCGGGTGCATACCGTCTGGCAGCAGCTGCGGGCGATAAGCAACGTCGGCGAAATGACGCTGATGTCGCACTTCGCGGAGGCGGAGAACCCGCAGGGGATTGTCGAGCCGATGCGCCGTATCGAACAGGCGGCGGAGGGGCTGGATTGCCCGCGCTCGCTGGCCAACTCGGCGGCGACCCTCTGGCATCCGGAAGCGCATTTTGACTGGGTGCGTCCGGGCATCGTGCTGTATGGCGCGTCGCCTTCCGGGCAGTGGCAGGACATCGCGAACACCGGGCTGAAGCCGGTCATGACGCTGCGCAGCGAAATCATCGGCGTGCAGAACCTGCGCCCCGGCGAGGCGATTGGCTATGGCGGCCTGTACCGCACCAGCCAGGAGCAGCGGATCGGCATCGTCGCCTGCGGCTATGCCGATGGCTATCCGCGGGTGGCGCCGAGCGGCACGCCGGTGCTGGTGGATGGCGTACGCACCACTACCGTTGGACGCGTATCGATGGATATGCTGGCGGTCGATTTAACGCCTTGTCCGCAGGCCGGGATCGGCGCGCCGGTCGAGCTGTGGGGCAAAGAGATTAAAATCGACGACGTGGCGGCCAGCAGCGGCACCGTCGGCTATGAGCTGATGTGCGCCCTGGCGCCGCGGGTGCCGGTTGTGACCCTGTAACCTATTCCGGGGCGGATCACTCCGCCTCGTCTTCCGCGACCCGCACCCCAACCTTCAGCACGTGATCGTTCTCTTTTTCTGCCACCGTCCACACCATCCCGGCGAACTCCACCTGGTCGCCCACCACCGGCGCGGCGCCCAACAGCTGCTGCACCACTTCCCCGAGCGACTGCTGATGCTCGCGGAACTCCTCTCCGCCATCGAGGCCGTAGATTTGCGCCACATCGGCGAAGCGGGCCTCGGCATCAAGAATAAAGTCGCCGAAAAAGCGCTGATCGAGCGCCACCGGCGGCGACTGGCTGAACATTTTGCCCAGCGCCGGCAGGTCGTGCTCCCGACCAATGACGCACAGGATATCGCCTTCCCGCAGGCGGGTGCTGCCGGTGGGGTGCAGCAGGGCATTGTTGCGAAACAGTGCCGCAATCCGCGTCTCCGGCGGCATATGCAGATCGCGCAGCGCCGCGCCGATGCACCACTTATCGGCGCCCAGCTGATAGACAAACTGCTCCCACGGGTTTTCCGGGTGAATATCCAGCCCGACGCGGGAGATGGGCCAGCTGATGGGCGGCACCACCACTTTGGCTTTCTTCGCCGCCCACGACAGCGAAGTGCCCTGCAGCAGCAGCGACACCAGCACCACGAAGAAGGCGACATTGAAGAACAAGCGGGCGTTGTCCAGCCCCGCCATCATCGGGAACACCGCGAGAATGATGGGCACCGCGCCGCGCAGGCCAACCCAGCTGATAAACACCCGTTCGCGCAGGTTAAAGCCGCGAAACGGCAGCAGGCCGGCAAACACCGACAGCGGGCGGGCAATGAAAATCATCCACATCGACAGCAGCAGCGCCGGGATGGCGATCGGCAGCAGGTCGGAGGGCGTCACCAGCAGGCCCAGCACCAGGAACATGGCGATCTGCGCCAGCCACGCCAGGCCGTCGAAGTTCTGCAGGATACCGTGTCGGTTGCGGATCGGCCGGTTGCCCAGCAGAAAGCCGCAGAGATAGACGGCAAGGATACCGCTGCCGTCGAGGGTGGTGGTGACGGCAAAAATCATGATCCCGCCGCTCAGCGCCAGCAGTGGATAGAGCCCGGCGGGCAGCACGATACGGTTGATCATCTGCAGCAGCAGGTAGCCGCCGCCGAGGCCGATGGCGATCCCGAGACCAAACTGCTGGATGATATGCACGGCGAACATCCAGCTGAGGCCGGTCTGGTGCTGCTGGATCATTTCGATCAGGGTGATGGTCAGGAAGACGGCCATCGGGTCGTTACTGCCTGACTCAATCTCCAGCGTTGAGCCGACGCGTTCGTTGAGCCCCTTGCCGCCGAGCAGCGAGAAAACCGCCGCAGCGTCGGTGGAGCCGACAATGGCGCCGATCAGCAGGCCTTCGATCATATCCAGCTTGAACAGCCAGGCCGCCATCATCCCGGTCAGCGCCGAGGTGATCAGTACCCCGACCGTCGCCAGCGATAGCGCGGGCCATAGTGCGACGCGAAAGGAGCTGGCCTGGGTGCGCATCCCGCCGTCCAGCAGGATCACCGCCAGCGCCAGGTTACTCACCATATAGGCGAAGGGGTAGTTGTCGAAGGGGATGCCACCGATGCCGTCAATGCCTGCCAGCATCCCGATGGCCAGAAAGATGACCAGAATCGGGATGCCAAGGCGCGAAGAAAAGGAGCTCAATAAGATACTGCAGGTTACTAAAACAGAACCCAGAATAAACAGACTAATGACCGCAGCGGCGTCCAATGTTCACGTACTCCCTGACTGGCGTGAAAAAATGGCTAAAAGTGACACTATTTTAACAATTCGCAGGGGATCCGCCTATGCGTCCGGGAAATTTATTCTGTCAGCACCGGGTGGCCGCTGATCGTCAGAGTGGTGGTCGCTGCCTGATTCACCAGTCGCGCGCGGGCGCCCAGCGGCAGGGTCACCGTGCGCTGCTCGTGGCCAAACTCCAGTCCGCTAATCAACGGCAGGGAAAGCTGCTGGCGCAGGTAATCAAAGACCTGCGGCAAATCGTACCCCGCGTCATAGTCGTTTGGCGCGCTGCCGGTGAAGCTGCCGAAGATCACTGCTTTCTGCGCCGCCAGCACGCCGCTGTGCAGCAGCTGAAGCAGCATGCGCTCGACGCGGAACGGGTGTTCGTTGATATCCTCCACCACCAGGATGCCGTCGCGGATCGACGGTAGCCACGGCGTGCCGATAAGCGAGGTCAGCATCGCCAGATTTCCCCCCCACAGGGTGCCTTCTACCTGGCAGTTCGGCCCTTCGCCCGGCCATTCGAGGGTAAATTCCGCCTGGCGTAGCGCCTGCCAGAAATGGTGCTCGGTAAACGGATCGAGGGTCTCCGCGCCGAAGTTGCCCGCGAGCATTGGCCCGCTGAAGGTGATGACGTTGCCCGTAGCCAGCAGGCCCGACTGGATAGCAGTGAAATCGCTGTGGCCGCAAATCAGCAGCGGGTCGCGCTGCTGGCGGGCAATCAGTCCCTGCCAGTCGATATGCGGCAGCAGGCGACTGGCGCCGTAGCCGCCGCGCACCGCGAGGACGATACGGTTGCGCCCGGGCAGCTGGGCCAGCTGGTTAATATCGGCCAGGCGCTCCTGTTCAGTCCCGGCGAAACGCTGCTGCCGGCGGGGAATGACCTGCTGGTGGGCCACCTCATGTCCGGCCTGCTGCAGACGCTCGACGCCGCGGGCTGCCGCCTGCTGGTTAATGCAATAACCCGAAGGCGCGACCAGATAAAACTGAGACATGATAATTCCTTGCTATGAATGAAAGGGTTATGATGCCGCCTGGAATGGCGATTGTCATCTCCAGGTGGCTAACTTCAGTCCGCACCCGTCATCCTTCAGGCTGTCGGCGGGCGGGGGACGTACCGCTGCCGTCGTTCTGCAGCATGATGGCGTTTGGGTAGATAAGGATAGATGTGTGAAATTGAGATGGTTGCTTATTTTAGTCGTTTTTCTGGCCGGTTGTAGTTCGAAACATGATTACACTAACCCGCCGTGGAACCCCGAGGTCCCGGTGAAGCGGGCGATGCAGTGGATGCCGATCAGTGAAAAAGCCGGCGCTGCCTGGGGCGTGGACCCGCAGCTGATCACGGCGATCATCGCCATCGAGTCGGGCGGTAACCCTGCGGTGGTGAGTAAATCCGGCGCCGTCGGGCTGATGCAGCTCAAGCCGTCGACCTCCGGACGCGATGTCTACCGGCGGATGGGCTGGCGCGGCGAGCCGTCGGTCAGTGAGCTGAAAAACCCGGAACGTAATATCTCGATGGGGGCCGCCTATCTGAGCATTCTGGAGAACGGTCCGCTGGCGGGGATCAAAGACCCGCAGGTGATGCGCTACGCGGTGGTGGTCTCCTATGCCAACGGTGCCGGCGCCCTGCTGCGCACCTTCTCGTCGGATCGCCAGGACGCCATCGATGAGATTAACGATCTCGACGCCGATGAGTTCTTCGAGCATGTGGTGAAAAAACACCCGGCACCGCAGGCGCCGCGCTATATCTGGAAACTGCAGAAAGCGCTGGACGCCATGTAGGCCTACGCTCACCCCGCTGACCTGGCGGGGTGAGTGCTTCTCACTCGCCTAATCCTCGGTACGCAGCGAGGAGATAGCGCTCATCGGCGCAATTAGCGTTTTATAGTCCCGGTAGCGCTCGGGAAGGGATCCTGGGCCGTTCACCGCCACGCAGAGCATGGCTGTCGCGTCATCTTCCTGATCGCCTTTCAGCGCTAACGCTTCTCGTAACGCATCGATGCAGGCATGGGCGTCATGATGTGAGATGCCGCAGATATCGAGACGAATGGTTTTGCTAATGGCTTCTATCCATAACCCGCCCCACAAAACGCAACCCGTGGGCATGAGCAGGCAACTAAAGATGCTGTACGCGGTGAAGTCGAGCCAGATAAAGGTCTTACTGAAAACGATAATGCCGAGGGCGAGCGAAGGGATGCTGATGGCCAGCATATTACACCCGCGGCGCAGCGGACTTAAGGCTAAGCCCGCGCTCGCTATCTGTTCCTGCCAGAGGTTACGTCCGGCAATACTCAGGCTGCAGGGCAGATCTTCATGACACGGCTTTCGCACCTCAAAATGGTCAAACAGTATTCTTTCAATGACGTTCATTTCCTGGTTTGCATAGCGTCCGTTGGCCAAAACCTGCCCGGCCTCCGGGATCCACAGATACTTTTTACTGAGTAAGCTGAACATCGCCAGCTGGATCACCCGGGTCCCTTCTCCGGTCAGCCAGGCCAGCAGCCATGGACTGACCTCCGTCGCGTGCGGCTGGGGCTGAGCCGCTGGCCGTGTCACGACGATCGTCGTACCGATAGCAATATAGATACCCGGGACGATAAACATAAATCCGCCAAGAAACAGCAGTGGATGCAGATGCATCATAAAATTCCACATACTGTCCCCTCGTTAATCCAGGCGCTGCAGACAAAAGGGATACTGAATAAGGTTGATGATTTTTACATATTCAGCAAATCTTTCGGGAAGCAGGGTGGTTGTACCAATCGCCACGCAATAATCGGCGTTTTCATCGGTCAGGGTATCTGCGTCAGCAATAAGCGTCTCTTTCAGGGTATCAATATAGTGGTGAAGAATATTAATAGCGATCCCCTCCCGGTCGAGCCGGGTGGCATTTAAGGTGATGCATAATAGCCACAGCCACCACAGTCCGGAAACCATAAACATCACCAGCCAGCTCAATACGCTGGAGTGAATTATCGCCTGATGATCAAATAGTGTTTTCCAGACGAGCACAGCGATTAACAGCAGGGAGGGGGCGGCAATCACTATCATGTTCCACGTTTGGTGCGTTGGGCTTAGCCGTAGCCCACTGCAGTGGGGATCGGTAGCCCAGTGGTTTTGTTCAGCGACGTGCAGAGAAAGCGGGAGATCCTGGTGACAGGATTTTGGCGTAGCGAAATGGTCAAACAGTATTTTTTCCACGCAGGTCATTTTGCATTCGGCATACTGCTGATTGGCGCAGAGCTGAATATCTTCAGCAGAATGGATGAGGGTGACATAGTTTTTTCTTAACAGCCGGAACATGGCCAGCTGAATGACGCGGGTGGCGCGATGACGTAGCCAGGCTAAAAAAGAGGGGGAGATAGAATAGGGCGCCGGGACGGCGGTGGTATTTCCAGCAGGGCGGGTCTTCGCAATAATGATATTCAGCAGAATATATATCACTGTGGTGGATAATACATAATAACCCATAAATGATAACGGATGTAAATTGGCAATATAGCTAATGACGGGGTTCACTTTTATTCCTTGTGAGCGCTATAACCGGTTTGCGCCAGCATAGTAAGCTTTCTCATCCGCGGGGGGCAAGTGAAATAATGGGGTGGCATTTTTAAGTTAATTTCAGCAATAAAAGCGAGATAAAAGTCTTCATGAAAGCCTCCGCCGTCATGGCCGGAGGCTTATATTGCTGCGGTCAGTTAAAAGTCGTAGCCCACGGTGGCCATGACGCTGCGCTCTGCTCCCCAGTAGCAGTTGCCGGTGCCGTAGCAGCCGGAAATATACTCGCGGTCGCCGATATTGTTGGCGTTAACCTGCACATAAGCGCCTTTCAGCGTTGGCGACCAGACACCGAGGTCGGCCCGCATCATGGCATCCATCAGCGTGACCGACGGCAGCCGCGCGGTATTGGCATCATCCGCCCACTGTTTGCCGATGTAGCGGACGCCAGCGCCCACCGAGATCCCCGCCGGGAACTGATAGCGCGCCCAGAAGGAGGCCATCTGATCCGGGGTCAGCTGCGGCGTGTTGTTATCGGTACCGTCCCTGGTGTCCTGGAAGCGCAGACGATTCCAGGTATACGAGGCGATAGTACTCAGCTGCGGGGTGATCTGGTGGTGTGCTTCCAGCTCAACGCCCTGGGAATGGACCTTACCCGCCGGAATATAGGTGGCGGTGGCGATGTTCGGGTCGCGGGTGGCGACATCCTTTTGCGTCAGGTCGTAAATTGCAATGCTATAGAGGTCGCGGCTGCCCGGCGGCTGGAACTTCAGACCGGCTTCGACCTGCTCGGCGGTGGTCGGTTTCAACGGTTTGCCGTCCGCGCCCGGCAGCATCGCCGGGGTGATCGCCTGGCTGTAGCTCAGATAAGGCGAAAGGCCATTATCCAGGGCGTACAACAGCGAGGCGCGGCCGCTGATATGGTCGTCTGAACGGCGGTTTGAGGTGCCGAAGGTATCGCTGACCTGCTGGGAAACTATGCGGTCGTAGCGTGCGGAAACATCCACATGCCAGCGGTTCCAGACCATCTCATCCTGCAGATACAGCCCGGTCTGATAATAGCGGCGATGATTGTCATCGCTATAGGTGACGGTATGCCCGGTCTGCGCAGTATAGCCGCTAAACGGGTTTAGCGGCGCCGCACCGCCGGCGCCGGTCCACAGATCGTTGCGGAAGCGATGATATTCGGCGCCGAGGATCAGGGTATGCGCCAGGTCACCAGTATTGAAATCGGCGCGCAGGCGGTTATCGGTCGACCAGCCGTCCAGCGAACCGCGCGAACCGCTGTAGCCGCGGGCCAGCATGTCGCTGTCATCTATCCAGCCGACCTGATAGACCTGATCGAGGGAGACGTTGGTGTGGGTGTAGCTCCCGGCGGAATAGACCGACCAGACGTCGGTGAACTGGTGGTCAAACTCATAGCTGTAGATCTGCTGGCGGCGCTGATAGCCATCTCCCGGATCGCCCTCGTTGGTGCTGGGGGAGAGCTTACGACCATTATGCGCGTAGCGGGTGCCGTCCAGCGGCAAAGAGCCGTGGTAGCCGCCGGAAGGATCTTTTTGCAGATAGGCGCGCAGCAGCAGCGAGGTGTCGCTGTCCGGCTGCCACAGCAGGGAAGGCGAAATCGCGTAGCGCTCTTCGCGGGTATGGTCATACTGCGTGTCGCTGCTGCGGGTCATCCCGATCAGCCGCCATGCCCACTGCTCGTTGATGGCGTCGGTGTAATCGAAGGCCGCGCCTTTGGTATTTTGCGTACCGCCGGTCAGGCGGACGTGGCCCTGCTGGCTAAACTGCGGGCGTTTGGAGGTCAGGTTGACCACGCCGCCCGGCACGCTCTGCCCGTAGAGCGCGGAGGAGGGGCCGCGGATCACATCGACGCGTTCGATAAACCACGGGTCGATTTGCACAACGTTATGACTGCCGCCGTCGCTCATCAGGCGCATACCGTCGAGGAACAGGTTATCGACGTCGCCGCCGTGGTAGCCGCGCAGGGAGATAGCGTCGAACCGGGTCGCGCCGCCGCCGAAGCTGGAGTAGACCCCCGGGGTATATTCCAGCGCCTGGCTGATGGTATTCGCCCCCTGGTCCGCCATCTGCTGGCGGGTGACCACCGATACCGACTGGGCGGTGGTGATTAACGGCTGGTCGGTTTTCGTCGCCCCGAGCGAAGTGCTGGCGCTGTAGCCTTCAGTCGGCGCGCTGGCGGACGCCGGCGGGCTGGCAGTGACCACCACGGTCTCTTCAGCTTGCGCGGTGAGGGGAAGGGCGACCACGAGGGCGTACAGCAGCCTCGGGCGTTTTCGGAAAATAGCCACGTTCATAAGATCATCCTGAACCAACGCGGTCTGGTACTCCTGTACGCCGCCGCGGGAAAAACGAATCTGTCATTGTTCGTTAAAAAGTAATGCGAATTATTATTGTTTGTATTTATGTGATCAAGCGAAAGGTGACCGGTTCAGGGCGATGGGGGGAGTGACATGCTTCCCGCGGGCCGCAGAGCGGGGCTGCACGGGGACGTTGTCAGCAGGGAGATAACTCCCCCTACTGATTTTGGTAGGGGGAGGGACGGGCCGGAAAAGCGTCAGGCGCCGGTTTTTTGCGCTGCCGCCGGTGCGGGGTCGTTGGCGGCTGGCTTGCTCTGCGCGGAAGGGGCCGCCGCCGGGCGCGTGGCGGGCAGGGCATCGCAGGGTTTCTCCTGCGGGCAGATCAGATCCAGCATCTTCAGGGTGACACCGTTGGTCCAGCCAAAGCCATCCTGTAGCGGATATTCGCCACCGCCGCCGCCGGTCCCGGTCGAGCTTACGTCATACTTCTCCACCAGCTTTTGCTTGCTGTCATAGGTATGCTGAACGTTGCTCAGGAAGCGCCAGCTGACCTCCATGGCGATCTTTTGTTGGCCGTAGTTTTGCAGGCCCTCGACCGCCACCCACTGCAGCGGCGCCCAGCCGTTCGGGGCGTCCCATTGCTGGCCGCTGTTGACGGTGGTGGTGGTCAGCCCGCCGGGTTTGAGCAGCCGCGACTCAGCGGCGGCGGCCACTTTCGTCGCCCGCTCGCGTGACGCCGCATTGACGTACAGCGGGAACAGCGCCGCCGCGGTCAGCTGATTGCGCACCTTGCGGGTTTTCAGATCGTAATCGGCGTACCATCCCTCTTTATCATTCCACAGATATTTCTCGATGGCCTGCTGGCGGGCATTAGCCAGCGCATCGTACTGCGTAGCGCGGGCGCTGTCCCCGGATGCCTTGCTGGCGCGGGCGAGGGTTTTCTCCAGATGGAACATCAGGGCATTGAGATCGACCGGGACAATCGAGGTGGTGCGAATGGTGGCGAGCTGCTGCGGATTATCCATCCAGCGGGAGCTGAAATCCCAGCCGGAGGCGGCGGCGGAGCGCAGGTCGCGATAGATCTCGGTTGCCGGACGATTCGGGTTGCTTTTGGCGGTTTTGACGTCGTCAAGCCAGGACTCGGGGCGCGGGGTGTCGTTATCGTCCCAGTAGCGGTTGAGCAGCGCGCCGTCCGCCATCCGCACCGCCCGTTTGTCGGCGCTGCCGGGGGCCAGCGCGTCCGCTCCGGCCATCCAGTAGCGATACTCCTTCTCCAGCTGCGGCTGGTAGGTTTTCAGTACCTGGTCGCCATCGTGCGTCGCCAGCAGGCTCACCATAAAGGAGAAGAAGGGGGGCTGCGAACGGCTGAGGTAATAGGTGCGGTTGCCGTTGGGGATATGGCCCCAGGTGTCAATTTCCGCGGCGAAGTTGGCGACCATATCTTCGACTTTATCCCAGTGACCGCTTTCGGCAAGACCCAGCATGGTGAAATAGCTGTCCCAGTAATAGACTTCGCGAAAGCGTCCTCCGGGGACCACGTAGGGCTTAGGCAGCGGCAGCAGCGAGTCCCATTTTTCCACCTCGACGGTGCTGCGGGTCAGGACCGGCCACAGGCCATCGATATGTTGACGCAGGGTTTGCCCTTTAGGCGGCACATAGGTGTCATTTTCTTTCGGCAGCGTGAAGTTCAGCTCGACGAAGTGGCGCAGGTCAAAGCTGGCCTGGTTTTTCTGCATCCGGTAATCAGCAAGGATCATCAGCGGATCGCTGTTAGGGATCGCGTCGGCGAAGGTTTTTTGATCGGCAAAGAGCTTCGCACTCTGGACATCATTGAACAACGGGCCCAGCAGAATATCCGGCGAGGGGGGCGGCGCGGTTTTGCCGTCTTCCGCCTGGACATTCAGGCTCATCAGGGCGAGCAGGGCGCCGCCGATCGCCAGGCGCAGGGTACAGGGCAAAGCAGCGGGACGATGTGCATCAGTACTCGTCATGGGGAGTTCTCCTTATCATTATCGACTGCGGGCCACGACGTTTGGCCATCCAGAAACCTTAGACGAATATCTGCCGCTGCGCGTGTCAGGGGTAACATTTTGCGCGAAAACAGAGGATTTACCTGCCAGGTTTTCTGATATAACCACCAGCAAAGCGGTTAGGTTTACAGGCAAGCCAACGCGCCCGGGAGCCAGTCATGAATCGACGTCAATTTCTGCTGTTTAGCGCCGCTGCGCTGTCTGCGGTGCGGGGCGCGGCGGCCACTGCTCCGGCGCTGACGCTGCCGCTGTGGCCGGATCAACCGCCGGGGGGAGGCGGGCCGGGGGGCGAGGCTCGGTTATCCGCCCGCGGTGCGCTGAGCCATATCCCTCGTCCTGTGCTGACGGTCTGGCAACCCGCCCGGGCCACTGGCCACGGAGTGCTGGTGGCGGCCGGCGGCGGATACCAGCGGATCGAGATGGGCAGTGAGGCCTGGCCTGCGGCGCACTGGCTGACGGCGCACGGCTATACCGCCTATGTGCTGAGCTACCGCTTGCCGGGGGAGGGCTGGCAGGCCGGTGCGCTGGCGCCGCTGCAGGATGCGCAGCGGGCCCTGCGGCTGATCCGCGCCCGGGAATCGCAGGTCAGCGTGCTCGGTTTTTCGGCGGGGGGACATCTGCTGGGGATGGCCGCCTGTCGGCCGGCGTTTACCAGCTACCCGCCGGAGGATGCGCTGGACCACCAGCCCGCCACCGCCGACGGCGCCGCGCTGATCTATCCGGTGATCACGCTCCTGCCGCCCTGGAGCCATACGGCGACCCATCGTCTGCTGGTGGGGCCGCAGGCGAGCGAGGCGGCCGACCGCGCCTGGTCGGTACAAACCTGGGTGACAACGGCCACACCGCCCTGTTTTCTGGTACAGGCGCAGGACGATCCGATTTCCGATCCGCACAATACGCTGTTGATGGCTAACGCCTGCCGCCAGCATCAGGTTCCTGTGCAGCTTTTCCGCTATACCCGCGGTGGCCATGGCTTTGGTATGGGGCGCCCGGGAACGCCGACGACCGCCTGGCCCACGGCCTATGCCGCCTGGCTGAAGGCGCTGGCGTCCACGATGGCGCAAAAATCGTAGCGCTGCCTCACGACGGTGCAACCACAGCCGGGCGCGGGCGGCTGTTCTGGCGATTTTTTGCATAATCAGACGGCGGGTCAGAACAGATTTGCACAACGCCGCGGCGGTAGATGACCTGGCATAATTAATGCTTATCTCTTACCGGGATTACCACAAAGTGAGTACAACCGGAGGGGATAGCCATGATTAAAATTACGCTACCTGACGGGCATTATTATGACGAGATGCTGACCGCGCAGGGTGAACAGCGGCCGCACTATAATGCCTGGTGGCAATGGTTTCGCAACACCGATCAATTCTCTATCCGGCAGAAAAAAGCGCAAGCGGAACTGCTTTTTCACCGTATCGGCATCACCTTTAACGTGTACGGCGAGGATGAGGGAACCGAGCGGCTGATCCCGTTTGATAGCGTGCCGCGGATCATACCCGCCGGGGAGTGGCAGCGCATTGACCGCGGCATTCGCCAGCGGGTGAAAGCGCTCAACGCCTTCCTCTATGACATCTATCATGAGCAGAATATTCTGCGCGCGGGGCTGATCCCGGCCGAGCAGGTGCTGGCCAACGAGCAGTATCAGCCATGCATGCAGGGCATCAACCTGCCAAACAACACCTATGCCCATATCACCGGCGTCGATATGGTGCGCAATAACGACGGTCAATACTACGTGCTGGAGGATAACCTGCGTACGCCGTCCGGCGTCTCCTACATGCTCGAAAACCGTAAGATGATGATGCGCCTCTATCCGGAGATGTTCGAGCAGCATCACATTGCGCCAGTGGAGCGTTACCCGAGCTACCTCCTGCAGACCCTGCGCGAAAGCTCGCTGGTGGATGACCCTTGCGTCGTGGTGATGACCCCGGGGCGCTTCAACAGCGCCTACTTTGAGCACAGCTTCCTGGCGCAGCAGATGGGGGTCGAGCTGGTGGAGAGCGCCGACCTGTTCATTAAGAACGGCGCGGTGTATATGCGGACCACCGAGGGGCCGCGGCGAGTGGATGTGATTTATCGCCGCATCGACGACGCCTGGCTCGACCCGCTGGCCTTCCGCGCCGATTCCATGCTCGGCGTACCGGGGCTGCTGTCAGTCTATCGCGCCGGCGGCGTGGTGCTGGCCAACGCTATCGGCACCGGCGTCGCCGACGACAAATCAATCTACCCGTACGTTCCGGAAATGATCCGCTTTTACCTCGGCGAACAGCCGATCCTCAGCAATATCCCCACCTGGCAGTGCCGGAAAGCAGAGGACCTGCGCTATGTGCTGAGTAACCTTGAGCTGATGGTGGTCAAGGAGGTCCATGGCGCCGGGGGCTACGGCATGCTGGTTGGCCCGCGTTCGACTAAAGAGGAGCGAGAGGCCTTCCGCCAGCGCCTGCTGGCCAATCCGGCCAACTATATCGCCCAGGACACCCTCGCGCTGTCGACCTGCCCCACCTTCGTTGATGAAGGTCTGTCGCCGCGACATATCGATTTACGGCCCTACGTGCTGTCCGGGCAGGAGATGCGGCTGGTGCCCGGCGGCCTGACCCGCGTGGCGCTGACCGAAGGGTCGCTGGTGGTCAATTCGTCGCAGGGCGGCGGAACCAAGGATACCTGGGTGATGGAGGATGACGCATCATGCTAAGTCGTACGGCGAGTGAATTGTTCTGGATGGCCCGCTATCTCGAGCGGGCGGAAAGCTACGCCCGGGTACTGGACGTGACCTGGAAATTATCGATGATCCCCCGGCACAGCCAGCAGTCGCGGGATCTGGCGCTGCCGCTGAATTTGTCGATGACCCACGAGTTGTTTCAGGCGCGCCACGCCCGCTTTACCATGAGCAACCTGCTCAACTTCTTTGCCCTCGATGGCAACAACCCCTGCAGTATTTACAGCTGCGTGGAGATGGCGTGGAACAATGCGCACGCGGTGCGCGGCAGTCTGTCGGCCGAGGTGTGGGAGAGCATCAACGCCACCCGAATCGAGCTGCGAACCCTGCGCCAGCAGGGGCTGGGCGAACTCGGCAGCGACGGCTTTTTCGAGTGGGTGAAAGAGCGGGTGCATCTGTTTCGCGGGGCGGTGATTGGCACGCTGCTGCGCAACGACGCGCTGAGCTTTATCGGCATCGGCACGCTGATAGAGCGCGCCTTCGCCACCACCCAGCTGCTGCTGATTAAGGATCAACAACTGACCAACGACCCGGATCCGGTGCGGGAATACTATCGACTGGATACCTTGCTCAATGCGGTCAGCGCCCGCGAAGCCTACAACAGCCTCTATCGCCAGCCAGTCAGTCGCGAAACGGTGATGGAGCTGCTGATCCTGCGTAACGATATTCCGCGTTCGCTGCGCGCCAGCATTGCCGATCTGGTCGGCGAGCTGGAGAAGATCGCCAACGATCGCTCCTATCAACCGCTGCGCCTGGCCCATCAGCTCAACGTTGACCTGCGCTTCAGCACCCGCGACGACCTGGCGCAGGCGGACCTGCAGACCACCCTTAACGGCCTGCTGGCGAGAATTAACGCGCTGTCCGACAGCATCAGACAAACCTATCTGGAGGCCTTATGAAACTGGTCATCGATCATCTCACCCGCTATGGCTACGATGAAGAAGTGAAGTTTTCCACCCAGTATCTGCGCCTGACGCCGCGCAGTACCGGCCGGCAGACCATCACCGCCTGGACGCTGACCCTGCCGGACGGGGCGGCGGTGACCACTACCGACGGCTGGGGCAATGTGCTGCATGTGCTGACGCTGGATAACCCGCACAAGGAGATCACTATCCGCGCCAGCGGGATTGTCGATATCGCCGATGAAGGGGAGGAGACGCGTGATGAAGAGGCCGAGCTGCTGTCGCCGCTGGTTTTTCTGCGCTGTACGCCGCTAACCCGCGCCGATACGGCGATCCGTGAGTTTGCCCAGCGCCTCTATCGTCCCGATGCGGCGGAAGAAAGTCTGAATCAACTGATGGCGGATCTGCTGTTAAGAATGCCATACTCCCCCGGCGCGACCCAGGTGCAGGACTCCGCCGCCGACGCCTTCGCCCGCGCGAAGGGAGTGTGCCAGGATCATACCCATGTTTTTCTGGCCTGCTGCCGCGCACTGGAGATCCCGGCGCGCTACGTCAGCGGCTATGTTTACAGCGATAACGCTCAGCATGTGGCGATGCACGCCTGGGCGGAAGTCTGGCTCGACGGCCGCTGGCTGTCGTTTGATATCACCAATAATACCCGTCGCCTGAATCAGCATTTGCGGCTGGCGACCGGGCTGGATTATCTCGACGCCTGCCCGGTACGGGGCACCCGGCTGGGCGGCGGCGGGGAGATTATGTTAACCAACGCTGAAGTGCGCGAACACAGCCAGCAGGCGCAGCAGCAATAATACGGGAAAAACCGCAATGACCTACTGTGTGGCCATGTGCCTGGCGGATGGACTGGTGTTTGCTTCCGACTCCCGCACCAACGCGGGCGTCGACCATATTGCCACTTTTAAAAAGCTGCACGTTTTCCATCAGGAGGGGGAACGGGTGCTGGTGCTGCAATCCGCTGGCAACCTGGCCACCACCCAGAGCGTGATAAGCCTGCTCAGCGCGCGCATCCGTACCCAGCAGGAGCCGAATCTGATGCAGGTCACCTCCCTCTACGACGCCGCGATGCTGATCGGTAAAACGCTGCTGGAGGTGATCCAGCGCGACAGCAGCAACCAGCAGAACTGCAGTAACACCAACTTCAACTGCAACCTGCTGCTTGGCGGCCAGATCGCCGGCGAAACCCATCGTCTGTTCCATATTTATCCGGAGGGCAACTTTATTGAAGCCACTCGCGACACACCTTATTTCCAGATTGGTGAAAGCAAGTACGGCAAGCCGATCATCGATCGGGTGCTGACCATCGATACGCCGCTGGAGCAGGCGATGTGCTGCGCGTTGATCTCCATTGACTCGACGCTGCGCAGTAATCTGTCCGTCGGCCTGCCGCTGGATACGCTGCTCTACCGCAGCGGCAGCCTGAGCAGTGCCGGGCAGCATCGCATCACCGACAGCGATCCCTACTTCAACCGCATCCGCAAGGCGTGGTCCGAAGGGCTGTTGCACACCTTCCAGACTCTGCCGACCTGGACCCCAGCGGAGCGGGAAGAGGAGTAGCCCTGGAACACGAGCTCGCCCGGAGCCCGGCCACACGGATGATGACCGGCTCCCTTCGCCCTTAGCGCGTCTCCGCCAGCCGCTCGCCGCTGGCGGCATCAAACAGATGCAGGTTTTCGCGGCGGAGAGTCAGCCCCAGCGTCTGCTGCGCCGCGACCGCCACCCTGCCGGCAACCTGCACATGCACCGGAAAACCCTGCCAGTCGAGATGCAGCAGGGTGGATTCCCCCGTCACCTCCATGATGTTTACCGTTGCCGGCGCGCCATGCGCATCCGGCAGAATATCCTGCGGGCGCAGACCGACAATCAGCGGGGCATCGCCCTGCTGCGCCACGGCCTGATGCCAGCGTTCGGCCAGCGGAAACCACAGCGCGCCGCAGGCGACGCCGGGCTGACCGTCGCGCACGGCGCGCTGACCGGGCAGGAGATTCATCGGCGGGGAGCCGATAAAGCGGGCGACGAAGGTATTGCAGGGCTGGTCGTAAATGGCCAGCGGCGCCCCCTGCTGGACGATCTGCCCGTCGCGCATCACCACAATCTGATCGGCCAGAGTCATCGCCTCCACCTGGTCATGGGTGACATAGATCATGGTGGTATTGATGCGCTGGTGAAGGGATTTGATCTCCGCGCGCAGCTCCATCCGCAGCTGGGCGTCAAGGTTCGACAGCGGCTCATCGAACAGGAAAACCTGGGGGTTTCTGACCATGGCCCGGCCCATCGCCACCCGCTGGCGCTGGCCGCCGGAGAGCGCTCGCGGATAGCGAGCCAGCAGTTTATCAATCCCCAGCAGGCTGGCGACCTGCTGCACTTTGCTTTTCTGTAACTGCTTATCCACCTTTTTGACCTGCATATGAAAGGCGAGATTTTCCGCCACCGTCAGGTGGGGGTAGAGCGCGTAGCTCTGAAAGACCATCGCCACATCGCGGTCGGCCGGATCCAGATCGTTGACCGGCCGCTTGTTCATCAGAATGGTGCCGCCGGAAAGCGTTTCGAGACCGGCCAGCAGGCGCAGCAGGGTCGACTTGCCGCAGCCGGAAGGGCCCACCAGTACGGTAAAGCTGCCGTCGGGGATGGTGAGGTCCAGCGGCTGGAGCACCGTCTGTTTGCCGTAGCGCTTGGCGACATCGATCAGTTCAACACTGGCCATCGGTGGCCTCCTCAAGGTGATGTTGCAGGGTATGCCAGTCGGGATAGCGGCGCGGGGAGGTGCCGATCGCCTGCGCGGCGACGGTATTTCCCCAGCGCAGCGCGGCTGCCGCAGGTTTACCGCTCAGCAGCGCGGCAAGGAATCCTGCGTTAAAGCTGTCGCCAGCGCCGATGGTATCGATCACGGTGACTGGCCGGGTCGGCGCATGGTGATGGCCGTCGGTCGTCCAGCAGTCCGCGCCGTCGGCGCCGCGCTTTACCACGCACCCGCCGCGGCCGCTGAGCCGTGCCGCCAGGGCTGCGGCGGCTTCGGCGAGGGTCGGGTGGCCGGCCAGCTGCAGGGTTTCAACGTCGTTGAGCAACAGCCAGTCGCAGTCGCCCAGCCAGCGGTCGACCTCATGACGCAGCGGGTCGCTCCAGCCCTGAGGCGGCCAGCCGGTATCGACGGCAAGGGTAAACCCGCGCTGGCGGAGCGTGGCGAGCAGCTGCGGATAGTCGGACAGCAGCCCGGTACAGAGAAAGGTACCGCAGAGCAACACGATATCGCCCTCGCCAGCGGCGGCCGGCAGCTGGCTCAACACATCCCCGGCGGTCAGGCGGGTAATATGTCCGTGGTTGCTGAGGAAGGAGCGCTCTTTGTTGGGATGGGTGATCGCCACCGTCAGCGAAGTTTCACAGGGATACTGCGGCCAGCGTGCGCTGCCGCCGGGAAACTGTGCCGCCAGCCACGGAGTAAACGCGTCGTCGCCCTGACAGCCGACCGTGCAGTGCGGAAGCTGCATGGCGGCGGCGGCCAGCGCGCAGTTGCCGGCAGAGCCGCCGGGCCGCAGCGCGCTGTGCTCGAGCATCATCTCAGTCCCCTGGGCAGGCCAGTGGGTCAGGGTTCCCATCACTAAATCAATATTGTAATTGCCCACGATATAGAGCACAGGTGTCCTGGTGTTATCCATAGTTATCCTTTACTTCCTCCGTTGGTGAGGCCGCTGACCAGCGATTTTTGCAGCCAGATAGCAATCAACAGCGGAGTGACTGAGGCCAGTATGCCGACCGCCGCCACCAGCCCGTCATCGGTGGCGCGGCCAGCGGTGAAGCCGGCGATGGTCACCGGCAGCGTTTGGGCGGCGAGGTTGCTGGTGAACAGTAGCGCATAGAAAAACTCGTCCCACGCCAGCAGCCAGCCGAACAGCGCGGCGGCGCCAAGCATCGGTTTCGCCAGCGGTAGAGTGATACGCAGCAGGACCTGCCAGATGCGCAGACCGTCAAGCCGGGCCGCCTGTTCGATATCCTGCGGCAGGGTATCGAACTGGTTTTTGACCATCCACGTCAGAAACGGCACGATCAGCGAGCAGTAGACCAGCACCAGCCCGCTGCGGGTGTTGAGCAGGCCAAAGTGTTCAAGAATAAAATAGAGCGGCAGCACAAAGGCCACGGGCGGCACCATATAGATGCCGAGGCCGGCGTACAGCCAGCCGTCGCGGCCGGGATAACGCGAAAAGCTGAAGGCGGCGGGGATCGCCAGCAACAACGACACCAGCGTCGCCCCGGCGGCCACCAGCAGGCTGTTGCCCAGCGCGGGAAGAAACAGCGCCCCGGGTTCTCCAGGGGCCAGCGACAGCAGATGGCCATAGCGGCTGAAGTCCCACTGCCGCGGGAGCCACTCCAGCGGGACGCGGGTGAGGTCCGCGGTGGTGCTGACGCTCATCAAAAACAGCCACAGCATCGGGGCGAGGATCGAGATCGCCACCGCCAGCGCCGCCAGGTAACGCAGTACGATGTACCCTTTACGCTTCATCATCAACACTCCGGCGCCGCTGACGCAGCAGCAAAAACAGATACAGGGCTATCAGCACGGCGCACATCAGGCTCATCAGCATGGCGTAGGCCGCGCCGCTGCCGGCGCGCAGGTAGCTGAAGGACTCCTGATAGACAAAAAAGCTCAACGTTTTGGTACTGTCGAGCGGGCCGCCGCGGGTCATAACATAGATAATGTCGAACACTTTGAAGGCATCGATGGTGCGTAGCACCAGCGCGACGCCAAGGGGACCCACAATGGCCGGAAAGGTAATGGCGCGAAAACGCCGCCAGGCCGAGGCGCCGTCGAGCCGCGCCGCCTCGTACAGATCGTCGGGAACAGACTGCAGGGCGGCCAGCACCAGCAGGGTGACCAGCGGGTAGTTTTTCCAGATATCCGCCAGCATCACCGCGTGCAGCGCAGAATCCGGCGAGCCCAGCCAGCTGCGATAGCTGTCAATCAGCCCCAGCTGGCTGAGCAGAGCATTAACGCTGCCGTAGTCGGGATTAAAGTTAAGCCGCCACATCATGGCGTTGACGATAGTCGGCAACGCCCACGGCAGGATCACCAGCACCCGCAGGCCATTTCGCCCGACAAAACGCTGATTCAACAACAGCGCCACCAGTACGCCGATCGCCCCCTCAATCGCCACCGAGACCACGGTGAAATAGAGCGTTCGCGCGAAGGCCGCACGAAAGTCCGGGTCGGTCAGGGCATAAAGATAATTATCCAGCCAGACGTAGTGGGTCGCCTCGCCGCTTCCCGCCAGCGCGGTATCGGTAAAACTCAGCCACAGCGTGCGCGCCAGCGGCCATGCGGTGAGGATAAACATCGCGATAAGCATGGGCGCTAACAGCACCCATGCCTGACGATGCTCGCGTCGTTGCAGACTCAGCATCATGCCTCCTTAACGCAGACGGGCCGCGCTGGTGTCGACCGCCTTGAGGGCGACGTCGGGCGTGGCTTTACCCTGCAGTACCGACTGAAGCTGCTGTTGCAGGGTGTTTGACAGGCGCGAGTAATCTGCCGTTTCGGGACGAGAGAGCATCACGTTCAACGACTTGTCGGCGGCGGCGATCAGACTCTCCTGGCCTTTGGCAACGGCAGGATCCTGGTACGAGGCTTTCCACACCGGCAAGCTCAGTTTGGCATACTTGTCCTGTACCGGCTGGGAGGTCAGATAGTGAATATACTGCCAGGCCTCTTCCGGATGCTGACTGGCTTTGGCGATGCCCAGCCCCATAGAACCGTTGACGGCGCCGGGTTTATCCGGGGTATCGCCTGGGGCGGGGACAATGCCAACATCACCTGCGACTTTACTCTGTTTCGGATCGTTGGCCATGTTGTACATATAGGTCCAGTTGAGCGCAAAGGCGGCGTCGCCATTGGAGAAAGCCTTACGCACATCCTCCTCAAGATATTCACGTGATGCCGGGTTGCTCAGCCCCTGATCGAGCGAGGTTTTCATCAGCGTGACCGCTTTCAGCGAGGCGGGCGTCGAAAAATCGAGCTTGCCGTTCTGGTAGAAGCTCCCGCCGAAGCCGGAGACGAGGGTGGTGTAATCGCAGACCAGCGCTTCCGCTTGCGACCAGCTCCAGACCAGAGGATATTTAACAATCCCTTTGTCCTTAAGCACTTTGGCGTCGTCCATTACCTGCTGCCAGCTGGCAGGCGGCGTTTTGATCCCCGCTTTGTCCAGCATGGCTTTGTTGTAATACAGATATTTGGTGTCGAGGATCCACGGCATGCCGAGGGTTTTGCCTTGATACACCACGGTATTCATCGCCCCGGGGAAAATCTTCTCGCGCTCGTCGGCGGCAATCCGTGAGGAGACATCCTGCAGCAGATCGAAGCGGCTAAACTCCGCCGGCCAGATCGCGTCGAACAGCACCACGTCGTAGCCGTTACCCCCTGCGCCGCGGGCGGCGACGATCTTGTCGTGCAGCGCTTCATAGGGGACGAATTCGAGATTGACCTTCACGTCAGGGTGTTGCTTTTCGAAGTCACTGGTCATCGCGCGAATGTCGTTTTCGCTATAGGCCGCCTGGGTCATGAACAGGGCATTAATCTGGGTCGCTGCGCTGACGCTCCCGCTGATAACGAGCATCGCCAGCAGACAGGCGTTGACCCGTAGTGCGCTGTGGTATTTCATCTTTGCTCTCCGCTGTGCTGTACTGAAAGGGGTTATGATTTATTAAATCAATTTGATTGATTTAATGAGGGCGACAATATCGGCAACATCTCCCGAGGGGCCCCAGCACTAAGCGTAGCAAAGGGTATGCCATCGCGAAGACCCGCCTGCGCGGGTCGTTGTCAGATCTGTGATGCCGGCTAAAATTTCACCAGTCCAGCCTGGAAGGGAAACGATGAAAACATCAGGTACAAACCTTGAACATGCCCGGGTGCATAACCGCCGGGTGATCATTGAGGCGGTGCGTTTACATGGCGAGCTGACCCGCGCCGAGCTGGCGCGGCTGACCGCGCTGACCCCGCAGACCGTGTCGAATATTGTGGCGGAGCTGGAGCAGATGGATCTCCTGACCAGCCACCAACCGCGGCGCGCCAGCGGCCGTGGACAGCCAGCGGTGCCGGTGAGCCTCAATCCCGCCAGCGCCTGGTCAATTGGCATCCATCTTGATCATCAGACGCTGATTGTGGTGCTGGTGGATCTGGCCGGCGAGGTCCATTTTCGCCGACTCATTCTGGTGCAAAAGCCCCAGCCTGGTGCGACCTTTGCCCGCCTCGCTGAGGTGCTGAATGAGATCCGTGCGCTGCCGACGCTGGACTGGTCGCGGGTGCTGGGGATGGGGGTCGTGATGCCGGGGCCCTTTGGCGTGGAAGGGATCTCGTCGACGGGGCCCACGACGCTCAACGGCTGGGAAGGGGTCGATGTAGCGGCGGAGCTCGGGCGACTCAGCGGCCTGCCGGTGACTCTCGAAAACGACGCCACGGTGGCCGCCATTGGCGAACGCTTTCACGGCGTGGCGCGGCAGCTCAACTCTTTTGTCTATCTCTATATTGGCACCGGTCTGGGCGCCGGTATTTTTACCGATGGTCATGTGTATACCGGCCATGCCCATAACGCCGGTGAGGTCGGGCATATTGTGGTCGCGCCGAACGGTCGCCCTTGCTATTGCGGGAATGAGGGATGCCTTGAGCGCTATGTTTCGCTGCAGGCGGCCTATGAGTTTTGCGGCCTCGACCCCTATCGCGCGCTGCCGGAAGATCTGCTGTCGGTGGGCGCTGCGCTTTTCGACCAGTGGATCACCAGCATCCTGGCGCCGTTGCGTCAGGCGATCAATTTGCTGGAGTGCGTCTTCGATGCCGAGACGGTGGTGGTGGGCGGTATGATGCCCGCCCCCTTGCTGGAGAAAGTGCTGGCGCGGCTGCCGCCGCTGTATCAGTCTGTGCGCGGGCGTTACCTGCCGGCGCAGCGTGTCAAAATGGGGATGACCGGCACCGATACCGCCGCGCTGGGCGCCGCTGCGCTGCCAATCTTTGATGAATTTAATCCGCAGTTTCAGGTGTTGATGAAAGCGGTGAATACAAACGCGCTTTTTGGCAAAGCTAAGTAAATTAAATACTTTGTTATTTAACGTGTTATCTCACATCTTCGGAGGGAATGAGGCAACACGGCAAGGTATCGGAAGTGACGGAAAAGAAGACGGCTGTCTATGTGGATGATCAACAGCGCATCCTGATCCGCCAGCTGGCGCGCAGCTGGCTGTGGCGCAGCGAGCTGCCGACATGGCTGCTGATTGTGACGGTTTACGGCGGCTGGTTTGCCTGCGTGGCGGGCTGGCAGACGCTGGGTTTGATGCCGGCCACGCTGCTGCTGATCTGGTTTACCACCTGGTATATGTCCTTACAGCACGAGCTTATCCATGGGCATCCCACCCGGCTGGCATGGTTTAACCAGCTGTTGGGGACGCTGCCGCTGGCGGTCTGGTATCCCTATGGCATCTACCGCGACAGCCACCTGGCGCACCATCGCAACCATCTGCTGACGCACCCCGAGGACGACCCCGAATCGTACTATGTGACGGCGGAAAGCTGGCAGCGCTTCTCAGCCTGGCAGCGCCGTCTTATCCACCTGCGCAACACCTTCTGGGGGCGTCTGCTGCTGGCGCCGCTGATGGATATTATTCACACCCTGAACCGCGCGCTGCGGGCTTTCCGCGAGGGTGACCGCCGCGCTATCGCCATGTGGAGTCTGCATCTGTTGCTGCTGACGGGCCTGCTGACCTGGATGGCGGCGCAGGGTTTTTCCCCACTGTGGTTTGTGCTGGCGGTGAGCTACCCGGCGCTGGCCCTGACCAAAGTGCGCTCTTTTCTCGAACACCGCGCCGCGGATGACCCGCTGGCCCGCTCGGTGATCAACGAGGCCGGGCTCCCCTGGCGGGTGCTGTTCCTCAATCTCAACTACCATGCGGTGCATCATGACCTGCCAGGGGTCCCCTGGTACGCTTTACGTCAGCTGTATCTGCATCGCCAGACGGCTTATCTGCAGCGTAATCAGGGGTTCCTGGTGCGTGGGTACGGCGAGTGGCGACGCCATTTTGGCCGCCGGGCGGTGGCGGTGAACGCCCATCCGGGCTTTGGCGAGCAGGCGCAAGCGGGAGGAGAACATGGCTGAACGCATGACCTTTCCGATGTATGCCATCCACCGTCAACAGACCCAGGCCCTGTGGCAGGCGGTGCAGTCGCTGCTGGCCGAACGCGGCGTGACCGTGACGGGAGATCCTCCGACGGCTGACCCCGAGGATCTGCTGGACCACTGGCGCCAGCCGACGCTGTTGCTGAGCCAGACCTGCGGCTACCCGCTGGTGACCCAGCTGCCGGAGGTGCAGACGGTGGGCTGTTTCCACTACGCCGCGCCCGGTTGTGAAGGGCGCCGCTACCGCAGCCTGTTGGTGGCCCGCGAAGCGGATAGTCATCGGATGCTGGGGGATTTTTTTGGCCGTCGGGCCGCGTGCAATGCCGAGCACTCGCAGTCCGGCTACAACGTGCTGCGTAAAATGGTCGCGCCGCTCTCCCGGGAGGGGCGATTTTTTTCGGCGGTGGTGTTCAGCGGCAGCCATCGGCAGTCGCTGCGCGAGCTGCAGCAGGAAAACGCCGATATCGCCGCCATCGACTGCGTGACCTACGCGCTGCTGCAGCGCCATCAGCCGCAGGTCCTGGCAGGCCTGGTGGCGATCGGCTGGAGCCCGGCCGCGCCAGGGCTGCCGCTGATCACCGCCGGCGCCACTCCGGCGGCGACGCTGAATAGCCTGCGCGAGGCGCTCCAGCAGTTAGTGAGCGATGCGCGCTATCGTCCCCTGTGCGATGCCTTGCTGATCTGCGGCTATAGCGATATGCCGCGGGAGGCCTATGCGCCGCTGCTGGCGTGGCGGGATGAGGCCGCGGCGCTGGGAGTCAGCCAGCTATAGGTAAAATGCCCCGGCCAGCGGTCTGTGCCGGGGCGGGCCACGTCGGGCTACGGCGCGGTGAAGCGGTTTTCCACCGCGGGCAGACCGAGCTTTTCACGCAGGGTGCCGGGCGGGTAGCGATCGCGCATGACGCCGTTACGCTGCAGAATCGGCACCACCTGGTCAACAAAGCGGTCAAAGTCTCCCGGCAGCAGCGGGAACATCAGGTTGAACCCATCGGCGGCGCCCGCCTGCCAGGTCTCCGTTAAGGCGGCGGCAATCTCCTCGGCGCTGCCCAGCAGCAGCCAGCTATCGGAACTCTGTAATAACAATTTCCCCAACTCCAGCAGGGTGAGCCGCGGATCGTACTGGCGGATAAGCTTCAGCGCCGTGCGGATGCCATCAAAGCTCTCTTCATCGGGGAGCGGCGGCAGGGGTTGGTCCCGTGGCAGGGTGCTGAGATCCATCCGAAGATAAGAGGAGAGCAGGTCGATAGCCATCTGGTCGCTCATCAGCTGCTCGTTAAGCTGCTGGCGGGCCGCCTTTTCCTCGCTGGAGTTCACCACCACCGGCAGGACCCCGGCGATAATTTTGAAATGGGCCGGATCGCGCCCGTGCTGGCGCAGCCGCTGGTTCATCTCTTCGCGATAGGCCAGCCCTTCGGCGATCGAGTGAATAAACACGAAGTGCATATCAGACCAGGCGGCGGCCAGCGCTTTTCCCGCCTCTGAAGAGCCGGCCTGCACCAGCAGCGGATGGCCCTGCGGCGGGCGAGGGACGTTGAGCGGGCCGCGCACGCGAAAGTACTCGCCCTGATAGTCGAGGTGATGCACCTTGCCGGCATCGGCGAATAATCCGTGCGCTTTATCGAAGATCGCCGCGCCATCTTCCCAGGAATCCCACAGGCGAGTGACCACGTCGATGAATTCACTGGCCCGCTGGTAGCGGGTGCCGTGGCGGGGAAGCTGCTCCAGACCGAAGTTTGCCGCCTCTTCTTCCAGCCACGACGTCACCACATTCCAGCTGGCCCGGCCATTGCTGAGGAAATCCAACGAGGCAAAGTAGCGCGCCAGGTTATAGGGTTCGTTATAGGAGGTCGACGCGGTGGCCATCAGGCCGATATGCTCCGTCACCGCGGCGAGGGCGGAGAGCAGCGTCAGGGGTTCAAGCCGGGCGTTGGCATAGTGGGTCAGGCCGCTGGGCACCGTATCCCACACCGCGATATGGTCGGCGACAAAGATAGCGTCGAGGGTCGCCGCTTCGGCCTTGCGCGCCAGACTGGCGTAATAGTTGAGGGTAAATATTTCCGCTTCTGGTGCGTCAGGGTGACGCCAGGAGAAACGGTAATCCCCCTGCGGGTTATAAAAGAACAGGTTCAGGATCATGTGTCGGGTAGACATAGCGTGGACTCGCGGCTGAACGCCATCCGTGGCGGGGTGACGGTCAGTGTTGGGGGAGGTTGGCATTAACCCATTGCTCGGCGACGGCTGCCGGATCTTTATGCTGGAGATCCACCTGCTGGTTGAGGGCAATCAGCGTGGCATTGTCCAGCTTGCCGGAAACCTCATTGAGCACGGCGCTGATCTCCGGCGTCAGACTGGCTTTGCGCACCAGCGGCACCACATTCTGACTCGGTTGTTCATGTTTATCATCCTCGAGGACCACCCATTTCTCCTTCGCCAGGTTGCCCTGGGTGGAGACGACCGTCGCGACGTCGATTTTGCCCGAATTGAGCGCCAGCCGGGTCAGCGGCCCGCCCATGTCCAGCGATTTCACCGCTTTGAACTCAAGTCCATAGACGCGCTTCAGCCCCGGCAGGCCCAGGGCGCGTACCGCCAGCTCCGGTGGTCCGCCGATCACCAACTGCGGGGCGACGGGCTTCAGGTCGGAGAGGGTGCGCAGATGGTATTTCTCCGCGGTCTCGGCACGTACCGCCCAGGCGGTGATCGAGGTGGCCGGGGCCGGGTTCAACAGGGTGAAATCGGCGGGCAGGGCCTGGGCCAGCTCAGCGCTAACGGCCTGCTGGCTGGTGGCCTCGGTCTTGCCGTTATAGAAATTGAGCAGGGCGCCAAGATATTCCGGAACGATATCGATCTCACCGCTCTGCAGCGCCGGAATAATAATTTCCCGGTTGCCAAGGTTGAGACGGGTGTTGGCCTCGATATGATTTTTCTTTAACGCGCTGGCGTAGATGTTGGCGAGAATGGAGCTTTCGGTAAAATTGGCCCCGCCCACCGTGACGCTGGCGGCAAAGGTGCTAACGCTCAGGCTGAAGAGCCCGGCGGCCAGCAGCGAGAGACGAAATCGACGGGCGGTGACGGCCTTGCCAAATAATTGCTTCATAATACCTCTTTTATTTTCAGGTTAATCAGCCCCAGGCGCTGGGGTCATGTCAGTTTCACGCTAATAAGGCGCGGCAATACGGCGATGAACCAGGCGGCCGGCGCAGCGGGCGAAAAGCAGTTCACCGCCTATCGCCAGCAGGGAAACCACCAGCGAGCCGCCGATCACCTGCGGGATATCCCGCTGCCCGAGGCCGTCGATCAGAAAACGTCCCAGCCCGCCCAGACCGGCATAGGCCGCGACCACCGCCGTGGCGATAAGCTGAACCAGCGCCGTGCGCACACCGGCGAGGATCAGCGGCGCCGCCAGGGGGATCCGCACCTGCCACAGGCTTTGCCAGGGGGTCATGCCCAGCGCGATGGCCGCATCGCACAGCGGGCGATCGGCGTGATAAATCCCCACCCAGGTGTTAGTGAGGATGGGCGGGATCGAGAGCGCAATAAGCGCCGCCAGCACCGGGATATCGTTAAAGCCAAAAACGATGATGCATAATAAAATCAGCCCTAACGAAGGGATGGCGCGGCCAAGATTAAACAGGTTAATCACCACGAAGGCGCCTTTGCGCCAGTAGCCCAGCGCGATGCCGAGCGGCAGGGCAATGGCGCAGGCCACGGCCATACTGACCAGCACGTAATAAAGGTGTTGGCCCAGGCGCAGCAAGATGCCCTCGTCACCCAGCCAGTGCTCCGGCTGGGTTAGCCAGTGAAAAGTAGCAAGAAGCAGGGTCATCATTCCGTCCACGGCGCTAGCCAGTCGCCGAGACGGGCAATCAGCCCGTCAAAGACCAGCGACAGGAGCAGGCTCAGGACCAGGCTAACGACTATCGGCGTCAGAAAGTCCTGATTAAAACCCGCCAGCAGTAGCTGCCCCAGCCCGCCCTGGCCGATCAGCGCAGTGACGGTGACCAGGCCGACCAGCGTCACCGAGGCAATGCGCAGCCCGGCAAACAGAGAGGGCAGTAGCAGCCACAGCTCGATATCGAAGAAGCGGAACCCGCGGGTGTAGCCGAGCGCCCGCGCGGACTCCAGCGCCGCCTGCGGCAGCTTCTCCATGCCAGCCAGCACGTTGCGCAGCAGGATCAGCAGGGAGTACAGCGTCAGGCCAATCAGCGAGGTGGTCAGCGACAGCCTGGTAAACGGCAGCAATAAAATAAACAGCGCCAGCGAGGGAATGGTAAAGAGCACACCGCACAGGGTGATGAGCGGCTGCGCCGTCGCGGGCCAGCGTAAGGTCACCGCTAACAGGCCGCCGGTGAGCAGGGAGCCGAACAGCAGGGCCAGCAGGACCATCCGCGCATGCTGCCAGAGCAGATCGCCGATCATCGCGTGGTTATCGATAACCCAGCTCCAGTCAATCATGAGATCGCACCCCCACCGCGCCGTCGAGCACCTGCTGCAGCAGGGTGTGGGATACCGCCCCCTGGTATTGGCCTTCGTCATCCACATGCACCAGCACGCCGGTCGCCACGTCGAGCAGCGCGCTGTAGGCAAAACGCAGGCTGTGGCTGCTGGCGAGTGGGCGCTCCACCGGCAGGGTGAGGCCCCGCTGCGGATCGAACCAGTGCAGCGGGCGTCGCTGGCGGTCAAGCACCAGACGCAGCGGGCTGGCCAGCGGTGGATGGGTACTGGCGATCGGCGTCAGCGCTTCGTCGAGCAGGGGGACATCGTGACGCGGCAGCTGGCCGACCTGTATCATGCCCAGCCGCTTCAGATTGGGCTCTGGGCCGATAAATCGGCGCACGAACTCGCTCGCCGGGTGGGCCAGAATACGGTCGGGTGTATCAAACTGCGCCAGCACGCCGCCTTCCTGGAAAATGGCGATTTTATCGCCGAGACGGATCGCTTCATTGATATCGTGGGTCACTAATACAATGGTTTTCTGCAGCCGCTGCTGCAGGAGCAAGAGCTCATCCTGGAGGCGTTCGCGGACCACCGGGTCGATGGCGGCGAAAGGCTCATCCATCAGTAAAATGGGCGGATCGGCGGCGATGGCTCGGGCGATGGCCACGCGACCCTGCTGGCCGCCGGAGAGCTGATGCGGATAGCGGTGCAGCAGATGACTATCGAGCGACATCAGCGCCACCAGTTCGTCAATCCGCGCGCGGATCCGTGCTTTGCTCCAGCCCGCCAGCCGCGGCACGGTCGCGATATTTTGCGCCACGGTACGATGGGGAAAGAGCGCAGCGCTTTGCATCACGAAGCCGATCTGGCGGCGGATCTGGATAATATCAGCGTCAGCGAGGCGGACCCCCTGAATATAGACGTCGCCGCTGTCGGGAATATCCAGCTGGTTAATCATCCGCAGGATAGTCGTTTTTCCGCAGCCGCTCGGGCCGACGAAGGTGCAGAATTCGCCATGATCAATATCCAGACTGAGGTCGCGAATGGCCGGCTGGGCGCTGCCTGGATAGGTTTTAAAAAGATGCGTTAATTTAATCATGGCGGAATTCAACACTCTGAATAATAAAGTCCTGACCCGGATAAAGTGGCGCCGGGATCCTGGCTCAAACTACAGAGCGCCTGCGGGGAGGGCAAATACGTTATTTGCATTTGCATAGTGAAAAGCTGGTTAATCAGTTGCTATGGAAGAGAGGCCGGGAAGTTGTTTTATGGATTTGTGATCGGCAACACAAATGACCCTCCATTGGCCGCCGTAAAAGATAAATTACCAGGGTTGACTTTAATCAAAGTATGACCGCCTGCGATATGGCGGAAAAAACAGCGCTGCCTATCGCAACCCAAAAGAAAAATTGTGAATTTAATGTTTCTATCGTGTAAATAATGACCGCGCATTTTGCCCAACCGCCGGGGATAAAATGTGATGCCCGACCGGCTTGTCGTTAAATAACGGCGTTTATTACGTCTGCTTTTTATTGTTTACAGCATTAATTTAATTTTCGGCTTTCTTCTCACCCTGATAACGCGGGTCGAATAACGTACAAAAGGCGTATTTTTTATCGCCACTTCGCCGTCGAGGTTATCGCCATCAATTATTTTTATCCCCGCATTCGGCCACGGCAAAAGGCGCGCAAATAGCGTTTATGATGCTTGTAATATGTTGATTTTAATTTACTTATTCTGACTCGTGGCTCCTGTTTATCCGCCGCGGCGGAGCCTTTGTGAGAGCTCTCACATAACCCGGTGATCGCGATTTGTTACACTTTCCGCCGTCAACAAAGGAATGAAAGTGAGACGCGATGAATACTTTTTCTCTGCCTAAAACACAGCATCTGGTGGTTTTCCAGGAAGTGATCCGCAGTGGGTCAATCGGGGCCGGAGCAAAAGCGTTAGGACTCACTCAGCCGGCGGTCAGTAAAATCATTGGTGACATGGAAAGTTATTTTGGCAGCGAATTAATCGTCCGGCGAAATACCGGCGTCTCGCTCACCGAGGCCGGGCAGGTATTTCTCAACTGGTCAGAAGCGATCACCCGTGAAATGAAAAATATGGTCAATGAAATGAATGCTCTGACCAACAGCGCGGTGGTGGATGTCTCCTTTGGTTTCCCTTCGCTGGTCGGGTTTACCTTTATGTCGGAGATGGTGCATCAGTTTAAAATGACCTTCCCGAAGGCGCGGGTATCGATGTATGAAGCGCAGCTCTCCGCTTTTTTACCGGCGATCCGCGACGGGCGTCTCGACTTCGCCATCGGGACGCTGAGCGATGAGATGAAACTGCAGGACCTGCACGTCGAGCCGCTGTTTGAGTCTGAGTTTGTGCTGGTGGCGAACCGGGCGCGGATCGGCAACGGCACCGTCCGTCTGGCCTCGCTCCAGCATGAGCAGTGGGTGCTGCCGGAGACCAATATGGGCTATTACAGCGAACTGCTGGCCACCCTGCAGCGCAGCGGCATCCGCCGCGAAAATATCGTCAATACCGATTCGGTGGTGACGATCTATAACCTGGTACTCAATGCCGATTTTCTGACGGTGATCCCCTGCGACATGACCACGCCGTTCGGCTCGAGCCAGTTTGTCACCATCCCCATTAAAGAGGCCTTGCCGGTGGCGCGCTATGCGGCGGTATGGTCGAAGAATTACCGGCTTAAAACCGCGGCGGCGTCGCTGGTGGAGATGGCGAAACAGTACTCTTCGGGGCAGGGAAACCGCCACTGGCAGCCAATAGAAATTGCCTGACTGATATTGATTAAATAACCCAACACACGTCCTCGCTGTTATCAGCAGGATGACGCCCGGTCATTGACTTTATATTAAGATACAGAGGCCATCATGCATATTACCTACGATCTTCCGGTATCCATTGACGATATTCTCGAGGCGAAGCAACGCCTGGCGGGAAAAATATATAAAACGGGCATGCCCCGCTCGAATTATTTTAGCGAACGCTGCCAGGGGGAAATATTCCTTAAATTCGAAAATATGCAGCGCACGGGCTCATTTAAAATTCGCGGCGCGTTTAATAAGCTCTGCGGTTTAACCGCGGCGGAAAAACGCAAAGGGGTGGTGGCCTGTTCGGCGGGCAACCATGCGCAGGGGGTCTCGCTCTCCTGCGCCATGCTCGGCATTGACGGGAAAGTGGTGATGCCGAAAGGGGCGCCGAAATCGAAAGTCGCCGCCACCTGCGATTATTCGGCAGAGGTAGTCCTGCATGGCGATAACTTTAACGATACCCTCGCCAAAGCCAGCGATATTGTTGAACTTGAGGGCCGTATTTTTATTCCCCCCTATGACGACCCGCAGGTTATTGCCGGGCAGGGAACGATTGGTCTCGAAATATTAGAAGATCTGTATGACGTGGATAATGTCATCGTGCCGATTGGCGGCGGGGGATTAATTGCCGGCATCGCGATTGCGATTAAATCCATTAACCCGACGATCCGCATTATTGGCGTGCAGTCAGAAAATGTTCACGGGATGGCCGCCTCCTGGTATGCCGGGGAGATCACCAGCCATCGCCACGCCGGCACCTTAGCCGATGGTTGCGATGTCGCCCGGCCAGGGAAACTGACTTATGAAATCGCCCGCCAGCTGGTGGATGACATCGTCCTGGTCAGTGAGGACGACATTCGCCAGAGCATGGTCGCCTTAATTCAGCGCAATAAAGTGATCACCGAAGGGGCCGGGGCGTTGGCCTGCGCCGCGTTATTAAGCGGCAAACTAGACAGCTATATCCAGAACCGCAAAACGGTCAGCCTGATTTCCGGGGGCAATATCGATCTCTCGCGGGTATCGCAAATTACGGGTTTTGTTGACGCTTAATTCAATACATAAGTGAGGACAGGATATGAGTACGACTGAGAGCATTGCATCCAGCCAGACAAGCCTTTCGTCCTGGCGTAAATCTGACACCACCTGGACCCTGGGCCTGTTTGGCACCGCTATCGGCGCCGGGGTGCTGTTTTTCCCTATTCGCGCTGGCTTCGGCGGGCTGATCCCGATCCTGGTGATGCTGGTGCTGGCCTATCCCATCGCCTTTTATTGCCATCGGGCGCTGGCCCGGCTATGCCTGTCGGGGGCTAACCCCTCCGGCAATATCACCGAAACGGTGGAAGAGCATTTTGGCAAAACCGGCGGGGTGGTGATCACCTTTCTGTACTTCTTCGCCATTTGCCCGCTGCTGTGGATTTATGGCGTCACGATCACCAATACCTTTATGACCTTCTGGGAGAACCAGCTGCAGATGCCGGCCCTCAACCGCGGGGTGGTGGCGCTGCTCCTGCTGCTGCTGATGGCGTTTGTCATCTGGTTTGGTAAAGACCTGATGGTCAAGGTGATGAGCTATCTGGTGTGGCCGTTTATCGCCAGCCTGGTGGTGATCTCCCTGTCCCTGATCCCTTACTGGAATAGCGCGGTGATTGAGCAGGTCAACTTCAGCGATATCGCCTTAACCGGTCACGACGGCATTCTGGTGACGGTATGGCTGGGCATCTCCATCATGGTGTTCTCCTTTAACTTCTCGCCGATCGTCTCCTCGTTTGTCGTCTCCAAACGCGAAGAGTATGAAGCGCAGTTTGGCCGGGAGTATACCGAACGCAAATGCTCACAGATCATCTCCCGGGCCAGCATGCTGATGGTGGCGGTGGTGATGTTCTTCGCCTTCAGCTGCCTGTTTACCCTCTCGCCGCAGAACATGGCGGACGCCAAGGCGCAGAATATCCCGGTGCTCTCCTATCTGGCGAACCACTTTGCCTCGATGTCGGGCACCAAATCTACGTTTGCCACCCTGCTGGAGTATGGCGCGTCGATCATCGCCCTGGTGGCCATCTTCAAATCGTTCTTCGGCCACTATCTCGGCACCCTCGAGGGGCTGAACGGTCTGATCCTGCGCTTCGGCTATAAAGGGGATAAAACCCGGGTCTCCAGCGGCAAGCTCAATACCCTGAGCATGGTGTTCATCATGGGCTCGACCTGGGTGGTGGCGTATGCCAACCCCAATATCCTCGACCTGATTGAGGCCATGGGCGCGCCGATTATCGCCTCGCTGCTGTGCCTGCTGCCGATGTACGCCATTCGTAAAGCGCCTTCGCTGGCCAAATACCGTGGACGTCTCGATAACCTCTTTGTGACCGCCATTGGTCTGCTGACCATCCTCAACATCGTTTACAAACTGTTCTAATCCGGCTCAGGCCACGCGGAGTACAACATGACTGAATTTCCGGTAGTACTGGTGATCAACTGCGGCTCGTCGTCGATCAAATTTTCCGTCCTGGACGCCGCCAGCTGCGACTGCCTGCTGAACGGCGTGGCCGAGGGCATCAACGCGGAACGGGCGTTTCTCTCGCTCAACGGCGGCGAGCCGGTGGCGCTGGCGCAGCGCGGCTATGAAGGCGCCCTGCAGGCGATTGCCGGAGCATTAGCCCAGCGCGACCTTATCGACAGCGTGGCCCTGATTGGCCACCGCGTCGCCCACGGCGGCGACCTCTTCACCGAGTCGGTCATTATTAGCGAGGAGGTTATCAATAACATTCGCCAGGTATCATCCCTGGCCCCGCTGCATAACTACGCCAGTCTCAGCGGCATCGCCTCGGCGCAGCGGCTGTTCCCGCAAGTGATGCAGGTGGCGGTCTTTGATACCAGCTTTCACCAGACCCTGGCCCCGGAAGCTTTTCTCTATGGTCTGCCGTGGGAGTATTACCAGAACCTCGGGGTACGCCGCTACGGTTTCCACGGTACCTCGCACCGCTATGTGTCCCGGCGCGCCCTGGCGCTGCTCGGGTTGCCGGAGCAGGAGAGCGGCCTGGTGATCGCCCACCTGGGCAATGGCGCCTCGATCTGCGCGGTGCGCAACGGCCGCAGCGTGGACACCTCGATGGGAATGACGCCGCTGGAGGGGCTGATGATGGGCACCCGCAGCGGCGATGTCGACTTCGGCGCCATGGCGTGGATTGCCGGGGAGACCCGGCAGACCCTCAGCGACCTGGAGCGGGTGGCCAACACCGCCTCCGGCCTGCTGGGGATCTCCGGCCTTTCCTCCGACCTGCGGGTGCTGGAGCAGGCGTGGCATGAGGGCCATGCCCGCGCCCGCCTGGCGATTAAAACCTTTGTCCATCGCATCGCCCGTCATATTGCCGGTCACGCCGCGGCGCTGCAGCGTCTCGACGGCATTATTTTCACCGGGGGAATTGGCGAGAACTCGGTGCTGATCCGTCGGCTGGTAAGCGAGCGGCTGGCGGTATTTGGCCTTGAGATGGACGTCGCCCGCAACCAGCAGCCGAATTCGGCCGGCGAGCGCCTGATCTCCGCCGACGGCAGCCGGGTGCGCTGTGCGGTTATTCCTACCAATGAAGAGCGCATGATTGCCCTCGATGCGATCCGCTTAGGTCGGATCCACACGGCGGCGGCGCTGGCCTGACTTTTTATTCTGTAGAGAGACGATGTTCATGAAAGTAGATATCGACACCCACGACGCACAATACGCCGACGCCTGGCAGGGCTTTCGCGGTACGGCGTGGCAAACGCAGATCGACGTCCGCGACTTTATTCAGCATAACTACACCCCTTACGAGGGCGATGAGTCTTTCCTCGCCGACGCGACGCCAGCGACCACCGCCCTCTGGGAGCAGGTGATGGCCGGGATCCGCGTCGAGAACGCCACCCATGCGCCGGTGGATTTCGACACCAATGTCGCCACCTCCATCACCGCCCACGCGGCGGGCTATATCAACCAGCCGCTGGAAAAGATCGTCGGCCTGCAAACGGACCAGCCGCTGAAGCGCGCCCTACATCCTTTTGGCGGCATCAATATGATCAAAAGCGCCTTCGAGGCCTATGGCCGCGAAATGGATCCCGCCTTTGAGTATCAGTTTACGGCGCTGCGCAAGACCCACAATCAGGGGGTATTTGACGTCTATTCCCCGGATATGCTGCGCTGTCGCAAGTCGGGGGTGCTGACCGGGCTGCCGGACGGCTATGGCCGCGGACGGATCATCGGCGATTACCGCCGCGTCGCGCTGTACGGCATCCGCTATCTGGTTCGCGAACGTGAGCTGCAGTTTGCCGACCTGCAGCCAGCCCTTGAGCGCGGCGAGGCGCTGGAGGCCACCCTGCGCCTGCGCGAAGAGCTGGCCGAACAGCGGCGCGCGCTGCAGCAGATGCAGGAGATGGCGGCCCGCTACGGCTGCGATATCGCCCACCCGGCGCGCACTGCCCGGGAGGCGGTGCAGTGGCTGTACTTCGCCTACCTGGCGGCGGTGAAGTCGCAGAACGGCGGCGCCATGTCGCTGGGGCGCACGGCCACCTTCCTCGACATCTATATCGAACGCGATCTGCGGGCGGGTCGGCTCAATGAACAGCAGGCCCAGGAGCTCATTGACCACTTCATCATGAAGATCCGCATGGTGCGTTTCCTGCGCACCCCGGAATTTGACACGCTGTTCTCCGGGGATCCCATCTGGGCGACGGAGGTGCTGGGCGGTATGGGGCTGGATGGCCGCACCCTGGTCAGTAAAACCACCTTCCGTTACCTGCATACCCTGCACACCATGGGGCCGGCGCCGGAGCCGAACCTGACCGTGCTCTGGTCGCAGGCGCTGCCGGTGGCGTTTAAAAAATATGCCGCCCGGGTCTCTATCGCCACCTCGTCGCTGCAGTATGAGAACGACGATCTGATGCGCAGCGATTTTCACAGCGACGACTACGCCATCGCCTGCTGCGTTAGCCCGATGGTGATCGGCAAGCAGATGCAGTTCTTCGGCGCCCGCGCCAATCTCGCCAAAACGCTGCTCTACGCGATTAACGGCGGGGTGGATGAGAAACTGAAGATCCAGGTGGGGCCGAAAACCGACCCTCTGCGTGATGAGGTGCTGGACTATGACACCGTGATGGCCAGCCTCGACCACTTTATGGACTGGCTGGCGGTGCAGTACATCAGCGCGCTGAACATCATCCATTGTATGCATGATAAGTACAGCTACGAGGCGGCGCTGATGGCCCTGCACGACCGCGACGTCTACCGCACGATGGCCTGCGGCATCGCCGGCCTGTCGGTGGCGGCGGATTCGCTGTCGGCGATAAAGTACGCCCGGGTGAAGCCGGTGCGCGATCACCACGGGCTGGCGGTGGACTTTGTCATTGAAGGCGACTATCCGCAGTACGGCAACAACGACGATCGGGTCGATGCCATCGCCTGCGACCTGGTGGAGCGCTTTATGCGCAAAATTCAGGCGCTCCCCACCTGGCGTCAGGCGGTGCCGACCCAGTCGATCCTGACCATCACCTCCAACGTGGTATACGGGCAGAAAACCGGCAATACGCCGGACGGACGTCGGGCGGGGACGCCGTTCGCCCCGGGGGCCAATCCGATGCATGGCCGCGACCGGAAAGGGGCGGTGGCGTCGCTGACCTCGGTGGCGAAACTGCCGTTTACCTACGCCAAAGATGGCATCTCGTATACCTTCTCCATCGTGCCGGCGGCCCTCGGCAAAGCCCCGTCGGCGCAGGAAAACAACCTGGTGGGGCTGCTGGACGGCTACTTCCATCACGAGGAGACGGTGGAGGGGGGACAGCATCTCAACGTCAATGTACTGAACCGGGAAAAGCTGCTCGATGCGATAGAACACCCGGAGGAGTATCCGAATCTGACGATCCGCGTCTCCGGCTATGCGGTCCGCTTTAACGCGCTGACCCGCGAGCAGCAGCAGGATGTGATCTCCCGAACGTTCACCAGCCAACTCTGAGCCGCCGCCAGGCCACAGGAGAGCCTTTAACGGGCTCTCCTGTTATCATCTTCACATTACCGCAACAAAATAATCACCACTGTTGATCATATTCGCATTTTTGCACCACGCTGGCGCGCAGCGACCGCTAACTGCATCTATGTTTAGCTCACGGGCCGGTACGGATACCGCGTTGTCCGGCTCGCCACGTGATGGCAACCGATCTCCTGACCTGAAAGGGAATGCGCCCTTGCCGGATGCGGCACGGGTTGCCGTCGCGTGCGCACTGACCGGGGCGTCCGCGCTCCGGCGCGACCTCTCTACCTGGCGGGATTTTTGCTTCTTCCACCCTGGCCGTCCTGGCGCTGCGCCAACGTCGGCACCACACGGTAAGTGATATTTTCTGCGTCATTCCATGACGCCAGGCTTTACATCGCTGAGGAATATCCGAATGTCTTTGAAACTGAAAACAATGACGCTTCATGTTGTGATAGCAGGTTGTATGAGCATGGCCTTTTACGCCCAGGCAGACGTGAAGATCGGCGTCGCCGGGCCCTTTACCGGACCCAACGCCACCTACGGCGCCCAGTACTGGAAGGGGGCTTCGCAGGCGGTGGCCGATATCAATGTCGCCGGCGGTATCAAAGGTGAAAAGATTGTGCTGGTGCAGGGGGATGACGCGTGCGAACCGAAGCAGGCGGTGGCGGTGGCCAACCGGCTGGTGGATGAAGCGAAAGTCTCCGCCGTGGTGGGGCACTTTTGCTCTTCCTCAACGATGCCGGCTTCCGAGGTATATGACGAAGCTGGGATCCTGACCATTACCCCCGGCTCGACCAACCCGCAGATCACCGAGCGCGGCATGAAGGACCTTTTCCGCATGTGTGGTCGTGACGATCAGCAGGGGGCGATTGCCGCCAACTATATGCTGGACGTGCTGAAGGCGAAGAAAATTGCCGTCATCCACGATAAAGACACCTATGGTCAGGGGCTGGCCGATGCCACCCGCGCGGCGCTGGCGAAGCGGGGCACCAAAGAAGTGTTGTACGAAGGCCTCTCCCGCGGTGAAAAAGACTTTAACGCCCTGGTGACCAAGATCGGCGCCCTCAAGCCGGACGTGGTCTACTTTGGCGGCTGTCATCCGGAAGCGGGCCCGCTGGTGCGTCAGATGCGCGAGCAGGGGGTGCAGGCCAAATTCTTCTCCGGCGACTGTATCGTCACCGAGGAGCTGGTGACGGCCGCCGGCGGGCCGCAGTTCACCAACGGCGTGCTGATGACCTTTGGTCAGGATCCACGCACTCTCCCGGAAGGCAAAGCGGTGATCGAGAAGTTCCGCGCCAGCGGCTTTGAACCAGAAGGCTATACCCTCTACGCCTACGCCTCCATTCAGGCTATTGCCGCGGCCTGGAACGCCGTGGGTACCGATAACGCCAAAGCCAGCGACTGGCTGAAGAGCCACGATGTCGAGACGGTAATGGGCAAGAAAGCCTGGGATGGCAAAGGCGACCTCAAGGTGTCCGACTACGTGGTCTATCAGTGGGACGACAAGGGCAAATATCATCAGCTCTGATCGGCCACGACCTGAGGACGCTCTGTCCTTTTGACTTGCGAATCGTCACACGGCGGCGGTCGACCGGGAACGGAACCCGGCGGCCGTCTGCCTGGCGGCTGGAGGGGCTATGACGGCGTTTTTTCTGCAACAACTGATCAATGGGCTGACGCTGGGCGCAGTGTACGGCTTAATCGCCATCGGCTACACCATGGTGTATGGGATCATCGGCATGATCAACTTCGCCCACGGCGAGGTGTATATGGTCTCCGCCTATCTGTGCGCCATCGGCCTGGCGCTGCTCTCTTTCTTCGGGATCCACTCCTTTCCGCTGCTGATTTTCGCCACCCTGGTGTTCACCATCGTGGTCACTGGCGTATATGGCTGGGCGATCGAGCGCATCGCCTACCGGCCGCTGCGCAACTCGACGCGACTGGCGCCGCTGATCTCGGCTATCGGGATGTCGCTGATCCTGCAGAACTATGTCCAGCTGAGCCAGGGGCCGAACCAGCAGGGGATCCCGACGCTGCTCAGCGGCGCGCTGCGCATGACGGTGGGCGATGGGGTGGTGCAGATCACCTGGACCAAAGTGTTTATTCTCGTCGCGGCGCTGGTGGGGATGCTGACCCTGACCTGGATTATCCAGTACACCCGGCTGGGGCGCATCTGTCGCGCTACCCAGCAGGACCGGCGTATGGCGGCGATCCTAGGCATCAATACCGACCGGGTGATCTCCCTGGTGTTTGTCATCGGCGCGGCGATGGCCGGTCTGGCCGGCGTGCTGGTGACCATGAACTACGGCACCTTCGACTTCTATATCGGATTTATTATCGGCATCAAAGCCTTCACCGCCGCGGTGCTGGGCGGGATCGGCTCGCTGCCTGGCGCGATGCTGGGCGGACTGCTGCTCGGGGTGGCCGAAGCCCAGTTCGCCGGGCTGGTGAATTCGGATTACAAAGATGTCTTTTCCTTTGCGCTGCTGGTGGCGATCCTGATTTTTCGCCCGCAGGGGCTGCTGGGACGTCCGCTGGTGGCCAAGGTCTAAGGAGGCTTTATGGGTGAATTTACGCGCCAGCCTGCGCGGGATATCAAAAGCGCGCTAATCGACAGCGTGCTGGCCGGTCTTTGCGCGTTAATTGTCTTTGGCCCGATCGTCGGCGTGGTGCTCAAAGGGTATGGTTTTACCCTCGCGCCCGCGCGGGTGGCGATCCTCGTGGCGGTGGTGATGGCCGGCAGGCTGGCGCTCAGCCTGCTGCTGCAGAGCCGTCGGGGAAAAGCCTTTATTGCCCGCTTTGAGGGGGCGGATGACGGGGTGTACGTCCGGCCGCCGGGCTACCGCTCGCGACTGCGCTGGATAATGCCGCTGCTGGCGGTCCTGGCCATTGCCTTTCCATTTCTCGCCAGCAAATACCTGCTGACCGTGGCGATCCTCGGCCTGATCTACGTTCTGCTCGGCCTGGGGCTGAACATTGTGGTGGGCCTCGCGGGCCTGCTCGATCTGGGCTATGTGGCGTTCTACGCCATCGGCGCCTACGGCCTGGCGCTGGGCTACCAGTACCTGGGCCTCGGCTTCTGGGCGATGCTGCCGCTGGGGGCGGTGATGGCGGCCCTCGCCGGGGCGTTGCTGGGCTTTCCGGTGCTGCGCATGCATGGCGACTACCTGGCCATCGTCACCCTCGGCTTTGGCGAAATCATTCGCCTGGTGCTTAACAACTGGGTGAGCTTCACCGGGGGGCCCAACGGCGTACCGGTGCCGTCGCCCACGCTGTTTGGCCTCGAGTTTACCCGCCGGGCCAGGGATGGCGGCATCCCCATCCATGAGTTTTTCCACGTCAGCTACAACCCCAACCTGAAATTCATCTTTCTCTACGCCGTGCTGTGCCTGGTGGTGATGCTGGTGCTGCTGGTGAAACATCGTCTGACGCGGATGCCCATCGGCCGCGCCTGGGAGGCGCTGCGCGAGGATGAGATCGCCTGTCGGGCGATGGGGCTCAACCACGTGCTGGTGAAGCTCTCGGCGTTTATGCTCGGCGCGTCGACCGCCGGCATCGCCGGGGTGTTCTTCGCCAGCTATCAGGGGTTTGTTAACCCGACGTCGTTCACCTTTTTTGAGTCGGCGCTGATCCTGGCGATTGTGGTGCTCGGGGGAATGGGCTCCACCCTGGGAGTGGTGCTGGCGGCGTTTGTCCTGACGGTCACCCCGGAGCTGCTGCGCGGTTTTGACGAATATCGGGTGCTGCTGTTCGGCGTGCTGATGGTGGTGATGATGATCTGGCGGCCGCGCGGCCTGGTGCGCACCAGCCGCAGCGGGGTTGCGTTGCGAAAAGGAGTCGCGCCATGACCGACAGCATCTTACGCGTTGAGCATCTGATGATGCATTTCGGCGGCATCAAAGCGCTGAATGATGTCAATCTGGAGGTGGAGCGGGGGTCGATCACCGCCCTGATCGGCCCCAACGGCGCGGGCAAGACCACGGTGTTTAACTGCCTGACCGGTTTTTACCGGGCGACGGGGGGGAGCATCGTGCTGCGGGCGCGGGAAAAGGTTACCGATGTCATTCAGGTGCTGGGGCAGAAGCTTCACCCGGACGATTTTCTCCACCCGGCGCAGCTGGGGCGGCGGATCTATTACAAGATGTTCGGTGGCACCCATCTGGTGAACCGCGCTGGCCTGGCGCGCACCTTCCAGAATATACGTTTATTCCGCGAGATGTCGGTGATTGAGAACCTGCTGGTGGCCCAGCATACCCAGGTTAACCGCCATCTGCTGGCCGGGATCCTCAATACTCGTGGGTATCGGCAGGCGGAGAGTCAGGCGCTGGATCGCGCTTTTTACTGGCTGGAGGTGGTGGAGATGGTGGACTGCGCCAACCGTCTGGCGGGGACCCTCTCCTATGGACAGCAGCGGCGGCTGGAGATCGCCCGCGCCATGTGTACCCGCCCGGAGATGATCTGTCTGGACGAGCCGGCCGCCGGCCTCAACCCGGTGGAAACCCAGGCGCTGAGCCGGATTATTCGCTTTCTGCGCCAGCAGCACGGCATCACGGTGCTACTGATCGAGCATGATATGGGGATGGTGATGGAGATTTCGGATCATATCATCGTCCTCGATCACGGGGACGTCATCGCCCGCGGCGTGCCGCAGGCGATCCAGGCTAACGCCAGCGTGATTGCCGCCTATCTTGGCGCTGAGGAAGAGGAGACGCGCCGATGAGCCAGCCATTGCTTGCCTTTAATGAGGTGGATGTCTTCTACGGGCCGATCCAGGCCCTGAAGCAGGTCTCCCTCACCGTCAACGAGGGAGAGACGGTGGCGCTGATCGGCGCCAACGGCGCCGGTAAATCAACGCTGCTGATGTCGGTCTTCGGCCAGCCGCGCATTGCCGGCGGGGAGATTTTCTATCGCGGGGAGGCGATCAGCCGGAAATCGACCCACTTTATCGCCAGCAACGGCATCGCCCAGGCCCCGGAAGGGCGGCGCATCTTTCCCGATATGACCGTCGAGGAGAACCTGCTGATGGGGACCATTGCCATTGGCAACCGCTATCAGGCCGAAGACAAGGCGCGGATGTATCAGCTGTTCCCCCGGCTGGAAGAACGGCGGGGACAGCGGGCGATGACCCTCTCCGGCGGCGAGCAGCAGATGCTGGCCATCGCCCGGGCGCTGATGAGCCGACCGCGCCTGCTGCTGCTGGATGAGCCAAGCCTGGGGCTGGCGCCGCTGGTGGTGAAGCAGATTTTTCAGATCCTGCGCGAGCTGACGGCCCAGGGGATGACGCTGTTTCTGGTGGAGCAGAATGCCCGCCATGCCCTTAACCTGTCGGACCGCGCCTATGTGATGGTGAACGGCCAGATCCGCCTGAGCGGCAGCGGCCAGGCGCTGCTCAACGACCCGGAGGTGCGTAAGGCATATCTGGGGATCAGCGGCTGAGGGGGTTATTCCCGCGGTTCGTTACGGGTTTTAATGTGCTGCCAGAAACGTTCGGCGGCCTGGTTAAGCCGCGAGCCGGAGCGGTAGAGCCAGGCGCCGATCGGCAGCGACAGGCGGTCATCGAGGATCGTCAGTCGGCCTTCGTCCAGCTCGCGCTGAATAGAGTATTGCGGCAGCCAGCCCACGCCGTCGCCATTGAGGATCATGCGCTTGAGCAACTCGCTCATGGAAGAGACAAACGTAAGGGAGAAGGTGATCTCCGGCGTACGGTCGATCACCTGGTTCACCTGGCGCCCCATATAGCTGTCGTTGGCGTATTTCATCAGCGGCAGCACGCCGCGATGTAAATGAAACAGCGGGCGGCCATGTTCGTCGCAGGGGGAGACCAGGTGCAGGTAAGAATCAAAAATTTTATGATTAATAAACGGATAGTTCATTAATTCTTCATTATAGAAGGAGAGGATAAAATCGCTTTTTCCCTCTTTCAGGTTAAATACGGCGTCGTTGACGTTAATCGATTCAACATGAAAAGTCTTATTTTTACGGTCGGTGTAACCGGCGATGATTTCCGGCAGTAATAACACCGACAGCGAAGGGGCCGCGTCGATTCTTATTTTCTGGGTCGTGTTATTTAAACCCTTAATACGACTGATCTGAAAATCCATGTCATCGAGCATATTTCGCGCATAGCCGACAAAAATTTTCCCGCGGTTGGTCAATTGCAGGGGGTTGGCGCTACGATCGAAGATGCTGAATCCGAGGGAGGCCTCCAGCGACTGGATGCGTCGACTGAACGAGGACTGAGAGATGTTGCGGGCTTTGGCCGCCAGGGTAAAGCTGCGCGACTCCTCAAGGGCAATCACATCATACAGCCATTTTACTTCCAGATTTGCCAACACCGATCCAGTCCTCAAAAACGCAATAAAGGCTATGCAATTTTAGCATAGCGCATAGAAACTATGCAATTAACATAATTATCGACAGGTGTTAACATTTTTTGGAAAGTTGAGATTTATGAATGCATATCGGCGACCCTACATGAGCACGATATGAAATCGCGACTCACGGTTATTTATTGCTTTATTTTATTGTCCAGGACTTATCTTATTAAATCGCCGGCGACGATGACGAAAGCAATGAATAACCCAGGCCTCTTACCTTAAATAGTTTGTCAGGAGTTCCATGTCACAACAAATTGAATCAGTTAAAATGGCTCTGCAGGAGCTGGGGATTAATGCAAGCGGCGAATTCTTTTACAACCCTGATTACGATTTGCTTATTGCACATGAAACCGCTCCTGAACTGACCGGCGCGGCCCGCGGCGTGATGACCGACTCTGGCGCTGTGGCTGTTGATACCGGGATCTTCACCGGCCGTTCACCGCGCGATAAATACATCGTCCGCGACGAACAGACGCGTGATACCGTCTGGTGGGCAGACTCAGGCCTCGGCCGCAATGACAACAAACCGTTATCGCCAGACGTGTGGCGCAGCCTGAAAAGCCTGGTCGCGGGCCAGCTGAGCGGCAAAAAACTGTACGTCATCGACGCCTGGTGCGGCGCCAGCCCGGACACCCGTCTTGGCGTACGCTTCGTCACCGAGGTGGCGTGGCAGGCCCACTTTGTCAAAAACATGTTTATCGTGCCGAGCGCCGACGAGCTGGCCAGCTTTACGCCAGACTTCGTGGTGCTCAACGGCGCGGGCTGCACCAATGCCAACTGGCAGGCGCAGGGGATGAACTCCGAGAACTTCGTCGCCTTTAATCTCAGCGAGCGTATTCAGCTCATCGGCGGCACCTGGTACGGCGGCGAAATGAAGAAAGGGCTGTTCTCGGTCATGAACTACCTGCTGCCGCAGAAAGGCATCGCGTCGATGCACTGCTCGGCCAACCGTGGCGAAGCAGGGGATGTGGCGCTGTTCTTCGGCCTCTCCGGTACCGGTAAAACCACCCTGTCGACCGATCCGCATCGTCAGCTGATTGGCGATGACGAGCACGGCTGGGACGATGACGGCGTGTTTAACTTTGAAGGCGGCTGCTACGCCAAGACCATCAATCTCGACCCGCAGGCGGAGCCGGAGATTTATGGCGCCATCCGCCGCAATGCGCTGCTGGAAAACGTGGTGGTGCGCGCCGACGGTAGCGTGGATTATGCCGACGGCAGCAAAACCGAAAACACCCGCGTCTCCTATCCGCTGTCGCATATCGACAATATCGTCAAGCCGGTATCCCGCGCGGGCCATCCGTCGAAGGTGATTTTCCTTGCCGCCGATGCGTTTGGCGTCCTGCCGCCGGTCTCCCGTCTGACCACCGAGCAGATGCAGTACCATTTCCTGTCGGGTTTCACCTCGAAGCTGGCGGGTACCGAGCGCGGCATTACCCAGCCGACGCCGACCTTCTCCGCCTGCTATGGCGCGGCGTTCCTGCTGCTTCACCCAACCCAGTACGCCAGCGTCCTGGCGGCGAAGATGGCGGAATCCGGTGCGGAAGCCTGGCTGGTCAACACCGGCTGGAACGGCGAGGGCAAACGCCTGTCGCTGCGCGATACCCGCAGCATCATTAGCGCGATCCTCAACGGCACTACCGGCCCGCTGCGCGATGAGACCATCCCGGTGTTCGGTCTTGCGATCCCGCAGAGCATTCCAGGGGTAGACAGCGCGGTGCTGGATCCGCGTAATGGCTGGAGCTCAGCGGATAAGTGGCAGGAGAAGGCCGAGAGCCTGGCTCAGCTGTTTATGGATAACTTTAAGCAGTACAGCGATACCGAAGCGGGCGCGCGTCTGGCGCTGGCCGGTCCGCAGCTGCAGAATAGCGCGGTCGAAGCCTGATCCGCGGCCAGCAGGTCGACGCCTTGCGCCGACCTGCTGGCGAGCCGCTTTACTCCGCAAAGGCCCGCAGCGCATCGCCCGTGAGTCGATAACGCACCCACTCATCCTGCGGCTGCGCGCCAATGCTCAGATAGAAATCAATCGCCGGCTGGTTCCAGTCGAGCACGCTCCACTCCAGACGCCCGCACTGACGCTGTACAGCATATTGCGCGATGGTTTTCAGCAGCGCTTTTCCGGCGCCTATCCCGCGAAAGTCGGGGGTGACGTACAGATCCTCCATATAGATACCATTGCGTCCAAGCCAGGTGGAATAGCTGGTGAAGAACACCGCGTAGCCCACCGCTTTGCCCGCCACCTCGCAGATCAGCGCTTCGGTTTTGCTGCCGCTGGCAAACAGCGTCTCTCTGATCTCCTCTGCCGTCGTCACCACCTCTTCAGGGGCTTTCTCGTAGACCGCGAGTTCATAAATCATGTCGTAAATAGCGGTGGCGTCGTCCGGGGTGGCCTGGCGGATCGTGATGCTCATGGGGCGTCCTGTATCAATAGTCAAAAGAGAGCAAAATTGCTGACCCTGAGGATAAGCGGTATTGTGAAAAGAATTAAGTGCAATGAAATCAGCAAACGATGAATATTATGCATCCTGTCCTGCGCCGGATTGACCTCAACCTGCTGCCAGTCTTTGACGCGGTCTATCGCTCCCGCTCGGTGCGCCTGGCGGCGGAAGAGCTGGCAATGAGCACCTCGGCGCTGAGCCATGCGCTTTCCCGGCTGCGCAGCGCCCTCAACGATCCGCTGTTCTATCGCGAAGGGCACCGGATGTGCCCCAGCGTCTATGCCAGCCAGCTGGCGCCCTCTATTGCTTCGGCGCTGAAGTTTCTCAACCAGGAGCTGACGCCGCCGGCGGCGTTTGTGCCGGCCGCCAGCACCGACTGCATGCAGATTGCGATCACCGATTTCACCGCGTTCTGCGTCTTTCCGACGCTGATGCACCACCTGCAGCGTGAGGCGCCCGGGCTGCGGTTTGAACTCCGTTATCTGCCCCACAGCCCGGCGCTGACCGAGCTGCTGGCGGGCGAGGTCGACCTGGCCCTCGGGTTCAATACCCCTGACGAGCCAGCCCATCCCGATCTTGAGGAGATTAACTGGCTGCGGGACGAATATGTGGTCATCAGCCAGGCCGACCGGACGGCGCTGACCCTGGACGCCTACCTTGCTGCCCGTCATCTGGTGGTGACCCCGTGGAATGAGCAGCAGGGGGTGCTGGACCGTGAGCTGGAGCGGCAGGGCTATTCGCGGCAGGTGGCGATGAAAACCCCCTCGATGCTGAGCGCGCCCTTCATTATTGAGCAGAGCGACCTGTTGATGGCGCTGCCCCGGCGAGCGGCGGAGACGATGGCCCGCGCCGCCCGGCTGACCATTTTCCCGCTGCCGTTTCCGGTTCCGCCGTTTGACGTCAAGATTTACGCCCACCAACGCAGCGGGAAACGCGAAGCTACCCGCTGGCTGATCGCTCTGTTGCAGACGCTGGTGGGGGAGTCTGCCGCGTCCGCTTCCTGACGCGCTTTGCGGCCGGCAGCGTGTATCCTCACCTCAGGCCAGGGTTTTTATGCCGTCAACCCGCGGCGACGTACCCTGGCCTCGGTCACAAAACGGAAAACTGACTTTTTCGCCGTCACCCGCGGCGTGGTTAGCACGGGATGTGTTAAATGATTGTATGCAAAAGTAATGTTAATTAGTTAAATGTTATTCATACGTAAAGTGCATTAATGGATGCGTTTATTACGCTTATTTCGTTCCCGGTTCTGTTTCAGTCTTCAGCAACAGGCGCGCGACAACGCGTGGATAACAAACTGGAGACCTGCATGCATTCGACAACCTCACTGATGAGTACCCGTGACCGGATCGGCGCCATCCTGCGCGTCACGTCCGGTAACTTTCTCGAACAGTTCGACTTTTTCCTGTTCGGGTTTTATGCCACCTACATCGCACATACCTTTTTTCCGGCGAGCAGTGAATTCGCCTCGCTGATGATGACCTTCGCGGTCTTTGGCGCCGGCTTTTTGATGCGCCCCATCGGCGCTATCGTGCTTGGCGCCTACATCGACAAGGTGGGGCGGCGCAAGGGGCTGATCGTCACCCTGTCGATCATGGCCACCGGCACCTTTCTGATCGTGCTGATCCCCTCTTACCAGACCATTGGCCTGTGGGCGCCGCTGCTGGTGCTGATCGGCCGTCTGCTGCAGGGCTTTTCCGCTGGCGCCGAGCTGGGCGGGGTGTCGGTCTATCTGGCCGAGATCGCCACGCCGGGCCGCAAAGGCTTTTACACCAGCTGGCAGTCGGGTAGTCAGCAGGTTGCCATTATGGTGGCGGCCGCGATGGGCTTTGCCCTCAACGCGGTGCTGGAGCAGAGCGCCATCAGCGACTGGGGCTGGCGCATTCCGTTCGTCTTCGGCTGCCTGATCGTTCCGTTCATTTTCATCCTGCGCCGTAAGCTGGAGGAGACCCAGGAGTTTACCGCCCGCCGCCATCATCTGGCGATGCGCCAGGTGTTCGCCACGCTGCTGGCGAACTGGCAGGTGGTTATCGCCGGGATGATGATGGTGGCGATGACCACCACCGCGTTCTATCTGATCACCGTCTATGCGCCGACCTTTGGTAAAAAGGTGCTGATGCTCAGCGCCTCTGACAGCCTGCTGGTTACGCTGCTGGTGGCGATTTCCAACTTCTTCTGGCTGCCGGTGGGCGGGGCGCTGTCTGACCGCTTTGGCCGCCGGCCGGTGCTGATTGCCATGACCCTGCTGGCGCTGGCTACCGCCTGGCCTGCACTGACCCTGCTGGCGAACGCGCCGAGCTTTTTGATGATGCTGAGCGTGTTGCTGTGGCTGTCGTTTATCTACGGCATGTACAACGGGGCGATGATCCCGGCGCTGACCGAAATTATGCCTGCCGAAGTGCGCGTGGCAGGTTTCTCGCTGGCCTACAGCCTGGCGACGGCGGTATTTGGCGGCTTCACGCCGGTGATTTCCACGGCGCTGATCGAGTATACCGGTGATAAAGCGTCTCCCGGCTACTGGATGAGCTTTGCCGCCATCTGCGGCCTGCTGGCCACTTGCTACCTCTATCGCCGTAGCGCCGTTGCGCTGCAGACGGCACGTTAATCAGGGAGAAGATGATGCGTAAAACGACAGGAACACTGCTGGCCACGCTGCTGCTGGCCGCCACCGGCGGCAGCGCGCTGGCCGCAGAGGTCACCGTGATGATCTCCGGCGGCTTCAAAGCGGCGCTGGAAAAGCTGGCCCCGGCGTGGGAAAAACAAACTGGCAACCACCTCGTGGTGATCCCCGGCCCGTCGATGGGGAAAACGCCGCAGGCGATCCCTAACCGCCTGGCGCGGGGCGAACACGCGGACGTGGTGATTATGGTCGGGGATGCGCTAACCAGCCTCGAAAAAGCGGGCCGTACGCAACCGGGTTCGCGTCGGGAGCTGGCCGACTCGCCGATCGGCGTGGTGGTGAAGGCGGGGGCGCCGCTGCCGGCTATCCATAGCGCAGACCAGCTGCGAGCGACGCTGCTGGCGGCGCCGTCGGTCGCGTACTCCGACAGCGCCAGCGGACGCTATGTTAGCTCGACGCTGTTCCACACCCTGGGCATTGATGACGCGATGCAGAGCAAAGCGCAGATGGTGGAGCGCATTCCGGTAGCCTCGGAAGTGGCGAAGGGACGGTATGCGATCGGTTTTCAGCAGGTGAGCGAACTGCTGCCGGTACCCGGCGTGACCTTCGTTGGCGAACTGCCGGATAACCTGCAGTACATCACCCGCTTTGCCGGGGCGGTGACTATCAGCGCCGACCACCCGCAGGAAGGCAAAGCGCTGCTGGCGTATCTGGCCTCACCGGCGGCGCAGGAGACCATCCACGCCACCGGCATGCGAAGCGTGGCCGCCACCACGCCGGTCAGCCAGAAGGATACTGTTCAATAATCAGCTTCTCCAGCTCTGCCGCCACGTAGGACTGAATACGGCCGCTGAGGCGGATCAGGCCTACCGTGCGCGTGACCACCGGGTCAGTGAGCGGCACAGCGCGGAGAACGGAATGCTCCCCGGCGGGCATCGACATCGCGGGCACGGCGGCAATGCCGATGCCCGCTTCCACCATCCCCAGCATCGTGGTGACGTGGCGGGTTTCGCAGATACTTGGCCGCGCCGGCGTCAGATGCGCCAGCTCCCGGTCGAGCAGCGTCCGGTTGCCCGAGACCCGATCCAGGCCAATATAATCCTGTTCAAAATACGCCTGCCAGCTGAGGTGCGTCTTGCGCGCCAGCGGATGATCGTACCGACAGGCGGCCACATAGCGGTCGTCGGCAAGAGGCGTGAATTCGAGACTGGCTGGCAGGTTTTTGGCAAAACAGAGGCCAAAGTCAGCCTGTCCGCTGCTGACCGCCTCGATCACATTCCCGACGCTGCTGTCAATCAACCGGATGCGCACCTGGGGATAACGCGCCTGAAAGCTGCGGATGATTTCCGGCATAAAGTAGTAGGCGGCGGAGGGCACCGTCGCCACCGTCACCAGCCCGGTGCGCGCCTTGCTGACCTGGCTGATATCCGCCAGCACCGTCTCGACATGGGCCAGCAGTTGCTCCGAACGTTCGGCAAAATTTTGCCCATACAGCGTGAGGGTCACCCGCCGGGTGGTACGTTCGAACAGCCGGTTGCCCAGCGCCGTCTCCAGCTTTTCGATGCGTCGGCTAAGGGCCGACTGCGACAGGCAGATGGATTCAGCGGCCAGCCGAAAACTGCCATATTCCATCAGGGCGCGAAAGGCGTAGAGATCGTTGAAGTCAAAATTTACGGGCATGGCGGCGGCATCCTTATCGGCTGTCTGGCGCCATCGCCCCGTCCGGCGAGGGGCGATGGCGGGTAGTCTATCGGGCAGGTCTTCGGGCGCGCGGGAAACCGCGCGCCGGGGCTTACACCTTAAGCAGTTTTACCGTGGCATCGATATCGATTTCGTCTTCCGAGAAGATCAGGGTTGTCCCCTGAAAGGTGGTGATCGCCAGCTTTTTCACCGAACGCATCTCTCCCGGCTGCACTGTGGATTTTGGCCGGATGCTGTTCATCAGCAGCCCGACCGACAGCACCGCGTTTTCTTTATCGACGCGGGTCTCGACCGGCTCCTCCTCATGGTACACCACATAGGATTTGATGGAGGTCAGCTTCAGCCGCTCGCCGGCGATATAGATATATTTGCTCTCCGGAATGACCTTCACCGCGTAGGCCGACAGCCCTTTATTGTTGGTGGTAGGTTCGAAAGTCACCGCCGCGTCTTTCTTGATAAGATCAGGATTGGCGACCTTAATCACGTGAAAATAACGATTTTCGCCGTTTTCATCTTTGATAAATCCAAAACCTTTATCTTTAAACCACGTTGTGATTGTTCCGTTCATCGCCATTACCGTATTACTCGTTGGTTAACTCAAATTTTGCAGCGCGCAGTGTAAAGCACATTGCCTGCGCAGACCATGCCTTTACGATAAGTGTGGGTGATAAATGACGCCGCCGCGAGGGCGGATTGTGCGCCAGCATCGTGCCGGCGGCCAAAATGGGGTACTATCGCCAGCCACTCCTTCTTCGGGCCGCCTGATGTCCACCATTATCGATACCTTTGTCGCGCCGCCGTGCCGCGAACAGATCACCCTCTTGTATCAGGACGAACACCTGCTGTTGATCAATAAACCCGCCGGGCTGCTGAGCCTGTCGGGCAAAGATCCGCGCAACCTTGACTCCGTGCATCACCGGCTGGTTCAGCGCTTTCCGGGCTGCACCCTGGTGCACCGCCTGGACTTCGGTACCTCCGGTCTGATGGTGGTAGCCCGCAACAAAGACGTTAACGCCTTGCTGTGCCAACAGTTCAGCCAGCGCACGGTGGCAAAGGTCTATACGGCGCTGCTGTGCGGCCACCTGGCGGAAGATGAGGGGATAGTGGAGGCGGCAATCGCCAAAGATCCGGCCCGTTTCCCGCGCATGTCGCTCTGCGCCCGGCACGGCAAACCGGCGCGTTCGCGCTATCGGGTCATTGACCGCCTGTATCAGTCACGGGATGGGGAGAGGGCGCTGGCGTTAACCCGGGTGGCGCTTACCCCGGAGACCGGGCGCACCCATCAGCTGCGCATCCACTGCCAGCTGCTGGGCTATCCGATCCTTGGCTGCGATTTGTACGGTGGCCGGGAGCTGCCCGGCACGGAACAGGCTCCGCGGCTGATGCTGCACGCCAGCGAACTGCGCTTTGTCCACCCCGTCAGCCATGAGCCGATGCATATCCAGCAGGCGAGCCCGTTTTGATTGCCCGCGGCGAGAGAACCGGGGTTACCACATCAGATCGTCGGGCACCTTAAAGTCGGCGTACGGATCGTCTTCATCCTGCTCATCCTGACTCAGGGCGCTGTGCAACACGATGCTGCTGGCGTCGCGCTGGGCGATTTTCTCGGCCACCACCGCCGGAATAATCGCATATTCACCTTCGGGCTTGTTATCCACCGCCAGGCGGGCAATCGCCAGACGGCCGTTAATCAGCTGGGTCTGGGTGGTCTTGTCGACCATGATTTTTTTGATCAGATTATTATCGGTGAAGTTAAAGCCGATATCGCCCCGGGCGACCGTAATGCGGTTCATCTCGATCAGCTGCTTCACCTGGGCTTTATACTCTTTCGCCAGCACCGCCTGCTTTTGCTGCTCGCTGAGCTGCTTATCGCGCTCCAGCTGAGCTTTTTTATTTTCTTCCACCGCTTCCCGGGCCTCACGGGCCTGAACGCGGGATTTTTTTGCCGTCCTCTGGACTTTAGCCATTTTTTTGCTGCTGACCAGGCCGGCTTTGAGCATCTGCTCTTGTAAGGTGAGTTTTGTCATCTGCGTGTCTGAAACTGAGGAAACATCTGCCAAGTATACCTGCATTGGCCGAAACGACGCCAGACTACCCACCGTTCGTTACCCCGATTAGCCTGACAGCCCCCCGCCGAAGCCGCGTTAACCCAGCCTCGCAGGCCCATCTTTCCCGTCCCCGGCGAAGGATCGTCGCCACCATTTTTGGCATGTCGACGATCCTTTTTTGTGATGGATTGTCTTTTTTGTGATCTGGATTGTAGTACAATTTTTATTAATGGTACTACTATGTGTCACAGGCAAGGATGAACAGGTTCACGTTTGTACTACCAGACTGGGTGGAAATGCGCTGAACGGAGTAAAGTAACCGGGCATAACCCCGTTAAGGACACGCTATGAACCTGACTAAAACCGATCGGCTGATGGTGACCCTGGGCCGCCAGATTGTGAGCGGCAAATATCTTCCCGGCGCGGCGCTGCCGGCGGAGGCTGACCTGTGCGAGGAGTTTGCCACCTCCCGCAACATCATCCGCGAAGTCTTTCGCTCGCTGGAGGCGAAGCGCTTGATTGAGATGAAACGCTATCGCGGCGCCTTCGTCGCGCCGCGCAGCCAGTGGAATTTCCTCGACAGCGACGTATTGCAATGGGCGCTGGAACAGGATGAAGACCCGGGGCTCATCGCGGCGATGAGCGAAGTGCGTAATCTGGTGGAGCCGGCGATAGCCCGCTGGGCGGCAGAGCGGGCCACCTCCAGCGATCTGGCGCAGATTGAGGCGGCGCTGAATGACATGATCGCCAACAACCAGCAGCGCGATGCCTTTAATGAAGCCGACATTCGCTATCACGAAGCGGTGCTGGCGTCAGTGCATAACCCGGTGCTGCAGCAGCTCAGCGTGGCGATTAGCTCGCTGCAGCGCGCGATATTTGAACGGACCTGGATGGGGGATGAGGCCAACATGCCGCAAACGCTCCAGGAACATAAAGCGCTGTTCGATGCGATTCGCCATCAGGACAGCAACGCGGCAGAGCAGGCGGCGCTCACCATGATCGCCAGCTCGACACGAAGACTGAAGGAAATCACATGACATCTCGCTACATCGCTGTTGACTGGGGATCGACCAATTTTCGCGCCTGGCTGTTTGAGGGCGAACGCTGCCTCGACAGCCGACAGTCGGCGGCGGGGATCGCCCGCCTGAACGGTCAATCGCCGGCAGCAGTGTTAGCGACACAAATCCATGGCTGGCGCGAGGGGCGTACCCCAGTGGTCATGGCGGGAATGGTAGGCAGCAACGTGGGCTGGAAGAACGCGCCCTATTTACCGCTTCCCGCCGATTTCACGGCCATTGGCAACCAGTTGACCGCCGTAGATGAAGGGATCTGGATTGTCCCCGGGCTTTGCACTTCCCGCGAAGACCACCACAACGTCATGCGCGGCGAAGAGACACAGCTCCTCGGCGCACGCCTGCTGGCCCCTGCGGCGGTGTACGTCATGCCCGGCACCCATTGCAAATGGGTCAAAACCGACGGCCGGCGGATTGAGGACTTTCGCACGGTGATGACCGGCGAACTGCACCATCTGCTGCTGACGCACTCCCTGATCGGTGCGGGATTACCCGAGCAGCAGGCTGCGCCGGCGGCGTTTCACGCCGGGCTGGCGCGCGGCCTGGCCGCGCCCGCGGTGTTGCCACAGCTTTTTGAGACCCGCGCCGCGCACCTGTTGGGGGCGCTGGCCCGGGAGCAGGTGAGCGAGTATCTATCCGGCCTGTTAATTGGCGCGGAGGTGGCCAGCATGCGCGCCTTCATTGCCGACGAACAGGCTATCGCGATCGTTGCCGGCCCGTCCCTCTCCGCGCGCTATCAGCAGGCATTTCAGCTGCTGGGCCGCCAGGTGACGACAGTGTCGGGCGACGATGCCTTTCTGGCTGGTATAAGGAGCATCGTACATGCAGTGGCAAACCTCACTTCCGCTGATCGCTATTCTGCGCGGCATCACCCCTGACGAGGCGCTGGCGCACGTCGGTGCGGCGATCGCCGCCGGGTTCGACACCGTGGAGATCCCGCTCAATTCACCGCAATGGCAGCAGAGCATCCCGGCCGTGGTCGAGGCCTACGGCGCGCAGGCGCTGATTGGCGCCGGAACGGTGCTGCAGGAAGCGCAGGTCGATCGGCTGGCGCAGCTTGGGGCGCGGCTGGTGGTGACCCCCAATGTGCAGCCGGCGGTGATCCGCCGGGCCGTCGGGCACGGGATGACCGTCTGCGCCGGCTGCGCGACGGCAAGCGAGGCGTTTACCGCGCTGGAGGCCGGGGCGCAGGCGCTGAAGATTTTTCCCTCTTCGGCGTTTGGCCCCGACTATATCAGGGCGCTGAAAGCGGTTTTGCCCGCGTCGGTGCCGGTATTTGCCGTCGGCGGCGTCACGCCGGAAAACCTGGCGCAATGGATCGAGGCCGGTTGTGCGGGCGCGGGGCTGGGCAGCGATCTCTATCGCGCCGGTCAGCCGGTAACGCGGACCGCAGAGCAGGCCGCCGCATTTGTTAGGGCGTATCAAGAGGCTGTGAAATGAAAATAACCAAACTGACCACCTGGCGTTTACCCCCGCGCTGGATGTTCCTCAAGATTGAAACCGACGAGGGGATAGTCGGCTGGGGCGAGCCGATCGTCGAAGGCCGGGCGCGCACCGTGGAGGCGGCGGTACATGAGCTGGGGGACTATCTGATTGGCCAGGATCCGGCGCGGATCAACGATCTGTGGCAGGTTATGTACCGCGCCGGCTTTTATCGCGGCGGACCGATCCTGATGAGCGCGATCGCCGGTATTGACCAGGCGCTGTGGGACATTAAAGGGAAGGCGTTAAATGCGCCGGTCTGGCAGCTGCTGGGCGGCCTGGTGCGCGATAAAATCAAAGCCTACAGCTGGGTGGGAGGAGATAGACCTGCCGAGGTCATTGCCGGGATTAACACGCTGCGCGGGATGGGGTTTGATACCTTCAAACTCAACGGCTGTCAGGAAATGGGGATGATTGACAGTTCGCGCACGGTGGATGCGGCGGTGAACACGGTGGCGCAGATCCGCGAAGCATTTGGTAACGACATTGAATTTGGCCTCGATTTTCATGGCCGCGTCAGCGCGCCGATGGCGAAACTGCTGATTAAAGAGCTGGAACCCTATCGGCCGCTGTTTATCGAAGAGCCGGTGCTGGCCGAGCAGGCGGAGTACTACCCGCGGCTGGCGGCGCAAACCGCGATCCCGCTGGCCGCCGGCGAGCGCATGTTCTCGCGCTTTGAGTTCAAGCGGGTGCTGGAGGCCGGCGGCCTGGCTATTTTGCAGCCCGATCTCTCTCACGCTGGCGGCATCACCGAATGCTTCAAAATCGCCGGTATGGCGGAAGCGGCGGACGTGTCGCTGGCTCCGCACTGCCCGTTAGGCCCCATCGCGCTGGCCGCCTGTCTGCACGTGGACTTTGTTTCCTACAACGCTGTCTTCCAGGAGCAGAGCATGGGGATACACTATAACCAGGGCGCCGAGTTACTCGACTTCGTGAAAAACAAAGCCGATTTCAATATGGAGGGGGGGTACTTTAAGCCGTTAATGAAGCCGGGGCTGGGGGTCGATATCGACGAAGAGAAAGTGATTGAGATGAGCCGACGCGCTCCTGACTGGCGGAACCCCGTCTGGCGCCTTGCCGATGGCGTGGTCGCCGAGTGGTAGTCCCCGGTTAATACCTGCTGCGATTCTTAATATCAATCTTTGCCTGGCGCGGGCGGTCTTCCCCTGCCCGAGGCAAAGTCATGGGGTTATTATTATGAGCATTGAACTCTGTACTTCTACATTAAAAAAGCTAAACAGCAAAATCATCCCCTTTATTATTATCTGCTATTTTGTCGCCAATCTTGATAAAACCAATATTTCCATTGCCGCGCTGCAAATGAACGCCGATCTGGGATTAACGGCCAGCATGTACGGCCTTGGGGTCGGCATGTTTTATATTTCCTATATTATTTTCGAAATTCCCAGCAACCTGATCATGACCCGGGTGGGGGCGCGGATCTGGATCGCCAGAATAATGATCACCTGGGGAATGGTGAGCGCCGGCATGGCGTTCGTCCAGACGCCGACCCAGCTCTATATTATGCGTTTTTTACTCGGCATGGCGGAGGCGGGATTCACCCCAGGGATTATTTACTATATCTCCTGCTGGTTTCCGAAGCGCAACCGGGCACGGGCGATGTCGTTCTTTTATATGGGATCGGTGCTGGCGTCGATCATCGGGCTGCCCGTCTCGGGGCTGATTTTAAATATGCATGGCATTGCCGATGTTGCCGGCTGGCGCTGGCTGTTCGCCATTGAAGGGGTTCCCGCCATCGTGCTGGGGGCGCTGGTGCTCTGGCTGCTACCTTCCAGCCCGCAAAAGGCGGCCTGGCTCTCTGAGGCGGAGAAAGGCTGGCTGACGGCGCAGATTGCCGCTGATAACCGCGGCGCGGTAGTTAATCAACACGCCTCCTGGTTCAGTGCGCTGAAAAATAAAGTGGTACTCCTGCTGAGTCTGGTCTGGTTTCTGCAGGCGTTCGGCTCCATCGGCATCACGCTTTTCTTACCGCTGATCCTCAAAAGTATGGCCAGCGAGCAGAGCGATGTGGTTATTAGTCTGCTGTCCGCGGTGCCGTTTATTTTCGCCTGCCTGTTTATGTACCTCAATGGCCGTCATTCGGATCTGACCGGCGAGCGGGCGTGGCATATGGGGCTGCCGCTGATTCTGGCCGGTCTCTCGCTGGCTGTCGCCATCTATGCCGGCAACCTGCTGGTTGCCTATCTGCTGCTGGTGCTCACCGTGGGCTTTAATTTCGCGCTAACGCCGGTGTTCTGGGCGGTGACCACCGAGAAGCTGGCGGGCGTGGCGGCCGCGGCCTCCATTGCATTTATCAACACCATCGCCAATTTTGTCGGCTTAGGCTTGCCGCCGCTGCTCGGGAAGATTAAGGACCTGACCAACAGCTATCACTCCGGACTGCTGATCGTCGCCGTGGCGCTGGCCCTCGGCGGAGTTATCGGCATCATCGTCTCCCGGAGCGGCCAGAAACCCTCCGCCTTCCACACTCTGAAAGAAGATAAGCTATGAAACTGAACGTGTTAAAACAGGCTTCGCTCCCGGATGCCCTGACCGCGGAACTGGCGCGACGCTATCACCTCGTGGAGCTGACCGCACTCACTGACGCCGACTTTCGCGCGCTGGCCGGCACCTTTACCGTGCTCATCACCAACGGCGAAGCCACCGTGACGCGAGAGCTGATCGCCAGCCTGCCTGCGCTGGAGCTGATCGCCGTCTTTGGCGTCGGCTATGACGGCGTGGATGTGCAGGCGGCCGCTGAGCACCAGGTGCGGGTCAGCCATACGCCAGGGGTGTTAACCGACGATGTGGCGGATCTGGCGCTGGGCCTGATGCTGGCGACCTCGCGGCAGATCGTCGCCGCCCACAAGTTTATCGAAGCGGGCGAGTGGGCGGCGGGCGGTTTTCCGTGGACGCAAAAAGTCTCCGGTTCGCGGGTCGGCATCGTGGGCATGGGGCGCATCGGCCAGGCCATCGCCCGGCGCTGCGAGGGGTTCGCCATGCAGATTGCTTATCATGACCGCAAGCGTCTCCCGGCGCTAAATTATGCCTGGCGGGAAGATCTGCTGACCCTGGCCGCGGAGAGTGATTTTCTGGTTATCTGCACGCCGGGAACGGCGGCAAACCAGGGGCTCATTAACCAGCCGGTGCTGGCGGCGCTGGGGGAGAAAGGGATCCTCATCAATATCTCGCGCGGCAGCGTGATTGATGAGCCCGCGCTGGTTGCCGCGCTGGAGAGCGGGATTATCGCCGGGGCGGGGCTGGATGTCTTCAGCCATGAACCGGCGGTACCGGCCGGGCTGCTGCAGCGCAGTAATGTGGTCGTCACACCGCATATGGCCAGCGCCACCTGGAGTACCCGCGCGGCGATGGCGCAACTGGTGCTCGATAACGTTGCCTGCTGGGCTGAGAAGAAGGCGCTGGTGACTCCAGTGGCGGAAAGCCTGGCGGACTGACCGCAAAGCCGTGAACGCGCTGGGCTGCTGTATTGTACAGCGCGTTCGCGGCGGGGATTACTCCCGGGGCTGAAGCTGATAAATCCAGGCGCTGACCTGCTTTCCATCGTCGGTGGTCACCTCCACCGGCACCCGATCGTACCCCTCCTCAAAGTCGTCCAGCATGGGCCAGTGCGCCGCCAGCCGATCGGACAGGAACAGATAGCCGTTGACCCGCGGGCCGTGAGCGTCGAGGACGATACCCGGAAAATCGGCGGCGGCGCCCCAGCCGCGCGCGTAAAAGGTGCCGGTGACGTAGCCGGGACGCCACTCGCCCCCGATCGCCTCCAGAATGTGCGCATTGCTGCGACCGGGACAGAGCGTCCCATAGACAAATAGCGGTTTCATTTTCTCTCTCTCGTTCGCCCTGATACCCGCCCACAGCGGAGCGGAAAACCAAAATACGGCGTAATTCAGCGCCTGGCAATGGCCGGGTGGGGCGGGGCACTCCTCCGGGCATCTCTCTGATGCTGGGGAACGCTTTGGCCTCGGCGCTAATGAAGGTATATCGATTGCGATGATATTTTTATTATTATTTATATTTAAGATCAATATAAATAAGCCTGACGGAGAGACTAATTCGCTAATTAACATTCAATGGGGAAATAATAAAACGATAGCTTATGGAATATTCCTTCTCAATGGATTAAACAAGAGCCATAAAAGCAGCCGTAGGTTGAATTCAGATATTATTTAGGGCCAGGCGTTACCTCCCCTGGCTTTTTCGCTTTATGATAAACCTCCCTTGTACAAAGAATACCATCTGACTTCTAAACCCTCGCTGGCAGAGTTGATATTTCCTTTCCCTGAAGCGGCAGGCAATAAATCGAGCCGAACGACGTTCGGGAGAAAAACCGCTAGTGATGAACAGGCCAGAGCAAAGGCAGAGGCTGAGGCGAACGTACGGCGGATGAAGGATATCCGCCGCGGCATTTGGTCCTGTCTGCAAACAGATGAAAGCGAAAGGCACAGGAGGTGCAATGAAGATTTTCCGCCCATTATGGCGCGACGGGGCTTTTCTGGTCCCGCAGCAGTTTCAGCAACAGGCTCGCTGGGATGCGCACGTCGCCGATACGGTCTCCCGCATGGCGCTCGCCCACCCGTGGGGGGTATTGCGCGCGGAGTTTGACGCCAGCGCGCTCACCCTTTCCCGGCTCAACGCCACCCGGCTGATCGTGCGTTTCGCCGACGGAACGCTGATTGACACCGAGCTGGCGGATACTCTGCCACCGGTCCGTGATGTCTCGGGCGTGATGCTGGACAGCGTGGAGGTTGTGCTTGCTCTGCCGCTGCTCAGCGCCAGCGGCGGCAATCTTGATGACGGCCAGGAGAGCGCCCGCCCGCGCCGCTGGCGCGCCGAGCAGGTGACCGTGCAGGAGCTGGCCGGCCATGAACGCAGCGAGCTGGCCGTTCTGCGGCACGCGCTGACGCTGCGTCTCTCCACCGAGGAAAATGCGGCCTTCCTTACCTGCCCGGTAGCGCGTCTGGTACGCGACGCCCAGGGACAGTGGATCGTTGACCCGGAATTCATCCCGCCGCTGCTGTCGCTGGCGGCAAGCCCGACGCTGGTCAGTGAGCTGGGCGAGCTGTTACATCGCCTGCAGGCCCGACGCAGACGCCTGATGGCCATGCGCCGTGAAAGTAATGCGCGAATGGCTGATTTTGCCGTGGCGGATGTTTCCCTGTTCTGGCTGCTCAACGCGCTGAACAGCGCCGAGCCGGTGCTCAGCGAGCTGCATCAGGACCCTTCGCGCCATCCGGAGCTGCTCTATCGTGAACTGGCCAGGCTGGCCGGCAGTCTGCTGACTTTCTCCCTTGAACATCATCTGGAAGCAATCCCCCGCTACCGGCATGCCTCGCCAGAGCAGGTATTCCCGCCGCTGTTTGCCCTGCTGGATACGCTGCTCGAAGTCAGCCTGCCCTCAAGGGTGATCGCCATCGCTCTGGAGCAGGGAGCCGACCGGGAGATCTGGCGGGGCAGGCTACACGATGCGCGACTGCGCGAGGGGGCGGATTTTTATCTGTCGGTGCGCTCTTCACTCCCCCCTCACCAGCTACAGAGCCGCTTTCCGCAGCTCTGTAAGGCGGGTAGCCATGATGATGTCGCCGAGGTCGTCAACATTGCCCTCAGCGGCATCGCGATCAAACCGCTGAGCCACGTGCCGGCGGCCATTCCGCTACGTCTGGAAAACCAATATTTCGCTCTGGATCTCTCCACCGATGCCGCCCGCGCGATGCTGGAGGCCGGCAACTGCACCTTCTATACCCCGGAATCGCTTGGCGACGTGAAACTTGAACTCTTTGCGGTACTGCGCTCATGAATACCTCTGAAAGCGATCTGATCAACAAAACTTTTTACCCGGGCTGGCTGATGGTCAGCCAGTTACGCTGCGGCCAGCCGGTGACCGATGGTGAGGCGCTCTATCGTCAGGCCTGTCGATGGGTGACCGAGGCGCGCGAGGCGCTGACGGCGGCAGGAATCAGTGACACCAGCGCTGAGCAGATGCTCTATGCCTACTGCGCGCTGCTCGATGAGAGCGTCCTCAACCGCGCCAGTCAGGATGATGGCTACCGCAGGTGGCGCAAGGATCCGCTGCAGGCGCGTTTTTTCAGCACTCTCAACGCCGGGGAAGAGCTCTGGGAACGGATCCGCCAGCTGCTGCGAGAGCCCACGGCGGATGCGGCAGTGCTGACTTGTTTCTATCGTACTTTGCAACTGGGGTTTGTCGGGCAGTACCGCGCCCAGGATGACGAACGGCGTGAGGACGTGGCGCATGCGCTTGGCGCGCGGGTCCCGCCGTTCAGCCTGACCCAGGAGGCGCCGGTGGTGGTTCGTGCCTCCCGGCTGCGCAGCGGACGGCGGATGTACTGGTGCGGCTGGGCGGTTGGCATTGTGGCGCTGGCCGCGCTGTGGTTGACCTTCTCCGCCGTGCTGTCACAGATGGTGGCGAAGATAGCAGGGCAGGGATAAGAGATGCGTGATAACGCCCGTCGTCTGCTTACGCTACTGACCGTCATCCTGGCCCTGTGGCTGGTGCTGGGCTTCTGGCCGCTGTCCATCGGCAACCAGGTGATCTTCAGTCTGTGCATCCTGCTGGCGGGCGGCGCGGCGCTCTGGCGTCAGCGTCGCCGGGCAGTCAGCCGTCAGCGATCGGAAATCGTCCTGCCGCCCGAGGATTTTCAGGGGGCGGTGGTTCTGGTCTGCGGGGATACCGACAGTCTGTTTCCCGGGCGTTCGGCGCACTGCGAAACCCGTCACGGCTGGTATCTACGGGGAGACAGCGCGGAGCAGTTGCCGCGGCTGGCGCAGTACCTGGCGGCGGCGCGTCCGGCGCTGGTATCGCAGGTTTCCGTGCTGCTGGCAGTGGTACCGGAGCACCACCCCACCGGGGAGCAACTGGCGCAGTCGCTGCGCGACTGGCGACGGAGTATCGTTCAGTGCCGAACCTGGCTAAACGGTCTGCCGCCGGTGTGGAGCGTGTTCTGGGTGACGCCGCCTGGCGGCCAGGCAGGGGAAAGCCGCTGGTTTACCGTCACGCCGGAGAGGCCTGGTCTCCAGGTGCAGCAGAAAGGACAAGCGCCCCAGTCGGTTGCCGAGTGGCAGCGGGAGGGCAGCCCTGCCTCACGCCTGTATCAGACGCTGTGGCTGGAGAGCATTCTGACCTTGGCCGAAAACGCTCTTTTCCGGCCATTCCGCGCCCGGCAGGCGGAACTTCCTCCGCTGAACCTGTGTGCCGCGGGCATCTGCCTGACACCGGTGGTAGCGGTGGCAAATAACCTCTGGCAACAGCAAATCGCCGGGATCACCACGCTCTCCCCGGGCAACGCCGCGGCGCCAGGTCCTCACCCGCTGCCGGATCTTCTTCTGTCGTCACTGCCGCACTGCCACGGGGTCAGCCGCCGGATGCGCGATGCCGGTCTTGCCGCTGGCGTGGGCTTCCTCTTTCTGGCGCTGGCGATGCTGGCTTCCTTTATCAACAACCAGCGCCTGGTGCGCAGCGTCGGCGATCATCTGGCGGTGTATCACCGCCTCAGCGGCACGCCGCCGACGCCGAAGCTGCAGGCGCAGCAGCGTCTGCGTGCCGACAGCCGCCAGCTGGATGACTGGCTGCGCCGGGGAGAGCCGTTGCGTTACCGGCTGGGGCTGTATCAGGGGATGCGGCTGATCCCCTTCGTGGAAGCCGCTATCAATGACTGGGCGCCGCCCCCGCCGGTGCGTCCGGTCATTAAGCAGGTTGTGCAGGGGCCGCAGACGATCCGCCTCGATAGCATGGCGCTGTTCGATACCGGCAAATCGACGCTGAAACCGGGTTCGACAAAGCTGCTGGTGAACTCGCTGCTGGGCATTAAGGCCAAACCCGGCTGGCTGATCGTGATGGCAGGCCATACCGACAGCATCGGCAACGATAAATCCAATCAACAACTCTCCCTGAAGCGTGCCGAGGCGGTCCGCGACTGGATGCGCGATACCGGCGATGTGCCGGAGAGCTGTTTTGCGGTGCAGGGCTACGGCGCAAGTCGTCCTGTCGCCAGCAACGAGACGCCAGAGGGGCGGGCGCAAAATCGCCGGGTGGAGATCAGTCTGGTCCCGCAGAAGGACGCCTGTCTGACGCCGGGCACGGCTAATACGTCAGGAGCCGGGGCTGACGCCTTAAAAAACGAAACCGAGTAATCCGCGACCCCGATCGCGGAGGTTGAACAACAACATTATGCCTGCCTGACCCTGTGCGCTACGGGTTCCTGATAAACAGGAAACAGCGATGGGCGGTAGCGTGCCTGCAGCCAGTCAATCTTGTCGGCAAAGCGGGGCCTCTGCGGGGATGAAGCGCAGGAAAGAGGGGATAAAGGCGCTCAGCATAGATAGCGCTAAGGACATTGCCAGAGAAATGCTGGCGGCGATAAACGTTGAAGGTTCCGGTTTCTGGCTGCTTTTTTTATTTCTCAGTCAGTGAATATAAATATCTCTGGGGTTTCCTTTTAGTTATGAAATTCCTGGTGGGGTATCTGAGATATCGATATGCACATAAATATATTTATGATGAATGAGATGATTATCATTAAAAAAATTAAACAGTGCATCCTGTTAATTGATTTTTGGTGGTCATTACTGCGGAGTAAAACAGGAATATAATGGATACCTTTTCAATGATTACCGGCACCACCCTTAACCGTTACCAGCTGGATATTCCTTCATGTACCGCATCGCTGGATGTGGAAGAATTCAGTGGTGCAGAAAAGCTGAGTGAACTTTATTATTACACCATTACGTTTACCAGCGCAGAGAAAAACATTGATGCCGCACAGCTCCTGAGCAAACCCGCCATGCTGACGATGGGCGGCGGCGCACTGCAGCAGCTGGCGGACTGCAAACGCGTCCATGGCGTGGTGACTGCCTTCCGGCGTATCAGCAGTTCAGAAGATCAGTCGAAATATCAGATAACCCTCCAGCCGTTTCTCTCCCTGCTGGATAAACAGTTTCGCAGCCATCGTTTTTTCGTGAATAAATCGGTACCGGAGGTGGTGGAGCAGGTATTGCAGGAACATCACCTGCATGACTGGGAGTATGAGTTTAATCTCAAGCAACACTATCCGCGGCGCGAGCAAATTAATCAGTATCAGGAGAGCGACCTGGCGTTTATCCAGCGCCTGCTGGCAGAGGTGGGGATATTTTATTTCTTCACCCTGCAGGAAGAGGCCCAGAGCGAAGTGGTCCACTTCGCCGACGCGCAGCGGGCGCTGATGTTCGATAAGACACTCCCTGTAAACAGCCCGTCCGGGATGAGCGACAGCGGTACGGAATCGATATGGGGTCTGAGCATCACGCATAACGTCGTAGAGGCGAACGTCACTACCCGGGATTATAACCCCCGCGATGCGCAGAGCGTTCTCCAGTCGGCAACAGCGGATATGACCCGGGGAAATGGGGAAGGCCTCACTTACGGTGAGGTATACCACTATAAGCTTCGCCACCTGGAGCGTGGCGATAAAATCGACCCGCAGACGGAGACCGCCAACTTCTATGCCCGTCTCGACCATGAGCGTTTTCTGGCTCACCAGACGCTTATTACCGCGAGCAGTACTGCAGCCTGGCTGGCGCCGGCCCAGGTGCTGACCGTTACCGACAGCCTCCCTCCGACCCTGCCTGCGCCCGTGCAGGATCCGCTGTTAATCACCGGTACCGGTTTTACCGCCAGCCGCCGGGAGGCGCTGCGGGTGACCCTGCTGGCGGTGCCCTACAGCGAAACATTGTGCTGGCGTCCGCCGCTGCTGCCGCGCCCGAAGGTGACTGGCACCATGACGGCGCGGGTGACCAGCGCGAAAGCGAATGATATCTACGCCTGGCAGGATGCGTCCGGCCTGTACCGGGTGAAATTTGACGCTGACAGAGATGAGAAAGGGCAGGGTCAGGAAAGCATGCCGGTGCGTCTCGCCAAACCCTACGGCGGCGACGTGTACGGCTTTCACTTTCCGCTGATCCAGGGCACGGAGGTGGCGATTGCTTTCCACGAAGGCGATCCCGACCGGCCGTATATTGCGCATGCGCTGCATGACTCGCGGCATGTCGACCCTGTGACGGAGAAAAACAGCACCCGCAATGTGATTCGTACTCCGGCCAATAATAAGCTGCGAATGGAGGATAAGCGCGGCGAGGAACATATCAAGCTCAGCACCGAGTACGGCGGCAAGACGCAGCTCAACCTGGGGCATAACGTGAATGCGCAGAGGGAGTTGCGGGGCGAGGGTGCGGAACTGCGTACGGATAAATGGGTGAGCATCCGGGGCGGTGCGGGGGTGTTTATCAGTGCGGATAAACAGCCTTCGGCAGGCGACAGGATGCTGGCAATGGAGGAGGCGATTGCGCAGCTTGAAAATGCCCTGGGTATTGCGAAAAGCCTGGCGTCGGCAGCGGAATCGGCTCAGGCCCTGCCATCGGATACCGGCAACCAGCAGACGCTGAACGATGCGCTGAAAGAGCTGGCGCAGCCGGGGATAGTGCTGAATGCGCCGCAGGGCGTGAGCATCAGCAGTCCGCAGGCGGTACGGTTGTCTTCGGGTAGCGCCAGCGTGGGGATTGTGTCACAGCAGAATACGGACATCAGTGCGCTGAAACGTTTTACGGTGGCGGCGGGAGAAGCCGTCAGCCTGCTGGCGCGAAAGGCGGGGATGAAGCTGTTTGCGGCGAAGGGAAAGATGGAAATCCAGGCGCAGGATGATGCGCTGGAGGCGACGGCGAAAAAGGATATCACCGTGACCAGCGTGGAAGGCCGGGTGGAAATCACGGCGGCGAAGGAACTGGTGGTCAACTGTGCGGGAGCGTATATCAGGCTAAGTGGTGGCAATATCGAGCTGGGCTGCCCGGGGAATATTCTGCTGAAATCGGCCAATGTGCAGAAAATGGGCGCAGCTGATTATGATGCAAACAAACCTGAGCTTCCCGTCGGTTTCAGTGAGTTTTTTACTGCAAAAGATGAAGAGTCCGGGGAGATTTTACCTTTTACCCGGTACAGGATAACAACCGGTGAAGGTAAAGTATTTGAAGGCAGGACCGATGCGGAAGGTAAAACTGTTGCAGTTTATACTGCCCTGCCTGATGCCCTGCATATAGAATTACTTTAAAGAATGAAGGAGTAGCATATGGCTACCGGAGAAGAGAAAAGTAAAACATCGGTACAAGGGACGGGAACGGTTGTAAAAGGAAAATATGGCCCAGAATGTTATTTTCACCCAGGTAGCGCAACATTGCTTTTTCTGGAGGCTTCAGATACTAAAATTATCGAACAGGAGCATGATTTTCTGTCTGGCTTGCTTGAAACTCAGAAACAGGCGCAAAAAAATCTTGATGATATTAATTTTGAAGCAATCACTCAGGCAGGCAGAGTGCCAGCAAGAAAATTTGAAAGTGAAATCACTAAAGCCTATGAAGCCTTAAACAAAGCAAATCAGGCTTTGCGGAAAGAGCTTATGTCACTAACAGCGAATCCTCCGGAGGGGGAATTGCTTAATGATAAAATGAAAGATACTGCCATTGGTATAATGGAACTTATTCCGTTTAAAAATAACACAGTGAAAGGGTTCAAGAAAACTTATGTGCGTTCCGATAAAATAAAACACCAGTGGCGAACATATAAGCTCAGCGAAGTTGATAAAGAAAGTGGTGAAGCCAGTTTCATAAAATATAAAAACAAAACTATTGTTTCTCAGGATGCGAATGGTAATCAGGTTAATAAAACCATACGTCAGGGAAAAATAGATACAGCAGAACTAAAAAAACAACTAAGTAACGTACCTGTTTCACTGAAATTCGATCTTGTTGACGATACGAATGTTATTGTCAGTCACTGGGCAGAGGAAATGAACAAATCTCTGACCTGGCCAAAGGGGGATGGTAAAGTCGACGAATCTGTTTATCACCAGTATGTTGATATTAGCGCGCAGGCTCAACTGATGCGCTACAGCCATGGAGGGGGTGCATCAGCGGAATATAATCCGTCAGAAAAAAAACTGGAGGGAAAAATAGAAGGTCATGCCAGTTTTGCACTGGGGGAGGCGAAGGCCGAAATGGCCCTGTACCTGCCGGACAGGTTAGGTGTCAGCCTTTTATTTCCGGCGAAAAAAGTGACGCCACAGACACCGGATGGTGTCTGTAATATGGGAGCGCTGCGTTTTGCCATGAAACTGGTATTGTCAGGTAGCGTTGGTGCCAGTGCTGCAATTGAATTAGGGGTGACAGTAGACTGGAGTGGAGAAATGGGAAAGGGCTATGGCATTAAAGGCCGTCCTGCAACCCTGACTGCTCCACCGTTGCCAGGACAGCAGCAGGTGAATTTAAAGACCTCAACGATACCTGAAGCACAGGGGGGAGGTGAAATTGGTGTTTTTGTTGGTGCTCAGGCGGGAGGTAATATCAGTGGTGCAATTGAGTGGTTTGACCCGCATCCTGATGATACGCCAGTAGCTATAGGTGTCGAGAAAGATAACAAACCCATTGTCAATAAAGAGAAGAAGTTTGCCGCGATAGCCAAACTGGAAGCGGGGATGACGGTGCAGGCAGGCGCTGGGGGAAGTGGGGTTTTTTATATCACCTATATTCAGGGACGTTTTCGTATTTACTGTAAAGCGGCTTTATGTTGGGGAGTGGGGGCCAAAGGGGAAGTCGGTTTTGAAGTTGATGGCAGCAGCTTTGCGGCTTTTATGAAGAGTTTTATGCTTATGCTAAGGAATGTTGATTATCAGAAGCTTGAGCAGATGATGGCAGGGGATGCCTTTCGATCTTTATGTGCAATTCCTATTATTATGGCTGCGCAAGGGATACAGGCAATTGATGCGATGTACATCGATGTAACTAGAGTGTTAGTTAACTTGAGTAATCAGATTAGTGATGAGGGAAAACGAATTGATTTAATGTATAGTATTTTGTCTAATCCGGATCAGCTAAAATATACTCCTCCAGAAACAAAAGGGGCAGTGATTGCCACATTAATTGATCAGAATTGGGTGGACTGGCTTGACCCTCGCAATCAAAATAATGATTTTTTTTCCGTTAACAGTTGGAAGCTCGGTCCTCTCAAGAGGCGAAAGCAAGCGGTGTTTATGGCACTGAAGTGGGTACAAAGTCAGGCAGATTATAACAATGTTATGCAGCATTTGACGTTGTCGCCAGGGGAGAAGAAAGGTAATAAAGAATTGAATGAAAAAGATGTGATTAAGTTTTTAGGCATTGGAGAACGAAAATTGTTTTTCTATACCAATTATGGCGAAAAGCTCACCTTATTGCATAATAACCTTCCGGTTTCCGTTGGCCCGGATGAACCATTTAGACCTATTCCGGATATCCTGATGTCAGAATATCTTGCCATGATCGACGACCAGCACCCGACGGGGACAATGACTGCCTGATGCAATGGCTGAGGTGATAAGATGAGAAAATTAATCGTAGTTGCTTCTGTTGCCGCCAGTTTACTGCTCGGGTGCGACCAGAAGAGTACTGAAAAGCGTAAAACCTTGTCTGAAGCGCTTGTTGCTAAGTCGCTTTCTGACATGGTCGCCGTACAGGGCGGCGAATTTTTAATGGGAGATTTTGGACCGTTAGTCGGTGAAAAACTGCCTTTCAGCATAAACCAGGATGATAAGGTATTACATAAGGTTGTGTTAAGTGATTTTTTAATATCAAAATATAAGGTTATTAATAAGAATTATAAAGAGTATTCAAAACTTACTAATAAAAGAGCACTGCCGGTAGGTCCATTTATGAAAAATCATCCATCTTTATTATCCGATGATTATTCAGCAAATGTGACCTGGCAACAGGCAAAAGACTATTGTCAGTGGTTAGGTAAGGAGTCCGGTAAAAAAATTGATTTGCCGACAGAGGCGCAATGGGAGTATGCAGCAAGATCCAGAGGGCAGTATCTTCCGTTTGCTACCAACAATGGTGAGCTTTTACCCGGGAAAAATTTCCCGAACCAGGACGAACTGGATAGTTATACTGATGGTATTGGACTTCCTTTTTATCCAATAGGGAAGTTCCCGCCAAACCCCTTAGGTCTGTATGATATGGGACTCAGTGGCTCTGAATGGACCAATGACTGGTATGCAGCAGATTATTACTCTCATTCTCCGGTAAACGATCCTCAGGGGCCTGCGCAGGGTACTAAAAAAGTCCTGCGCGGGAATGTTGGCGGTGACAGACAGTACGCATTGACTATGTTTAGACAATCTGCTTCACCACTCCCAGAAGAAGTTGATGGTGACTATGAAAAATATGGTGTTGGTCCGCAGTATGTTTTCCGTTGCGTCATCAATAAATAATGTCGTTTGGTGGTGACATATATCATTTTAACCGGAGCAACAACGTTGAATGAATGTTCCAATAAACCGGAGAGACTATTTAAACCTGTCCCGGATAGCCTGATGTCAGAATATCTTGCCATGATCGACGACCAGCACCCGACGGGGACAATGACTGCCTGATGCAAAGGCTTAGGTGATAAGATGAGAAAATTAATCGTAGTTGCTTCTGTTGCCGCCAGTTTACTGCTCGGGTGCGACCAGAAGAGTATTGGCAAGCGTGAAACCTTGTCTGAAGCGCTTGTTGCTAAGTTGCTTTCTAACATGGTTCCCGTTAAGGGCGGCGAGTTCTTAATGGGGGATTTTGGCCCATTAGTCGGTGAAAAACTGCCTTTCAGCATAAACCAGGATGATAAGGTATTACATAAGGTTGTATTAAGCGATTTTTCGATATCAAAGTTTAAAGTTACCAACGATGATTATAATAAATATCTGCAGATAACAGGAATAAAAAAACCTCCCATTAATATTCTGGTAAAAGAGTACCCATCCTTGCAAAAAGATGATTACTCTGTTGGTGTGACCTGGCAACAGGCAAAAGATTATTGTCAGTGGCTAGGTAAGGAGTCCGATAAAAATATTGATTTACCGACAGAAGCACAATGGGAATATGCGGCAAGGTCAAGAGGGCAGTATCTTCCTTTTGCGACTAATAATGGAAATTTCGAGCTTGGTTCTAATATACCTGAACAAAAGAAATTAGATGAATACACAGATGGTTATGGTTTTCCTATTTATCCAATTGGGAAATATCCTCCGAATCCGCTAGGTTTATACGATATGGGGCTAAGTGGAGCCGAATGGAGTAATGATTGGTATTCAACTGATTATTATTCCCACTCCCCTGTTTATGATCCTCAAGGTCCAGTTAAAGGTAATGAAAAAGTTTTAAGGGGGTATGTTGGCGGAGATCGTCAGTATGCCTTGACTATATTCAGGCAATCGTCACAACCTGTGCCAAAATTTGCTGGGCGTGATGATTATCAAAAGTTTGGAGTTAGTCCTCTTTTTGTATTTCGTTGCGTTATTAATAAATGATATCGTTTGACTGTAATACTATATTATAGTCGGAACGCTCAATGAATATAATATTCCGCTGGACAGCCTGTTTAAACCTGTCCCGGATAGCCTGATGTCAGAATATCTTGCCATGATCGACGACCAGCACCCGACGGGGACAATGACTGCCTGATGCAAAGGCTTAGGTGATAAGATGAGAAAATTAATCGTAGTTGCTACTGTTGCCGCCAGTTTTCTGCTCGGGTGCGACCAGAAGAGTACTGACAAGCGTGAAACCTTGTCTGAAGCGCTTGTTGCTAAGTCACTCTCTAACATGGTTCCCGTTAAGGGCGGCGAGTTCTTAATGGGGGATTTTGGGCCGTTAGTCGGTGAAAAACTGCCTTTCAGCATAAACCAGGATGATAAGGTATTACATAAGGTTGTATTAAGCGATTTTTCGATATCAAAATACAAAATCACCAATGATGATTATAATAAATATTTGCAGATAACAGGGGTAAAAAAAGCACCCATCCATATTTTTTTTAAAAAATTATCCATCCTTGCAAAAAGGATATTATTCTGTTGGTGTTACCTGGCAACAGGCAAAAGACTATTGTCAGTGGTTAGGTAAGGAGTCTGGTAAAAAGATTGATTTACCAACAGAGGCGCAATGGGAATATGCAGCAAGATCCAGAGGTCAATATTTTCAGTTTCCAACAAATAATGGTGACTATTTACCTGGAAAAATGTTCCGGGTAAAGATGAATTAGATAAATATACAGATGGTTTTGGTTTCCCATTTTACCCAGTAGGCAAATATCCCCCAAACCCCCTGGGTCTGTATGATATGGGGCTTAGTGGCTCTGAATGGACTAATGACTGGTATGCAGCAGATTATTACTCTCATTCTCCGGTAAACGATCCTCAGGGGCCTGCGCAGGGTACTAAAAAAGTCCTGCGTGGATATATTGGCGGCGACAGACAGTACGCTTTAACCATGTTCAGGCAATCAAAATTGCCAGTTCCGAAGATCGATAAAGACGATGACTATGAAAAATATGGTGTTGGTCCGCAGTATGTATTTCGTTGTGTCGTTAATAAATAATGTGTGATGCTATATCTTATTTTAAAAAATCGGTGGCGTTCAACATATAAGGTTTTTTTCTAATGGATGGTAAAATCATGTACAGTAGTGAAATTATTTCATCGTCATCAACGATGATTGTCAACGGAAAAAAGTGGTGCTCATTAAAAATCTGAAAGAAGAAATGTTAAGGTTTGAAGATGAAGCCAAAACTGACTGGCTGTTTCCTAATCCTATGCCGTTTGGTCTGGAACGAGTTATGATTCAGCAGTGGGTGCGGGCTTATCTAGGATTTCCGATGGTTTACGTTGAAGCAAAAATTGTTATGACTGCTTATAGGGGGGGAAGAGATATATACCTTACCTATGCCTCATCAAAATAGTTCTGTCGGATTTATCTATAACAATGATTTATTTGCAGAAACCGTGACTTTTTATCCACTGAAGCGAGCAAAGGAGATTCATATTGCGCTGGAGAAAAAGCGACTTTGTGGCAAATGAATATTGATATCGAAACACTTGTGAAGCAATTAGGTAAACCTTATCAGGATATTTATGAACAAGGTTTAATTCCCTACAAAACAAAACCAACGATTACTGTTGGTGATGATATTTTCAGGCTGGATATGAGGCGGTAAGGAATATTTTTATCTTTTATCAATAACTAGAAAAAATCTTGAGGAAGTGACTTTGCGGTTAGAAGATGAAAAAAAACGGCTTGGTTATTTCCTAATCCGCTGCCATTTAGTCTTGAATCAGTAATGACGCAGCGATGGATGCGCGAACGCTTCGGATTTCCCATAGGTTATGGCGAACGCAAAACGATAGAGAGCTATAGTCGTCGTATTAGCGAGGTATACCCACTGTTGCCACCTAATCAGAAAATGTCTGTTTTATTTTTTTATAATTCTGATTATTTTGTTGTTAGTGTATTTTTTATTGTATAGAGCATGCAATAGAAATTAAGGCGGATCTCGCGAGTATAAGGTCGTCTGGCAATTGGCGTTCGAAGTGAAAAGTTATTAATGTAGGGGATATCACCTGGGGGAAGAAGTATATATTAAGTAAAGAGAGGCGTGCAGATATTCCAGATATTATTTTATGTTTATTATTCTTTCTTTGATAGGAGTGGCCGGTTTTTGTCTGTTATTAAATGTTATTGCCTCACTCTTTAGGTTGAAATAGATGCGATTGAGTATTCTAATTAATAACTACTGTATCGCTGATATATAAAAGGAAATTCAATGTCCAAAGGTTTTGTATTACTCGGCGATAAAACTACGCACGGCGGTGCTGTTATTTCCGCATCCTCCACCATGATTGTAAATGGAAAGCCTGTAGCGCTGGTGGGGGATAAAGTCAGCTGCCCGATTCCGGGACATGGCACTAATGCCATTATTGAGGGAGCGCCGGAATGGTCTTCCGATGGTAAAGCCATCGTGGTCGATGGCTGCAAATGTCAGTGCGGTTGCCAGGTGATTTCCGGCGCGCCGGAATGCGCGATAGGATAAAAAATGGGCTGGGTACGAACAAAAGCATTGACCATGGAGCAGCCATCGGCTCCTTCACTGACCCGATGGCTGTTTGCCGGTGTACTGATGGCGATTATCGGTGTCCTGCTCTTTATCCTCCATGCTTCCGGCACCGTAAAAATTCTCTCAGTGATAAATATCTGGTGGGTATCCCTGATGCCTGCAGGATGCTGGTTGCTGATTTTTTGTCTGCGTTGCTACCTGTGGGACAGGGATCTGAAAGCGCATCAGTTCTTGCTGAAAGAGGCGGAATACGGACAGCAGAGGTGGGAAGACTGGGCCGGGCGCTGGCTGGCCGTTCTGGGCAGTGCAGTGCTGTTGCCGGATCATATTTCTGCGGCGCATTGGGGAAGTGAGCGGCCTCAGCAATACGGACTTACCCGCAGGATTAATTACCTTCCGGTAGAAGAGCCGGTGCAGTTGAGTGCGATGCATGCGCTGCTGACCAGTATAGAAGAGCGCGTGCAGTGCCTGCCGGAAGAGCTACCGCTGTATGTCACCCTGATCACGGATAATCCCTCGCCTGAGCTGACCAGCAGTTTCAGTAATCTCTGGAAAGAACACATTCCTGGCCGCGCCGTGCCTGATGATATTACCGTTACCGGCTCATTCTCACTGTCGGAAGTGGAAGAGCGCCTGAAGCAGCCTGTACTGACGGTCAATTTACTCCTGGTCATCCAGCTCAACGGTGGTACAGCATACTCCGACGGGCTGGCCGTGCTGCTGCTGACCAGCGATGATGTGGCGCAAAAATACCATCTGCCGCACTCATCACGGCTGTTACGTCCTATGCCCTTAGATATGACGAACTTTGAAGACGATATCACCCTGTTTCTGGAAACCCAGACTGTCGCCTGCCAGACGCCCTCCGTTATCGGGGACGCAAAAAAATGGACGGAAACAAGCGCCGCGCTTATCACGCAGGGCGGCAAAATGCATACCCCATGGAAAGCTGAAGATATCGCGCTGCTGGAAAAATGGTGCGGTATTCCGGGACCCGCAGCGCCCTGGCTCCTGGCCGCCCTGGCAGCCGATCTGGTCAGCCTCCGTAAACAGCCCCTGCTGGCGTTATTTTCCAGCGAACAGGAACATTTTATCAGTACCATCACCCCAGGGAGTGAAGATGAATATACCGGGTAATGGCCTGGGCCGGTTTGGCCTGGCCGGGCTTACGTTGGCCGGGATGGCTGCAATATGGTGGGGGATCACCCGCTATGGCGGCATGCTGAATATCAATACGCGGGGCGAGCAGGTACTGGCGTTTGTCCTGGTCTGTCTGGCGTTGGTATTTGTTTTTTACCTTCCTGCAATGTCCCGCCGTGTGAAGGAGAGTTTATATCGCCGGCAGTCGCAGCAGGCCAGCGTCTTACCCGGCGAAGAAGGGCGCGTGGCGCTGACACCTCCCCATCATATTACGGTGGGGGAAATTCGCCAGACTCTACGCTATCAGTATGGACGCGCCTGGTCCCGCAAAGTCCGTATTCTGCTGATAATTGGCTCAGTCAGAGACGTAGAACAACTGACCCCAAAGCTCACGCAGGAACTCTGGCAGGAAGATCAGGGTACATTATTGCTGTGGGGTGGAGACCCTGGGGCAGCGGTAGATAACGCCTGGTTCACAGCGCTGCGTAAACTGCGTTATCGCCCGGCTGATGGTATGGTGTGGGTAACATCGGGCTTTGACGGCGTTTTGACAACGATGAACAGAACGAAGCCCAGGCTCACGCCAGATGAAATGGACAGTGTGTCTCACTCTCTAAAGCTACGCTACGAAGCTCTTGGCTGGAAACTACCCCTATACGTCTGGTCGATGTATGAGGGGGGCAACGAAAAAAATGGACGTATCACTCAGCCTGTAGGCTGCCTGTTACCTGCAGGTAGTACGCCGCAAATAGTTGCCGAACAGTTCACTGCCCTGGCGCCGTTACTGATAGAGCAGGGCATCCAGCAGATATGCGGGCAACCACAGCACAATTTTTTACTCGCGCTGGCCGATCAGTTGACCCGTAAACCGGAAACGGTGACGGAGCCGTTATCGGTACTGCTTAATCCTTACCGCCCGCAGCCGCTGGCCGGAGTGGTATTTAGTGAGGCGTCAGTAGAGGCTGGTCGCAGTGTCCGTCATCACTGGGGACGGGATAACCGCTGGGAAACGATACCAGACTCAGTGCTGTGGTTGCCAGCCGGTCTACGTCCGCGCAAACAGGGAGTCAACTGGATGCGTGGGATGAGCGTGGCCACTGCCGCCCTGATGTTATTTTGGGCCGCCACTCTGCTGGTCTCTTTTATCGCCAACCGCGAGCTGGTGGCGACCGCACATCAGCAGGTGCAGCAGGCCTCGGCGGGAAAACAACCGCTGGCCGTACGCCTGCATGCGCTCTCCGCGATACAGAAAACGCTTTCTAAACTGGAATACCGCTCGCAGCACGGCGCGCCGTGGTACGCTCGCGCTGGTCTCAGCCAGAATGATGACCTGCTGGCGGCGCTGTTCCCGCGCTACGGGGAGATGGCGCAGCCGCTGCTGCGCGATGCGGCAGCAGCGCACCTTCAGCGGCAGCTGAACGCCTTCGCACAGCTGCCGCCGGACAGCCCGCTGCGTGAGACGATGACGAAGACCGCTTACGACCAGTTGAAACTGTACCTGATGCTGGCCCGCCCGGAGAGAATGGATGCTGCGTGGTTTGCGGGAGCGTTGATGCGCGAGTGGCCGCAGCGTTCCGGCGTGGCGGACGGCGTCTGGCAGGGTAGCGGCCCTTCGCTGCTGGCATTTTATGCCGCCAGTCTGGCGTCGCATCCGCAGTGGCGTCTGCCTGTCGATGACGGTCTGGTCAGCCAGGTGCGCACACGGTTAATTCGCCAACTGGGCCAGCGTAACAGTGAGTCCACGCTTTACCAGAAGATGCTCGCGCAGGTGGCGAATCAGTATGCCGATATGCGCCTGGCGGATATGACTGCCGACACCGATGCTTCGCGTCTGTTCAGCACTGATGAGGTGGTGCCGGGAATGTTTACCCGTCAGGCCTGGGAGCAGGCCGTGCAGCCGGCCATTGAGAAAGTAGTCGCGGAACGCCGCGATGAAATGGACTGGGTGCTGAGTGATACGAAGCAGACTGCCGCGCAGTCGACGTCGCCGGAAGCTCTGCGAGCCAGGCTGGCGGAGCGTTATTTCGCTGATTTTAGCGGCGCCTGGCTGGATTTCCTCAACAGTCTGCGCTGGCAGCGCGCGGCGACCCTCTCCGATGCTATCGACCAGCTGACACTGATGGCCGATGTGCGCCAGTCGCCGCTGGTGGCGCTGATGAACACCCTGAGCGTGCAGGGGCGAACCGGCCAGACCGGGGAAGCCATCGCCGATTCGCTGGTCAAATCGGCCAGGCAGCTGTTTAACCGTGATAACCCGCCCGCCATCGATCAACGGTCCGGCGCGCGCGGTCCTCTGGATGCCACCTTCGGGCCCGTGCTGGCGCTGCTGGACAATCGCGACGGCGGGACGCCCACCAGCCGCCTCAGCCTGCAGACCTTCCTGACCCGCGTCACTCAGGTGCGTCTGCGCCTGCAGCAGGTCACCAACGCCACCGACCCGCAGGCGATGACCCGCCTGCTTGCGCAGACGGTGTTCCAGGGCAAGGCTGTGGATCTAACCGAAACGCGCGATTACGGCAGCCTGGTGGCGGCGGGACTGGGCCAGCAGTGGAGTGGTTTTGGGCAGACGCTGTTTGTTCGCCCGATGGAGCAGGCCTGGCAGCAGGTATTGACCCCGGCGGCGGAAAGTCTCAACGCCCAGTGGCGCAGTGCGGTGGTGGAGGACTGGAATAGCGCTTTTGGCGGTCGCTACCCCTTTAAAAATACCAGCAGTGAAGTCTCTCTGCCGCTGCTGGCAAAATATCTCAATAGCGAGACCGGGCGCATCGCCCGCTTTCTGCAGACCCGGCTGAACGGCGTGCTGCATAAAGAGGGGAGTCGTTGGGTGGCGGACAGTATCAATGCCCAGGGGCTGACGTTTAACCCGGCCTTTCTGCAGGCGATGAATACCCTGAGCCATCTCTCCGACGTCGCGTTCGCCAACGGCGAAGCGGGACTACATTTTGCGCTACGCCCCGGCACGGCGGACGGCGTGATGCAGACGGAGCTGGTCATCGACAGTCAGAAACTTGTTTATATGAACCAGATGCCGGCCTGGCGGCGGTTCAGCTGGCCCGCCGACACCGAAGCGCCTGGCGCTAGTCTGAGCTGGATCAGTACCCGGGCGGGCACCCGCCAGTATGGCGATTTCCCGGGCGCCTGGGGCTGGATCCGCCTGCTGGATAAGGCGGTGGTCAGCGCTTATCCCGGAACGAGCAGCAGCTGGAGCCTGAGCTGGAAAGCGCCGGATGGTCTGTTGCTGAACTACACGCTGCGTACCGAGGCGGGGGAAGGACCGCTGGCGCTGTTGGCCCTGCGAAACTTTACGCTACCGGAGACGATATTCAGCGTGCGCGCGCCTGCTGAGCGTGTTCCGCTGACCGACGATATACCCGGCGAAGAGGGATACTGAAACCGCCTCCCTCACTGATTGGCGTTGACCTGCGACGCCGGGCCTCCTCTGCTCATGGCCGCCCGGCGGCCAACTAATCTGACCGCGCAGCCATGCTGCGTGTCTCCCTGTAGACGAATAATGGAATATTCATAATGGACGATTTAACCCTGCGATATTTTGACGCTGAAATGCGCTACCTGCGCGAGGCGGCAAAAGCGTTCGCGCAGGCTCACCCCGATCGGGCGGCGATGCTGGATCTCGATAAAGCCGGTACGCCGGACCCTTACGTTGAGCGCCTGTTTGAAGGCTTTGCCTTTTCCGTAGGTCGCTTGCGCGAAAAAATTGATGATGATCTGCCGGAGCTGACCGAGGGGCTGGTCAGCATGCTGTGGCCGCACTATTTGCGCACCATTCCGTCGTTATCGATCGTGGCGCTGACCCCAACGCTGCCGGCGATGAAGATGGCGGAAACGGTGCCCGTCGGGTTTGAGATTAGCTCCCGCCCACTGGGGCCGAAAAATACCGTGTGCCGGTACCGAACCACCCGCGATCTGACGCTTAACCCGCTGGCGATAGAGGAGGCGGTGATGACGGCGGAGCCGGACGGACGTTCGGCTCTGCGACTACGATTCGCCTGTAGCGAGCTGGCGGACTGGTCGCAGACCGATCTCCGCCGCCTGCCGCTGTACCTGGGGGAAGACGCCGTTACCGGCAGCGCCCTCCATCAGTGGCTGACCCGACGCCAGGCCGCGCTGTACCTGCGCCTGCCGGGTCAGACAGAGCGGGTAAGCCTCGACGGCTATTTTTTCCCGGGAGGATTCAGCGAGGAAGATCGTTTATGGCCGAAGGGGGAGAGCGCTTTCAGCGGCTATCAGTTGCTGCTCGAGTATTTCACCTTTCGCGAAAAATTTATGTTCGTGCAGCTAAATGGCCTGGAAAACATCACCCTGCCGGCGGGGATATCGCATTTCACGCTTGAGGTGGTGTTCAGCGAGGTCTGGCAAAGCGATTTACCCGTCAGCGCAAGCAGCCTGCGCCTGCACTGTGTGCCGGTGATTAACCTGTTTACCCTCGAGGCCGATCCGTTGACCATCAGCGGGCTGGAGAGCGAATACCTCCTGCGTCCGAAGCGCCTGCAGGACGGGCATACCGAAATCTATTCTGTCGACAGCGTGACCGGCTCCGGGCGCACCGGGGAGGCGCGCTATGTGCCTTTCACCCGCTTTCGTCACCAGGGGGGAATGATGCGTCGCCATGCGCCGGAGCGCTACTACCACACCCGCGTCAAGCGGGGCGTCACCGGCATGCACGATACCTGGCTTATCCTCGGCGGACAGCAATGGGAGGCCGACCGGGCGCTGGCACGGGAAACGGTCTCCTTGCGCATCACCGGCACTAACGGCCAGCTGCCGCGCCGGGCGCTACAGAGCACGCTGCTGGATCGCTGTGAGTCGATATCAGCCACGCCGCTTACCGTCCGCAATCTCTGTAAGCCCACATTGCCGGTATATCCCCCGGCGGAAGACCGCTACCACTGGCGGGTCATGAGCCATCTGGGCACCCGTTTTCTCAATATGATGAGCAGCGCCGAGGTACTGCGCGGTACGCTGTCGCTCTACAACTGGCGGGAGGATGAGCTCAATAACCGTCGTCTGGACGCTATTCTGGCGGTCAGCCATCACCGAATTCAGCGTTTCGAACAGGGATTCCTGCTGCGCGGGCTGGATATCGAAGTGACGCTCGACGGTAGCGGATTTACCGGCGCGGGCGATGTCCACCTGTTTGGCGACATGCTCAACCGCTTTTTCGCACTGTATGCCGATATGAATCAGTTCAACCAGCTGACGCTCATCGTTCAACCTGAAGGGAAATGTATCCGGTGGAAAGAGAATCACAGTCTGCGGCTGGCCGGCTGATGGCGCAGCTCCGGCCTCAGTTGCCATACATGAATTTTTACCGCTTCTGCCAGTTGCTGGAGAAGATCCAGCCGAAGGCGCCGGTCATCGGCAGCGACTGGCAGTTGGGTGATGAGCCCATACGCTTTCGCCCGCATCCGGGGATGGGTTTCCCGGCCGGCGAAATCCGTGGAATGGACGATCCTGAACCGCCCCGACCGCCGGCGGTTCGCGTTGCTTTTATGGGGCTCTACGGCGTGGAATCCCCGCTGCCGACCCACTGTAGCGATGACATTGCGCAACGGCGGGAAGGCGTCGAGGCGACCGAGGATTTTCTCGATATCTTTAACCATCGGCTGATCGCCCAGTATTACCGTATCTGGCGCAAATATTCCTACCCGGCAACCTTTCGGGCGGGTGGCACGGACAACACCTCGCAGTATCTGCTGGGCCTGGCGGGGCTGGGCATACCGGGATGTGCCGCCGTTGCCGCAGCGCCGCTGTCGCGATTTCTGGCGTTGCTGCCGGTGATGATGCTGCCGGGGAGATCCGGGGAAGGCATGGAGGCGTTGGTGGCGCTCCTGGCCCCGGGGACCCGGGCGACGGTGTACCACCACGATCCCTGCCGGATCCCCTTGTCGCAGCCGTTAACGATGAGCATCCGCCAGCCGGTTAGCCTGCAACACAGGCCAGTGATGGGAACTCACGCCACGGATGTGAACAGTCAGGTGTTGCTGCAGCTAGCCACGGAGAATCCTGATGAGGTTCGCGGCTGGCTGCCCGGCGGCGAACTGTTCAGCGACCTGATGGCGCTCCTGCACGTCTGGCTCGGATCTCATCTCGACGTGCGGCTGCAGCTTTGCGTCGCCCGCCATTTACTGCCGGATGCGCAACTTTGCTGCCAGCAGGCGCATGCCGTCCAGCTTGGCCGTACCGCTGTGCTGCGTCCGCTGGATGCGCAGAAACAGGCTGACGACAGGATCACGATTTATCTGGGGCGCTATCAGCGCGTCCGGGAAAATATCCACCGCAGGGAGAGCGATGAAGATGGCGATTACCGCAGATAAACCCTCCGCCAGGTTGCTGGCATTCCTTATGGTTACCGTCTTAACCGGTTGCGGCCTGACGCAGACCGTGAAAGACGGCGCCGTTTCCGTGACCCAGTCCATTTTTTACCCCCAGGTGAAAACCCTGCATCTGGATCTTCGCGCCCGGGAAGGGGTGAATAACAACGCCAAAGGCGCCTCCCTGGCGACGGTAGTGCGTATTTACCAGCTTAAGGACCGGCAGGCGTTCGACAATACTGACTACCCGTCGCTGTTTGCTGGCGATGGCCAGGCGCTGCAGGCGGACCGGGTGGCGGAAAAAGATGTTCGCCTGCGTCCGGGCGAATCGGTGACCGTCGATATGCCTATGGAAACCAGCGCGCAGTTTGTGGCGGTGGCGGCCATGTTTATCGATCCAGACCTGACGCAAAACAGCTGGCGGCTGGTACTCACCCGGGACGATCTTGACCCGGCGAGGCCGCGCATTATCGAAGCCAGCCAAAATCAACTGACGCTGCACCCGCTTAAGGAGAAGTGAAAATGCCTCGTCCCTCCCTGTATGACATCCTGTACGGCAACTTCGCCGGCGGGCTTGACCTGAATACTGTCAGCGAAACGGATCAGGTCATCCTGTCGGTGCTCGATAACATGCAGCGCATCCTCAACTGTCGGGCTGGAACGCTGGCGCATCTGCCGGACTACGGCCTGCCGGATATGACCGCTATCCTCCAGGGGATGCCGGCGTCGGCGCATCAGCTGATGAGCACGTTATCGGCGGTGTTGCTGAAATACGAACCGCGCCTGCAGCGGATCGCGGTGGTGATGCTCGATCAGCATGCGCCCGGCGAACTGCGCTATGCCATTGATGCGGAGCTGAAGGATATTGGCCTGGTGCGTTACGGCACAGAGTTTATGCCCGAGGGCAGGGTGTTGATCCGCCACCTCAAACGCCAGCAGTATCTTGACGCCCGCTCCGCCCTCTAATCTCTCGCTGAAAGACATCATGATGACAACACACGACGAACGCCACTATAAAACCGGTGGCGACCCGCGCACGCTGGCTGATTTTATTGCCCTGCGTGCGGAAATGAACAAGCTCAGCCACCCGGCGCGGCCGGATATTAACTGGCCGTATGCCGAGCAGCTTGCCCGCTCGCTGCTGGAGCATCACGGCGCGGATCTGCAGACTGTCGCCTGGTATACGCTGGCCCGCGCCAGGCTGGGCGGGCTGGCAGGGATCCACGAGGGGCTGTCGCTAATGGAGTCGCTGCTGGCCCACCAGGGTAAAAACCTGTGGCCGCAGGCGCTCCCGGCCCGGACAGAGATCTTCCGCACCCTGAGCAAGCGGCTGCGGCAGGTGATCCGCACTCTCAGTCTCGCCCCGGCGGATCTCGAGTCGCTTGGTCAGGCTGAACGTTCGCTGCAAAGCTTCGACGCAGTGCTCCAGCGCCTTGAGATCGCGCCTGAAAACTCGCTGAGCGACCTGCGGGCGCTGTTGCACAGCACGGTAAGCCGCTTCGAGAATCTCGACCCTGCGCCAGCGCTCCCCACCGCGCCGCCGGTGGCGGTGTCTGACGCGGAACTTCCCGGCGCTCTGGTCAGCGAAGAGGATGCGGCGAAGGTTGAACCAGTGCCAGAACTAAAACGTAGACCAAAGGCTGAGCCGCTGGCGCCGCCTTTACCTGCAAAGCGGCCCGCGCCAGTGGTGGCGTCTTCTCCGGCAACCGCGCCGCGCTGGAAGCCGTTTGTCGCCGGGATGGTCACCATGCTGGCGGTGACGGGCATCGCCGTCGGTGGATGGCTGGCGTTGCGTCAGTCCGATTTACCGCCCATTTCGGTGACCCAAAATGTGATACCGGGCCTGCCGGGGGCATCTCCCCTGATGCCGGTGGATCTGCCTCAGACGCAGCGCCAGCTTGGCGAGCTCGCCCGCCTGGCGCCGGACTGGGCGGTAAGCTACGGCGACCAGCTGGTCCGGCAGGCCCTGAGTCGCTGGCCGGATCAAGCACAACCGCTGGCGCAGCAGTGGCGGCAGCAGTTGAGCGCTGCCGCATTGCCCGCGGAAAACCTCACCGGCTGGTCCGAGGGAATGCAGCTGCTGCAGCGGCTCGCCGGCCAGCTCAATGCCCTCGACGAGCAGAAGGGGAGATACCTCACGGTGAGCGAACTGAAAACAGCAGTGTTTGCCATCATGCAGTCGTTTAACCGCGCCGTTCCGCTGGAGGAGGAGCTACGCCAGCTGGTCGCGCTTCCCGTTGATCAACCCTGGCCTGCCGCCCGGGGAAGCCTCGCGGAGCTGCATCTGCAACAGCTGATCGTGGAGTATGCCCTGCTGAAGCGAAAGCAGTCGCCGCCCGCTGAGATCCCCCTGCCGGTAAGCCCTCGGTGAGTGAGGCGGTGAAATAAAGTGTGCGCATGGCAACATTTTCTTTACATCATGATTGCAAGAACCGAACGCCCTTCGTAGTCTGAAAATGATTTAAATATACCATTTGTGTTTATATTGAAAATTTCATTTCGACCTCTGAGGGCATGCTATGAAGCACTGTAAAATCATCCTGTTAGTTGGGTTACTGGCCTGTTCCGCCTCGGCTTTGGCGGAGAAGATCGGCGTCTCAATGGCCTACTTCGATCAAAACTTTCTCACCATTATCCGCCAGTCCATTGAGAAAGAAGCTCAAGCCCGCCACGTCGACGTGCAGTTTGAAGACGCCCGCGGCGACACCGGACGTCAGGCCGATCAGGTGCAGAGCTTTATCGCCTCCGGCGTGGACGCGATCATCGTCGACCCGGTGGACTCCGCCAGCACCCCGCAGCTGACGAAGATGGCGCAGCAGGCCAAAATGCCGCTGGTGTATGTGAACCGGACGCCGGGGGATAAAACGTTACCGCCTGGCGTGGTGTTTGTCGGTTCGGACGAGCGGGAGTCCGGCACATTGCAGATGGAGGCGCTGGCGAAGCTGGCGAACTACAAAGGCAATGTCGCCATCATGATCGGCAATCTCACTGACGCCGGCGCGCTGCAGCGCACCAAAGACGTCGAGCAGGTGGTGGCCAAATATCCGGCAATGAAAGTGGTGCAGAAACAGCCGGCCAACTATTCCCGCAGCGAGGGAATGGATCTGATGCAGAACTGGACAGGCAACGGGGAAGCGATTGATATTGTGGCGGCGAACAACGACGAGATGGCGATTGGCGCGGCGATGGCGCTGGAGAAGAGCCAGAAGAAGCTGTTGATCGGTGGGATCGACGCCACGCCGGACGGGCTGAAAGCCCTGGCCAGCGATAAGATCCAGGTGACGGTCTTCCAGGACGCCGTCGGTCAGGGCAAAACGGCCTTAGCGGTAGCGCTGAAGTTGATTAAAGGAGAAAAGGTCGAGTCTCATGTCTGGATCCCGTTTGAGTTAGTGACCAAAGAAAACATGCAGATCTATGTGGAAAAGAGTCATTAACGGCAAGGCGCACGTGAACGAACTTTGCTGATAAAACCGGGCTGATAATGTGACGCCCGGGCAACGAAACCGGAGGAAAAGACATGGCAACGGCAAGAAGCGGCTATACGCTGCAGGTGATAAAGGCAGGGCAGCAGGGACATGTTGAAATGAGGTGGGGGCATCTCGCAGACGTTGATACGCGCGCGGCGGCGGCGGCCATCGTGCAGCAAATCGGGCGACCATCGTCCGCAGCGGGACAGCTGGAGATCAGCCTGTCACTGACCAATGCCGCCAGCGGCATCTCGGTCGAGCTTCATCACCCGGCCTCAGGGGAAAGCGCCACCCCGGCTTTCATCGAGGGCGAGTTAAAGAAAATTGTGCAGATCGTTGATGGCTATGAGGCGGCTGAAGAGACCCATATTGTGGAGTAGCGTGTCGTCCGGGTAAAAAAAATCCACGCCGCTGCGTGGATTTTTATGACGCGGTGGTGGCGAAAACGCCAGCCAGCGGGATCAGACGTTGAACAGGAAGTTCATCACATCGCCATCTTTCACGATGTAGTCTTTACCTTCAGCACGCATTTTACCGGCTTCTTTTGCACCCTGTTCGCCTTTGTAGGTAATAAAATCTTCATAGGCGATGGTCTGCGCGCGGATAAAACCTTTTTCGAAGTCGGTGTGGATCTTACCGGCTGCCTGCGGGGCGGTTGCCCCGACCGGGATGGTCCATGCGCGAACTTCCTTCACCCCTGCGGTGAAGTAGGTCTGCAGATTCAGCAGCTCGTAACCGGCGCGGATCACGCGGTTGAGGCCTGGCTCTTCGAGACCCAGCTCGGCCATAAACTCGTCGCGGTCAGCGTCGTCCAGCTCGGCAATATCGGACTCAACGGCGGCGCAAACGGCGACGACCACAGAACCTTCGGCGGCGGCAATTTCACGGACTTTATCGAGATAAGGGTTATTCTCAAAGCCGTCTTCATTGACGTTGGCGATATACATGGTCGGCTTCAGCGTCAGGAAGCTGAGGTATTTAATCGCTGCTTTGTCTTCGTCGGTCAGGTTTTTCAGTGAACGCAGCATGCCGGCATTTTCCAGCTGCGGCAGGCATTTTTCCAGCGCCGCCAGCTCAGCTTTAGCGTCTTTATCGCCGCCTTTAGCTTTCTTCTGCACACGGTGGATAGCGCGCTCGCAGGTGTCCAGATCGGAGAGTGCCAGCTCGGTGTTGATAACGTCGATGTCGTCAGCCGGATCCACTTTGTTGTTAACGTGGATAATGTTGTCATTTTCAAAGCAGCGAACCACGTGGCCGATAGCTTCGGTTTCACGGATGTTGGTCAGAAACTGGTTGCCGAGACCTTCACCTTTGGACGCGCCTTTCACCAGGCCCGCGATATCAACGAATTCCATCGTCGTCGGCAGGATGCGCTGCGGTTTGACGATTTCAGCCAGCTTGTCCAGACGCGGATCGGGCATCGGTACGACACCGGTGTTCGGCTCAATGGTACAGAAGGGGAAGTTGGCCGCTTCAATACCCGCTTTGGTGAGCGCATTGAACAGGGTGGATTTGCCGACGTTGGGCAAACCGACGATACCGCATTTGAATCCCATGATTTAAATCACCTTAATCTTTGGATAATCAATCTGTTATAAGCAACAGATTGCAGAAAATTGAATAGCTTTGCCTATTATACACGGTGCGCGGCAAAAATGCCGCACGACAACGGCTTATTGCGCCTTAAAGGCATGTAAGCGGTTGGTGGCTTTGGTCAGCCCGTCCTTTAACCAGATTTCGGTGCAGCGCGCCGCTTCGTCGACAGCATCATCAATCAGTTTCTGCTCGCTGGCCGGCGGTTTGCCGAGTACAAAGCCGACAACCTTGTTTTTGTCACCCGGATGGCCGATCCCGACGCGTAAGCGGTGAAAGTTCGGGTTATTGCCGAGCTTACTGATGATGTCCTTCAGGCCGTTGTGGCCGCCGTGGCCACCGCCAAGCTTGAATTTCGCCACCCCGGGCGGCAAATCCAGCTCATCATGGGCGACCAGAATTTCATCCGGGTTGATGCGATAAAAGGTCGCCATTGCAGCCACTGCTTTACCGCTGAGGTTCATAAACGTCGTAGGAACCAGCAGGCGAACGTCTTCGCCCGCCAGATTGATGCGCGAGGTGTAGCCGAAGAACTTGCTCTCTTCGCGCAGCGGCGCACGATGGCGATCCGCCAGTAAATCGACATACCAGGCGCCAGCGTTGTGCCGGGTGGCGGCATATTCCGCACCGGGGTTGGCCAGGCCGACAATCAGTTTAATGGTCACGTTTTCTTTCCTGCATGGGGCATTCTCTGCCGCGTAGTGTACTGTCTGCGGGCGCGCTTGACAAAGTTCTGCCCACGAGACAATACCAGCATTGATGATTACCCACCTGAATCATTAGAATTTGATATTGTTCAGAGGCTTATTTGTAAATATTTGTCTAATCGGTGTTCACTAATGTGATCGTGGGCGCACTCCAGGGCAGGGACCCTGTCTATACTACACCTATAAGATTTGGGGATATTCCCTGGCAACCCAAAGTCCGGAGGTGACACATGAAACGCAAAAACGCTTCGTTACTCGGTAACGTACTCATGGGGTTAGGGTTGGTGGTGATGGTTGTGGGGGTAGGTTACTCCATTCTGAACCAGCTTCCGCAGCTTAACCTGCCGCAATTCTTTGCACATGGCGCAATCTTAAGCATCTTCGTTGGCGCCGTGCTCTGGCTGGCCGGTGCCCGTATTGGCGGCCACGAGCAGGTCAGCGACCGCTACTGGTGGGTGCGCCACTATGATAAACGCTGCCGTCGTAATCAGCATCGCCACAGCTAACCGTAGCATGATTTCCCGCATCGGCCCCTGAAGGCCGATGCGTTTTCCTGTGACTCTCGTTATTTCCTCCTCTTTTCCCCATCACCATACGACCCCATTCCGTCCTGACCTCCGTGCTGCTAAGGTTGCCACCAAAATGAATAGCTAATGAGGTTTTCGCTTGACCCTGACGTTACGTCAGGCAGCAGAGTAGCGGACCTGGCCACAGAGAGGAGCAGTCATGTTAATTCAGGTGGGAGAGCTGGCGAAGCGCGCCGGAATGACGGTGCGTACGCTGCATCATTATGAACAGACGGGGCTGTTAACGCCTTCGGCCAGAAGCGAGGCGGGCTATCGGCTCTATAACCTGTCCGCGGTTCAGCGCCTGCATATGATAAAGGCGCTGGCGCAGGCCGGGCTGACGCTCGCCACCATCAAGGACTATCTCGATCGGCAAACGCTGTCGCTACCCGAGCTGCTGACGCAGCAGATAGAGACGCTCAACGCCCAATTGCGCGATGTCGGCAGGCTGCGCGACCGGCTGTTGGTGCTGCGCGAGGCGCTGGCGGGCGGCAATGAACCCGATCTGGAGTCCTGGCTACAGACGCTGGAGTTAATGAAAATGTACGATCGTTGGTTTAGTCAACAGGAGTTAGCCGCGCTGCCGTTTGCGGCACAGGATGAACAGCGCGCGCAGGCGTGGCGCGAGCTAACAGAGGAGGTGCAGACGCTGATGGCGAGCGGCTGCCCGACGGACAGTCCGCAGGCGATGAGTCTGGCGACGCGCTGGATGGAGCGCCTGGAGCAGGATACGGCAGGGCGCCCGGAGTTTCTGACCCGCCTGAACGAGATGCATGCCGCCGAGCCGCAAATGGTTGAACAGACCGGCGTCACCCCGGCCATCATCGCCTTTATCACCGAGGCCTTTGCCGAAAGTAAACTGGCCATCTGGGCGCGGTACCTCGACGACGAGGAGATGGCGTTCACCCGCCGGCACTATTTCGACCGGCTACAGGAGTGGCCTGCGCTGGTGGCGAAGCTGCATCAGGCGTGCCGGGAGGGCGTAGCGCCGGACTCGGCGTCGGGTCAGGCGCTGGCCCGGGCGTGGCTTGAACTGTTTCAGTCCTATGCCGGTACCCGGCCGCAGACGTTGCAGAAGTTTCGTCGGGCAATGGAGCAGGAGCCGCATTTGATGAAGGGCACCTGGATGACGCCGGCGGTGCTGAGCTGGCTGCAGCAGGCGACCGGAGCCTTGATGCGGCAGGCGCAGGGGCCTGCCGCCGGGTGATCACAGGTCAGCCAGCGCGGCCTGACGATCGGGGTAGAAGCTCAGGCGTCCGGGCAGCGGCTTGACGCCGGCGCGCGCTAACGTGCGCAGCGGCTGAAACTCGAGGTTAGATACGCGCAATTCACAGCCTTCCGGCAGCTTGTTCACAAAGCGCTGGAAGGCATCCAGACCACCGGCGTCGAGAACCGGCACCGCGTCCCATTTCAGCACCACGATGCGCTTGCCGGCGATCCGGGTCTCCAGGTCGTTGAACAAGCCTTCGGCGGCGGCAAAGAACAGCGGCCCAATCACCCGCAGCACCAGCACATCGTCTGGCACCTCGACGTTGACCGGCGCCAGATGGGTCATGCGCGCGATACGGCGCATAAACAACAGCGAGGCCAGCACGATCCCGACGCTGATGGCAATCACCATATCAAACAGCACCGTCAGCGACATGCACATCAGCATCACCACGATGTCGTCTTTCGGTGCGTGGCGCAGCAGGTTGATCACTTTATGCGCCTCGCTCATATTCCATGCCACCATCAGCAGCAGGGCGGCCATCGCCGACAGCGGCAGCCAGGAGAGCAGCGGGGCGAGGATCAGCAGCGCCAGGATCACCAGCAGGGCGTGGATCACGGCGGCCACCGGCGATGTGGCGCCGGCGCGGACGTTCGCCGCCGAGCGGGCAATCGCCGCAGTGGCAGTGATCCCGCCGAAGAACGGCGCAACGATGTTGCCCAGCCCCTGGCCAATCAGCTCGCTATTGGCTTTGTGCTTGGTGCCGGTCATGCCATCGAGCACCACCGCGCACAGCAGAGACTCAATGGCGCCGAGCATCGCCATGGAGAAGGCGGCAGGCAGCAGGGCCTGCAGCGAGGCCCAGCTCAGGGTAAAGTTTGAGCCCGGCATATCCCAGGGGAGTACCAGCTGCGGCAGCAGCTGTGGAATGCCGTTGCCCTGAGTGCCGTCTGCCAGCTGATAGTGGAACTGCGAGCCGATCGTCGCGACATCGCCGCCGAGCAAATTGACTACCAGCATCACCGCGCAGCCGGCGAGTAATGCCGGAAGATGGCCCGGCAGACGGATACCCAGCCGCGGCCAGAGGATCAAGGTGCCAAGGGTGACGACGCCGATGGCGGCATCGCCGGGGTTAATCGTTGGCAGGGCCATCGCCAGCGCTGCCACTTTCTGCAGGTAATGCTCCGGCACATGGGGCATCTGCAGGCCGAGGAAGTCTTTAATCTGCATGGTACCGATGGTGATACCGATCCCGGAGGTGAAACCGAGAGTCACCGACAGCGGGATATATTCGATCAGACGGCCAAAGCGCGCCAGACCAAAGAGAATTAAAAAGATCCCCGACATCAGCGTCGCCACCAGTAGCCCCGCCAGACCAAACTGCTGGGAAACCGGATAGAGGATCACCACAAAGGCGGCGGTCGGGCCGGAAACGCTAAAGCGCGACCCGCCGGTTAAGGCGATCACAATCCCTGCCACCGCTGAGGTATAGAGGCCGTACTGCGGCGGCACACCGCTGCCAATCGCCAGCGCCATCGCCAGCGGAATCGCAATGATCCCGACGGTGATCCCGGCGATCAGATCGCGGGTAAAGCGGGCGGTGGTGTACTTTTCTTTCCAACAAGCGTCGATGAGGGCGCGGAAAGGCATCACATGTGAGGAAAATAATCTGTTCACAATAATGTTTCATCCATGAGCGCATCATCTGTCAACTAAATGGCAGGTGAAGGAGGCATTGGTCATTTCCACGTCATCCTTCGGGATGCCTCTGTGTTGGCTGCGTTCATTTACCCCGGTCACGTACTGCCTGTACGCTCCCGGGGATTCATTCACTTGCCGCCTTGACGCATGCCGAATGATTTTGTGGAAGAATTAAAAATTCAGAGACAAAAAAACCCGCCGCAGCGGGTTTTTATGCTCGGCTCGATTAATGTTCGAACATAGCAGAGATAGATTCTTCATTGCTGATACGGCGAATAGCTTCAGCCAGCATACCGGAGAGCGTCAGAGTACGCACTTTATCCAGCGCTTTAATTTCGGGTGCCAGCGGAATGGTATCGCAAACGACAAATTCATCAATCACAGAGTTTTTGATGTTCTGGATAGCGTTACCGGAGAAGATCGGGTGCGTGGCGTAAGCGAATACGCGTTTCGCGCCACGCTCTTTCAGCGCTTCTGCCGCTTTACACAGGGTGCCGCCGGTGTCGATCATATCGTCGACCATCACGCAGTCACGACCAGCCACGTCGCCGATGATATGCATCACCTGGGAGACGTTGGCGCGCGGACGGCGCTTGTCGATGATAGCCATATCGGTATCATTCAGCAGTTTAGCGATAGCGCGGGCACGCACGACGCCGCCGATGTCCGGAGAAACCACAATCGGGTTGTCCAGGTTCAGCTGCAGCATATCTTCCAGCAGGATTGGGCTGCCGAACACGTTATCAACTGGCACATCGAAGAAGCCCTGGATCTGTTCTGCGTGCAGGTCAACGGTCAGCACGCGGTCAACGCCGACGCTGGACAGGAAATCTGCCACCACTTTCGCGGTGATTGGCACACGAGCAGAACGAACACGACGGTCCTGGCGAGCATAACCGAAGTAAGGGATAACGGCGGTGATACGACCTGCCGAAGCACGACGCAGAGCATCAACCATAACAACCAGTTCCATCAGGTTGTCATTGGTGGGAGCACAAGTGGACTGGATGATGAAAATATCACCACCGCGTACGTTTTCATTGATTTGTACGCTGACTTCGCCGTCGCTAAAACGACCTACAGCGGCGTCGCCAAGAGAAGTGTACAGGCGGTTGGCAATACGTTGTGCTAGTTCCGGGGTGGCGTTACCAGCAAAAAGCTTCATATCAGGCACGAGAAGAACCTCAGGCATGCGTCCAGTGGTGGATGAGTGGGCCAATAATGTGCGGGCTGGCGCCATTCGATCCAGTCGGTGTATTTAAAGAGCACGATGCAACGTCTGGAACAGGGTGACGTTGTCACCGTAACTCAATTTCCCCGGTTGACTCGTTATCGTTGCGCCATCACGGCGCAGGATTCAGAGCAGGGCCTGCTTGAGCGGCGAGAGGTTAACTCCGCGCGCTACAAAGCCATTTAGCCATGCCGGGGCAGTGTCCAGCACCTGACGGGCAGCGGATTCGGTGTTAAATTCAGCAAACACACAGGCCCCTGTGCCGGTCAGGCGTGACGGCGCATATTCTAACAGCCAGGAAAGCGCTGCATCAACCTCGCGAAAACGTTTTCTTGCGATAAGCTCGCAATCGTTGCTGAATTCACAATTTAATAACGTATTAATTGACCGGCGCGGGGTATTTCGTGGTAGCTCCGGATCGCGAAAAATGACTGGCGTCGGAATACTGACCCCCGGGTGCGCCACCAGGTACCATTTTTCCTCGGGCTCCACCGGCGTCAGAATTTCGCCGACTCCTTCGGCAAAGGCGGCATGACCGCGCACGAAGACCGGCACATCGGCCCCCAGCTGAAGGCCCAGGGTCGCCAGCTCCTCTTCCGAGAGACCGCAGCCCCAGAGATGGTTGAGCGCCACCAGCACGGTGGCGGCATTGGATGAGCCGCCGCCCAGGCCGCCGCCCATCGGCAGGCGCTTGTCGACACTGATATCGGCGCCGCTACCCGCCGGAAGGCGGTCGCTTTCGCTGGCGGCACGCATCAGCAGACGCGCAGCGCGAACGATCAGGTTCTCCTCGTCCGGCACGCCGGCCACCGGCGTCAGCAGGCGCAGTTGACCGTCAGTTCGCGGTTCGATGGTCAAGGTGTCGCCATAGTCGAGAAACTGAAACAGCGTCTGCAGGGTATGGTAACCATCGGCCCGCTGGCCGGTGATATATAAAAACAGATTCAGTTTTGCAGGAGAGGGCCAGCGGCTCATCATTTCACGATCCAGTTATCCATCTTCAGCTTGATGCGCTGAGCGCCATTGTTCAGCTCGACATTAGACGGCAGGGCTGGCTGGGTATCGCTGGTGTAGCCGCCGTAGGTGACGTGCCAGGTTTTGCCATTTTGCGTGTAGTTAAGTTCACGCAGACGGTACTGATCGTCCAGCGAATAGTCGGTGGCGTCGCCCGGCAGGCCGATGATCCACTGGCGCAGGCTGTTCAGCGGGATCGGCATCCCGGTCAGGCGGCCGATCATCTCTTCGGCATCGGTGGCGGTGTAGGTCTGGCCTTTGTTATCGATCAGCTGCACGCTGCCTGGCTGCGCGGTCAGCGACAGCTCGGTGCTGCCCAGCGGGTTGGTCAGCAGCAGGCGATAGCGGTCCTGGCCGGTCTGTTGCCAGAAGAAGCGAGCATAGACTTTTTGCTCATCGGAAAGATAGGCAAACGCCCCGCGAGTCTGGAACTGGTTGAGGCTGCGAACAGCCTGCTGGTGCTGACGCCACTGCGGCGAATCCGGGCTTTTGCCAGGCCCTTGCGGCGTATGAAGAGAACAGGCGGTGAGGACGAGGCTGGCCAGCGGCAGCAAGCGGAACAGTCGATTCATAATGATGACAAATCCTTGATGTCTACAGGGAAAAACGGCGGCAGGGGAATAGCGGGCCGATTTGTGTAGCAGGTTACATTTATAACCCTTAATGCTAGCGTCGCCGGGCGATAGCGTCTACGTTCAAGTTGTCTGAAATCAAAAAATTAACGTTAATGGCGGTCTTGCTTTGGCTATTACTCCAAAAGGGGAGCCTCTCTTTTATTGATTACGCGCATCCTGTATGATGCACTCAGACTAACCTTAGCAACGCTGGTACTACTCCCTCACAATGACCCTTTTAGCTCTTGGCATCAATCACAAAACAGCGCCGGTCGACCTGCGAGAACGCGTGACGTTTTCGCCGGAAACGCTCGATCAGGCGCTGGAGAGCTTGCTGGCTCAGCCGATGGTGCAGGGTGGGGTAGTGCTGTCGACCTGCAACCGCACGGAACTCTATCTCAGCGTCGAAGAGCAGGACAATCTGCAGGAAGCGCTGATCCGCTGGCTGTGCAACTATCACGGCCTCAACGAAGAAGACCTGCGTAAGAGCCTCTACTGGCACCAGGATAATGACGCCGTCAGCCATCTGATGCGCGTCGCCAGCGGCCTCGATTCGCTGGTGCTGGGCGAGCCGCAGATCCTCGGCCAGGTGAAAAAAGCGTTTGCTGATTCCAGCCGCGGTCATCTGAACGTCAGCGAACTGGAGCGGATGTTCCAGAAATCGTTCTCGGTGGCAAAGCGTGTGCGTACCGAAACCGATATCGGCGCCAGCGCCGTTTCCGTCGCGTTCGCCGCCTGTACCCTGGCGCGGCAAATCTTTGAATCGCTCTCCAGCGTCACCGTGTTACTGGTCGGCGCCGGTGAAACCATCGAACTGGTGGCGCGCCATCTTCGCGAACATCACGTGCGCAAAATGGTGATTGCCAACCGCACCCGCGAACGCGCCCAGGCGCTGGCGGACGAAGTGGGCGCCGAGGTGATTGCCCTCAGCGATATCGACGAACGGCTGAAAGAGGCCGACATTATTATCAGCTCCACCGCCAGCCCGCTGCCGATCATCGGCAAAGGCATGGTGGAGCGCGCGCTTAAGGCGCGGCGTAACCAGCCGATGCTGCTGGTGGATATCGCCGTTCCGCGCGATGTCGAACCGGAGGTCGGCAAACTGGCCAACGCCTACCTTTACAGCGTCGACGATCTGCAAAACATCATTCAGCATAACCTGGCGCAGCGTAAAGCCGCGGCGGTGCAGGCGGAATCGATCGTCGAGCAGGAGACCAGCGAATTTATGGCCTGGCTGCGCGCGCAGAGCGCCAGCGAGACGATTCGCGAATACCGTTCTCAGTCTGAGCAGGTCCGTGAGGAGCTGACCGCGAAGGCGCTGGCCGCGCTGGAGCAGGGCGGTGATGCCCAGGAAATTATGCAGGATCTGGCCCGCAAGCTGACCAACCGCCTGATCCACGCGCCAACCAAATCTCTTCAGCAGGCCGCCCGTGACGGGGACGACGAACGCCTGCATATTCTGCGCAACAGCCTCGGGCTGGAATAGCGCACCTTTCTCTTATTTTCAGGACAGGGTGAATTCACGCCTATGAAGTCTTCTATTGTTGCCAAACTGGAAGCGTTGTACGAGCGCCATGAAGAAGTGCAGGCGCTGCTCGGCGATGCCGCGACGATTGCCGATCAGGATAAATTCCGCGCGTTGTCGCGGGAATACGCTCAACTGAGCGATGTGGCGCGCTGCTATACCGACTGGCGTCAGGTGCAGGAGGATATCGAAACTGCGCAGATGATGCTCGACGATCCGGAGATGCGCGAAATGGCGCAGGAAGAGCTGCGTGACGCCAAAGAAAAAGGCGACCAGCTGGAGCAACAGCTGCAGGTACTGCTGCTGCCGAAAGATCCCGATGACGAGCGTAACGCTTTCGTGGAAGTGCGCGCCGGAACCGGCGGCGACGAAGCGGCGCTGTTTGCCGGCGATCTGTTCCGCATGTACAGCCGCTACGCGGAATCGCGCCGCTGGCAGGTGGAGATCCTCAGCGCCAACGAAGGTGAACACGGCGGATTCAAAGAGGTGATCGCCAAATTCAGCGGCGACGGCGTTTACGGTCGGCTGAAATTTGAATCCGGCGGCCATCGCGTGCAGCGTGTGCCGGCCACCGAATCGCAGGGACGTATTCATACCTCCGCCTGCACCGTGGCGGTGATGCCGGAGCTGCCGGAAGCCGAAATGCCGGACATTAACCCGGCGGATCTGCGCATCGATACTTTCCGCTCCTCCGGCGCGGGCGGTCAGCACGTCAACACCACCGACTCAGCTATCCGTATTACTCACCTGCCGACCGGCATCGTGGTGGAGTGTCAGGACGAACGTTCCCAGCATAAAAACAAAGCCAAGGCGTTGTCAGTGCTGGGGGCGCGTATCCGCGCCGCCGAAGTGGCCAAGCGTCAGCAGGCGGAAGCCTCCACGCGCCGTAACCTGCTGGGCAGCGGCGATCGTAGCGACCGTAACCGCACTTACAATTTCCCACAGGGGCGCGTGACCGACCACCGCATCAACCTGACGCTTTATCGTCTGGATGAAACCATGGAAGGCAAACTCGATATGCTGATTGAGCCAATTGTTCAGGAATATCAGGCCGATCAGCTGGCGGCGCTGTCCGAGCAGGAATGATGACCTTTCAGGCCTGGCTGCAGCAGGCGATCGCCCGGCTGCGTGAAAGCGACAGCCCGCGACGCGATGCCGAGATCCTGCTGGGACATGTTACCGGCCGGGCGCGCACCTGGATTTTGGCCTTCGGCGAAACGACGCTGTCCGCTGACGAGGCGACGACGCTGGAGGCGCTCCTGCAGCGACGTCAGCGCGGAGAACCCATTGCCCACCTGGTTGGGCAGCGTGAGTTCTGGTCGCTGCCGCTGTTCGTCTCCCCGGCGACGCTGATCCCCCGACCGGATACCGAGTGTCTGGTGGAGCAGGCGCTGGCGCGACTGCCTGCCATGCCGTGCCGTATTCTCGACCTCGGCACCGGGACCGGCGCCATTGCTCTGGCGCTGGCCAGCGAGCGTCCGGATTGCGAGGTCACCGCGGTGGATGTGATGCCGGACGCCGTGGCGCTGGCATTGCGCAATGCCGCTCATCTGGACATCGCTAACGTGACGATACGGCAAAGCGACTGGTTTAGCGCGCTGGCCGGGCAGCGTTTTGCCATGATCGTCAGTAATCCACCCTATATCGACGCCGCCGACCCGCATCTCGCCGAGGGCGATGTGCGCTTTGAGCCGTTGACGGCGCTGGTCGCTGCCGATCAGGGGCTGGCGGATCTGGCGCAGATTATCCGCGAGGGACGGCAGTATCTGCTGCCCGGCGGCTGGATGCTGCTGGAGCATGGCTGGACCCAGGGCGAGGCGGTTCGCGCCCTGTTCCGCGAAGCGGGCTATCTCGACGTCGCGACCTGTCGCGACTATGGCGACAATGAACGTCTGACTCTCGGACGTTTACCCGACATGGAGAACGTTGGCTGATGAACTTATTCACGGCTGTCCTCTACCTGCACATCGCCAGCGTGGTGGTGTCGGTAGGATTGTTCGTTTTACGTTACTGGTGGATGTATCATCAGAGCCCGCTGCTGAACCAGCGGTGGGTGCGAATTGCGCCGCACTGCAGCGATACGCTGCTGTTTCTCAGCGGTGCGGGTTTAATGGCGATAACGCACTACCTGCCGTTCACCGAAGACGGCGCATGGCTGACTGAAAAGCTGTTTGGCGTTATCATTTACATCGCATTAGGTTTTATCGCGCTGGGCCGCCGTCGTCCGCGCAGCCAGCAGAGTCGTTTTATCGCGTTCCTGCTGGCGCTGGTGGTGTTGTTTATTATCATTCAACTCGCCATCACAAGAATACCGATACTGGGGTAGGGCATGGGGTCATTAGCGGATTTCGAATTTAACAAAGCGCCATTGTGTGATGGCATGGTCCTCATTTCTGAACAGGTCCGCGACGATTTTCCGTCGCGTTTTGTCGAGGAAGAGCTGCAGCGGCTGCTGCGCCTCGCGCAGGAGGAGATTGCGCCGTCGTGGGACCAGGAGCGCCAGATAGAACGCCTGCTGGCGCTGTTTTACGACGAGTGGGGCTTTGGCGCGTCGCAGGGCATTTATCGTCTTTCCGACGCGTTATGGCTGGATAAAGTGCTGGTCAACCGTCAGGGGAGCGCGGTGTCGTTAGGCGCGATCCTGCTGTGGATCGCCCAGCGCCTGGCGCTGCCGGTGGTGCCGGTGATCTTCCCGACCCAAATGCTGTTGCGTGCGGATCCGGAAACCAGCGAAGAGATGTGGCTGATTAATCCGTTTAACGGCGAGACCCTCGACGAACATACCCTGGAGGTATGGCTGAAGGGCAACATCGGGCCGGTGGCGGAACTGTTTAATGAAGATCTCGACGAAGCGGATAACGCCGAGGTGATCCGCAAGCTGCTGGACACCCTGAAGTCGGCGCTGATGGAAGAGCGGCAGATGGAGCTGGCTCTGCGCGCCAGCGAAGCGCTGCTGCAGTTTAACCCGGAAGATCCGTATGAGATCCGCGACCGCGGGCTGATATACGCCCAGCTGGACTGCGATCACGTGGCGCTGTTGGATCTGAGCTATTTCGTTGAGCAGTGCCCGGAGGATCCGATCAGTGAGATGATCCGCGCGCAGATCAACACGATTTCGCACAAACAAATTACATTGCATTAGTCTGGAACCATTCCGGTTACACCCTGATAAGGCGAACTTATGAAACAAAAAGTGGTTAGCATTGGTGATATCAACGTAGCAAACGACCTGCCGTTCGTGCTGTTCGGCGGGATGAACGTGCTGGAGTCGCGCGACCTGGCGATGCGCATCTGTGAACATTACGTCACCGTTACGCAGAAGCTTGGCATCCCCTACGTCTTCAAAGCCTCCTTTGATAAAGCCAACCGTTCCTCCATCCACTCCTATCGTGGTCCGGGTCTGGAAGAAGGGATGAAGATTTTCCAGGAGCTGAAGCAGACCTTTGGCGTGAAAATCATCACCGACGTTCATGAAGCCAGCCAGGCGCAGCCGGTGGCTGACGTGGTGGACGTGATCCAGCTTCCGGCCTTCCTCGCGCGCCAGACTGACCTGGTGGAAGCGATGGCCAAAACCGGGGCGGTGATCAACGTCAAGAAGCCGCAGTTCGTCAGCCCGGGTCAGATGGGCAATATCGTCGATAAGTTTATCGAAGGCGGTAACGACAAAGTGATCCTCTGCGACCGCGGCGCTAACTTCGGTTACGACAACCTGGTCGTGGATATGCTCGGCTTCGGCGTGATGAAGAAAGCCTCCAACAACTCGCCGGTTATCTTCGACGTCACCCACGCGCTGCAGTGCCGCGACCCGTTTGGCGCTGCCTCCGGCGGTCGCCGCGCGCAGGTGAGCGAGCTGGCCCGCGCCGGTATGGCGGTAGGTATCGCCGGTCTGTTTATCGAAGCGCATCCGGATCCGGACCACGCGAAATGCGACGGCCCGTCCGCGCTGCCGCTGGATAAACTGGAGCCGTTCCTCAAGCAGATGAAAGCGATTGACGATCTGGTGAAAAGCTTCGACGAGCTGGATACCAGCAAGTAAGCCTGACCGCATCACAGAAAAAGCCTGCCGGTGTTAACACCGGCAGGCTTTTTTTTCGCCCGGACTCCGCCGGGCGGGTAAGCGGGGTCAGGCGAAAATGGTCATCAGATAGGCGGCGAACAGCGCCAGGTGGGCCGCGCCGTTCAGCACATTGGTGCGCCCGGTGGAGAAGGAGATATGGCACAGCACCAGCGAAGCGACCATCACCACCATCTCCGGGGCGCCAAGGCCAAAGCGCAGCTCATTGCCGGTCAGGAAGGCGATGAGGGTGACCACCGGGACCGTCAGCGAGATGGTGGCCAGTACGGAGCCGAAAAACAGGTTCATCGCCCGCTGAACCTGATTGTTGAGCACCGCTTTGAGGGCGCCAAGGCCTTCCGGCGACAGGATCAGCAGGGCCACCAGGAAGCCGGTAAAGGCCACCGGGGCGTTCATGCTGGTCAACAGCGTTTCCAGCGGATTGGCGTTCATTTTGGTGACTGCGATCACTGCCACCAGGTGCACCAGCAGCCAGGCGGTATGCCACCCGCTGCTGTGGGCAGACGGTTTACCGTGGTGCGGGTCGTCATCGTCGCTGTCGTCTTCATGCTCATAAACAAACAGACTCTGATGGGTTTTGGTTTGAATCAGCAGGAAAACGCCGTACATGGCCGCCGAGATCACCGCCACCAGCAGCGATTGCCCGGTGCTGAAGTTTGCGCCCGGCAGCGCCATCGGAAAGACCAGCACGATAATCGCCAGCGGAAACAGGGCGATAAGATACTGCTTAATGCCGAACAGATTCATATATTGGGTGGCAAATTTACGCCCGCCCAGCAGCAGAGAGAAACCGACCAGACCGCCGGTGACGATCATAATAATGGAGTAGAGCGTATCACGCATCAGGGTCGGCGCGGCGTCGCCGGTGGCCATTAAGGCGGAGATCAGACTGACCTCAAGGATAACCACCGACAGACTGAGAATCAGGGAGCCATAGGGTTCGCCCAGGCGGTGGGCGAGGACGTCGGCGTGGCGGACCACGCTGAAGGCGCTGCTTAAAATACCGACCAGCGCGAGGATATTAATTGCGATAACCACTGGCAGTGACTGGCTGCTGCCCCAGAAAAACAGCACCGCCAGCGCCAGCACCGGAAAGACGAGGGAAGACTCCTTATGGCGGGTTTTTACCGCCTCATGTGCATGGGTCATGAACCATCTCCATTTATGCAGGTGTTATAATTATAAAAACGTAGGGCGGTAAAGTAACAGATTTTGATAAATTACCGCTGGTTTTTTACTTAAATTTACGGGTATCGAGTGATATCTTGATTAGTTTATTATAATTTATGTTTACCACTATTTAGTTCTTACTATTCAGATAATTACTAAAATAATTTTTCTACTCATTTTGACCTTGATAGCCAGCCGCTTGCGTACCAGACTTAAATTTAATGCTCAAACAGGAGGTCAGTATGCCCTATCGCAATAAACAAGAACTCCCCGACAGCGTTCAGCATGTTCTGCCTGCTCATGCGCAGGAAATTTATAAAGAAGCGTTTAACAGCGCCTGGGATCAATATAAAGATAAAGATGAGCGGCGCGATGACGCCAGCCGCGAAGAGACGGCGCACAAAGTCGCCTGGGCGGCGGTGAAGAACAGTTACGAGAAAGGCGATGATGATAAGTGGCATAAGAAAAAATAATTGCTGACGCCGCTTTTATGCTTGCCAGCGCCCCGCTGATTGCTTATTGAAGGATAAAGCTGGATAATATTTCAGCAATATTGACGGATGCATGAGACGAACGCCGGGAAGCGGGCAGTGGCGGAGGTAGTAAACAGTGTTAACTCGTGATTTCTTAATGAATGCGGATTGTAAGACAGCGTTTGGCGCTATTGAGGAATCGCTACTCTGGTCGGCAGAACAACGTGCAGCCTCGCTGGCGGCGACGCTGGCCTGCCGCCCGGATGATGGCTCAGTGTGGATCTTTGGCTACGGTTCGCTTATCTGGAACCCGGCGCTCAATTATCGCGAGTCCTGCACCGGTACGCTGCCGGGCTGGCATCGTGCGTTTTGCCTGCGGTTGACCGCCGGGCGCGGTAGCGCCTGCCAGCCGGGACGCATGCTGGCTCTCAAAGAGGGCGGCCGAACCACCGGCGTCGCCTATCGTTTGCCTGACGACACGCTGGAAGAAGAGCTGACCCTGCTGTGGAAGCGGGAGATGATCACCGGCTGCTATCTGCCCACCTGGTGCAAGCTGGAGCTGGATGACGGACGGACGGTGAATGCCCTGGTGTTTATTATGGATCCGCGCCACCCACTGTTCGAACCGGATACCAGCGCCCAGGTTATCGCCCCGCTGATCGCCCGGGCCAGCGGGCCGCTCGGCACCAACGCCCAGTATCTGTTTTCGCTCGAGCAGGCGCTAAGAAAGCTGGGGATGCACGACGCCAGTCTCGATGACCTGGTGGCCAGCGTACGCGCGCTGTTGGGCGAGAGTCCGACGCCGGGCCTGGCCTGAGCGCGCGCAAAAGAAAAACGCCCGGCATGGCCGGGCGTCCGATTGCTGACCAGTAAGGAAAAAGCGTGGTTTTTCCTTACTGGTGGTTATCAGCCGAAAATCAATAAATTGATTTTCCCTGTTATTTTTCTGGTGCAATCTGCAAGTACAATGATTGCATGAGGTTTGTCATGAATCTCACGCCCGGCACGGCCGGGCGTGTGTTCTGATAGTAACTGTCAGGCCGGAACGTAGCTGATGGAGTGCTCCAGTGACTGGCTGTGACTGTCGATAAGCACGTTCCAGGTGCCGCTGTAGGGCACCGTCAGATAGGCGCTATCCCGATCCTGCACGCTCAGAATATCCGCATGGCTATCGCCCGGGACCTTCGCGCTCATTAGATGAATATGGCAGCGCTCTGAACACCGCACCACCAGTGTGTCACCACCAAATAACGTCAAACTTGCTTTAACCATCGCCATTTTTGTACCCCGTTTCTGTCCCGCTACAGCATCCTGCCCACCCAGTCCTCGCGTGATATTGTTCACACTTTGCTCTGTGCATCACACCAAACGGCGCGGGCCGGGATGCTGATTTTGATCAAAAAAAGGGATAAAGATTAAACAAAAATGACGTTGTTCCTGAAAGCATTCAGCTAACGTTTTTTTTGTCTCTTCAAGCGCCAATACGTGACATTTCATCCCGTTCGACGGCCTACCTTCAGAAGGTCAGCACTTTATCTGCCGCCAGCGTCCACTGGGCCAGCTCAACCAGAGTACCGACCTCCACGCCGTCAATCAGCGGTAGCGCGCTGACGCCGCGGCCGTCCGCGCAGGTTTTGCACAACTTCACCGGCACCTGCTGGGCGGTGAGGATCTCCAGCATCTGCTGCACATTGTATCCTTCCGCCGGCTTCTGCCCGCGCAGCCCGGCGGTGACGGCGTCGGACATCAGAAACAGCCTGAGATCGAGGTCGGACTGTTGCTCGCGCAGGGCAATGGCCAGGCGCAGGCTGTTGAACAGGGATTCGCTGCCATAGGCGGCGCCGTTGGCGATAATCACAATACGTTGCATACAAACTCCTTCTTAAAGGCACGGTTATTGCTTTACCGCAGTATAAAGCGTTAACCCGGAGGAGGGGTATGAATAATACGACTGGTCACGCGCACGATGAGACGGCCTGGCTGCAGCTGGCGCGTCGCCTGCAAAAACAACAACTTCAGCAGCTTAGCCAACTGGGGGAACTGGCCAGCCAGCTCAGCGCGCTGGTGCATATGCTGCAGTGCGAGCGCGGGGCGTCGAATATTTTTCTTTGCTCGGGCGGCCAACTGTATGCGGCGGAATGTCGGGCGGGCGGGGCGCTGGTTGATGAGCGGTTAGCGCTGTTCTATGCCAGTCTCGAACGGGCACGTACGGTCGCCGGCAGCGCGCTGTGCTGGCGCATTGCCAGGGCGGTTGGCGATCTGCTGCAGCTTCCGGCGCTGCGCGAGCAGATCGCCCGCCGGCAGATTGCCGCGGAAGCCGCGACGGAGCAGTTCAGCCGTGTCATCCGCCATCTGCTGAACATCGTCCCGCAGCTCAATGACAGCATTGACGATCCGCCTGTGGCCGGCCGCATGGTCGCGCTGTACAGCTTTATGCAGGGTAAAGAGCTGGTGGGTCAGGAGCGCGCGCTGGGCGCTCTGGGCTTTACCCGCGGCGAGTTCAGCGACAGCCTGCGCCAGCAGCTGGTGGACCGTATTGACGGTCAGCAGCCCTGCTTCGACAGCTTTCAGGCGCTGGGCAGCCCGGCGACCGTCCAGCTGTTTATCACCCAATGCCAGGCCGGCCTGGACATTGAGCAGCTGCGGCGGATCGCCTGCACCCGCCAGCCGGCCGCCGACGGCGGGGAAACGGCGCTGCGCTGGTTTGGCCTGCAAACCCAGCGGCTTGAACACCTGCGCGAAGTGGAAGAGCAATTGATCGACGATCTGCTGAACGCCACCGACGCGCTGTTAGTGGACGACGCGCCTGGCTGGCTGGCCGGCGAGGAAGTCGATACCCTGACGCCGCATCTGGATAAACAGCTGCTGCCGCTGGTGCGCCAGCAGGCCTATGAGCTGCAGCAGCTCTCCAGCCAGCTGGCCTCGCTGAAAGACGCGCTCGAAGAACGCAAGCTGATCGAAAAAGCGAAAAGCCTGCTGATGACGCACCAGGGAATGCAGGAGGAGCAGGCCTGGCAGACGCTGCGCAAGATGGCCATGGACAAAAATCAGCGCATGGTTGAGATAGCCCGCGCGCTGCTGATGGTGAAGGCGATTTGGCCGCTAACACCAAAGGAGTAGATGCACAATCGATGGGCATTCTCTGCCTGTCGGCGGTGCACTTTTACGTGAAAAACCGGCCAACGTTGGGAAAAAGCCTGCCAGTGCGCGATTGCCAAAGCTGGCATCCCGTTTGCATTACTTATTGAGTGAATAAAAGTCCGGACAACGAACCAATGGCGGTTCGGGTGTCCGTGGATAAAGGCGTCCTGCAGTGCGTATGCACTGTCGGACGCTTTTTTTTTGCGCGTGGTGGAGCGGATATGAGCGACAAGTTTTCAATTTCCCGGCGGCGCTTGCTGCAGGCAGGGGCCGCGCTGGGTGGCGCGATGCTGCTGCCGGGGGTGATGCAGGCCGCATGGGCCGGCGGATCGGACAAACCGGAGCAAACCCGCGTGCGGGTCGGATTTATTCCGCTGACCGATTGCGCGCCGCTGGCTATCGCCGCGGCGAAGGGGTTTGACAAAAAGTATGGCATCACCCTGGTGGCGAGTAAGGAAGCCAGCTGGGCGGCGGTGCGCGACAAGCTGGTGGCCGGCGAGCTGGACGCGGCGCATATTCTCTACGGCCTGCTGTACGGTCTTGAACTGGGGATCGCCAGCAAGCCGCAGGCGATGGCTAATCTGATGACCCTCAACCGCAATGGTCAGGCCATCACCCTCTCCGGTGAATTGCAGGAGAAAGGGGTAACCGACCTCGGCGGGCTGAAACGGCTGATCGACCGCAGCGCGCCGGGCAGCTACACCTTCGCCCATACCTTTCCCACCGGCACCCATGCCATGTGGCTCTACTACTGGCTGGCGAGCGCCGGCATCGATCCCTTTAACGATGTGCGCACCGTCGTGGTGCCGCCGCCGCAGATGGTGATGAACATGCGCATCGGCAATATGAGCGGCTTTTGCGTCGGCGAGCCGTGGAACGCGCGCGCCATTAACGACCGCATTGGCTTCACCGCGGCCACTTCCCAGGATATCTGGCCCGAGCATCCAGAAAAGGTGCTGGGCACCCGTCGCGACTGGGTGGAACGCAACCCGAACACCGCCCGCGCGCTGGTGGCGGCCCTGATGGAGGCGCAGCGCTGGATCGCCGCCTCGCCGGAGAACACTCAGGAGACGGCCCGCCTGCTCGCCAGACGTGGCTGGCTCAATACCAAGGAACAGTACCTCACCGGCCGGATGCTTGGGGAGTATGACAACGGTCTCGGCCGCCGCTGGCAGGATGCCCATCCGATGCGCTTCTGGGCCGGGGGCGAGGTGAGTTTCCCCTGGCTGTCGGACGGAATGTGGTTCCTCACCCAGTTCCGCCGCTGGGGGTTGCTGAAGCAGGCTCCGGATTACCTCGCGGTGGCGTCGCGCATTAACCGCATCGACGTCTGGCAGGCTGCCGCCCAGGCGGTCGGCGGGATCAGCGCCCCGGCAGCCACGATGCGCAGCAGCACACTGATGGACGGTACGGTCTGGAACGGGTCTGACCCGGAAGGCTACGCCCGCCATTTTGCTATTCAACGTAAGGGGGCATGAGATGAAGCAGGCACAACGTAAGCAACCGGTCGTCAGCGTGGAGAACGCGCCTGGCGAAGTGATTATCCTGCCGCCGGTGCAGGTCCGGCGCACCACGCCAACCGTCACGCGCTGGCTGCGTGAGCTCATTCAGCGCCTGCTGCCCCCGCTGTTGGGGTTGGGGGTGCTGCTGCTGGCCTGGCAGCTGGCGGCGATGCACAGCAAAGGTTTTCCCACGCCGCTGAGCACGCTGGACTCGGCGCTGACGCTGTTTGCCGATCCGTTCTATCAGGACGGGCCCAATGACATGGGCATCGGCTGGAACGTGCTGGCCTCCCTGCAGCGCGTGGCGGTGGGCTTCGGCCTGGCGGCGCTGGCGGGCATTCCGCTGGGGTTTTTGATCGGCCGTTCGCTGTTCTTCGCCCGCATGTTTAATCCGCTGATTGCCCTGCTGCGCCCGGTCAGCCCGCTGGCCTGGCTGCCGATTGGCCTGCTGCTGTTCCAGAAGGCGGAGCCGGCCTCCAGCTGGACCATTTTTATCTGCTCCATCTGGCCGATGGTGATCAACACCGCGGAAGGCGTGCGGCGGATCCCGCAGGACTATCTCAACGTCGCCCGCGTCCTCCAGCTCTCAGAGTGGACGGTGATGCGCAAAATTCTCTTTCCGGCGGTGCTGCCGGCGGTGCTCACCGGCGTGCGTCTCTCCATCGGCATCGCCTGGCTGGTGATCGTGGCGGCGGAAATGCTCACCGGCGGGCTGGGGATCGGCTTCTGGATCTGGAACGAGTGGAACAACCTCAATGTGGAAAACATCATCATCGCCATCGTCATTATCGGCGTCGTCGGCCTGCTGCTGGAGCAGGGTCTGATGCTGCTCGCCCGCCGCTTTAGCTGGCAGGACAAATAAGGAGCCAACATGAAACCATTAATTCAGGTACAGGCCGTCAGCCAGCGCTTTAACACCGCCAGCGGCGAGTTCCTGGCGCTGCAGAATGTTTCCTTCGATATCGTCGAAGGGGAGACCATCAGTCTGATCGGCCACTCGGGCTGCGGAAAATCGACCCTGCTGAATCTGATCGCCGGGATCACGACGCCCACCGAGGGCGGACTGCTGTGCGATAACCGGGAAATCGCCGGGCCCGGGCCGGAGCGGGCGGTGGTTTTCCAGAACCACTCGCTGCTGCCGTGGCTGAGCTGTTTCGATAATGTGGCGCTGGCGGTGGATCAGGTGTTCCGTCGCACCATGAGCAAGAGTGAGCGCCGGGAGTGGATCGAACACAACCTGGCGCGCGTGCAGATGGGGCATGCGCTGCACAAACGTCCCGGGGAGATCTCCGGCGGTATGAAGCAGCGGGTAGGTATCGCCCGGGCGCTGGCGATGAAGCCGAAGGTGCTGTTGCTTGATGAGCCCTTCGGCGCCCTGGACGCGCTGACCCGCGCCCACCTCCAGGACACGGTGATGCATATTCAGCAGGAGCTTAATACCACCATCGTCATGATCACCCACGACGTTGATGAAGCGGTGCTGCTCTCGGATCGGGTGCTGATGATGACCAACGGTCCGGCGGCGACGGTCGGTGAGATCCTCGCGGTCGATCTGCCGCGTCCGCGTCACCGCGTTCAGCTGGCGGACGACAGCCGGTATCACCATCTGCGCCAGCAAATCCTGCATTTTTTGTATGAAAAACAGCCGAAAGCGGCGTGAGGAGGCGGTCATGACGCGGCGACTGGTGGTGATCGGTAACGGCATGGCGGCCACCCGACTGGTGCAGCGACTGGTTGAGCGCGACCCCGCGCAGTTTGCCATTACTGTCGTCGGCGACGAGCCGCATCCGGCCTATAACCGCATTCAGCTCTCGCCGCTGCTGGCTGGCGAAAAAACGGCGGCGCAGCTCCCATTGCTGCCGGCGGAGTGGTACACCCGGCACGGGGTGTGCCTGCGGTCCGGCGAGGCGGTCGATGAAGTCGATGTTGAGCAACGGCGGCTGCGCATCGCGGAAACCTGGCTACCGTGGGACGAGCTGGTGTTCGCCACCGGTTCGCGGCCCTTTATCCCGCCGCTGCCGGGCAGTGATCGTCCGCAGGTTATCCCCTTCCGCACCCTGGCGGACGTGGAACGTATTTTGGCGATACCCGGGCCGGCGGTGGTGATTGGCGGTGGGGTTCTGGGTGTGGAAGCGGCGGCGGCGCTGCGTCGCCACGGCGGGGAGGTCACTCTTCTGCATCGCGGCAGCGGATTAATGGCGCCGCTGACCGACGCTTTTGCCGCCGATGAGCTCAGGCAGCAGCTTGAAGCGCGCGGCATCCGCTGTGTGCTGGAATGCCGGATCGCCGCCATCGAAGAGGATGGCGTGCGGCTGGCGGACGGGCGCGCTTTCCGTGCTGCCAGAGTGGTGCTGGCCGCCGGCGTGCAGCCTAACAGCCGTCTGGCGGCGCAGAGCGGCGTGCTGTGTCAGCGGGGGATCGTGGTTGACCGCCAGATGGCCGCCTCGCTGCCGGGGATCAGCGCCGTCGGGGAATGTTGCGAAATTGACGGCCAGACCTGGGGGCTGGTGGCTCCCTGCCTGCGCCAGGCCGAGGTACTGGCGGATCGCCTGTGCGGCGCCCCCGGCGAGGGCTTTGTCTGGCAGGACGCCGGGACCCGCCTGAAGGTTACCGGCATTGAACTCTTTAGCGTCGGGGAGCAGCAGGCCGGCGAACAGGATGACATCTATACCAGCTGGGACCCCATCGATCGCCACTACCGTCGCCTGCTGCTGCGCGACGGCCGCCTGCGCGGCGTGCTGCTGATGGGCGACTGCACCGCCGCCGCCGCGCTCACCGCGCGCCTGGAAAGCGACGAGCCCGCCACCGCGGACTGGCTTTTTGACCCCTCTTCAACGCAGCCGCAGGCTGCAGGAATAATGACAATGACGAAACCTGTATTAGTGCTGGTGGGACATGGCATGGTCGGCCACCATTTTCTCGAACAATGCGTGAGCCGCAACCTGCATCAGCAATATCGAATCGTGGTGTTTGGCGAAGAGCGTTACGCCGCCTACGACCGGGTCCATCTCTCCGAATATTTCGCCGGGCGCAGCGCTCAATCGCTGTCGCTGGTGGCCGATGATTTCTTTCACCAGCACGGCATCGAACTCCGCCTCGGCGAGGCGGTGGCGACGATCGACCGCGACGCGCGGCTGGTGCGAGACGCCGAGGGACATGAAACCCACTGGGATAAACTGGTGCTGGCGACCGGCTCCTATCCCTTTGTTCCGCCGATCCCTGGCAACGATCTCGACGGGTGCTTTGTCTACCGCACTCTTGACGATCTCGACCGTATCGCCGCCCATGCCGCCGCGGCGAAGACCGGAGTGGTTATCGGCGGCGGCCTGCTCGGGCTGGAGGCGGCTAACGCCCTGAAACAGCTGGGGCTGGACACGCACGTAGTGGAGTTTGCCCCGAACCTGATGGCCGTCCAGCTGGATAACGGCGGGGCGGCGATGCTGCGGGAGAAGATCGTCGCCCTCGGCGTGGGGGTGCATACCAGCAAAGCGACCACCGCCATCGTGCGCGAGGCCGACGGCCTGCGGCTGAACTTTGCCGACGGCGGCGCGCTGCGGACCGACATGGTGGTCTTCTCGGCGGGGATCCGTCCGCAGGACGCGCTGGCCCGCGGTTGCATGCTGCAGGTGGGCGAACGCGGGGGCATTCACATCGACGGCCAGTGCCGCACCTCTGACCCGGACGTGCTGGCGATAGGCGAATGCGCCCTGTGGGACAATAAAATTTACGGTCTGGTGGCGCCGGGCTATCAGATGGCGCGTATCGCCGCGGCCACCCTCGCGGGAGAAGACGCCTGCTTTAGCGGCGCCGACATGAGTACCAAACTGAAGCTGCTGGGGGTGGACGTCGCCTCATTTGGCGATGCGCAGGGGCGCACGCCGGGCTGCCAGAGCTATCAATGGACCGATGGTCCGCAGCAGGTGTACAAAAAAATCGTCGTCAGTCAGGACGGCAAAACCCTGCTTGGCGGCGTGCTGGTGGGGGAGGCCAGCGACTATGCCACGCTGCTGCAGATGATGCTGAACGGCATGGCGCTGCCGCCGCGTCCGGAGAGCCTGATCCTGCCCGCGCTGGAGGGCGCCGCGCCGAAGGCGCTCGGCGTCGCGGCGCTGCCCGACAGCGCGCCGATCTGCTCCTGCCATAATGTCAGCAAAGGCGATATCTGCCAGGCGGTGAACAATGGGGCGGGGGATATGGCGGCGATAAAAAGCTGCACCAGAGCGGCCACCGGCTGCGGCGGCTGCAGCGCGCTGGTGAAACAGGTGATGGAGTACCAGCTGGCGGAGCAGGGCGTCGAAGTGAAAAAAGACGTCTGCGAGCATTTCCCGTGGTCGCGCCAGGAGATCTACCACCTGGTACGGGTCAATCATATCCATACCTTCGAGCAGCTGATTAGCCGCTACGGCCAGGGGCACGGCTGTGATGTCTGCAAACCGCTGGTGGCCTCGGTGCTGGCTTCCTGCTGGAACGAGTACCTGCTGAAGCCGGCGCACCTGCCGCTGCAGGATACCAACGACCGCTATTTCGCCAACATTCAGAAGGACGGAACCTATTCGGTGGTGCCGCGGATGGCGGCGGGGGAAGTGACGCCGGACGGGCTGATCGCTATCGGGCAGATCGCCAAACGTTACCAGCTCTACAGCAAAGTGACCGGCGGCCAGCGTATCGATCTGTTTGGCGCGCGGCTGGAACAGCTGCCGGCTATCTGGCGCGAGCTGGCCGACGCCGGGTTTGAAACCGGCCACGCCTACGGCAAGTCGCTGCGCACGGTGAAATCCTGCGTCGGCTCAACCTGGTGTCGCTACGGCGTGCAGGACTCCACCGGGCTCGCCGTGCGCCTCGAGCATCGCTATAAAGGGCTGCGCGCCCCGCACAAAATCAAGATGGCGGTCTCCGGCTGCACCCGCGAATGTGCCGAAGCCCAGGGAAAAGATATCGGGGTGATTGCCACCGATAAAGGCTGGAATCTGTACGTCTGCGGCAACGGCGGGATGAAACCGCGTCACGCCGACCTGTTTGCCAGCGATCTCGACGAAGCGACGCTGATCCGCAGCATCGATCGTCTGCTGATGTTCTATATCCGTACCGCCGATCGCCTGCAGCGGACCAGCACCTGGATGGATAACCTGGAGGGCGGCGTCGCCTATCTGCGGCAGGTGGTGCTGGAGGATAGTCTCGGCATTGGCGAGGAGCTGGAGCAGGAGATGGCCCGGATCGTCGACAGCTACCAGTGCGAGTGGCAGACCACCCTCAACGATCCGCAGCGTCTGGCGCTGTTCCGCTCCTTCGTGAACAGCGACCAGCCGGACGAGGCGGTGCAGCGCCACGAGCTGCGTGGTCAGCCGCAGCTGTTGCTGACTGAGACGTTGCCCGAGGGCGAACTCCCATCCCGGCCGTGGCAGGCGGTATGCGACCTTGACGCCATCCCGGCGCAGGCGGGGATCGGCGCCCGCTTAGGGGAGCGGCAGATTGCCCTGTTCCGCTTTGGCGATCGGGTCTACGCCCTGGACAACCGCGAGCCGGGCAGCGCGGCCAACGTGCTGTCACGCGGGCTGTTAGGGGACGTCGGCGGCGAGCCGGTGGTGATCTCCCCGCTGTACAAACAGCGGATCCGCCTGCGCGACGGCTGGCCGTGCGACGGCAGTGAACAGGCGGTACGCGCCTGGCCGGTGAAAGTGGAAAACGGCAAAGTGTGGGTGGGCAGCCAGCAGCTGCTGGCCCGAGCGGAGGCCTCCTGATGCAGACCATCCGAACGACCTGCCCCTACTGCGGCGTAGGCTGCGGGGTGCTGGCGAGCGTGGACGACGCGGGGCAGGTGAGCGTGCGCGGCGACGATCAGCACCCGGCCAACCTCGGCCGCCTGTGCGTCAAAGGGGCGGCACTCGGGGAGACCACGGGCCTGGCGGGGCGGCTGCTGGCACCGGAGGTCGACGGCCAGCAGGTAGCCTGGCCTCAGGCGCTGGCGGAGACCGCTGCGCGCCTGCAACAGGTTATCGACCAGCACGGCCCGCAGGCGGTGGCCTTCTACGCCTCTGGCCAGCTGTTAACCGAGGATTACTATGCCGCCAACAAGCTGATGAAGGGATTTATCGGCGCGGCGAACATCGACACCAATTCGCGGCTGTGCATGTCGTCGGCGGTGACCGGCTACAAACGGGCCTTTGGCGCCGATGTGGTGCCCTGTAGCTATGAGGATGTGGAAAACAGCGATCTGGTGGTGCTGGTCGGCTCGAACGCCGCCTGGGCGCACCCGGTGCTGTTCCAGCGGCTGGCGCAGGCGAAGCGGGATAATCCCCGACTGCGGATCGTGGTGATCGACCCCCGGCGCACCGCCACCTGCGAGATCGCCGACCGCCATCTGGCGCTGGCCCCGGGGAGCGACGGTGGGCTGTTCGTGGGGCTGCTTAACGCCGTGGCGGAGGCCGGAGCCTGCATCGACGGCTTTCGCGATGGCTCACAGGCGCTGGCCGAGGCGAGAGGCTGGGACGTGGCGAAGGTAGCGGATTTTTGCGGCCTGACTGTCGATGAGGTGTCGGCCTTCTATCGCGAGTTTATCGCCGCCCCGCGGGCGATCACCCTCTACACCATGGGAATCAATCAATCCGCCAGCGGCAGCGACAAATGTAACGCCATCATCAACGTCCATCTGGCCAGCGGGAAGTATGGCCGCCCCGGCTGCGGCCCCTTTTCGCTGACCGGTCAACCCAACGCCATGGGCGGCCGCGAAGTCGGCGGGCTGGCAACGATGCTGGCGGCGCACATGGATTTTGTGCCAGACGATCTGCAGCGGCTGGCCCGCTTCTGGGGGACGGAACGGCTGGCGCAGACCCCCGGGCTGACCGCCGTGGAGCTGTTTGCCGCCATTGGCCGCGGCGAGGTCAAAGCGGTGTGGATCATGGGCACCAACCCGGTGGTGTCGCTCCCTGACAGCCACGCGGTGAGCCAGGCGCTGGCCGCCTGTCCGCTGGTGATCGTCTCGGATGTCGCCGCCCAGACCGATACCGGACATTTCGCCCACATCCGCTTTCCGGCGCTGGCCTGGGGCGAGAAGAATGGCACGGTCACCAACTCGGAGCGGCGGATCTCCCGTCAGCGCAGCTTCCTGCCGCCGCCGGGGGAGGCGAAAGCGGACTGGTGGATCATCGCCAGAGTGGGGCAGGCGCTGGGGTATCGCGAGGCGTTTGCCTGGCAGCATCCGCATGACGTCTTCCGCGAGCATGCGGCGCTGTCCGGTTTCGAAAACGACGGTCAGCGGGCGTTTGATATCGGCGCGCTGGCGGATCTCAGCCGTGAGGCGTGGGAGGCTATGGCGCCGGTGCGCTGGCCGGTCAGTCGCAGCGAGGCCGCCTGGGATATCGCGCGCGGCTGGCATGGCGATGGCAGGCTGCGGATGGTGCCGGTGACGCCTCAACCGACCCGGGCGACCACCGATGTCTTTTATCCGCTGATCCTCAACAGCGGGCGGATCCGCGATCAGTGGCACACCATGACCCGTACCGGCACGGTGCCGCGGCTGATGCAGCATATTGCGGAGCCGGTGGTGGAGGTGGCGCCGCAGGATGCAGTTCGCTACCAGCTTCCCGCCGACGGGCTGGCGCGGATCTGGTCGCGGCATGGGGTGATGGTGGCGAAAGTGACGATCAGCGAAGGGCAGCGCCCCGGCTCGCTGTTTGTTCCGATGCACTGGAACAATCAGTTTGCCCGTCAGGGGCGGGTGAATAACCTGCTGGCCGCCGTCACGGACCCGTATTCCGGCCAGCCGGAAAGTAAACAGGCGGCGGTGGCCATCGCCGCCTGGCAACCGGCCTGGCACAGCGAGCTGCTTTGTCGCGAACCGCTGCCGTTTCCAGCGGCCTGGCACTGGCGGCGGCGGGCAGCGCCTGGCGTGCTGCACTATTCGCTGGCCGGGGAGGCGTCTGCCCGACAGTGGATCAGCGCGTGGTGCGCGCAGCGCGGCTGGCAGCTACAGGTGGCTGACGGCGGCGCGGTATGGAACCTGCTGGCCTGGCATCAGGGGAGGCTGATGCTCGGCTGGTGGAGCGATGCGCGCGAGCCGGCGGTGGATAGCGCATGGATAAGCGCCGCCTTTGCCGCGCCGCCGTCCGATGCCGTCCAACGACATGCGTTGCTTAGCGGCCGACCGGGCGCCGCCGCCGCCCCGCGGGGGCGGATCGTCTGTAGCTGCTTTGGCGTGGGGGAACGGTCAATTAGCGAGGCTATCGCCAGCGGCTGCGCCAGCGTCGGGGCGTTGGGAGCGAAGCTGAAATGCGGGACCAACTGCGGCTCCTGCGTGCCGGAGCTTAACGCGCTGCTGGCGGCGCAACGAACCCGAACCCAGGCGTAACGGTGGCGCGCAGCGACGGCGCCGGTTGGGTGATATGTTGCCCAACCGGTTTCAGCATATTCCTGGAATTGCCCACAGGGCTGCGGGAGCAGGGAAAAAACGATAAACTAACACTTCTTCCCATTTTTGTGAGCCTGCTCAAAATCTGTTGATGCCTGTGTCCTTCCGTTTGTTGCCAACGTTCACCTGTCTCCTGCTGCTGCCGGGCGTTCCCGTCTGGGCGCTGACCGCCAGCGAGACGACCCGCCCCGCGCCAGCGCAAGATCCGCTGCCCGATATGGGGATTGCTCCCCAGGTCGATGACGACGCCCGGCACTTTGCTGAGGTGGCGAAGAAGTTTGGCGAGGCCAGCATGAGCGATAACGGCCTGACGGCGGGCGAGCAGGCGCAGCTGTTCGCCATCAGTAAAATCGGCAATGAAGTGAGCCATCAGCTGGAGAGCTGGCTCTCGCCGTGGGGCAACGCCAATGTCGACCTGCTGGTCGATAAAGAGGGCAAATTCACCGGCAGTAAAGGGAGCTGGTTCGTGCCGTTGCAGGATAACGACCGTTATCTGACGTGGAACCAGTATTCGGTGACCCGGCGCGAGAACGATCTGGTGGGCAACATCGGGCTTGGTCAGCGCTGGCGGGTCGGTGGCTGGCTGCTGGGCTATAACTCGTTTTACGACAAAGTGTTGAGCGAAAGCCTGGCGCGCGGCAGCGTCGGCGCGGAGGCGTGGGGAGAATATCTTCGCCTGTCGGCAAACTATTACCATCCGCTGGGCGACTGGCAACTGCGCGATAATCAGACTCAGGAGCAGCGGATGGCCGCAGGGTATGACGTCACCGCCCAGGCGCGGCTACCGTTCTACCAGCACATTAATACCAGCGTCAGCGTCGAACAGTACTTCGGCGATAGCGTCGATCTTTTTCACACCGGTACCGGCTACCATAACCCGGTAGCCGTCTCCGTTGGGCTCAATTACACCCCGGTCCCGCTGGTCACCGTTACCGCTAAGCATAAGCAGGGGGAAAATGGCGTCAGCCAGAACAATGTGGGCCTGAAGCTAAACTATCGCTTTGGCGTCCCCCTTAAGCAGCAGCTGGCCGCAGACGAGGTAGCGATCAGCAATTCGCTGCGCGGGAGCCGCTTCGATAGTCCGGAGCGGGATAATCTGCCGGTGGTGGAGTATCGTCAGCGCAAAAATCTGACAGTCTATCTGGCCACGCCGCCCTGGGATCTGCAGTCCGGGGAGACGGTGCAGTTGAAGCTGCAGATCCATAGTCTGCATGGCATCAAGGCGCTGCACTGGCAGGGTGACACCCAGGCCCTCAGCCTGACGCCGCCGGTGGATGCCAGCAGCGCGGATGGCTGGAGCGTCATTATGCCGGTGTGGAACAGTGAACCGGGCGCCGCGAACCGCTGGCGCCTGTCGGTGGTGGTGGAGGATAAACAGGGGCAGCGCGTCTCCTCCAATGAGATCGCTCTGGCGCTGACCGAGCCGCTGGTCAAGTTCACCACGCCAGGCGTCTCCTGGACGGACTCGCCTTAGAAAATTCGCTCCTGGTGGACCCATACCGCGGCTTCCACCCGGGATTTGAGCTTCATTTTCTTCAGCATGTGCTTCACGTGTACTTTGACGGTGCTTTCGGTGATATCCAGGCGACGGGCGATCATTTTGTTCGGCAGTCCCTGGGCGATCAGCTTGAGGATGTCGCGCTCGCGCGGGGTCAGCTGGCTGATGTCGCGATCGGAGGTGGCGCGGTTAGCGCGCAGGCTGGCGGCCAGCACCGGGGTTAACGCTTCGCTTAATACCATCTCTCCGGCGGCGGCCTGCTGCAGCGCTTTCAGCAGATCTTCCGGCTCCATATCTTTCAGCAGATAGCCATCGGCGCCGCGCTTCAGGGCGGTGACAACGTCCTCTTCATGGTTGGAGACGCTAAAGACCACCACCCGGCCAGAAAGCGATTTCTCACGCAGTTTGTCCAGCGTTTCCAGGCCATTCATGCCCGGCATATTGAGGTCGAGCAGGATCAGGTCCGGATCCAGCGATTCCGCCAGCTCGATACCTTGCGCGCCATTGCTGGCCTCGCCAATCACCTGGATGTCCGGCGCCATGCTGATCAACTGTTTCACGCCGGTGCGCAGCATCGGATGGTCGTCAATGAGAAGGATGGTTGCCCGTTCCTGTTGACTCATGGGGGTCTCCTTATTGGATGGAAAACGTTTTTTCCGGGATAAACGTGACGATCACTTCGGTTCCGCCGGTTTCCCGGCGTCGTACCTGACAGTCACCGCGCAAGCTCTGGGCGCGATCCCGCATAATAATTAAACCGTAATGGTTACTCCGCTCGGCGTGATCCGGCACGCCGCGGCCGTTATCCGCCACCACCAGACGGACCTGATTATCGCGTTGTGACACCGTCACGGTCACTTCGGTCGCGCTGGCATGCTTCAGGGCGTTGCTTAACGCTTCGCGGGCGATCTGCAGCAGGTGAATGGCCTGATGCGACGGTACAAAGCGCGGCGGAAGCTGATAATCAAGCTGTACCGTAAAGCCGAAGTGGGCGCTGTACTCCTGACAGCTGGCCTCCAGCGCCGGGCGCAGTCCCGGCTCGGTCAGCTGCAGGCGGAAGGTGGTTAACAGCTCCCGCAGCTGGGCCCAGGAGGTATTCAGCTCGTTGCGTATCTGCCCCAGCAGCTGGCGGCTCTCCGCCGGTAAGGCGTCGCCCTGCATCTGCAGACAGCTGACCTGCATCTTCATACAGGACAGCGACTGGGCGATGGAGTCGTGCAGCTCGCGGGCGATAGTGGCCCGCTCTTCCATGACGATCAGCTGCTGCTGTTTCTCCTGATGGCGGTCCAGCGCCAGGGTACTGGTCAGTTGTTCCACCAGGGTATCCACCAGTTGCTGCTGATCGTGGCTGAGATGGCGGCCAACCGGCAGCGTCGCCAGCAGAATGCCGTACTGATTATGCGCATCCGACAGCCGCCACTTCAGCGTTGTTCCGCCATCCGGCAGCGGGGGCAGATTGCGTGGGCAGAGGTAGCAGCCTTTATCATCACATTCATAATCCGAGTGGCAGGTAAACTCCTGGTGATTATCTTCGTCTTCCAGGTCGTAAACCCGTACCTCGATATCGCGCAGCAGCGTCAGCCCCTGCAGGCCATTCAGTACCGGTGAAATCCGCTCGCAGAGCGGGGCGCTGGCATGCAGCCGGCGATTGGCCTGCCATAAGAAAGCAAGGATCTCGTTCTTCTGTTCCAGCCCGGCGGTCTTCTCCTGCACCCGCCGCTCGAGCACCGCGTAGCTTTCCGCCAGCTCTTCCGACATGTTATTCAGCGCCATGCCGAGGGTCGCCATTTCGTTACGCCCGCTGATGTGCGCCCGCTGGGTGAAATCGCGCTGGCTGACCGCCCGCGCCATGCCCAGCAGCTGTTTCCACGGCCGCAGCAGGCGCGCGCGTAACCAGATGATGGTAAAAATCAGCAGCAGCGCCATACCAATGGCGAGAATGCGATGGATCCAGACTACCCGCTCGATACGCTGCTCGGTGGTGTGGTCGAATGCGGTGACCAGCTGGTCGATACGATCGACAAAGTCGGCGACATCCTGAGCCACTTCCGCCTGGTTAATCGCACGCTGCATGCCGGGGGCCAGCGCCTGCTGCCAGTATTGCTGCAGCGCTTTTAACTGTTGTTCCTGGCCGTCGCGGCGGGCGGAATTTTGCAGCTCGGGGCTGAAGACGGTGGCGGTCATGTCCGACACCAGCTTTTGATCGTTTTCATTCAGCGGGATCGCCGCCAGCAGCCGGTAGCTTTGCATACGCAATGAACCGGCCTTGTTAATCGCGTGGGCGCTGCCCTGGACGCCGTTCACCAGACGCGCGGAGATCGCCATGCCGGCGACGCCAATAATGGTGGCGAGCAGCACGATTAACGCCAGTTGATTGACCAGCGTCAGCGGAGTAAAAAGACGTTTTAACATGGAATGCGTGGCTCCTGACCGGTGATCTCTCCGGGAGTGGCGCTTATTCTCGGCTATCCCCTGGAGTATACCCATACCCCTAAAGAGTTACTCCTTAATTGTCGGTGGTAGGCGCTATTGGGGGTGGGGTTATACGCAACCCGGCAGCCGCGTGAAAAACCACACTTTTTTCCTCACCTTTCTCTACTCACTTCGGAGCATGGTTTATTTTTGCACAAATTAGTGCGCGCTTTTCCTTTGATTTATATCAACTTACCGCCCCGGGCAACCCCTAAGGTAGCGGCAGGAAATATGAATAATCAGAGGTATCTATGAGTCAATCTTCCCTACCGGAGAAGGCTAACCGCTCGGTCATTACCGACTGGCGCCCTGAAGATCCTGAATTCTGGCAACAGCGCGGTCACCGTGTGGCGAGCCGTAATCTATGGATCTCCGTTCCCTGTCTGTTACTGGCGTTCTGCGTATGGATGTTGTTCAGCGCCGTCGCCGTTAATCTCAACAAAGTGGGCTTTCAGTTTACGACCGATCAGCTGTTTATGCTGACCGCACTGCCGGCGCTGTCTGGCGCCTTATTGCGCGTGCCTTACGCTTTCATGGTGCCGCTGTTCGGCGGCCGTCGCTGGACGGCGTTCAGCACCGGGATCATGATTATTCCGTGCGTCTGGCTGGGCTTTGCGGTCCAGGATACTTCCACGCCGTTTAGCGTCTTCGTGATTATCTCGCTGCTGTGCGGCTTCGCCGGGGCCAACTTTGCCTCCAGTATGGCTAACATCAGCTTCTTCTTCCCGAAAGCGAAGCAGGGCGGGGCGCTCGGCGTCAATGGCGGCCTTGGTAATATGGGCGTCAGCGTGATGCAGCTGGTCGCGCCGCTGGTGGTGTCGGTCTCAGTGTTTGCCTTTTTTGGCGGGACCGGCAGCGAGCAGCCGGACGGCTCAATGCTGTATCTGGAAAACGCCGCGTGGATCTGGGTACCTTTCCTGATTATTTTCACCCTGGCGGCGTGGTTCTTTATGAACGACCTGTCGGCTTCTAAAGCCTCGCTGAGCGAACAGCTGCCGGTGCTCAAACGCCTGCACCTGTGGATTATGGCGCTGCTCTATCTGGCCACCTTCGGCTCCTTCATCGGATTCTCCGCCGGCTTCGCCATGCTGTCGAAAACCCAGTTCCCGGACGTGCAGATCCTGCACTACGCCTTCTTCGGCCCCTTTATTGGCGCGCTGGCGCGTTCGATGGGCGGGGCGATCTCCGATCGTCTCGGCGGGACTCGCGTGACGCTGGTCAACTTCGTGGTGATGGCTGTCTTCTGCGCGCTGCTGTTCCTGACCCTGCCGACTAACGGCCAGGGCGGCAACTTCATCGCCTTCTTCGCGGTGTTCATGGTGCTGTTCCTGACCGCCGGGCTGGGGAGCGCCTCCACCTTCCAGATGATCTCCGTGATCTTCCGTAAGCTGACCATGGACCGCGTGAAGGCCCAGGGCGGCAGCGAAGCGCAGGCGATGCGCGAGGCGGCGACCGATACTGCGGCGGCGCTGGGCTTTATCTCCGCTATTGGCGCCATCGGCGGCTTCTTTATTCCAAAAGCATTCGGTATCTCGCTGGATCTGACCGGTTCGCCGGCCGGCGCGATGAAAATCTTCCTGATCTTCTATATCGCCTGCGTGATCATCACCTGGGCGGTATACGGCCGTAAGCGTCAGTAATCCGCCGCGTTCATCATGACGTTTGAAAAGGCGCGCTCCCAGGGCGGCGCCTTTTTTTACGTTATTCGTTAGTTACAACATACTAATGGATGATTTGATTCATATTGGCCACAGAGCCGGGAAGGGACGGCTTGCCAGCGAAACGGCTCTACCCCTTAATACCTCCTTTGTTAACAAATCCTTCCATGATGACGGCTTTTTAGGAAAAAGAGCTTATAAAACATAAAATTAAAAAATAGTATCTCATACCACCTTGGTGGTAATCGCGGTTTCCCTCCGCTTTGACAAGCCAGTCCGGATTGATCGCCATCAATTCTCGCCCTCTTTCATAGCGTTACCTTCGCTGCAAATCCAGCAATGTCGATTTATCAGAGAGCCGTCAGGCTCCATATCAGGAGAAACCCGATGAGTAAATTCCTGGACCGGTTTCGCTACTTCAAACAGAAGGGTGAAACCTTTGCCGATGGGCACGGCCAGCTTCTAAACACCAACCGGGACTGGGAGGATGGATACCGTCAACGTTGGCAGCATGACAAAATTGTGCGTTCCACTCACGGTGTCAACTGCACCGGCTCATGCAGCTGGAAGATTTATGTGAAAAACGGTCTGGTGACCTGGGAAACGCAGCAGACTGACTACCCGCGCACCCGTCCGGACCTGCCGAACCACGAACCACGCGGTTGCCCGCGCGGTGCCAGCTACTCCTGGTATTTGTACAGCGCGAACCGCCTGAAATACCCGCTGATGCGTAAACGTCTGATGAAGATGTGGCGGGAAGCGAAAGTTCAGCATAGCGATCCGGTTGAGGCATGGGCCTCGATTATTGAAGACGCCGACAAAGCCAAAAGCTTCAAACAGGCTCGCGGTCGCGGCGGGTTTGTCCGCTCCTCCTGGCAGGAAGTGAATGAGCTGATTGCCGCCTCCAACGTCTATACCGTCAAAACTTACGGTCCGGACCGCGTGGCCGGTTTCTCGCCGATCCCGGCGATGTCGATGGTTTCCTACGCCTCCGGCGCCCGTTATCTGTCGCTGATCGGCGGCACCTGCCTGAGCTTCTACGACTGGTACTGCGACCTGCCGCCAGCTTCGCCGATGACCTGGGGCGAACAGACCGACGTCCCCGAATCGGCGGATTGGTATAACTCCAGCTACATTATCGCCTGGGGCTCCAACGTGCCGCAGACCCGTACCCCGGATGCCCACTTCTTTACCGAAGTCCGCTACAAAGGCACCAAAACCGTGGCGATCACCCCAGACTACGCCGAAATCGCCAAACTCTGCGATCTGTGGCTGGCGCCGAAGCAGGGTACCGATGCCGCGATGGCGCTGGCGATGGGCCATGTGATGCTGCGCGAGTTCCATCTCGATAAACCGAGCCAGTACTTCACCGATTATGTGCGCCGCTATACCGATATGCCGATGCTGGTGATGCTCGAGGAGCGCGACGGTTATTATGCCGCTGGCCGTACGCTGCGCGCCTCCGACCTCGTGGATTCCCTTGGTCAGGAGAACAATCCGGAATGGAAAACCGTCGCCTTTGACGAGAAGGGCGACATGACCGTACCGAACGGTTCCCTCGGATTCCGCTGGGGCGACAAAGGCAAATGGAACCTCGAACAGCGCGACGGTAAAACTGGCGAAGAGATTGAGCTGCGTCTGAGCCTGCTGGGCAGCCATGATGAAGTGGCGAACGTCGGCTTCCCTTACTTCGGCGGCGAAGGTTCTGAGCACTTCAACAAAGTCGACCTCGAAAATATTCTGCTGCACAAACTGCCGGCCAAACGCCTGCAGTTGGCCGACGGCTCCACCGCTTTGGTGACCACCGTTTACGATCTGACCATGGCCAACTATGGCCTGGAACGCGGTCTGAACGATGAAAACTGCGCCACCGGCTACGATGACATGAAAGCCTACACCCCGGCCTGGGCGGAGAAGATCACCGGCGTCTCCCGCGCGCACATCATCCGCACTGCACGCGAATTTGCTGATAACGCCGATAAGACCCATGGTCGCTCGATGATTATCGTCGGGGCGGGCCTCAACCACTGGTTCCACCTCGACATGAACTACCGCGGCCTGATCAATATGCTGGTCTTCTGCGGCTGCGTCGGTCAGAGCGGCGGCGGTTGGGCGCACTATGTGGGCCAGGAAAAACTGCGTCCGCAGACCGGCTGGCAGCCGCTGGCGTTCGCCCTTGACTGGCAGCGTCCGGCACGTCACATGAACAGTACCTCGTACTTCTATAACCACTCCAGCCAGTGGCGTTATGAAACCGTGACCGCGCAGGAACTGCTGTCGCCGATGGCGGATAAATCCCGTTACAGCGGCCACCTGATCGACTTTAACGTGCGCGCAGAGCGCATGGGCTGGCTGCCGTCTGCGCCGCAGTTAGGGGTGAACCCGCTGCGTATCGCTGATGAAGCGAAAAAAGCCGGCATGACCCCGGTGGATTACACCGTGAAGTCGTTGAAAGAGGGCTCGATTCGCTTTGCGGCCGAGCAGCCGGAAAATGGTAAAAACCACCCGCGTAACCTGTTTATCTGGCGCTCCAACCTGCTGGGCTCCTCCGGTAAAGGCCATGAGTATATGCTCAAGTACCTGCTGGGTACCGAGAACGGCATTCAGGGCAAAGACCTCGGCAAGCAGGGCGGCGTGAAGCCGGAAGAAGTCGAATGGCGGGATAACGGCCTCGACGGCAAACTGGATCTGGTGGTGACCCTCGATTTCCGTCTGTCGAGCACCTGTCTCTACTCCGACATCGTGCTGCCGACCGCCACCTGGTACGAAAAAGACGACATGAATACCTCGGATATGCATCCGTTTATTCACCCGCTGTCGGCCGCCGTTGACCCGGCCTGGGAATCGAAGAGCGACTGGGATATCTATAAAGGTATCGCGAAGAAATTCTCTGAAGTCTGCGTGGGCCACCTCGGCAAAGAAACCGACGTCGTCACGCTGCCGATCCAGCACGACTCCGCCGCGGAAATGGCGCAGCCGCTGGATGTCAAAGACTGGAAAAAAGGCGAATGCGATCTCATCCCGGGGAAAACCGCGCCGCATATTATTCCGGTTGAGCGTGATTACCCGGCGACTTACGAACGTTTCACCTCGATCGGTCCGCTGCTGGAAACCATCGGCAACGGCGGAAAAGGCATCGCCTGGAACACCCAGAGCGAGATGGACCTGCTGCGTAAGCTCAACTACACCAAGGCGGAAGGCCCGGCGAAAGGCCAGCCGAAGCTGGAAACGGCCATCGACGCCGCGGAAATGATCCTCACCCTGGCGCCGGAGACCAACGGTCAGGTGGCGGTGAAGGCGTGGAAAGCGCTGAGCGAGATCACCGGTCGCGAGCACGCGCACCTGGCGCTGAACAAAGAAGACGAGAAGATCCGCTTCCGCGATATTCAGGCGCAGCCGCGGAAGATTATCTCCAGCCCGACCTGGTCTGGCCTGGAAGATGAACATGTCTCCTATAACGCTGGGTATACCAACGTTCACGAGCTGATCCCGTGGCGGACGCTGTCCGGCCGTCAATCGCTGTATCAGGATCATCAGTGGATGCGCGACTTTGGTGAAAGCCTGCTGGTCTATCGTCCGCCGATCGACACCCGTTCGGTGAAAGCGGTGATGGGCGAGAAGTCCAACGGCAACCCGGAGAAGGCGCTGAACTTCCTGACCCCGCACCAGAAATGGGGTATCCACTCGACCTACAGCGATAACCTGCTGATGCTGACCCTGTCGCGCGGCGGGCCGATCGTCTGGATGAGCGAAGCGGATGCGAAAGATCTGGGTATCGAAGATAACGACTGGATCGAAGTGTTTAACGCCAACGGCGCCCTGACGGCGCGTGCGGTGGTGAGCCAGCGTGTACCGGCCGGGATGACCATGATGTATCACGCGCAGGAACGCATCGTGAACCTGCCGGGATCTGAAATCACCGGTCAGCGCGGGGGGATCCACAACTCCGTCACCCGTATTACGCCAAAACCGACCCACATGATCGGCGGCTACGGCCACCTGGCCTATGGCTTTAACTACTACGGTACCGTCGGCTCCAACCGCGATGAGTTTGTAGTGGTACGTAAGATGAAGAACATTAACTGGTTAGACGGCGAAGGCAACGACCAGGTACAGGAGAGCGTAAAATGAAAATTCGTTCACAAGTCGGCATGGTGCTGAATCTCGATAAGTGCATCGGCTGCCATACCTGTTCGGTGACCTGTAAAAACGTCTGGACCAGCCGGGAAGGGATGGAATACGCCTGGTTCAACAACGTGGAGAGCAAACCTGGCGTTGGCTTTCCGAACGACTGGGAAAACCAGGAAAAATGGAAGGGCGGCTGGATCCGCAAAATCAACGGTAAACTGCAGCCGCGCATGGGCAACCGCGCGATGCTGCTGGGTAAAATCTTCGCCAACCCGCATCTGCCGGGGATCGATGATTACTACGAGCCGTTTGATTATGACTACCAGAATCTGCATAACGCGCCGGAAAGCAAACATCAGCCGATCGCCCGCCCGCGCTCGCTGATCACCGGCCAGCGGATGGACAAGATCACCAGCGGTCCGAACTGGGAAGAGATCCTCGGCGGCGAGTTCGAAAAACGCGCCAAAGATCAGAACTTCGACAACATGCAGAAGGCGATGTACGGTCAGTTCGAAAACACCTTCATGATGTATCTGCCGCGCTTGTGCGAGCACTGCCTGAACCCGGCCTGCGTCGCGACCTGCCCGAGCGGCGCTATCTATAAGCGTGAAGAAGACGGCATCGTACTGATCGACCAGGACAAGTGCCGCGGCTGGCGGATGTGTATCACCGGCTGTCCGTACAAGAAGATCTATTTCAACTGGAAGAGCGGGAAATCCGAGAAATGCATCTTCTGCTACCCGCGTATTGAATCCGGAATGCCGACGGTGTGCTCCGAAACCTGCGTGGGCCGTATCCGCTACCTTGGCGTACTGCTGTATGACGCAGATGCGATTGAAAACGCCGCCAGCACCGAGAACGAGAAAGATCTGTATCAGCGCCAGCTGGATGTGTTCCTCGATCCAAACGACCCAAAAGTGATTGAACAGGCGTTAAAAGATGGCGTACCGCAGGGGGTCATTGAGGCTGCGCAGCAGTCGCCGGTCTACAAAATGGCGATGGACTGGAAGCTGGCCCTGCCGCTGCACCCGGAATATCGCACCCTGCCAATGGTCTGGTACGTGCCGCCTCTGTCGCCAATTCAGTCGGCTGCGGACGCTGGCGAATTGGGTAGCAACGGTATTCTGCCGGACGTGGAAAGCCTGCGTATTCCGGTGCAATACCTGGCGAACCTGCTGACCGCGGGCGATACCCAGCCGGTCCTGCTGGCCCTGAAACGCATGCTGGCGATGCGCCACTATAAACGTGCGGAAACCGTTGACGGCGTCGTCGATACCCGCGCGCTGGAAGAGGTGGGGCTGAGCGAAGCGCAGGCCCAGGAGATGTACCGCTATCTGGCGATCGCTAACTACGAAGATCGTTTCGTGGTGCCGAGCAGCCACCGTGAACAGGCGCGAGAAGCGTTTCCGGAGAAAAACGGCTGCGGCTTCAGCTTTGGCGATGGCTGCCACGGCTCGGACAGCCAGTTCAACCTGTTCAACAGCCGTCGCATCGACGCTATCGACGTGACCAGCAAAACGGAGCCGCACGCATGATTGAACTCGTGATTATGTCGCGTCTGCTCGAATACCCTGACGCTGCCTTATGGCAGCATCAGCAGGAGATGTTCGAGGCGCTCGCGTCATCAGAGAAACTCAGCAAAGAGGATGCCCACGCGCTGGGCGTTTTCCTGCGCGATTTAGTGGCTCAGGATCCGCTGGACGCCCAGGCGGCCTATAGCGAACTGTTTGACCGCGGCCGCGCCACCTCGCTGCTGCTGTTTGAACATGTCCACGGCGAATCCCGCGATCGCGGACAGGCGATGGTGGATCTGATGGCGCAGTATGAGCGCCACGGTCTGCTGCTTGACAGCCACGAGCTGCCGGATCATCTGCCGCTGTATCTGGAGTATCTGGCGCAACTGCCGGAAGAGGAAGCGCTCGGCGGCCTGCGGGACGTCGCGCCGATCCTCGGCCTGCTCAGCGCGCGCCTGCAGCAGCGCGAAAGTCGCTATGCGGTGCTGTTCGAGCTGTTGCTGAAGCTGGCCAATACCCAGGTCGACAGTCAGAAGGTGGCGGAGAAGATTGCCGACGAGGCGCGCGACGATACGCCGCAGGCGCTGGATGCGGTCTGGGAAGAAGAACAGGTCAAATTCTTTGCCGACCAGGGCTGCGGCGAGTCGGAAATTTCCGCTCACCAGCGTCGTTTTGCCGGAGCCGTAGCCCCGCAATATCTGAATATCTCTAACGGAGGACAGCAATAATGCACTTCCTGAATATGTTCTTCTTTGACATTTATCCGTACATTGCGGGCTCGGTGTTTCTGATCGGCAGCTGGCTGCGCTATGACTATGGCCAGTACACCTGGCGCGCCGCCTCCAGCCAGATGCTGGACCGTAAGGGGATGAACCTGGCGTCGAACCTGTTCCATATCGGCATCCTGGGTATTTTCGCCGGCCACTTCCTCGGCATGCTGACCCCGCACTGGATGTATGAGTCCTTTCTGCCGATCGACGTCAAGCAGAAGATGGCGATGATCGCCGGCGGCGCCTGCGGCGTGATGACCCTGGTGGGCGGGTTACTGCTGCTCAAGCGTCGTCTGCTCAGCCCGCGCGTTCGCGCCACCACCACCGGAGCGGATATTCTGATCCTCTCCTTGCTGATGGTGCAGTGTGCGCTCGGCCTGCTGACGATCCCATTCTCAGCCCAGCATATGGACGGCAGTGAAATGATGAAGCTGGTTGGCTGGGCGCAGTCGGTGGTGACGTTCCACGGCGGCGCGTCACAGCATCTGGATGGCGTGGCATTTATTTTCCGCGTTCATCTGGTGCTGGGCATGACCCTGTTCCTGCTGTTCCCGTTCTCCCGTCTGGTTCATATCTGGAGCGCGCCGGTCGAATACCTGACGCGCAAATACCAGATTGTCCGCGCCCGTCGCTAACTGGCCCGCGACTGCTCACTGACCCCGCCGCGGCGGGGTTTTTTTCGCCCCAGCCGAGGTTATTCCCTGCGGCGGCAAACAGAATAAGCATCCCGCCAATCAACTGCACAGGGGTCAACGCATGGTGGAAGACCAGATAGTCGACCACCATTGCCACCAGCGGATAAATAAAGGAGAGCGAACCGGTAATGGGCGTCGGCAGTTTCTGTATCGCGCTATATAAAAGCTGATACATGATCCCGGTATGGACGATGCCGAGGATCAGCAGATAGCGCCAGGGGAAGCTGGCCGTCCATTCGGGGGCATGCACCAGCGGCAGCAGCATCACGACGCCAACGAGCACCTGAATAAAGGCGATATGCTGCGCGGGGAGCGGATGCAATTTGCGCGCGATAATGGCGGTCAGGGCATAGAAGAATGCCGCGCCCAGCGCCAGCAAAACGCCGGTGGTAAGCCCCTCTCCATGCGCAGACGTCAGCTCGCTTGACAACAGGATCACTACGCCGCCAAAGGCCAGCAGTAGCCATCCCCATTTCACGGCGCTGACCCGTTCCCCCAGCACCATCCCCATCAGTACCAGCATAAACGGCTGGGTGTTATAGACCACGGTGGCCATACCGATTGAGATCCGCGAATAGGCGGCAAACAGCAGCAGCCAGTTGACGACCAGCGCCGCGCCGCCAATTACTGCCAGAGCGAGAGTGAAACGCGTTAGCCGGCTGAAGGGCTGGCCGCTTAACACGATAAACACCAGTAAGGTTAGCGCGCCAATCAGGCAGCGCCAGAACACCACATCCATCACCGGCAAACCAGAGAGCAGCACGAACGCGCCGATCGAGCCGGAGATTATCATTGCCAGGCTCATTTGCCAGACGCCGCGGGTAAGTTGCATTTTTCACCTCCATCATTTTTCAGTTATTGTGCGAAAAACCCTGACAGGGTGATATGGCTGAATTAAGGTAGAAAGACGCGAATGCCTTTTATAATTAGGTGAAAAACATGAATGACGTACTTGATGAAATTGACCGGGCCATCCTCACTTGCCTGACTCAGGATGCCAGAGTCTCGCTAAAGGTATTGAGCGCGCGAGTAGGGCTGACCTCGCCGAGCACGGCCGAGCGGGTGAAGCGCCTGGAGGAGCGGGGCGTCATTCAGGGCTATGGTGCGCGGGTGAATCTCGCCGCGCTGGGCTACAGCCTCCAGGCGCTGGTGCGGGTCCGGCCGCTGCCTGGGCTGCTGCAGAAAGTGGATAAATATATCCAGGCGATGCCGGAATGCATTGAAAGTGACAAAGTGACCGGGGAAGATTGTTTCGTGATGCGCCTCGTGGTGCGCGATATTGCCCAGCTGGATACCCTGCTGGACGGTCTGGCCGAGTATGCGCAGTGTAACACCTCGGTGGTGAAAAGCTCGCCGGTAAAAAGGCGTTTGCCACCGCTGTGAGTTTCCCGGAGGCGGTGCTGCGCACCTGTCCGGGCTACCAGACGGCGCCACCTGTAGCCTCGCTAAGCGAAGCGCGAGCGAGGGGGTAGCAAAACAGTGCTTGTAGCCTCGCTAAGCGAAGCGCGAGCGAGGAGGTAGCAGTACAGGTGGTTGCAGAGAGCGCGAGAATAGAGGGGGAAGGATAACTCGTCGCTATCGCTCCTCGCCCTTCGGACCATTGCCTGCGGCAACGTTCTCTCGCTGGCGCTCGAGTCGAACCTTAGTCGAAGCTTCTCATCCT